>NZ_JBVJPY010000026.1:0-70094 GCF_055609145.1 Streptomyces sp. NPDC036822
TTGGTGGTGATGACCCGGGTCATCTCCTCCGCCGACAGCTGCTCCACTGCCTTCGTGACGTCGATGGCGGCGTTGTTGACCAGGATGTCGACCGCCTCACCGGTGTCGTCCAGATCCCGGAAGACCTCGCCCACCGCCTCCGCGTCACAGACGTCCAGGACGACCGGCCGTGCCCGGCACCCCTCGGCGAGCAGGCTCTCGCACAGCTCCTTCGCCAGATCCTGGCGTACGTCCGCCACCAGGACCGACGCCCCGGCCCGCGCGAGCCGCCGCACGATCGCGGCGCCGAGTCCCCGCGCCCCGCCGGTGACGAGGGCCTGCCTGCCGTCCAGCTCGACCTGTACGCCGCTGTTCATCGCGTTCCCTTCGGAGTGGAATCCGTACGGTGTGGAGTCCGCTTTCTGTGTCCTGTCTCACTCTGCGTACGTCGTGCGGCGGCGGGCGCGCCGGATTACGCCGCTGGGTGCAACGGAGCCCCCTCGGGCGGGGCTCCGGACGGTCGCCCGAAAGCCCCGCCCGGGAGGGTCGGGGGAGGGTGCGGGCGGGGTGTGAGCAAGCACACCAGAAGCGCGAAAGCGCATATGCCGCAAGCCCGTTGGCCGTATTCGGGTCCTTGGCGAGGTGGCCCCGGGCGAGCGGCCCATGGCTTCTCGGGAACCGTCTGCCACGATGGTCGCCGGGACCGCCCCGCCGCTCACCGCCGAGCGCTCGCGGAACGCCGCTCCAGCACCACGGGGAGGCACGGCGGGTCCTGCCGCCTCCCTCCCCCATCCGCGCCGCCGCGCGCTCCCAGGTACTCCTG
This sequence comes from Streptomyces sp. NPDC036822, assembly GCF_055609145.1. Classification (NCBI taxonomy): domain Bacteria; kingdom Bacillati; phylum Actinomycetota; class Actinomycetes; order Kitasatosporales; family Streptomycetaceae; genus Streptomyces; species Streptomyces sp. NPDC036822. Next base: position 803 of record NZ_JBVJPY010000026.1, read on the forward strand.
TGTCTTCCTCCACGCCGCCCTCATCCGCCCCTGCCCCCGGCACCTCCGCGTCCCGAGCCGCCCGGAGCGACAGCTCCCCGTGGCGTTCGCTGCGCGGGCGCAGCATGCGCTGGTGGGCCGTCGCCAATTTCGTCTCCAACGCCGGCACCTGGATGCAGCTCACCGTCCAGAACCTGCTGGTCCTCCAGATCACCGGCTCCGCCGCCGCGACGGGACTCTCCATGTCCGTCCAGGCCGCCCCAGGCCTGCTCCTGGGCCCCCTGGGCGGAGCCGTCGTGGACCGCTGGCCCCGGAAGCTGACGGCCGCGGTCGGCCAGGCCCTGCTGGCCGGGGTCGCGGTGCTCACCGCCGTACTCGTGGCGCTCGACCAGCTGAACCTGCCCCTGCTGATGGGCCTGGCGGCGCTCACCGGGCTCATCGCCACGGTGGACGGCCCGGCCTGCGCCCTCCTTGGCAACGATCTCGTGCGCACCGAGGACGTACCCTCCGCGATCGGGGTGGGCTCCCTCGCCCACAGCGGGGGCCGGCTCGCCGGAGCCGCGCTCGCGGGTGTGACGGTCGGTGTCCTGGGCACGGCCGCGGCCTACGTCGCGAACGGGCTGTCGTTCCTCTTCGTCGCCGCCGTGATCCCCTTCCTCAAGCCCGTACGGCGCGACGAGCCGGCCGAGCCCTCGACGGCGGTCACGCTGGTCAAGCGGGCCAGCCCCGCCACCACCACCGCCGCCCCGCTCAAGGGCGCGGGCCTCGGACGGCTGCGCCGGGGCATCCGAAGCGGCGAGGGAAGCGGGAGCGGCGGCGGAGTGCGGGAGGGGCTGACCTTCTTCGCCCGACGGCCGAGGCTCGTCGCCCTGGCCGGCCTCAACGCCGTCAGCGCGCTGTTCGGCCGCAACTACTCCCTGACCCTGGTCGTCCTCGTCACCGGCCCCCTCGCGGGCGACGCAGGCACGTTCAGCACCGTCGCCACCGTGCTGGCCGTGGGCGGCATCGTCGGCGCGGTCCTCGGCGCCCGGCTGCGCCGCCCCGGAGTGCGTCTCGTCGCGCTCCTCACACTCGCCGGGGCGCTGCTCCAGGTCCTCGCGGGCGTGGTGCCCTCGGTCGCCGTCCTGCTGGTCCTGGTCCTGCCCATGGCGGTGGCGGAGTCCGTCGCGGACACCGCCCAGAACACCGTCCTGCAGACCGACCCGCCGGCGCACATGCGCGGCCGGGTGCTCGGCGCCTGGAACAGCATTCGTACGCTCTGGGGCCTGGCGGCGCCTCCGACCCTGGGATTCCTGATGGAGCTGCTCGGGGTCCGCGCGGCCCTCGTGGCAGGCGGCCTGGTGGTCGCGGCCACCGTGGGCACCGCCCTCCTCACCCGCGCCCGCCGCGCCCGGGCGGCGTCGCCGGCCGGGGCCACCCCGGCCACCGAGATCGTGCCGGTCAGGCCCGTGCTCGCGGTGGGGCGGCCGGAGGTGGAGGCGGCGGTCTGACGTGGGGTCTGACGGTGGGGGCCCCGTACACGGAACCACCGCCGTCAGAGCCCCGCCCGAGACCCCGCCCCCGCCGCCGCGTCGGTCTCCCTCAACAGGCTCTCCAGTGCCCCCCGTACCTCCTCCACCGTGATGCGGAGCAACCGCGCGTCCGGCAGGGCGCCGTGGGCGTCGCCCGGGCGCAGGGGGTCGTCGTCCGGGGACGGGTGCCACAGCGCGCGGTGGGGGCCTTCCTCCGGCGGGCCCCACAGCCGGGGCGCCACCGGGCCGAACAGGACCACGGACGGGGTGCCCAGCGCCGAGGCGAGGTGGGCGAGGCCCGTGTCGCCCACCACCACGCAGCGGGCCTCCGCGATCAGCGCGCACAGCCGGGAGAACGGCACGTCGTCCTGCCCGCCGATGACCGACGTGGCGGGCAGGCCCGCCAGCTCCGCCACGGCGTGTGCCGCCTCGTGCTCGCCCCGCCCCGCCGTCACCACCACCGGGTGCCCGGTCGCCCGTGCGTCGCGGGCCACGGCGGCGAACCGGTCGACCGGCCAGCGGCGGGCGGCGGCGTCCGCCCCCGGGTGGATCACCACGGCCCCCGGCATCGGGGAGGCGACGGCCGGTCCGGGGATCCGCACCTCGCCGGGGTCGGCGTCGAGGCCGTACCAGCGCAGCAACCTGCACCAGCGCTCCCGTTCGTGCTCGTCCGGCCGCCATCGGGGCCCGGATTGCCCCGGCAGGTCGGGATGGCCGTATGCCCAGAGCTCGCCCGGGCCGAGCCGGTCGAGGAGGCGGTGGCTGAGCGGGCCGTTGCCGTGGAGGTCGACCGCCAGGTCGGGTGGCGGACCGGTCCACGGCAGCACGGCCGGGACCTCGCGGCCGGGAGCGTACGTCGGCAGCAGCCGGTCGATCGCCGCGGTGGCGCGCGCGACCTCCGCGAGCCGTTCCGGGGCGGCCAGCACAATCTCGTGGCCGGGACAGCCCCTTCGCAGTGCCCGCAGGGCCGGTACGACGGTCAGCAGGTCGCCGAGCCCCAGGGCGCGCAGCACCAGAACGCTCGGGCGGGATCCCGGCGGCCCGCCCGCGGTCCCGTACGCCCCGCCCGGCACCTCCGCCGCCCCTGCGCCCCCCTCCGACTCCGTCATCGGTCGGCCGCCGCCCGGGCGGCCCGGTGCGCGAGGGACGTGGTGGACCGGCCGTCGAGATAGGGCAGGACCACCGCCTGGCCGCCCCACGTCCGCAGCACCTCGGCCTCCGGCAGGTCGTCGGCGGCGTAGTCCCCGCCCTTCACCCACACGTCCGGCCGCAGGGTTTCCAGGAGCCGGACGGGCGTGTCCTCCTCGAAGGCCACCACCGCGTCGACGCTGCCCAGCGCGCCGAGGACCCGCATCCGGTCCGCCAGCGGGTTGAGCGGCCGCCCCGGGCCCTTGAGCCGGGTCAGCGAGGCGTCGGAGTTCACGCAGACGATCAGGCAGTCGCCGATCCTGCCCGCGTTCTCGAGGAGACCCACATGGCCCGCGTGCAGCAGGTCGAAGCAGCCACCGGTCGCCACCACCGTGCCGCCGCGCGCGTGGACCTGACGAGCCAGCTCGAAGGCGTCGCGGCTCGGCGGTGCCTCGGTGCCGTGGGCCGGCGCGGTCTCCCACAGGCCGGGGTTGCCGGCGCCGCCGGCGTTCACGAAGGCCGCGGCCTCGGCGACCGCGCGGGTGACCGCCTCCTCGGGGAGGGCGCCGCCGACGAGGGCGGCGGCGACCGTCGCGGCGAAGCAGTCGCCCGCCCCGCACGGGTCGCCGGTGGCGCGGTAGGGCGGCGGTACGAGGACGGGGGCGGCGCCCGGCCGGGCGAGGAGCGCGCCCCGTTCGCCGAGCGTCACGCAGACGGAGCCGGCGCCCCATTGTCCGGCGAGGTCGGCGCCCCGGCCGGCGTGCGCGCGCAGCGAGGTTCCGGTGACGGAGCTGAGCGCGGCCGCCTCGGCGGCGTTGGGGGTGACCAGGCGGGCCCCCGGCACGGGCGGGCCGCCCCGGGGGTGCGGGTCCCACACGAGCGGTACGCGCGGGGCCGCCGAGGTGAGCGCCGTGCGCAGGGCGTCCGCCGTGCCGCGGCCGTAGTCCGCCACGAGGATCGCCCGGGCCGAGGCGAGGGCGGCCAGGGCGGGTGCTCCCGGGGCCCCGGGTGTGCCCCCGCCCCGGTCCATGCGTACGAGGGGGCGGCCGCCGGCCATGACCCGGGTCTTGACGGGCAGCGTCCCCTCCAAGGGGATCTCCACCAGCGTCAGGCGGTCCCGCAGCGCGCGCCGGGCGGTGTCGCTCGCCTCGTCCCGGCCGAGCGCGGTGACGAGGACGACCTCGACGCCGTGGCGTGCGGCGAGCGCGGCCGCCAGGCCGGCGCCGCCGGGGCGGGTGCGTCGCGTCGCGACGTCGACGACGGGCACGGGGGCGTCGGGGGCGAGCCGCGTCGCGTCTCCTTCGACGTCCTCGTCGAGCAGGAGGTCGCCGACGACGACGAGCGGTCCGGACGAGGAGTTCACGGCGACCTCCGGAGGGCGGGCGCGGGCGCGGGGTTCGGGGCCGGGGCAGCGGTCGCGGCGGGGCCGGCGGGTACGGCGGGCACGGTCCCATCGGCCGGCGCCCCGCTCGAAGGCGCTCTCTCCTGCGGCGCCCCGTTCCGAGGTGCCCCTTCCCGTGCCGCGCCGTTCCGTGCCAAGGCGCTGCGAGGCGCCCCTTCCTGTACCGCCCCGTGCCGTGCCGCGCCGTTCCGAGGCGTCCCTTCCTGTACCGCCCCTTCCCGTGCCGCCCCGTTCCGTACCGCCCCCTTCCGTCCCGCGGCGCTGCGAGGAGCCCCGTTCAGCACGGCCCGGCGGCCGGGCGCCCCGTTCGCCGCCGCAGAGGCGGGGGTCCCCGTGCGGGCGGTCCGCGTGCCCCGCCCGGTGGCGACGGCGGCGTCGAAGAACTCGCAGAGCAGGTGGACGGCCACCAGATGGGCTTCCTGGACGGTCGCCGTCGTGGCGGCGTCGACGCACAGGGCCTCGTCGGCCGCCTCCGCGAGCGGGTTGGGGGACGCGCCGGTCAGGGCCCAGACCCGCAGCCCGGCCGAGCGGGCGGTCATGGCGGCGGAGAGGAGGTTGGCGCTGCGGCCTGAGGTCGACAGCAGCATGAGCACATCGCCGCTGCGGCCGTGCGCGGCGACCTGCCGGGCGAAGACGTGCTCGAAGCCGTAGTCGTTGCCGATGGCGGTGATGCTCGACGTCTCCGCGTGCAGCGCGATCGCGGAGTAGGCGGGCCGCTCCTCCAGATAGCGCCCGACCAGTTCCGCCGTCAGGTGCTGCGCCTGGGCGGCGCTGCCGCCGTTGCCCGCGGCCAGCAGCCGGGCGCCCGCGGGGAGCACCTCGGAGAGATGCTCGCCCCACCGGGCCAGGACGCCCAGCTCCCGGCCGCGCAGCCGTTCCAGAGCGTCGTGGAGCGACTGGCAGTGCCGCTCGGCGCTTTCGTACGGGTGTGGTGGGGGAGACGTGCGTGAGGGACGTGACGTGGGGGATTCGCTCATGGTGTGCCGGCCGGGCGCGTTGTTCCGCGCCCGCCGCACCTCCTTCCGGCTTCGTGGCTCAGGGCTCGACTGAGGTGGTCCGGACCGTCCAGCGGGCACCCGGCCCCGGCCGCTCGCGCCCGGCGGCCAGATTCCGCCGGCGGAACAGCACCGCCCGGCGGAATCGGACCGCCCGGCGATCCGGACCGCACCCGGGGTCGTCGCGCGGGCGGAGGTCAGAACGCCCCCGCCACCGGGGCCCGCGCGGCGAGCGCCGTGCGGTAGGACGCTTCCGTGGCGGCTGCCACCCGCGCCCAGCAGAACCGTTCGAGGACGCGTCTGCGGCCGGCGTTCCCGTACGCCACGCGCAGGGCTGGATCGGCGAGGAGCACAGTCACGGCCGCGGCGAGGGCTCTGGGGTCTCGCGGGGGCACGAGGAGGCCGTTGACCCCGTCGGCGACCGTGTCCAGCTGGCCGCCCACGGCACTGGCGACGAGCGGCCGCCCGCAGGCCATGGCCTCCAGCGGCACGATGCCGAAGGGTTCGTAGTCGGCAGGGCAGAGGACCACGTCCGCGCTGCGCATCAGGGCGGGCACCTCCGCCGTCGGCACGCCGCCCAGGAAGTGGACCCGGTCCGCCACGCCCGCCTCTCTCGCCAGGGAGCGGAGCCGCCGGACCTCCGGGTCACGGTCGAGCCGGTCGGCGGGCGGCCCACCCGCCAGCACCAGTTCCGCGCTCCGCAGCCGGGTCAGGGCGGCGATCGACACCGCCGCGCCCTTGCGCGGCACGAGTCGCCCCAGGTGCAGGAGCCGGTGCGGGTACGGTCCGCGGGGCGCGACCGTACCGTCCGGACGGAACACCTCCGGGTCGACCCCGCAGGGGACGATGTCGACCTTGCCGCGCGGAACGCCCATGGCGGCCAGTTCGTCGACCTCGTCCCGGCAGGTGGCGATGACACGGTCGCAGCCCGTGCCGACGTCCCTCTCGCAGACGACCCGGGAGGGCGGGCTGGTGTCCGCACGCCCCTGGTGCCGCCGCTTGACGGTGCCGAGGGCGTGATACGTGTGCAGGAGCGGCAGGTGGGTCTCGCGGGTCGCCCACAGGGCGGCGACGCCGGACATCCAGAAGTGGGAGTGGACCGCGTCGGGGGCGCGGGCCTGCCAGTGGCCGGCCAGATAGCGTGCGAACTCCCGCATGTGTGGCGCGAGTTGGTCCTTCGGTATCGGTTCGGAGGGTCCGGCGGGGACATGATGCACCTCGACGCCCGGCCGTAGGGACGTGTGCACCGGGAGGGCCGGATCGTCCCGACGTGTGTACACCGTCACCTGGTGGCCGCGGTCGGCGAGCGCCCCGGCCAGGTGGGCCACGTGGACGTTCTGGCCGCCCGCGTCGACTTCGCCCAGGGCCGCGAGCGGGCTCGCGTGCTCGGAGACGAGGGCCAGGGCCAGCGGACGGCCGTCGGGAGAGGAGAGCGATGTCATGACCGTACCTCCGCGATGAGGTGCTCCCAGTCGTCCAGGAAGCGTTTGAGGCCGTACCGTTCGAGAGCCGCCTGCCGGGCCCGCGCGCCGTCCTCGGCCGCCGCCTCCGGTTCGGCGAGGTAGTGCCGGGCGGCCCGCGCGAGGATCTCGGGGCGGGTGGAGAGCGTTCCGGTGCCGGCCGGGACGGCCTCGACGGCCTCGGTGGTGGCGAGCGCCACCACCGGCATCCCGAGATGCATGGCCTCCAGGAGCGAGAGCCCCAGCGAGGTCCAGCGCACGGGGTGCAGATAGAGCCTGCGCTGGGCCATGGCGGCGTGCAGCCCGCCCTGGGGGAGATCGGCCGTGCGGCACCGGTCGGAGGTCAGGCCGAGATGGTCGGCGAGGTTCTCCGTCCGCATGCCGAAGACGTCGAGCGGCGCGGCCTCCGCGAGCAGCGGCAGCAGGTCCGTACCCACGTAACGATGGCGTCGCACGGGCTCGTTGACGACCACGGCGGCCCTCGGCAGGTGGCCGGTGTAGAGATGACCGGGGTCGACGATGCCGTGCTCGATGACGGTGGTGCGGGTACGGCCGTTGTCCCAGAACAAGCGGTTGAAGTGAGTGACGTGAACCAGCGTCAGGTCGTCGCGGTCGGCCAGCGGGTGCCGGGTGTCGGGCACGTCACCGCGCGGAGTGTTGTGTTCCAGGTAGACGGCCGGCACGTCCTTGCCGGGGCGGCGGCCACCGAGCCAGCGGGTCGCCAGCTCCTCCTCGTGCGGACGCTGGAGCACGACGAGATCCACGGGCGCGTCCACGAGCTCCCGAGGGGTCGCCTCGCGCACGGTCGACGGCCAGAAGAAGGTCTCGGCGCGGCCGCGTCCGTCGGCGCCCCGGTCCGGTGTCACCGGGACCAGGTAGGTGTGGGGGCCCTGGACGAACGCGGTGGTCCAGGAACCGTGCACGTGCCACAGGAGGATGTTCATACCGTCGCTCCTCGCTCGGCCCCGTAGGTGTCCTCCGGGCGGGCCGGAGCGGCGCCGGTCACCGGCCGGTCGGTGAGCGTCGTCACCGCCGCGATCACTTCGGCGTCGCTCACCGCGTCGAGGCACGGATGCCCTTCGACGGGGCAGATCCGGGCCCTGCTGAGCGCGCAGGGCGCGTCCTGGTCGCCGAGCAGCACGTGCGGGACGCGATAGGGGCGCCAGCGCTCGGCGGGGACCACCGGCGCGAAGAGAGAGACGACGGGGGTTCCCACGGCTGCTGCCAGATGGGCGGGGCCGCTGTTGCCCGCCACCACGCACCGGGCGCGGTCGAGGACACCCGCGAGGGTGCGCAGATCGGGGGTGGCGCCGCCGAGATCGAGGCCGCGCCGGCCCGCGACCCGCGCGGTCAGCGCTTTCTCGGCGCGGCCACCGGTCACCACGACCCGGTGCCCGGCGCGGTGCAGCGCGGCCGCGGCCCGCTCGGCGCGCGCCGGGCTCCAGGCGCGTGCGGGCACCGCCGCTCCCGGATGCAGCACGACGTACGGCTCCGGTCCGGTCAGCCCCGTGGTGTCGGGCCGCTCGGTGACCCGTAGGGCCCCGTCGTCGCCGGGCGGAAGCCGGAAGCCGCAGGCCCGTGCCAGGTCCAGCGCGGCCTCCGCCTCGTGCCGGTCCGGCAGGCGGCGGTGCCGCAGGTCCAGCAGGGAGCCGGGATAGTCCTCGCTGTCGGCGGCGATCCACGGCACGCCGGCGAGGCGCAGGAGGAGGGCCGCGGGGAGCGGGCTCTGGTGGTACGAGATCAGGATCAGGGCGCGGTCGAACCGCTGCGCGGCGAGGGCGTCGACCAGGGCCGCGCAGGCCCGCGGCGACACCGGCGGCGGGTCGAGGCCCACCCAGGGCGCGTCGTGGACGAGGACGTCGTCCACGCCGGGGAGCACCTCGGCGGCGGGGGCGCCGAGTGGGCCGCAGAGCATCACGGTCCGGGCGGATCCCGCGGCCACCGCCCGCACCGCCGGTCCCGCGAGCAGGACGTCCCCGGCGCTGTCGAGGCGTACGACGAGGGTGCGGGGCGCGTTGAGCGGAGACCTCCGCGCGGCGGCGGACCGCTCGCGCGGGGCCGTGCCCGGGAGGGTGGTGGGGGGTGCGTTCATCGGGCGCCTCCGCGGGGCAGCGGGTCGCTTGTGCCGGGGGCGGGTGTGCAGGGGCGGTGGGCCGCGCCCGTGTGGGGTGCGTGCGGGCGAGGGGCGGCGCCCAGGAGGATCGCGCGGATCGCGTCCGGGAGACCGGCGGCGGTCTCGGCCGCCGCCTCGACCTCGTCGGGCAGGGTCACCGGGGTCGGCACGAGGATGCCCCGGGCGCCGGCGGCCCGGGCCGCCTCGACGTCGGCTCCGATGTCGCCGATCACCACGGTGCGGGCCGGCCGCACGCCCAGCCGCGCGCAGGCTGCCAGGACCAGACCGGGCGCGGGCTTGCGGCAGGAGCAGCCGTCGTCCGGGCCGTGCGGACAGACCGCCCACACGGCGAAGGGGCCGAACAGGTCGTCCACCCGTAGCCGTACCGCCTCCACGTCCTGACGGGTGAGCAGGCCCCGCGCCACGCCGGACTGGTTGCTCACCACACCCACGGCGACACCGAGGCCGCGGAGGGCACTCACGGCGTCGGCGGCGCCCGGCATGGGCGTCACCAGGTCCGGGTCGCCGTTGTACGGCACGTCCGTGATCAGCGTTCCGTCGCGGTCGAAGAGAACGGCCTCCGGCAGTCGCGCGTACGGCGCCCGTGCCCTTCCCGCTCCGGCCGGTGCCGGTGTTGCCCTGCCTCCCTCGCCGTCGAGCAGCCAGGGCTCGGCGTCCTCCGAGCGCCTGGGGTGGCGGTCCGAGCGACCATGACGCACGGCCGGAGAGCGCCCGCCGCCTACGCCCGGAGGGCGCCCTGCATCCGCGGCGGCGGGACGTGCGGCCGCCGTGCCGCCGGGGCCGGGGCCGGGGCGCCCGGGGCCGGACGGGTGCGCCGGGGCGGCGTGCGGGGGGTGTACGCCGTTCGTGCCGGCGGGGCCGACCCCGCTCGCCGCGCCCGCGCGACCTCCCGGCGCGTCCGGCGGGTGGGGCCGGGAGGTCGTCGTCGAAGGGCCGGTCATGAGCGGACCCCCTCGCGCAGGGGCTCGTCCGGAGCCGCCGGGCGGAGGACCGGGGGACGGGCCCGGTCACGGGGGCGGGCCGACCGGTGGACGATCATGCCGCGTACCCGGTGCCAGGTGGCGGCCGCCGGGATGACCGCGCTCGTCAGGATCATGGCGGTGATCTCCTCCGGCGTGCGCGGGCCGGGGGCGATGCGGGCGAAGGCGAACTCGGCGGTGCCGGCCAGCCAGCCGGCCGCGCACACGGCCGCGGCTCCCCGCCTGCCGAGCGCGGCGCAGCCCAGCGCGCCGACGCCGGCCGCGGTCACCGCCAGGTGGCGGGGGATGCGTCCGCGCGGAGCGTCCGCGCGGGACCACCAGTCCGGCCCGTGCAGCCGCCTCATCAGGATGTCGTCGGCGTTGCCGGCCTGCTGGCGTACGGAGACCCAGCGGTCCGCCGGTCGCACGGGGTGGGTGGTTCGGCGGGTTCCCGCCGCCAGGACCCAGCCGCCGTCCAGGAGCCGCAGCGCCAGGTCCGCGTCCTCGCGGAAGGCGCGCCGGAAGCGTTCGTCGAAGCCTCCCGAGGCCTCCAGCGCCTCGCGGCGGAAGGCCATGTCGGCGGTGATCCAGCGGGCGGTCGCCAGGCCGGCCGTGTTGCGCTCCCAGTCCGTGGCGCGGCGGTCCGCGGGCAGGGGCACGTCGATGCGGGCGGAGACCGCCGCCGTGTCGGACGAGGCCGTGGCGAGGTCCCGTTCCAGGCCATCGCCCCAGGTGGCCGAGGGGACCACGTCGTCGTCGAGGAAGACGATCCAGGGCACCGGCCCCGCCGCGACGGCGCCGGTGTTGCGCGCCGCCGCCGGACCGCGACCCCCACCGGGCACCACGACGGTCAGGGACTTGAGGGCCTCGGGAATCCTGAGCCCGGGGATCGCCCCGCCGCCGGGACGGTCGTGGACGATCACGATCCGGGTCGGCTTCGGCCCGGGGGACGCGGCCAGGGCGGCGAGGCAGCGGCCGAGGCTCGGCCGTCCGAGGGTCGGTACGACCACGGCGTACGAGAGCGCGGGGCGGGGGCCGTTCATCGCGACCACCCGTTCGCGCCGGGACGGAACATCTCGCCGCGGCGGACCGCGAAGGGGCCGATGGCCAGCAGGTCGACCGGGGAGGAGCCGAAGCACTCCAGGGCGTCGCGCGGGTCGTCCACCATGGGCCGTCCGGCGGTGTTGAGGCTGGTGTTGACCACGACCGGCAGGCCCGTGCGGCGCTCGAACTCCTCGAGCATGCGCGCCACGAGCGGTTCCCGGTCCCGGTCGACCGTCTGGATCCGTGCCGTTCCGTCCACGTGCACGACCGCCGGGATGCGTTCGCGCCACTCGGCGGCGACGTCGTGCACGAAGAGCATGTAGGGGCTGGGGAGCGGCCCGTCGAACATCTCGGCCGCCCGCTCGGCGAGCACCATGGGCGCGACGGGCCGGAACTGTTCGCGGCCCTTCACGTCGTTGAGCCGCTCCAGGTTGCCCGCGTGTCCCGGGTGGGCGAGCAGCGAGCGGTGGCCGAGGGCCCGGGGCCCGTACTCGGAACGCCCCTGGAACCAGGCCACGATGGCGTTGTCGGCCAGTGCCTCGGCCACGGCGGCGGCGATGTCGGGCGGGCGCTCGAACGGGATCGCCGCCGTCTTCAGCCAGCCGGCGAGTTCCGCGTCGGACCAGTCCCGGCCTAGGGCGGCCGTGGGCATCGGCTCCGGGTTGTCGCCCGCCCCCGCCGACAGGAGCAGCGCGCTCCCGAGCGCGGTGCCGGCGTCACCGGCGGCGGGCTGCACCCACACGCGATCGAACGGCCCTTCGCGCGCGATCCGCGAGTTGGCGACGCAGTTGAGGGCGACACCGCCGGCGAGGGTCAGCAGCCGGTCGTGCGTGCGCCCGTGCAGCCACCGCACGAGGTCCAGCATCGTCTCCTCGAGGACGGCCTGGGTGCTCGCCGCGACGTCGGCGTGAGCCTGGGTCCACGGCTCGTCGGGTGCGCGGGGCGGGCAGAACTCGTCCCAGGGCACGCCGCTCGCGCGGAAGCCGCCCTCGCCCGTCGGATGGACGTAGCGGCGGAGTTCGGCGAGCATGCGGGGCGTGCCGTGCGAGGCGAGTGCCATCACCTTGAACTCGTCGGAGGACCGCAGGAATCCCAGGTGGTCGGTGAGTTCCTCGTACACGAGGCCGAGGGACTCCGGGAGTTCCTGGGCGTACAGCGGCTCGATGCGGTCGCCGGTCCGTCGCGCGGACAGGTGGGAGCCGCGTTCTCCGCGGCCGTCGAGGACCAGGACGGAGGACGTCTCGGCGTCGTCCGCGGCGAAGGCGCTCGACGCGGCGTGTGCCATGTGGTGGCCGACGAAGCGGACGATGCCGGGGTCGAGGCCGGGGAGCGCGGTCTGCAGGAACCCGGGCACCTCCCGCGCGTACGTCTGGCGGAGGTGGTCCCACGGGTCGTCGAGGCCCATGGCGTCGGCCGGCAGGGCCTGTGCGGGGTCGTAGGAGTACGCGACGGCGTCGAGGTCCTGGGGCCGCAGACCGGCCCGCTTCAGGCACCAGCGGGCCGCCTGTTCGGGCAGTTCCCAGGCGGAGAACGGCACGGGACGTTTGCCGTGCTTACGCCGGGAGAATCGTTCCTCCTCCGCTGCGGCGACCGTCTTCCCGTCGACGACCAGGGCGGCGGCGGGGTCGTGGAAGAGAGCGTTGATTCCGAGAACACGCATGGTGGCGGGGGCCTTTCCGCTGTCGGGGCACGGCTGTCTCTCGCGAGGAGGGCGTGATGCGCGGGGTCAGTCGTCCTGATGGGCGCGGAACCAGGCGATCGTGCGCCGCAGCCCTTCCTCGGCCTGGACCGTGGGCTCCCACTGGAGCTTGTCGCGGGCCAGCGTGATGTCAGGGCAGCGGACGGCGGGATCGTCGGTGGGCCGCTCGATGAACCGGATCTCCGAGCGCGAGCCGGTGAGTTCGACGATCCAGCGGGCCAGGTCGAGCATGGTGATCTCGGTCGGGTTGCCGAGGTTGACCGGGCCGCGCATCCCGTGGGCGGCGGTCGCGAGGATGCCTCGGACGGTGTCGTCGACGTAGCAGAGGGACCGGGTCTGCAGACCGTCCCCGGTGACCGTCAGCGGCGCGCCGTCGAGGGCCTGCCGTACGAAGGTGGGCACCGCCCGGCCGTCGTATCCGCGCATGCGCGGGCCGTAGGTGTTGAAGAGCCGCACGATGGCGGTGTCGGTGCCGTGCTCCGACGACTCGGCCGTGGTGAGCGCCTCGCCGAAGCGCTTGGCCTCGTCGTACACGCTGCGGGGTCCGACCGGGTTCACGTGGCCCCAGTACCGCTCGTTCTGCGGATGTTCCTGCGGGTCGCCGTACACCTCGGACGTCGAGGCGAGCACGAAGCGCGCCTCCGAGGCCCGGGCGAGGGCCAGGGCGTTCCGCGTCCCCAGGCTGCCGACCTCCAGAGTGTGCAGGGGGAGGCGCAGATAGTCGGCGGGGGAGGCGGGCGAGGCGAAGTGGAGGACGAGGTCGGGCGGCCGGTCGACGGAGAACGGTTCGGAGACGTTCGCCTCCAGGAGGGTGAAGCCGGGGTCGTCCATCAGGGAGGAGACGTTCGACCGGCGCCCGGTGCTGAAGTCGTCGACGCAGGTCACCGCTGTTCCGGCCTCGAGCAGGGCGGCGCACAGGTGCGAACCGACGAAGCCGGCGCCGCCCGTGACGACCGCGTGCTGCCAGCCGGTCGCGAATGAAGTGGTCATGGGTGATCTCCTCCGACGGACGTGGGGGACGAACCGCAGCTCACGAGAACGAGAAGCCGGCGGCGCCCCCGCGCCCCGGCGTGGGGCGCGTGGTCCGGGGGGCCGGTGCGGAACTTCAGCGTCCGTCACGTGTGTGCGGGCCGCCAGACGAAACCGGCTGTCCGGGTGCTCTTCGGGAGCGCGGGAGGCGGCTCGTACGAGAGGCTCTGCGGATGCAGGGACGAGGAGGGAGCGGGTGCTCGGCCTCCGGGGCCGCTGGTACCCCTGCCGAGCAGCGCTACTCGCTGAAATCACCCTTTCACCCAAAGGTGCCCTTCTCTGTGCCTAATGTCCGGAGTTTGGTAGGGCGGGGTGCGGGAGGGGAGCCGGTGCGGGGGCACGGAGGCATGGGCGTCCGGGGGGGCACGAAGGCATGGCGTCCGGGGCGCGGAGCCATGGGTGTCCGGAGGTCGGGGCGCACGCTGACGGTGGGCAGGCGGCAGGCGGCAGGCGGCAGGCGGCAGGCGGCAGGCGGCAGGCCGGAGTCGGCCGGCGCGCGCTGCAGCATGATGGATCGACCCGCCCGCGGGAGCCCCGCGGGCGGGTCCCGGTTGTCGCCCCCTGCGCCTGTGGGCGGGCGGCGTCAGCGCGTGGCGAGCACGAGCGCGTACGCGAGGAAGAACAGCGCGCAGGCGAGGGCGAGGACCCAGACGACGACCAGGGGGCCACGCGCCCAGCCGCGGCGGGGCGGCCGGTGAGGGCCGGTGCCGGTGCCCGTGCCCGCCTCGGCCGGAGGGGTCTCTCCGGGGGGCACGCCGCCGCCCGCGTCGAGACCGGGGGTGGTGCGGGGCTCCGGGTCCGGATTGCTCGGTGTGCTCATGGGGGACACCTCCCTGTCGCTCCTCCGAGGAAGCCGGTCGGCGCCTACCCAGACCACGGAGGCTTACTCGACGCCCGGCCCTGCGGCGCCGGGGATACGGCTGGTCCGATTCGCTTTCCGCGCTCGGGATCAGGGGCCGGAATTCGATCAGACGGGTGCTCGGCTTCGCGATCGGTGACCGAGTTCCTTCCGGGGGTCGAACGGAATGCGGCGGATTTCGCCGAAGCTTCGGACTTCCCCCGCGTCGCCACGCGCGGGGGAAGGCCGGCGACCGCTCCATTCTCCACGGCGCCTCCCGCGAGCGGCAGGATTTCGACACCGGCTGATGCTCGCGAAAGGCCGGCGCGGCATGCACGACAGTCACTCCCCGCGTCCGCCCTCCGCACCCTCCTTTTCTCTGTTCCCTTTGGTTGCAGCAGTTTCCCCTTGCACACAAGTGCCCACGTCATCACGTCTTTCCCGCAGATGTCGCGGCCCGGACGGGTTGACGGAAAAGGCCCTCCTGTGCACGTCCCGCACATTCGGCACTATGACGAGCGGGTGGACATTTTCGAGAACGAAAGGGGCACCACCGATCTGTAGACGATCGTCGACTTCCGGAACTGACGTACACCGGTCCCCGGTGGGCCAGGACCGAGTGATCTCGCGAAAGAAGGCACCCGGATGGAAGAGCTGCACAAGAACGGAGCGACGGCGACCGGTGCCGGTCTCGTCGTCGTGGCCAACCGGCTGCCGGTGAGTCTGGAGCGGGACGCGGACGGAGCCGAACGGTGGCGCCGCAGTCCGGGCGGTCTGGTGAGCGCGCTAGAGCCCTTCCTCCGCGCCCACCGGGGAGCGTGGGTCGGCTGGCCCGGCGTCGGCGGCACGACCCGAGGGTCCTGGCAGGACGGCGAACTGCTGCTGCATCCCGTCGACCTGACGGTGGAGGAGGTCGACGACTTCTACGAGGGCTTCTCCAACGCCACGTTGTGGCCGCTGTACCACGACGTGGTCATGCCGCCGGAGTACCACCGCCACTGGTGGGAAGCGTACGTCCAGGTCAACCGGAAGTTCGCCGCGGCGGCCGCCGAGGTCAGCGGGCCCGGGGCCACGGTCTGGATCCAGGACTACCAGCTCCAGCTCGTCCCCGCGATGCTGCGCGAACAACGGCCCGACCTGCGGATCGGCTTCTTCCTGCACATCCCGTTCCCTCCGGTCGAGCTCTTCATGAGGCTCCCCTGGCGCACCGAGATCGTGCAGGGACTTCTGGGGGCGGACCTGATCGGCTTCCACCGTCCCGGCGGGGCGCGGAACTTCCAGTGGCTCGCCCGGACGCTGGCCGAGGCCGAGGCGGGCCGGCCCGTCTCCGACGTCGGCGACGAGCCGGGCCGACTCACCGTCGGCGACCGTACGGTGGGGGTGGGAGCCTTCCCCATCTCCATCGACGCCGCCGAACTCGACAGGCTGGCACGCAGACCCGACATCGAGCGCCGGGCCCGCCGGATCCGCGCCGACCTCGGCAACCCGCGGAAGATCGTGCTCGGCGTCGACCGGCTCGACTACACCAAGGGCATCGACATCCGGCTCCGCGCCCTGCACGAACTCCTCGCGGAGGGGCGGATCTCCGCCCGGGACACCACCATGGTGCAGATCGCCACCCCGAGCCGCGAGCGCGTCGAGCACTACATCCGCATGCGCGAGGACATCGAACGGGCGGTGGGCCGCATGAACGGGGAGTTCGGAAGGGTCGGACACCCCGCCGTGCACTACCTGCACACCTCGGTGGGCCGCGAGGAGCTCGCCGCCTTCTACCGCGCGGCCGACGTCATGCTCGTCACCCCGCTGCGCGACGGGATGAACCTGGTCTGCAAGGAGTACGTCGCCTGCCGCCACGACCTCGGCGGCGCCCTGGTCCTCAGCGAGTTCGCGGGCGCCGCCGCCGAACTCACCGACGCCCTCCAGGTCAATCCGTACCACCTGGAGGAGGTCAAGACCCAGCTGGCCCGCGCCCTGGAGATGACCCCGGCCGAGGCCCGCCACCGCATGGCCGCCCTGCGCGGTCACGTCCTCACCCACGACGTGAGCCACTGGGCCCGCTCGTTCCTGACCGCCCTGCGCGGTGGCGCCGCCGTGCAGGGCGGCGTCCCGGCGCAGGCCGGGGAGACGGCGGGCGAACCGATCGGCGCCACCGACCGGGCCCTGACATGACGTGCCGCTGATCACCGGTCGTACGGACCGCACGGGCCGCCTAGGGAGACGGAAGCGGATGGCCCTCGGCGTCCGTGCGGTCCTTCTGGGTGGAGAACTTGTTGAGGAAGACGTCGTAGCGGCCGTCGGGGCGGCGGGTCACGGTCGCTCCGTCCTGCCAGACGCCGTTCTCTTCCCACCACGGGCTGCCCTGCGGATCGCCCTGGTTCTGGTGGATGTTGTGCATGCCCAGACCCACGTCGAACGGTTCGCCGAAGACGAGGATCGGCCGTCCGACGACGAGGATCGGCTCCAGGGCCAGGGCGGCGTCCAGGTTGGAGCCGGACGACCACGGCCGGGACGACGTCGTCCACCGCGACAGCAGGCGCCCGGCGCAGCCGGGGCGGCCGCGCAGCGCCCGGTGCCGGATGTAGTCGAGGGCCCCGGAGCCGGCCGTCCGGGCGAGATCGTGATACCCGGCCGGCAGCGCGGTCACCGGGCCGAGGTCCGAGGCATCCAGGGTGAACGTCTTCCACTGCACGCCGGTGGCGGACTGGTGGCTGTCCACGTCGACGGCGCACCTGTACTGGCCGCCGGGCGCGTCGACCCTGAGATTGACGTGGAACCAGGAGCCCTGGGTGTCGGGCGTATCGCGGAAGTGATGCCGCAGGGTTCCGACGAGGACGCCGTAGTGGTCGAAAGGCACGTTCCCGAGTGAACCACCGGCCCGCCCTGGCGGCCATCAGGGCGCGGCCGTCCGAACGGCCTCCCTGGTCGCGCGCCGGCCACCCACCGCACGCCAAGCGCTCCGTCGCCGTGTGGTGGGTGCCTTCGGTCGGCCCGGCGCGGAGGGTGCCGCGGTCGGGTTCCGGTGTGGCGGGTGCGATGCCCGGGTCCGGTGTCTCTCAGCCCGTCCGGACCACCGCCTTGTGCACCCCCGCGAGGGTGCCCGGCGCGATGCGCAGACGGAGCGCGGAGCCCGTGCCCTGCACGGTGACCGCGGGGTCCTTGGAGAGGACGGCGGAGACCGGCCGGTTCCACGTCAGGTCGATGGCCGCGCCGTCGCGCAGGGGACCGGAGACGCAGACGGTCGCGGTCGTTCCCGTCTCGCGGATCATCACGGAGGCGGGAGCGCCGGCCGTCACGTCGCCGACCGTGCCGCCGACCCAGAAGTTGACTCCCGTGAAGCCGAGGGAGGGGACGCGGACGCCCTGCTGGTCGTTGGTGTTGGCGAGGATCGCGAGCCAGGCCGTGTCGGCGGCGCGGGCCGCCGTGGCCGCCTGGCTCGCTCCCGGCATCAGGACGTAGGAGTACGCGGCCCACGTCGGGTCGGTGCCGTGGTCGAACCAGAGGGTGAGGTACCTGCGGGTGACCGGATCGGTCACGGCGCTCCTGTTGATGTCCGACCAGGCGCCGGTACGCGCCTGCCGCAGCGCCTTCAGCGGTGCGGTGGCACCCCCGGGGAAGACGTACCCCGCGTGGCCCGCGAGATGGGCCCACCGGGCGCCGGTGAGGGTGCCGCTCCAGCCGGGCGTGCCGGGCTGGGCCGTACCGTCGACGGTGAAGGCGTGCGCGCCGTCCGCCCCGAGGTTGCGGTTCTCGACGACCGATTCGACGCCGGTGCCGTCGCGGCCGTGGATCCCGGCGCCGAGGCAGACGATCGAGTCGTCGAGGAAGAACCACGACTTCTTGGCCAGGAGGGTGGAGGACAGTCCCTTCAGGTACTGCCCGACGGCCGCGTACGTGCCGTCGGTCGCCCCGCCGACCCAGCGCACGTCGGGCCGGGCGGCGCCCCACACCCCGCCCTCGCCGTCGGCCAGCGGTGTGCGGGAGGCGGTGGTGCCGGGCAGCCGGTAGGGATCGACCGTGGGCCAGAAGTCGTCGCTGTACTGCCCGTTGGCGAAGTCGCCGCCCCACCAGTACAGCATCCCCGATCCGCTGTGCCAGGCCCGCAGGTTCTCGCCGTTGCCGTTCTCGTAGTACGCGATCCGGTTCGACGCCATGGACAGGCAGGCGGCCCAGCCAGGGCGGCGGTGCACGGCCCGGTCCATGCCGGGGAAGAGGCGGTGCCCGGACGGCTCGGGCGTCGCCGCGACCGTACCGCCGTCCACGCTCTTCAGGCGGGCGAGCGCGGCGACGCCGAGCGCGGGGCTGGAGAGGAGGGGGCTGTAGTAGTCGCGCGCGATCCAGCCCTTGACCATGCCCTCCCAGCGGGTCCTCTCGGCGGCGGACGCGCTCCGCGCGAGCAGGGCCACGCACGCGATGACGGCGTGACCGCGCAGATGGTCGTCCTGACGCACGCCTCGGGTGTCCGCCTTCTGCACGCCCCGGCTGATCGCGCGCCCCGAGACGGCGTCCATGGCCAGGCCGTTGAAGAGGAACGGCGCGTACGCCTTCTCGACGGAGTCGAGGACGACCTGCCTGCCGCTGTCGGTGACCTCCCAGGCGGAGCCTGCGAGCAGGGCGAACAGCATCGACAGGCCGCCGAGCATGACGGCGCCGTACGAGCCGGCGTAGGGCACGTAGAGGTGCTGGACGAAGCTTCCGTCGGCGTAGAGCCCGTCCCCGGAGGTGACGTACGGGAAGACCGGCGACAGCGCGTCCCGGGCGAGGGCCAGCTTCGCCGGGGACCCGCCCACGGCACCGCGCAGCGCCAGGACCCTGCACAGGTCGACCCGGTTGGCGCCCGTGGAGGTGCCGGTGTAGTTCGCGACCGCGCTGTCCGGTACGAAGTGGTCGACGGCGGCGGTGTGTTCGCCGAGGCGGGCCGCTCCCAGGTGCTCGTACAGGAGCACGTCGATGTCGAGCAGGGCCTGCGGGATGCCGATCTGCCAGTTGTACCAGTTGCCGTAGCGGGCCCGGCCCGCGCGATAGGCCTGGTCGTGCAGGTGGTCGAGTCCGGCGAGGATGTCCGTCCGCAGGCCGGTGTCACCGCTGAGGCCGGTTCCGGGCTGTGCGTACGCCTCGGTGAGGGTGCGCAGCCGGCTGTAACTGATCTGCAGATTGCCGGAGTACGTGTACGACTCGGCGTCCGTGTCCGGCTCCGGGTCGAGGTAGGGGAGGTCGGGCCAGAGGGAGCCGTTCACCGGGGCCATGGAGGCGCGGAGGTCGCGGGCGGTCGCGCCGAGCGCGGCCAGCTTCGAGGCGAAGGGCTCGACGGCGGGGTCGACGTTCGTGCCGAGGAGCAGGTCCCGCCACGTCCGACGGAGCGCGTCGTAGGCATCGGCGGCGACGGCGGGTGCGGCGGCTGCCGGCACCGCGAACGGCGTGACGGCGGCGGCGCCGAGGGCCGCGCGCAGCAGACCGCGACGGGACAGGAAGGAGGCGGGAACGGGAGAGGGGACGGAGGAGCGCATGGCGAGAAGACCCCCGGGGCAGGTGGGGCGACGGCGCGGGGAGGAGCGCGCCTTAGCAAGCGGTTTCTCTCATGGGGGCGAACCCGGAGTCAATGGCTCCGTCCGCTCCGCGCCCTGATCTCTCCGGGCCGTCCACGGCGTCCGCGTCAGAGGGTCACGACCGTCACCTCCGTCGCCTTCACGCTCGTCCACACCGTCGTGCCGTCGCCGAGGCCGAGTTCGGCCGCTGCCTGCGGAGTGATCTCCGCGACCAGGTCGGGGGCCCGGTCGGAGGTGACCAGGACGCGCAGGCGGCTGCCGGAGGTGGTGATCTCCCGGACGGTGCCGGGCCAGACGTTACGGGGGCTGCCGGCGGGCCTGTCGCGGTGGAGGGAGACGGCCTCGGGGGCGATGATCGCCAGGGCCTCGGTGCCCGTCGGGAGGGCTTCCGCGACCACCAGGCGGCCGCCGTCGGCCAGTCGCAGCCCCTCGGGGGTGCTCGTACCGGGCCAGGCGTTGCGCCCGAGCATGCGGGCCACCCACGGGGAGCGGGGATGCCGGGTGACCTCGGAGGGCGGGGCGTCCTGGAGCGTCCGGCCGTCGTCGAGGACGAGGACGCGGTCCGCCAGGGAGACCGCCTCGACCGGGTCGTGGGTGACGATCAGGCAGACGCCGCCGAAGCCGTCGAGATGCCGGCGCAGGGTGTGGCGCACGTGCGCGCGCGTGGTCTGGTCGAGTGCGGCGAGCGGCTCGTCGAGAAGGAGCAGCCGGGGGCGGGCGGCGAGTGCGCGCGCGAGGGCCACGCGTTGCGCCTGTCCGCCGGAGAGCTGCGCCGGCCTGCGGCGCGCGAGATGGCCGACGCCGAGCCGGTCGAGCCACCGCTGTGCCTCGCGGCGGGCCTCGACGCGGGAGGCACCATGGGCGCGCAGGCCGTAGGCGGTGTTGGCGAGCGCGCTCATGTGCGGGAAGAGAGCGCCGTCCTGCGGGACCCAGGCGATGCCCCTGCGGTGCGGAGGCCGCGCGGTGACGTCGGTGTCGCCGAGACGGACGGTGGCGTGCGCGCGCGGGGTCAGGCCGAGGAGGGCGCGCAGGAGGGTGGTCTTGCCCGCGCCGTTGGCGCCGACCACGGCGATCGTGGTGCCCGGTTCGGCGTCCAGGGTAAGTTCGGTGAAGCCGCCGACCTCGGCGTGCAGGGGCCAGCGGTCCCGCGCCGCGACGGGTGCGGGGTCGGCGGGAGGCGTCGCGGGGGCGGGGCCCGGCTCGTCCGCCGCGTGCGTTGCGGGTCGGGACCGGTCGCTAGGGGTTCCGGTCCAGCGTCCGCGCAGCGCGATCAGGACGAGCATGGCGATGACGAGCAGCAGCAGGGAGACGGACGTCGCCGCCTCCGGCTCCTCCTGGAGCAGCAGATAGACCTGGAGGGGCAGGGTCTGGGTGGTGCCGGGGAGGTTGCCGGCGAAGGTGATGGTGGCCCCGAACTCGCCCAGCGCCCGGGCCCAGGTGAGGGCGGCGCCGGCGACGAGACCCGGCGCGACCATGGGCAGGGTCACGGTGAGGAACACCCGGAGGGGCGAGGCACCCAGCGAGGCGGCGGTCTCCTCGTAGCGGGGACGGAGTCCGCCGAGCGCGCCTTCCAGGCTGATGACGAGGAAGGGCATGGCGACGAACGTCGCAGCGAGGACCGCGCCGGAGGTGTGGAACGGCAGCGTGACGCCGAACGTGTCCTCCAGCCACGGACCGAGCAGGCCGCGGCGGCCGAAGGCCAGCAGCAGGGCGACCCCGCCGACGGTGGGCGGCAGGACCATGGGGAGCAGGACGAGGGAGCGGACGAACGCCTTGCCGGGGAAGTCCATCCGGGCGAGCAGCCAGGCCAGCGGCACGCCGAGGAGCAACGACAGGCCGAGGGCCCAGAGCGAGACGACGAGCGAGAGACGCAGCGCCCGGGTGGTACCCGGGCTGGTCAGGTGGGCTCCGAGCTCGCCCCACGAGGTGCGGACGAGGATCCCGATCAGCGGCATCAGCAGGAACACGATGGCCAGCAGCGCGGGAACCGCCAGCGCGAGCGGCGCGCGCGCCCGCGAGACGCGCCGGACACGCGGCGTCCGGGTCGAGGCCGGCGGGAGGGGGCGGAGGCGTTTCATCGATGGTTCCCGGGCTCGGAGGAGGAGTCGGTGACGGAGGGAGCCGTACCGGAGCCGCCCGGTCCCCCAGACCCGGGCAGCCTCCGCACGGGCACGGGCGCGGACGCGGACGCGGTCACGGCAGCTGGAAGCCGGCGTGCCGCAGTATCTCCCGCGCCTCCGGGCCGCTCAGCCAGGCGACGAACGCGGCGGCGGCCTCGGAGTTCTTCGACGCCTTGAGCGTGGCGGCCGGGTACGCGGCGATGGCGTTCTGCTCGTCGGGGATCGCGACCGCGTCGACCTTGTCGGCGGACTTCTCGGCGTCGGTCTTGTAGACGAGGCCGGCGTCGGCCTCGCCCAGCTCGACCTTGCTGAGCACGGCGCGGACGTTCGGCTCCTGCGAGACCGGCTTCACCTCGATCTTCTGCGCGTCGAGGATCTGCGCGCTGTAGCGCCCGGCGGGCACCTCGGGCGCGGCGAGGACGACCTTCAGCCCCGGGTCGCCGAGGTCCTTCAACTCGTCGATCTTCTTGGGGTTGCCCTCGCCGGTGGCGATGACCAGGCGGTTCCTGGCGATGACGGTCGGCGCGCCGGTGTCGGCCCGCAGCCCGTCCATCGTCTTGGTGTCGGCGGTGACCAGGGCATCGGCGGGAGCGCCCTGCTTCACCTGCGCGGCGAGCTCCTGCGAGCCGGCGAAGGAGAAGGTCACGGTGGTCCCGGGGTGCTTCTTCTCGTACGCGGCGCCGGCGGTCTTGAAGACATCGGTCAGGGAGGCGGCGGCCAGGACCGTCAGCTCGGCCTCGGGGGCGCCGGAGGCGGACGCGGTGCCCTCGGCGGCGGCGCTCTTCGTGCCGTCGTCGCCGCAGGCGGCCAGCGGCACGAGGAGCGCGGCCGTCAGGGCGGCGGTGGCGGCGCGGCGTCCGGTGAAGGGGGAAGGCATGGGGCTCTCCTGGGGACGACGGCCGGCAGGGGCCGTCCGAACGGATGGTGGTGAGCCGCGCCGGTGACGGGCGACGCCGCTGATCTGCGCGAGGTGTCAGGTGCGGTCGATGTGCACGCTGGTCGACTTCACGCGGGCGGTGGCCTGCATGCCGACTTCGAGTCCCAGCTCCTCGACGGCCTCCCTGGTCAGGAGGGACACCAGACGGTGCGGACCGGCCTGGATCTCCACCTGCGCCGCCACGTCGCCGAGCTTGACCGCGGTGACGATGCCGGGGAACGCGTTGCGCGCGCTGGTGTACGAGGTGTCGTCCTCGCCCTGGCCGCTCTGGGCGACCTCGACGGAGAAGGCGGCCAGAGCGCGGCCGTCGATGAGGCGGCGCCCGCCCTCGTCGCGATGGGTGGCGACGCGGCCGGCGTCGGCCCAGCGGCGGGCGGTGTCGGGGCTGACGCCGAGCAGGCGTGCCGCCTGCCCGATGGTGTAGGACTGCATATGCGACACCGTAGGGCCGCGAGGCTCTCACCTGCAATTGATTCGTGGCTTCCTCAGGGCAGATGCGAGATCGCTTGGAGGAACCGCCAAAGGCCGGGATTCTCCTCGCCACGACGGGCGGGCACGCGCCGGGTCCGCACCGCACGGGGCCAGGCAGGGACCTCGGGCACAGCCGCACTCCAGGTCGTGGCCCGCGTGCCACCGGCCCAGGGGCCAGCCCGCTCCGTGCCCGCGCGCTCCACCTCCGCGCACCGCCGGCGGGCGGTGGTCTCCGGCTCTGCCCGGAAGGCGCCGCCCGGCGTCGAGGAGGTGACCGGGTCGTCGCGGAGCCGGTGCTTGACCGGATCGTTCCCGAAGACGAAGGTGCGGCCGAAGTCGGCCTCGTACTCCTCGAGGATCGGACCGAGGTCGGCGAAGGCGATGTCGTCCTCGCCGTCCCGGATCACGCTAAATCGATTGCCGCCGGTCGGACCGGTCGGATAGGAAGCTCGCATGCTGAGGGGTAACAAGGTCGGGCTCAGGGCCCGTCACGAGGACGACATCCCGGTCCTGCGGACCGAGCTCTACAACGACGTGGTCAACGCCTCGCGGGCCGAAGGCGGGCCGTGGCGGCCGATCTCGCCCGACTCGAAGGACCCGCGGCTGGTGGTGGACGACAAGGAGCAGGGAAGCGTCCCGTTCTCCGTCGTGGAGCTGGAGGGCGGCACACTCGTCGGCACCGCGACGCTGTGGGGCATCGACAACCACAACCGGTGCGCGCACATCGGTCTCGGACTGCTGCCTTCCTGCCGCGGCAAGGGCTACGGCACCGACGTCGTCGCGGTCCTGACCCACTACGGTTTCGACGTACGCGGCCTGCGGCGGCTGCAGATCGAGACGCTGGCGGACAACGCCGCGATGCTGCGCTCCGCGGAGCGCAACGGCTTCGTCCGCGAGGGCGTGCTGCGCTCCTCGGCCTGGGTGATGGGCGAGTTCATGGACGAGGTGCTGCTCGGCCTCCTGGTCGAGGACTGGAAGCGGGACTCGGCGGCTTAGCCCGCCCGCCGGCCGTCGACCCGACCCGTGTCGCCCGTTCCCGGCAGCGACAGTGGGGATCGCCGCCTCGGCCGCCGCCTTGATCCGGCCCGCGTACCCCGGGGCGCTTCCGGGCGGTGTCTCGAGGACTTCCGGCGGCGTGGCCCCGGCTCTCGGCGGGTGCCTCGGTCTTCACTCCGGACTGCACGGCGCCGGAAGGCTGGTCCGTTCGAGGCGGGACCGAGCCCGCGGCGACGCCCCCCGCGGCGCGTCCTCCGGGGGCCGGCGGAGCGCGGGACCGCCTTAGGACCCGCACAGGCTAGGGTCCGATCACGACTGGGTGCCGTCGCCCGCGGGCGACGGGACTTTCGGCGAAGGAAGGCGAGACACACCGATGAACGTCAGCGCGCACATCGAGGCCGTCTACACCGAGGTCCGCCGGCGCAACCCCGGCGAGACGGAGTTCCACCAGGCGGCGGCCGAGGTGCTGGACTCCCTCGCGCCCGCGCTGGAGCGGCATCCCGAGTTCGCCGAGACCGGGATCGTGGAACGGCTGGTCGAGCCCGAGCGGCAGCTGATGTTCCGGGTCCCGTGGGTCGACGACCAGGGTGCCGTGCGGGTGAACCGAGGCTTCCGGGTGGAGTTCAACAGCGCGCTCGGCCCGTACAAGGGTGGCTTGCGGTTCCATCCGAGCGTCAACCTCGGCATCGTGAAGTTCCTCGGCTTCGAGCAGATCTTCAAGAACGCGCTGACCGGGATGGCGATCGGTGGCGGCAAGGGCGGCGCCGACTTCGACCCCAAGGGCCGCTCGGACGGCGAGATCATGCGGTTCTGCCAGTCCTTCATGACCGAACTCCACCGCCACCTGGGCGAGCACACCGATGTGCCGGCGGGCGACATCGGCGTCGGCGCGCGGGAGATCGGCTTCCTCTTCGGCCAGTACAAGCGGATCACGAACCGTTACGAGTCCGGTGTCCTCACCGGCAAGCCGGTGGGCTGGGGCGGCTCCCACGTCCGCACCGAGGCCACGGGCTACGGCGCGGTGTACTTCGCCCAGGAGATGCTCGCCACCCGGGGGACGGGCCTCGACGGGCGCCGCGTGGTGGTCTCCGGTTCCGGGAACGTGGCCGTGTACGCGGCGGAGAAGGCGCACGCCCTGGGCGGCCGCGTGGTGGCGTGCAGCGACTCCTCCGGGTACGTCGTCGACGAGGACGGCATCGACCTGGAGCTGCTCAAGGACGTCAAGGAGGTGCGGCGCGAACGGATCTCCGCCTACGCCGAGGCGAAGCCGACGGCGCGCTTCTCGGCCCGTGGCACCGTGTTCGACGTCCCGTGCGACATCGCCCTGCCGTGCGCGACCCAGAACGAGGTGCGCCGCGAGGACGCCGTCGCCCTGGTCAAGAACGGCGTCCTGGCCGTCGCCGAGGGCGCCAACATGCCCTGCACCCCCGAGGCGGTGAGGGTGCTCAGGGAGGCCGGAGTCCTCTTCGGCCCCGGAAAGGCCGCCAACGCGGGCGGTGTCGCCACCTCGGCGCTGGAGATGCAGCAGAACGCGTCCCGCGACAGCTGGTCCTTCGAGGAGACCGAGTCCCGGCTCGCCACGGTGATGCGCGGCGTCCACGCCGACTGCCGTGACACCGCAGAGACCTACGGCGGCAACCCCGAGGACTACGCACTCGGCGCCAACGTGGCCGGCTTCCTGCGGGTGGCGCGGGCCATGACGGCCCAGGGCGTCATCTGAGACCACCGCACGCGGTCCGTCGGCGTCCGCCCCGCCCCGCCCCGCCGAGAGTCCGGTCACGGTGGGTCGGCGCACTCACCGCACGAAGTTCGTGACTGTGCCGTGGTTGTCGGGAGAGGTCAGGCCCCAGAGGATCAGCCCCACGATGATGGCCAGCAGGATCAGCCCCGGCACGTTGTCGGGCCCCCAACTGCCGGGATCCCGAACCGGTGGACCGGGTGTGGCGTCGTCACGCGCGGCGTCGGAGTCGGCGCGCTGCCAGGGCGCGACCTCGGCCTCACCCCGGGCGATCCGCGCGGCCACGTGGCGCACGTCGGCCGCGTGGAACGTCGGCTCGCGGGTCAGGTCCGGGGAAGGCGCACCCGAGGTCCGTACGCTGTTGGCCCGCGCGACGGCCCTGATGCTGCTCGGCCTGATCTGAGGCCAGAGGTCCCGGACTTCGGCCTTCGTCAGCCAGCCTTCCCCGTCCTCAAGGTCCTGCTCGTCCGCTGCCCCCATGCGAAGTCCGCCCCCCCGCTCGCCGATCACCCCTGGTCTGATACCCAGACCGCCGGAAGACCAAAGGCGCGGGAGGGCCCGGCCTGCTGGACGAACAACGGGTCGTACCCGGACTCGACCAGGTGCGCCACACACGAGTGCCGCGGGCAGTGCAGCGGCCGGGCGACGCGAGGGGCGCACATTTCGGGGCCCGTCTCCCCACAGGCGTGGGGGAGTGGTGTGCAGTGCACGGTCCTGACGCCGGGAGTCAGGCCGCGACGAGCTCCTGCTCGCGGTCCGGCGTTGCGACCTTGGGCTTCTTGTTCGGCAGCGAGAGCCGGAAGACCTTGTGCCACGCGGAGAACACCTGCTTGGGCAGCGGGCCGGTGACGTACTCCAGCTCGTATTTCTCGAACAGCGCGCGCACCTTCACCGCGACCTCGGCGTACCGGTTGCTCGGCAGGTCCGGGAACAGGTGGTGCTCGATCTGGTGCGACAGGTTGCCGGTCATGAAGTGCATGGCCTTGCTGCCGCTGATGTTCGCCGAGCCCATCATCTGGCGCAGGTACCACTGGCCGCGCGTCTCGCCCTTGATCGACCGGCGCTCGAAGACCTGTACGCCCTCGGGGAAGTGCCCGCACATGATCACCGAGTGGGTCCAGACGTTGCGGACCAGGTTGGCGGTGAACGTGGCGGCGAGGGTGGTGAGGAACGACGGGCCCGACAGCAGGGGGTGGATGACGTAGTCCTTGAGGACCTGCTTGCGGATCTTGCGGCCCACGGCCTTGGCCCGCGCGCGGAACTCCGGGTTCTTGCGGCGGCGCTTGTGCAGGTTCTTGCCCAGCTCCAGGTCGTACGCGGCGATGCCGTACTCGAAGAAGCAGGCGTTGATGAAGTTCCACAGCGGCTGGCCGAGGTGGAACGGGTGCCACTTCTGGTCCTCGTCGACGCGCATGATGCCGTAGCCGAGGTCGTTGTCCTTGCCGAGCACGTTGGTGTACGTGTGGTGCAGCTCGTTGTGCGAGTGCTTCCACTGGTCGGCCGGCGAGACGTGATCCCAATCCCAGGTGGAGGAGTGGATCTTCGGGTCTCGCATCCAGTCCCACTGGCCGTGCAGGATGTTGTGACCGATCTCCATGTTGTCCATGATCTTCGCCACGGACAGCCCGGCGGTGCCGAGCAGCCACGCGGGCGGGAAGAACGAGAACAGCAGCACGCCCCTGCTGGCCAGCTCGAGCTTGCGCTGCGCCGAGATGACCTTGCGGATGTAGGCGGCGTCCTTCTCGCCGCGGTCGGCGATCACCTCGTCGCGGATCGCGTCCAGCTCGCGGCCGAGCTCCTCGATCTGCTCCGCGGTCAGGTGGGCGGTGGGGTCGATAGCGGTCAAGGTCTTCCTATCGTTCGATGTCGCAGGGGCCCGCGGCGGCGGACACGCAGGTCTGGATGAGGACGCCCGGCTCGGCCTCGGTGATCTCGCCGGTGCGCAGGTCACGGACGGCGCCCGCCTTGAGCGGCGTGATGCAGCCGAAGCAGATGCCCATGCGGCACCCGGAGGGCATGAGCACGCCGGCCTCCTCGCCGATGTCCAGCAACGGCGTGGCGCCGTCCGCTTCGACCGTCTTGCCCGTGACGCTGAACGTAACCTCGCCGCCGTCGCCGGCGACGACGATGCTGGGGCGGAAGCGTTCGGTGTGCAGGCGCTCTGGTACGCCGTTCTCGGTCCAGTGCTCTTCGGCGGCGTCCAGCAGGCCCGCGGGCCCGCAGGCCCAGGTCTCGCGCTCGGCCCAGTCGGGCACGAGTGCGTCGAGACGGGCGATGTCGAGCACGCCGTCTGTATCGGTGTGTACCTCGGTGAGCCGCAGCTTCTTGTTCGCGACCAGGCTGTGCAGTTCGTCGCGGAAGATCACGTCTCGCGGCTGTGGCGCGCAGTGGACCATGACGACGTCGTCGAGCTCGGTGTCGCGCAGCATGCCCATCACGGGCGTGATGCCGCTGCCGGCCGTCAGGTAGAGCACCTTGGCGGGCTTGGCCTGCGGCAGCACGAAGTCACCGGTCGGCTGGTCGAGCTGGATCAGCGTGCCCGGTTTCGCCCTGCGGACCAGGTGGTTGCTGACCTTGCCGTCCGGGATCGCCTTCACGGTGATCGTGACGCGGCCGTCCCGGCGGTTCGTCGGCGAGGTGAGGGAGTAGGCACGCCACAGGCGGACCCCGTCGACGTCGACCCCGATCCGCATGTACTGACCGGCTCTGTGGCCGCGCCAGCCCCGTCCCGGCCTGATCACGATGGTCGCGGCGTCATCCGTCTCGGGGTGCACGGCCTCGATGCGCCCACGCAGGTCAGCGCCCGTACGCAACGGGCTGATGAGATCGAGGTAGTCCGACGGCAGCAGCGGCGTCGTGACCATCTCCAGCAGTTTCCACGCCCTGCTGCGAAGGGCTGCACTCGTCATGACTTCAGCTTGCTGCGCCTCAGGGCGTAAAGTCCTGACCGCAAGATGTGAATCTGGTCGGCTGAATTGTTCGCAGGGAACAAAACGTGAGCCATGCACTTCGGAGGGCCAGCGAACTGGCCCTGGACGAGACGACGGTCACCGCACTTCGGGCCGAGCTGAGGACCACCGCCGACGAGGTCGTCCAGGCGATCATCGACGAGGTCCCTCCCTA
Source organism: Streptomyces sp. NPDC036822 (assembly GCF_055609145.1). Taxonomy (NCBI): domain Bacteria; kingdom Bacillati; phylum Actinomycetota; class Actinomycetes; order Kitasatosporales; family Streptomycetaceae; genus Streptomyces; species Streptomyces sp. NPDC036822. The sequence continues at coordinate 29,909 of NZ_JBVJPY010000026.1, forward strand.
CGCCAACGCCCTCTCGGGCCGCATGGGCGGCACCATCCGCCGAGCCGTCCGCACCGCCCTGGGGCACTACCTGGACCTCGCGAGCGGGAACGCCACGGGCGGCGACGCCGGTGACGCGGCCTACGAGCTGGGCCGCGGCGAGGTGCGCTCCGGCCGTTCGATGGACGCCCTGCTCGGCGCGTACCGCGTCGGCGCCCGCGTGGCCTGGCGATGCCTGGCAGCGGGTGCCGTACCCGCGGGCCTGCCCGCCGCCGAGGTCGCCAAGTTCGCCGAGCTGACCTTCGCCTACATCGACGAGCTCTCCGCCGCGAGCGCCGCGGGCCACGCCGACGAACTGGCCGCCCGGGGCAGGGCCCACGAGCGCCACCTGGAACACCTGGCCCGCGACCTCCTCGCCGGCGCGAGCCCGGACGTGCTGCTGGCCTCTGCGCAACGGGCCGGGTGGCAGCCCCCGGTATCGCTGACCGCGGTCCTGCTGCCCGCCGCCCAGGCCCGGCCCGCCTACCGGGCGCTCGACCCGAGCACCCTCGTCCTCGACGATCTGCCGGACGCCACCGGTGTGCTGCTCGTCCCCGATGCCGACCGGTCCCATCTCTTGCGGCAGCTCACCGACCGCACCGCCGTGGTGGGCCCGGCCCGGCCATGGACTCGCGCGTCCGCCTCGTACGCACGAGCCGTACGCGCGCGCTCCCTCTCCTCCGATATCCGCGACACCGAGGACCACCTGCCCGAGCTGGTGCTGAGCGCCGACATGGACGCGTTCGCGGACCTGCGTACCCGAGCCCTCGCACCGCTGCGGACCTTGCCTGTCGCGACCGCACGGCGACTGGAGGAGACGCTGCGAGCGTGGCTGCTGCACCAGGGCAGGCGGGACGAGGTGGCGGCGGCGTTGTTCGTCCATCCCCAGACGGTCCGGTACCGGATGTCGCAGCTGCGGGAGCTGTTTCCGGATCTCGCATCGCCACAACGGGTCCTTGAACTGACGCTGGCGGTCGGTCCGCGGGTCCGCTGACGCGTACGGCCTCGTTCTCGGTGCCATCAGCCGGCCCACGCGGCCGCGATCGGGGGCCGTCGTCGATCCGTCGGAGTGACGGTGATCACGGGGGCTCGTGGGCGAGAGCTGCGTACGCTTGTGAAGTCGTCGTGGTCGGTCCTGAGGGGCGGGTGAAGCCCCCTCGGCCTGCCTGATGGCACGTCAGCAAAGTCGATGAGTGGTCGGCACGAGTCCCGGAAAACCTGGGACACGTGCCCGGGATCACGACTCGTTGTAGGGTGAGGAAACAGCCCTTGACCTGCAAAAACGCAGGCAGGGAGCCTATGTCCAGGAGTACCTCGATGATGCGTACAATGTTCAAGTCCAAGATCCACCGGGCCACCGTGACCCAGGCCGACCTCCACTACGTCGGCTCCGTCACCGTCGACGCCGAGCTCATGGAGGCGGCCGATCTGCTGCCCGGCGAACTGGTCCACATCGTCGACATCGACAACGGCGCCCGGCTGGAGACGTACGTCATCGAAGGCGAGCGCGGATCCGGCGTCATTGGGATCAACGGCGCCGCCGCCCATCTCGTCCACCCCGGTGACCTGGTGATCCTCATCAGCTACGCGCAGGTCGAGGACGCCGAGGCGCGGAGTCTCGTGCCCCGGGTCGTGCACGTGGACGCGGACAACCGGATCGTGGAGCTCGGTGCCGACGCGTCCGCGCCGGTGCCGGGCAGTGACACCCGGCGCAGCCCGCAGGCCGTCGCCGCGCACGCCTGACGAGGGAGACGTTCCGCATGGCGGTTCCGCAGATCAGCGACGACCGGGAGAAGGGGCGCCTGGAGGCGTTCGAGGGTGACACCTACGTCGGTGGCATCGTCTACTTCGTCCTGGACGCCCCGTCGCACGCCCTCGTCGCCGTGCACACGGTCGTCGAGGAGGGGCACGAGGGCAAGGGCATCGCCGGGGTGCTCGTCCGCGAGTTCTACGCGACCGCGGCGCGCGAGGGTGTTCCCGTCGTGCCCCTGTGTCCGTACGCCGCCTCCTGGGCGCAGGCGCATCCCGAGGAGGCGCCCGAGGCTCCCGCCGAGGTGGTCCGGGCGGCGAAGAACCGGCTGAAGGCGACGCCGGAACTCTGGTGACCCTGGCCCTGCTGCACACCTCGGCCGCCCACGTCCCCGTCTTCGACGGCCTGCGGGACCGGGACCATCCCGGGCTCGTGCTGCGCCACCTCGTCGCCGAGGAGCTGCTGGCGCGGGCCAGGGTCGAGGGGCCGCGGGCGGTCGCCGGCGCCGTCCACGACCTCCTGGCGCGGGCCGTCGCCGACGGCGCGACGGTCCTGCTCTGCACCTGCTCGACCCTCGGGGCCGTCGCCGAGCGCGAGGCGGCCTCCCTGGGGGTGCCGGTACTGAGGGTGGACCGGCCGATGGCGGCCGCGGCCGTCCGCCACGCGAGGATCGTGGTCGTCGCGACCGTGGCGTCCACCGTCGGGCCGACGCTCGACCTGCTGCGCGAGGAGGCCCGCGACCGGACCCCGGCCGTGACCACCCTGCTGGTCGAGGAGGCGTGGGAGCGCTTCGAGGCGGGTGACCGTGACGGCTACCTCGACGCGGTGGCCGCCGCCGTGGACCGGATCGACCCGGCCGACGACGTCGCCGTCGTGCTGGCCCAGGCGTCCATGGCGGACGCCGCCGACCGCACGCGCACCTCGCTGCGGGTGCTCTCCAGCCCCGCCACCGGCCTGAGGGCCGCCTTGTCGATCGTGCCGGGGGCGCGGCGGCCTGATCCGGCCTGATCGACGAGGCACCCCCTCGCCGGCGCCGTGGCGGCGGGCGGCCGCCCGAAGGAATGGATCCGGCGGGCGCGGGCACGCGCACCGGGAGAACCTGGTGCAGAACGGCCGAGTCGACCGAGAGGCCCGTCATGACCCACCCGTACCCCGATCCGGTGCCCCCCTCGCCGGTCCCGCCTCCGGGCCCGGTTCCGCCGCCCACGCCCGGCCCGGCCCCTGAGCCGACGCCGGTCCCGCCGCCGAACCCGGTGCCCGAACCGCCGCAGCCCACGCCCGTACCCGAACCGGAGCCGCAGCCCCAGCCGGGCCCCGCGGGCCCCTGAGCGGCAGCCGACGCGAGGAAGTCGGGCCCCGCACGGATTGCGTGCGGGGCCTTGTCACGGTCTGTGGATTGCCCGTAACTTGGACGGCTGCTGATGCGCCCAAGGGGGGACCATGGCCTTACGCGGACGACACCGCAGACCGCAGCAGAGCCGGATCAACCGGGCCTCGCTCACGGTCACCGCGAGCGGCGCCGGGATCGCGCTGCCGCTGATCGGCGCCGGCTCGGCCCAAGCCGCCTCCCTCGACGTGTGGGAGAAGGTCGCGGCCTGCGAGTCCTCCTCCAACTGGGCCATCAACACCGGCAACGGCTACTTCGGCGGCCTGCAGTTCAGCCAGTCGACCTGGGAGCGGTACGGCGGCACGCACTACGCCCCGCGCGCCGACCTGGCTTCGAAGGACCAGCAGATCCTCGTCGCGGAGAAGGTGCTCAAGGGGCAGGGCCCGGGAGCCTGGCCGACGTGCTCCTCCCGGGCCGGACTGGCCCGTGGCGGTGACGCGCCGGACGTCCGGCCGGTGTCCCTGCCCGGGCAGCGCGGATCCGGCGAGCAGGGGACGGTGCGCCGGTCCCCGGCACCCCCGGCGCAGCAGCCGACGGGCGTGAAGCCCCCGGCCGCCACCCCGAAGCCGCCCGCCACAACCACCCCGACCAGCGTGCCGACGGTCCGCGAGATGTACACGGTCGCCCCGGGCGACTCGCTCTCGCGGATCGCCCGCGAGGAGCGGGTGCGGGGCGGCTGGCAGGGCCTGTACGAGGAGAACCGCGCCGTCGTCGGCGGCGACCCGGACCTGATCCACCCGGGACAGCGGCTCACCCTGCGTATCTCCGCGCCGCCCAGGACCCCGCCCGCCGGCGCGCCGACGACCAAGGCACCGTCGGCCAAGCCGCCCACCGTGACGCCCCCGAGCAAGGCGCCCGCGACCAAGGCGCCGACCGCACGGACGCAGCCGGTCACCCGGCCCGCGGCCCGGCCGCCGGCGAAGGCCGTGGCCAAACCCGTCACGAAGCCGGTGAGCAGGCCGGCCACCAAGCCCGCCACGAAGCCGGCGCCCGCGCCCCGGGCCGACGACCGCTACAGCGCCCCGGTCTCCGGTTCCCTCGGCACGCGCTACCGCAAGGCCGGCTCCTCCTGGTCCAGCGGCTACCACACCGGGGTGGACTTCCCGGTCCCCACCGGGACCTCCGTCAAGGCGGTGGCCGACGGCAAGGTCGTCTCGGCGGGGTGGGGCGGCGCGTACGGCTACGAGATCGTCATCCGCCACGACGACGGCCGCTACAGCCAGTACGCCCACCTGTCCGCGCTCCACGTCCGGGAGGGGCAGCGGGTCGGCGGCGGCCAGCGCATCGCCCGGTCAGGGTCGACCGGCAACAGCTCGGGACCGCATCTCCACTTCGAAGTGCGGACGGGGCCCGGGTACGGCTCCGACATCGACCCCCTGGCGTACCTCCGGGGCCGCGGCGTCTCGATCTGACGAGCGGTTCCCGTCCGCGCCCCCGGCGTCCCGACCCGTTCCGCGAGCCTGCGGTCCGGTCGTTCGGATCGCGCCGGGCCGCTCCGGACGGGAGGCGCTACCCGCCCCTGTGCCCGGGTCCGACACCGGATCCGGGCACGGGTCTGACACCGCGCGCGAGTCCTCCGCCGTCGTCAGGCGGTCCGTGGTGAGCTGGACGAGGCCGGCCGCCGTCACGGCGCCGCAGATCAGCGCGGCCACGGTGCCGGCCGCGCCGTAGCGGAACGTTTCGCCGAACAGCGTCAGGCCCACGGCCGCCGCGACCACCGGGTTGACCACCGTGACCGTGGCCAGCGGCGCCGCGAGGCCCGCGCCCCGGTAGGAGGCCTGCGAGAGCAGCAGTCCGGTGACCGCGAGCGCCGAGAGGACCAGAAGGCTCGGCCACTGGGCGAGCGGCGCGCTCGCCGTCCACTCCACCGCGACCGTCTTCGTGAACACCGAGGCGATCCCGAACGAGACGCCCGCGGCGGCGGCCAGGATCACGCTGCGCAGCACGGAGCGGCCCACCACCCGCGCGGCGGCGAACAGGGCGACGATCACGCCCAGCGTCCCGGCGGCGAGGAGCCATCGCTCGTTCCCGTCCAGGGACCGGGCCCCGGCGCTGCCGGTCAGGCTGAGCAGGCCGGCCAGGCCGGCCGTGGCCATCACCGCCCCCCGCCAGGCCGTGCGGCCGGCCCGGCGGCCGACGAAGAGCGCCGCCATCGGGAGCGCGAAGACGATCGTGAGCGCGCCGAGGGGCTGCACCAGGCTGAGCGGACCGTAGGCGAGCGCGGCCACGTGGAGCGCCGCCCCCAGGCCGTTGAGCAGCACCGACCCCCACCAGGCCGGGTTGCGCAGCGGGGCGTACGCGTGACCGCCGACGGTCGCCGCCACGCGCTCCTGCACGATCGCCGCGGCCGCGTAGGCGATCGCCGAGACCAGTGACAGGAGCACGGACAGCAGGAGGGGGTTCATACCTCCAACGATCTCTCCTTTCGGTGTTCACGTCGTCGTACCTGGGAACCCCATCCGACGTACTGCCGTCGCAGTACGGGGCCGTCGCGTACACCTTGAGATGTACGCCGCCGCAGGTCAGGAGGGGTGGAAAGCGACCTTTCCGGTATCCAGGTCGAAGCGGGCGCCGACGATCAGGGCCGCGTCGAACGCCTCATCCCGAGCCAGTCGACGCCGTATCCGGTCCACATTGGCCCGCACCGTGTTCTCCACCCAGTCGCCCGGCAGTCCGCGCGTCTCGCGCGCGGCCGGGGCGATCTCCTCGACGATCCGGGCGAGGTGGCCCTCGGCGGGCTTTCCGGTGCGGACGTACTCCACCGCCGCCGTCGCGGCCCCGCAACGCTCGTGACCGAGCACGACCACCAGGGGAACGCCCAGCTCGGCGACGCCGAACTGGATCGAGCCGAGCACCGCCTCGTCGAGTGCCTGTCCGGCCGACCGTATCGCCAGCAGGTCGCCGAGCCCCTGGTCGAAGACCAGCTCGGGCGGCACCCGCGAGTCGACGCAGCCGAGTATCAGGGCGAAGGGGTGCTGGGAGACGGCGACGGCCGCGCGCCGGGTGGCGTCCTCGTGCGGGTGGATCTGCCGCAGGGCCGCGAACCGGGCGTTCCCGGACCGGAGTTCGGCCAGCGCCCGGGCCGCGGCCGGCGGCTTTCCGGTGCGTGGGCGGGTCGACGGCGCGGTGGCGGCCCGGGCCGCGGGAACGCCCGCGGCGACGGCGGCGGCCGTGAGGGTCAGCACCGCCCGCCGCCGGGGCACGGGCGTCCGTGCGGCCGGGGAGGGGGAGGGTGACGAGGAAGGGGAAGTGGTCATGCGCCCGAGCGTTACGGTGATCAACGGGCACCGGGACCGGCTTGGTCCGGTCATGACCCGATCATGACCGGGTGTGACCCAGTTTTGACCGCACCCATGCCGAGCGCGGGGGCGGAACGAGGAGGGGGAGTGACGGTGGATCTCGTCGAGAGCGCGTCGGTGGGCGGCTTCTTCGCGCTGCGGACGACCGCGCCGGGCGGGGGCACCGCCCCCCAGGCCGCCGGCACCGCCCCACCGACCGCCCGCACCGTCCCACCGACCGCCGGCACCGCACCCCGGCCACTGGCCCGCCTGTACGCGGGACACACCGGCCCCCTGACCACCCGCGTGGACACCGTCGCCGCCCGCATCCGCACGCCTGAGCGACGGGTGGCCGCCTCACTCGCCCACCTCGGGCTCGCGGCCCGCCTGTGGTCGGTCGCCCTCGGTCCCGCGGCGCTCCACGGCCGGTTCCCCGACCTCGACCCCGGACACGTGCACTGGGACGGGACGGCCACCTCGCCCGACGACCTGTGGTGGACGGGCACGGCCACGCGTCCCGGCACGGTGGAGGAGCTGCGCGAGGCCGTCCTGGAAGCCCATCTCGTCCCCCTGGCCCACGCCTTCCGGACGGACGGCCGGATCTCACCGCGGCTGCTGTGGGGCAACGCCGGCTCGGCCCTGGCCGGCGCCCTGCGCGAACTGGTCCGGTGGGCCCGCGCGCAGGGCCGCCCGGACGTCGGCGAACGGGCCGCGGCCCTCGTCTCCGGGCTCTTCGCCCACCCGGACCTCGCCCGCACCGTCCGGGGCCCGGCCCTGCGCCGGACCACCTGCTGCCTCTACTACCGCTCGCCCCAGGGCGGTCTCTGCGGCGACTGTGTGTTCGAACACCCTCCCGCCACAGGTTTGGAGACACGGCCTCCGGCTCCGTAAAGTTCCTCTTTTGAGAGATGGCGCGCGCGAGCGTACGAGCGATCGAGGAACGGCGAAGGCATGACGGTGACTGAAGAGACCCAGGAGTACGGGCCGGGCATCGACCCCGAGCGCCTGGCCGTCTGCCTGAGCGTCCTCGACGAGCTCGACAAGCTCGACGTGGACCACCCCGACGCGGTCGCCGTGCGCCGCGCCACCGCCGGGATCTACCGGACCGTCAAGCAGCGCCGCCGTCAGGAGCGCCGGGCCGCCAAGACCGCGCACGACAAGGCGGTCACCGAGTCCACCGCCACCGGCTCCGCCCAGCGGATCGACGACGAGACCGAGGGCATCCTCCCCTCGTCCGTCACCGAGGCCGGACAGATCGCCGGGATACTCCAGCGCCCCCGCTCCTGCTACATCTGCAAGACGCGGTACACCGAGGTGGACTACTTCTACCACCAGCTCTGCCAGCCCTGCGCGGCCGAGAACCGGGCGCGGCGGGACGCCCGCGCCGACCTGACCGGCAAGCGCGCCCTGCTCACCGGCGGCCGCGCCAAGATCGGCATGTACATCGCGCTGCGGCTGCTGCGCGACGGCGCCCACACCACCATCACCACACGCTTCCCCAACGACGCCATCCGCCGCTTCAAGGCGATGCCGGACAGCGACGAGTGGATCGGCCGCCTCAAGGTCGTCGGCATCGACCTGCGCGACCCCGCCCAGGTCGTGGCGCTCGCCGACTCCGTCGCCGCCGAGGGCCCGCTCGACATCCTCATCAACAACGCCGCCCAGACCGTGCGCCGCTCCCCGGGCGCGTACAGCGAGCTGGTCGCCGCCGAGTCCGCGCCGCTGCCGGCCGGCGAGCTGCCGCCCGCCCAGATCATCGGCACCTTCGGCTCCGGAGCCGTCGACACCATTCCGGCCCTGCCCTCGGCCCGACGCGGCGACGCGCTGACCGCGCAGGACGTGACCGAGCTGGCCCTCGTCGGCGGCTCGGCCTCCCTGGAGCGGATCGCGGCCGGTACCGCGATCGACGCCGGCGGTCTGGTCCCCGACCTGCACGACACCAACAGCTGGATCCAGACCGTCTCCGAGGTCGACCCGGTCGAGCTGCTCGAAGTGCAGCTGTGCAACTCCACCGCGCCCTTCATCCTGATCAGCCGGCTCCGCCCGGCGATGGCGGCCTCCGCCGCGAAGCGGACGTACGTCGTCAACGTCTCCGCGATGGAGGGCGTCTTCAGCCGCGGCTACAAGGGGGCGGGTCACCCGCACACCAACATGGCCAAGGCCGCCCTCAACATGCTGACGCGCACCAGCGCCCAGGAGATGTTCGAGTCCGACGGCATCCTCATGACGGCCGTCGACACCGGCTGGATCACCGACGAGCGCCCGCATCCGGACAAGATCCGGCTTGCCGAGGAGGGCTTCCACGCCCCCCTCGACCTGATCGACGGCGCGGCCCGTGTCTACGACCCGATCGTGCGCGGCGAGGCGGGCGAGGACCTGTACGGCTGCTTCCTGAAGGACTACGCGCCCGCCAACTGGTAGATCGCTCACCCGTATGGCATTCACCCGATCGCGTCACACTTTTGAGCCCCATAGAGCGCGAGCGCGCTCATTTGGTTAGTCTGATGTCGACGGTCGGCCACCAGGGTTTCACCAAACCCTCACGGCCGGCCCGGGGACTGGCCTGCCACCAAGGCCGCGGTCCCGCCCGAGAACGGCGCCACCGCGACCGACCGGCCAAGCCCTCATTGGTAACGCGACACAAGGGAGTGCGCGGTGACACCAGAACTGACGAAGCAGGACCAGCGACCGGCCGAAAGTCCGGAGCGGCCACGGCGGTCCGGAGAGCTGGGCAGCCTGGAGGTGTGGGCCCGCTCGGCCCCCATCCGGCTCGCCGGCTACGAGGACGACCTCGCGGAGCCGCACATCCTGCCCGGTATCGACTGAGTCGCGATCATCGCTTCGCCCTGTGCCCCCGTCCGGATCCCGGCCGGGGGCACAGGCGTGTCCGGCGGGGCCCGGCCCGCTCGCCCTCACCGGGCGCGCGTCTCCCGCAGCCGGATCGGCGGCGCGTACTCCCGTACGAGCGTCCGGTGCCACCACGCGCCGGTCTCCCGCAGTTCCCGCCAGGTCGTGTACCGGTAGCGGTAGAGCCGTGCCCGGACGTGGACCGGCGGCCGGTCGGGGAAGGGGTTGTGGCGCAACAGCCGCAGGGTGTCCCGGTCGCCTTCGAGCAGCCGCTCGAGGAAGGGCCCGAACCAGTCGCGCGCATAGCCGGGGGAGAGCGCCGCGAAACACATCAGCCAGTCGAGCCGCAGATGGTACGGGGCGAACTGGCGGGGCATCCGCCGCGGGTCGCCCGGTTTGCCCTTGAAGCCGTACTCCCGCCAGACGGTGCCCGGGTGCGGCGCCGGGTCGTCCGTCCCCTCGATCACGATCTCGTCCCGCACGCGGCCGATCGAGCCGAAGGCGCCGTACGTGTTGACCAGGTGGAACGGGTCGTACGAGCGGTTCATCGCCTGGCGCTTGGAGAGGAGATTGCGGGCCGGGCGGTAGCTGAGGGCGAGGAGCAGCGCCGTCGCGGCCACGACCACGACGACGTACCAGAGCGGCGGATCGGGCCGCGGGTGGTCACCGACCAGCGACGAGCCGTCCACGGCGGAGAGCGCGAGGACGATCGTGATCCAGTTCAGCCAGGCGAAGTTGCCGGAGAGCACCAGCCACAGCTGGGTGACGACCATGAGACCGGCCGCGACCGTCGCCACCGGCTGGGGAGCGAAGAGCAGCACCGGGACGACCAGTTGGACGACGTGGTTGGCGGCCACCTCGGCGCGGTGCAGGGGCCGCGGCAGACGGTGGAAGAACCAGCTGAGCGGCCCCGGCATCGGCTGCGTCTCGTGGTGGTAGTACAGGCAGGTCAGGTCGCGCCAGCAGCGGTCGCCGCGCAGCTTGATCAGTCCCGCCCCGAACTCCACGCGGAAGAGCAGCCAGCGCAGCAGGAACAGCACCAGGACCGGTGGAGCGGTGTCGTCGTTGCCGAGGAAGACGGCGAGGAACCCGGTCTCCAGGAGCAGCGACTCCCAGCCGAAGCCGTACCAGGTCTGGCCGACATTGACGATGGAGAGGTACAGGGCCCACAGCACCGCCCAGAGCAGCATCGAGGCCGGGAGCGGAACGGCGTCTCCCGCGCCCGCCACCAGAGCGAGCGCCAGTCCCGCGCCCGTCCAGGCGACCAGGGCGAACAGACGGTCGGAGTAGCGCCAGTGGAAGAGGCTGGGGGCCCTGCGGGGATCCACCCGGCGGACGTACTCCGGTACGGGGGTCATCCCCCGCTCGCCGATCAGGGCCCGGAACTGCAGGGCGGCCGAGAGGAACGCCACGAGGTAGAGCCCGGCGAGCCCGCGCTGGAACACGATCCGGCTCAGCCAGTAGTCGGGTGCGGTGAACCACTCCATCCCCTCCAGTATCGGCCCCGAAGGGCCGGGGCTCACCCCGTCCCGTCACCGGAGCCGCGCGACGCCCCCGACCCACCCCGGCCGTCGCGGACCCGCCACCGCCCCACCGGCCCCGCGCGGGCCGGTGGGTCAGCCCTTCCCCTCGTCGTCCGCGGTGCGCTCGCCCTCCGCCTGGGACGGCGTGGTGCGCATGGTCTGCGGATGCCGCTGCGTCCGCTCCTGGGCGTCCATGTCCTCGTCGAGCCGCTCGCCCTCGGCCTGCGAGGGACTCGTGTATTCGTCGTACTGACTCATCGCCGGCTCCTCGGATGGGGAGGACCTACCTCTGCATACGCCTACAGAAGGAGCGTAACGCCCGGTGTGTCCCCTTCACCCCTCGACAAGGCGCCGCAGGGTGCGCCCGAGGTGGCGGGCGTAGGCGTGCTGGAGGACGGGGACGAGCGGGCCCGCGAGGCGGGTGTACCAGGTGGCGGGGCGGCTGAACGCGGTGACCGTGAACCGGACCGAGCCGTCGGCGTGCAGGTCCACGACGAAGGACTCCTCCCCGCGCTCGGGGTGCCGGCCGCGGGTGCCGTACGCGAAGCCGCCGCGGTCCTTCTCGTACGCCGTCCACACCACCTCGCAGGGCGCGGCGAGGCGGAGGGGGCCGACGCCGACGGATACCTCGACGAGGGTGCCCGGCTCGGCGCGGACGGCCTCGCTGCGGACCCGGGCGCCCGAGGAGCGGTGCATCCGCCAGGTGGTGACGGCCGCGGCGGCGGTCTCGAAGTCCTCGCGGCCGTGCCCGATCCGGGTCGTGTGGTGCAGGTGGTGATAGCCGGCGGGCAGGGAGCCCGACGCGGTGGCGCCGACCTCGGGGTAGTTCAGGCCGCCGGGGGAGGGGGTGGCGAAGCTGCGGATCAGACGGGTCATGACGCGGTCTCCGATCGGGGCGGGAGGGTGCGCAGCCGGCGCCAGGCGAGCACCGAGCACAGCGCGAAGCCGAGGGCGTTGGCGAGGCCGTGCGTGGCGGCCATCCAGGTGAGGCTGGGATGGGGCAGTCCGGTGGCCTCGCCGAGTGCCCAGCTCAGGGCGAGCAGCATGGTGGCGACGAGGACGGCCGCCGAGGTGGCCAGGAGTGTGCGGGTGGCCGGGTCGGTCACACCGGTCCGGACGTCCCGCCAGGTCAGCAGGGCGACCGCCCACATCCCCGCGGTGAGGACGACCGCTCCGGCCAGCTCGGCCCAGTCGTCCACGAAGTAGCCGAGCAGGACGAGCAGGGTGCCGAGCGGGACGCTGAGCGCCGCGAACCGTGCGGTGGGCCCCGGGGAGGCGCGGCAGACCAGGCCGGCGACGAGGGCGGCGGCGAAGCCCGCGAAGTGGAAGTGGGGGACCGTGAGGGCGAGGATCTCGAGGTCGAAGCCGAAGAGCTCGTGGCCGGCGCGTTCGGCGACGAGGGCCAGTCCGGCGACCGAGGGGGCCGCCAGGGCGGTGAGCACGGCGATCTCGGCGGGGGCGAGGGAGCCGGTCGCGGCGAGCCGGAGCGGTGCGTGCAGCGCCAGTGCCAGCGTGGCCAGGGCGTAGAGGGCGGCGAGAGCGGTGGCGGTGGGGCCGCGGGGGAGCCAGAGGGCGACGGCGCCGGGCAGGGCGAGCAGCGGCCAGAACCGGGCCAGCCCGCGCAGTCCGGCGGGCTGGGGGCCGTCGATCAGGCGAAGTCCCGCCGGTACGACGACCAGCATGCCCAGCATCACGATCAGCCCGACCAGTACGGACATGCGGCCACCCCCTCTTGAACGTGTTCAAGTGCTGCTGTCGAGCGTAGACCTTCTCTTGAACGTGTTCAAGTGGTTGGGCCGGGTGCGTCCCCGGCGCCGACGGGGCCATCGAATGGCCGTCCTCCGATGGCGGGAGCGGGTGGGATGAGACAGACATGGGGGAATGCCCCGGGTGCGCCGAACGCCCTCGGGGCGAAGCAAGCGGCTCGGGGCGAAGAGGCGGGAGAAGCACGTGCGCTCACCCCTACGTCGGTCACGTCCGCCCCTCCCCGCGATCGCCGCGCTGGCCTCCGCCCTGCTGGTCGCGGGCTGTTCCTCCGGCGGCGCGAGCGGCGGCGGAGGGGCCGAGGAGCCGACCGCCGCCTTCGGGGAGGTCCTCCTGCAGTCGGCCACGGCCCAGGGGCCCGACCCCTTCACCGCCTCCACCGCCCTGACCACCACCGTCGCGGCGGGGACGGCAGCCCGGGCCCAGGCACCCGCGTCCCCGGTACCCGCCCGAGGGCGGGCCCTGCGCGAGGTCACCGGCTCCACCCCCGGCCTCTACGGCGGCACCCGGTCCGTCGCCAGTTGCGACGTCGAACAGCAGGTCGCCCTCCTCACCGAGAACCCGGCCAAGGCGCGGGCCTTCGCCGAGAGCGCCGGTGTCCCGGAGGCCGGCGTCGCCGACTGGCTGCGCGAACTCACCCCGGTGCTGCTGCGCACCGACACCCGGGTCACCGGCCACGGCTACCGGGCCGGCGAGGCCGTCCCCTTCCAGGCCGTCCTCCAGACCGGCACGGCGGTCCTCGTCGACGGCTACGGAGCGCCCCGCGTCCGCTGCGCCTGCGGGAACCCCCTGCGTTCGCCCGTCGACGACAAGGGCGCCGCGCACAGCGGAAAGCCCTGGAGCGGCTACCACCCCGACCGGGTCGTGGCCGTCACCCCGACCACCACCGTCGTCGGCAGCCTGGTCATCGTGAACCTCGCCGACAACACCTGGATCGAGCGCCGCAGCGGGTCCGACGGCGAGGGGGACCGCGACCCCGACGTCCTGCCTCCCTGCGATCCGGACGAGTGCGACCTCGTCGCCGCGCCGCCGAGCCCGCCGCCGACCGGCCGGGACGCCCCCGACGCGCCGCCCCGGAGCCAGGTGCCCCCCGGCGCCCCGACGCCACCGCCCGACGGCGGCACGGGACGGGCGCCCGGCGACCCGGAGGACGGCCCGCCGACCGAGCCGGAGCCGCTGCCCGAGCCGCTGCCCGAACCGCCGAAGGGGCAGGAGCCGCCTCCGGAGCCGGACACGCCCCCGGACCCGGACGTTCCGGGGGAGCCCGACCCGCCGACAGGGCCGGATCAGGCCGTTCCGCTGCCCGAGGACCTGCCCGAGGACCTGCCCGAGGACCTCTTCCCGGCCGACCCGGGAGCCCGGCAGCCGGAGACCTTCGAGGGCTGACCTCGGCATGGCCCGGTGCGCGCCGGGCCCCGCCCTCCCGGGCGCCGATCCCTTCCGCGTCTCTCCGTCCGCGACCACCGTCCGCCGGTCGTGACCCGCCGCCCTCCGCCCGGTGCCCCGCCGCGTGGTCCCCCCCCCGCGTGATCCTGCCGTGCGCGAGGCCGGACCTGCGCCTAGCGTGGCCCCATGGACGCGGGCAGAGGGGGCGGCGAGGCGGCGGAGAGCTGCCGCTGCGAAACAGGGGCAGGGGGTGTGACGTGCTGCTTCCTCCGCACCTTCGGCCAGGAGTTCGGGATGGGCGGATTCGACTGGGATCTGACCACCGGGACCATGACCATGGACGAGGGCGCGCTGAGGGTCTTCGACATGCGCCCCGACGAGTACGACGACGACCCCGCCACTCTCGGCGTCCGTGTACTGCCCGACGAGGGCCGCCGGCTCGACACACTCGTCACCCACGCCCTCAAGGACGGCAGCGACCGCTACGGCGCCTACTTCCGCATCCGCCGCCGCGACGGCAGCCAGCGCTGGACCCACACGCAGGGCATCATCCACCGCGACGAGACGGGACGCCCGCGGCGGATCCTCGGCATCATCCGCGACGCCTCGGAAGAGCTGACCGAGTCCGCCGCCCGGCTCGGCCTCGACGAGGGCCGGCGCAAGCGTACGAGCGTCGTCGAGAGCACCACCGCCGCGCTCGCCCACGCCCGGACCGTCACGGACGTCATCGACCTGCTGAACGACTCCCACGGCCTGGAGTACTTCGGCGCCACCAGCCTGGTCATGGGTCTGCTCGAGTCCGGCCGGATCCACCTCGTCGCCGAGGGGCCCGACGGCGCCTTCGTGCCCGGCACCCGCTTCACCCGCGTGGACGAGCCGTACCCGATGAGCGAGGTGATCCGTACCCTCGCGCCCCGGTTCATCGACTCGCCCGAGGAATTCGCGCGGGCCTACCCGCTCCTGTGGCCCCACATCAGCGGCCTGGGCATCACCTCGGCCGCCTATCTGCCGCTGATCGCCCAGGCCCGCCCCATCGGCGCGCTCGGTCTCCTCTACAGCGACAAGACCGGCTTCAGCGCCGACGAGCGCAATCTGCTGGTCGCGCTCGGCAGCAGCATCGCGCAGAGCCTCCAGCGGGCCATGCTCTACGAGCAGGAGCACGACCTGGCGGAAGGGCTCCAGCAGGCGATGCTGCCGCGCCGGATCCCCGACGTGCCGGGGGCGCACATAGCCGTCCGCTACCGCTCGGCCCGTCTCGGCCGGGACATCGGCGGCGACTGGTACGACATCATCCCGCTCCCCGGCGGCCGGGTCGGCACCGTCATCGGCGACGTCCAGGGACACGACACCCACGCGGCGGCCGTCATGGGCCAGCTGCGGATCGTGCTGCGGGCCTACGCCGCCGAAGGCCACAATCCGGCGACGGTGATGGCCCGGGCCTCCGTCTTCCTCCACGAACTGGACACCGAGCGCTTCGCCACCTGCACCTACGCCGAGGCGGACCTCTCGACCGGCGTCGTGCAGCTGGTGCGCGCGGGCCATGTGAACCCCCTGATCCAGGACACCGACGGCGGCTGCCGCAGGCTCGCCGTGGAGGGCGGGCTGCCCCTGGGGCTCTCCGCGGAGTTCGGACGACTGGACTATCCGGTGACCGCCCTGGAGCTGGACCCCGGGCAGACCCTGGTCCTCTACACCGACGGCCTGGTGGAGGCGCCCGGATCGGACCTCGACGAGGGGATGCGCTGGCTCGCCTCCCTGGTACGGCGCGGGCCGCGCGACCTCCAGCAGCTCGCCGACCACCTGTGCGACAGCGTGGACGAGCGGGGCGGCGACGACGACGTGGCGATCCTGCTGCTGCGCCGCGAGGGGGCGTACTTCCCGCGGCCCGGCGGCCGACTCCAGCAACACGTCGGGCAGAGCGACCCGGAGGCGCTGAGCTCGGCCCGCCACATGATCAGGGCCGCCGTGAAGGCATGGGGCGGCGGCGACCGCTCCGACGAGATCGAGCTGGTCGCCGACGAGCTGATCACCAACGCGCTGATGCACACCGACGGAGGGGCGATCGTGACCCTGCGGATGCTCGGTGACCCGGAGCGGCGGCTGCGGGTGGAGGTCGAGGACCGCTCCAGCGCGCTGCCCAGGCGCCGGGAGGCGGGGGACGCGGGCGTCTCGGGGCGCGGGCTGCTGCTCGTCGACCAGATCTCGGACGTCTGGGGCGTGGAGTCGCGCGGCAGCGGCAAATGCGTCTGGTGCGAATTCGGAGTTAACCCTGTGTATACAGATCGTACTTGACCGTAACAGACCGTCCGCGATTGACTTCGGGCTTCCGCTGCCTTTCCGAACACGACCCTGGACATGAGGATGCGTTGAGCACCGAGCTTCTGGCACCCCTCGATCTGGCCTTCTGGCACCTCGAATCCACCGACCACCCCATGCACCTGGGCGCCCTCGCCCACTTCGGCCCGGCACCGGACGGCACCGATGTCCTCGACCTGCTCGCCTGCCGGGCGGCGGCGATCCCCCGGCTGCGCATGCGCGTCCGCGACGTCTGGCTGCCCGTGGGAGGCGCGGCCTGGGCGGCGGACAAGGACTTCGACGTACGACGGCACGTGCGCAGGATCGTCCTGCCGGGCGCGGACTTCGCCGACGAGACCGCCCGGCTCGCCGGCGACCTCATGGAACGCCCCTTGGAGCGCGGGCGGCCCCCGTGGGAGATGTTCCTCCTCACCGGCGCCCCCGACGGCTCCTTCGCCGTCCTGGTCAAACTCCACCACGCCCTCGCGGACGGCCTGCGGGCCGTCGCCATCGGCGCCGGGATCTTCGACGAGATCGCCGCCGCCCGCGGGGCCGGCCGGCGACGCGCCCGCCCCGTGCCCCCACGCTCCTGGCTTCCCGGTCCCGGGCGGATCGTCGGGGCCGCCCGTGACCGGATCGAGGACCTCGGCCGGGCCGTGGAGGTCGGCGCCAGCGTGCTCCGCGCCAGCCGCGTCGACCCCCGGGGCGCCACGGCCCTCGCCGCCCAGTCCAGCGGGACCCGCCGGGTGGCCACCGCCGCCCTGGACCTCGACCCGATCCAGCGGGTGCGCCGCGCCTCGGGCGGTACCGCCAACGACGTGCTGCTCGCCGTGGTCGCCGGGGCCCTGCGCCGCTGGCTCGAGGGGCGCGGCGAACCGCTCCCCGGAGTGGACCCGCGTGCCCTCGTCCCCGTCTCGCGCCGGCGCCCGGGAGCCGCGCCGGCCACCGGCAACAGCCTGTCCGCGTACCTCCTCGCGCTGCCGGTCACCGAGCCCGACCCGGACGCCCGGCTGGCCGCCGTACGGCGGGGGATGGAGCGCAACAAGGCCGACGGGCCGCTGCGCGGCGCCGGCGCCGTCGCCGTGCTGGCCGACCAACTCCCACCGCTCGCCCACCGCTTCGGGGCGCCGCTGGCGTCGGGAGCCGCCCGCCTCCTCTTCGACGTGCTGGTCACCAGCGTGCCGCTGCCCCGCTCGGCCCTCTCCCTCGGCGGCGCCCCGCTGCGCGAGCTCTATCCCATGGCGCCGCTCGCCCGCGGCCAGTCCCTCGCCGTCGCCATGTCCCCCTACGGCGGACGGGTCCACGTCGGCCTGGTCGCCGACGGCAAGGCCGTCCCCGACCTCGACGCCCTGGCCGACGCCCTCGGCGACGAACTCGACCTGCTGGACCGGGCGGACGGGAGCCGTTGACCGCGGGGACGACGGCGGGCGACGGGAGCGGTCGGGCGCGGGGACGACGGCCGGCGGACGGGAGCCGTTGAACGCGCGGCGCGGGCGCGCTTGGGGCAGGGTGGAGCCATGCCCGAACTGCCCGAGGTGGAAGCGCTGCGAGAGTTCCTCGACGAGCATCTCGTGGGCAAGGAGATCGCCCGTGTCATCCCGGTCGCGATCAGCGTGCTCAAGACGTACGACCCTCCGCTGGGCGCCCTCGACGGCGCCGAGGTCGTCTCGGTCGCCCGGCACGGCAAGTTCCTCGACATCGAGACCGCCGGCACCACGGGCGAGCTGCTGCACCTGCTGGTCCATCTGGCCCGCGCGGGCTGGCTCCAGTGGAGGGACCCCCTGCCCTCGGGACCTCCGCGTCCCGGCAAGGGCCCCCTCGCCCTGCGCACCGCGCTGATCACGGGCGAGGGCTTCGACCTCACCGAGGCCGGCACCACCAAACGCCTCGCCGTCCACCTCGTCCGCGACCCCCAGGACGTGCCCGGCGTCGCCCGCCTCGGACCCGACCCGCTCGCCGCCGGGTTCGACCTCGCCTCGTTCACCGCGCTGCTCGCCGGGGAACGGCGTCAGATCAAGGGAGCCCTGCGCGACCAGAGCCTGATCGCCGGCATCGGCAACGCGTACAGCGACGAGATCCTCCACGTGGCGAGGATGTCCCCCTTCAAGCCGACCCAGAACCTCACCGAGGCGGAGACCGCCGCCCTGTACGAGGCGATGCGCACCACCCTGCGCGAGGCCGTGGAACGCTCGCACGGCATCGCGGCGGGCAGGCTGAAGGCGGAGAAGAAGAGCGGTCTGCGCGTCCACGGCCGCACCGGCGAGCCGTGCCCGGTCTGCGGGGACACCATCCGCGAGGTGTCCTTCAGCGACTCCTCGCTGCAGTACTGCCCGACCTGCCAGACCGGCGGCAAGGCGCTCGCCGACCGCCGGATGTCCCGACTGCTGAGATAGCCCGCCGCCCCGCCTACACTCCGCTCCATGCTGCGCGTACTGGCCGTCGACGACGAAGAGCCGGCCCTCGGGGAACTCCTCTACCTCCTGCGTGCCGACCCGCGGGTCCGCAGCGCCGAGGGAGCCACCGACGCGACCGAGGCGCTGCGCAGGATCGGGCGCGCCCTGGAGGCCGGGCCCGACGGCGAGGAGGCCATCGACGTCGTCTTCCTCGACATCCACATGGCCGGTCTCACCGGGCTCGACGTCGCCCGGCTGCTCGCCGGCTTCGCCCGGCCGCCGCTGATCGTCTTCGTCACCGCCCACGAGGGCTTCGCCCTCCAGGCCTTCGACCTGAAGGCGGTCGACTACGTCCTGAAGCCGGTGCGCAGGGAGCGGCTCGCCGAGGCGGTCCGACGCGTCCGCGACCTGGCCCACGTCGCTCCGGCGGCCCTCGCGCCCGGCGGCGCGCCGGAACAGATACCGGTCGAACTGGCGGGTGTGACCCGTTTCGTCGCCGTCGACGACATCGACTACGTCGAGGCGCAGGGCGACTACGCCCGCCTGCACACCCGGGACGGCAGCCACCTCGTCCGTATTCCGCTGTCCACCCTGGAGGAGCGCTGGTCCGCCCGGGGCTTCGTCCGGATCCACCGCAGTCACCTCGTGGCCCTCGACCGGATCGACGAGCTGCGCCTGGACGGCGGCGCCACCTCCGTCCGGGTCGGTTCCGCCGAACTCTCCGTGAGCCGCCGCCACGCCCGTCACCTGCGGGACCTGCTGATGCGGCGGGCGGCCGGCCGCCCCTGACGTCCGACCCGCCCGTTCCGGCGGCGCTCCTGACCTCGGGCCCTCGCGTTCCGCCCCGACTCGCTGTCCGGCCCGCCCGTTCCGGCGGCCGCCCCCCGCCCCCCGTTCCGTCCGCCCGCCCACGCGTCTACCGTCCGTGATCGCTTCTGCGTAGACTCACCCGCCCAGCGGACGAAGAGAGGCGGGAGCGGACGCCGATGCCCGAGCAGGAGCCACCGCCGCGCCGGCCGCGGCGCGAGACCGTCACGTACGCCTCGGCCGTGCGCGACGGCGCGACCGCCGTGCCCGGGCAGGCGCCGGGCCCCCGCCCCGCCGCCCGGAAAGCGGCCGGGCATCCACCCGCGCGCTTCGAGATCAGCGAGCAGACCACCCTCGGCCACACCTACGTCCGCTCCCTGATGCGCAGCCAGCTGAAGGCCGCGCTCACCGCCCTCGGCGCGCTCGCCCTGCTCGTCGGCTCGCTGCCCCTGCTGCTCGCGCTCCCCGCCCCCGAGGCCGTCGTCTGGACCGCCCTCGGCGTCGGCGTGTACCCGGTCATCTGGGGCGTCGCCCGCTGGTACGTCCGCCGCGCCGAACGCAACGAACGGGACTTCACCGGTCTCGTCGAGGGCCGCTGAGCCCGGGGGAACGGACGTGAACCACACCTACGCGGTGGCCGCGGTCACCGCCGTCGTCGTGGCGACCGTGCTCATCGGCGCGCTCGGCCTGCGCATATCCCGCACGACCTCGGACTTCTACGTCGCCTCCCGGACCGCCGGCCCGGGGCTCAACGCCGCCGCCATCAGCGGCGAGTACCTCTCCGCCGCGTCCTTCCTCGGCATCGCCGGCCTCGTCCTCGTCCAGGGCCCCGACATGCTCTGGTACCCCGTCGGCTACACCGCCGGTTACCTCGTCCTGCTCGTGCTGGTCGCGGCCCCGCTGCGCCGCTCCGGGGCGTACACCCTCTCCGACTTCGCCGAGGCCCGGCTCGAATCGCCGCCCGCCCGCCGTCTCGCCAGCCTCTTCGTCGTCGGGATCGGCTGGCTCTATCTGCTGCCCCAGCTCCAGGGCGCGGGGCTGACCCTGGAGATCCTCACCGGCGCCCCCGACTGGGTCGGCGGGCTCCTCGTCGCCGTCGTGGTCACCGGCATCGTCGCCGCCGGCGGCATGCGCAGCATCACCTTCGTCCAGGCGTTCCAGTACTGGCTCAAGCTCACCGCCCTGCTCGTGCCCGCGCTGTTCCTCGCCGCCGCCTGGTCCGGTGACGACGCGCCCCGCGTCCGCTTCGACGCCCCGGCGGTCTTCCGCGAGCACACCGTCGTCCGCGTCGCCGACACCGTACGCATCGAGGTCGACACCCCGCTGACCCTCACCGTCACCGGGCGGATCGACGCCACCGCGTACGAAGGGCGGTCCGTCACGCTCCCCGAGGGCACCCACCGGGTCGAGGGCGGCACCGAACTCGCCTTCCCCCCGGGGGCGACCGTCCCCGCCCGCGCCTCGACGGGCGCCGACCCGCTCGGCTGGTCACAACCGCTGGCCGGCGGCCGGGACGGGCACCAGCTGTACGCCACGTACGGCCTGATCCTCGCCACCTTCCTCGGCACCATGGGGCTGCCCCACGTCGCCGTCCGCTTCTACACCAGTCCGAACGGCCGCGCCGCCCGCCGCACCACCCTCGTCGTGCTCGGGCTGGTCGGCGTGTTCTACCTCCTGCCGCCGGTGTACGGAGCGCTGGGCCGGATCTACGCCCCCGAACTCGCCCTCACCGGGGCCGCCGACGCCGCCGTGCTCGTCCTGCCGGAGCGGATGCTCGGCGGGGTGCTCGGCGACCTTCTGGGCGCGCTGCTGGCCGGCGGCGCCTTCGCCGCGTTCCTGTCCACCGCCTCCGGGCTGACCATGTCGGTGGCGGGCGTCCTCACCCAGGACGTGCTGCCCTCCCGCGGCGTACGGCACTTCCGCCTGGCGGCCCTCCTGGCCACCGCCGTCCCCCTGGCCGTGGGGGTCATGGCGTCCAAGGTCCCGGTCGCGGACGCCGTCGGTCTCGCCTTCGCCGTGTCGGCCTCCTCCTTCTGCCCGCTCCTGGTCCTCGGCATCTGGTGGCGGCGGCTGACCCCGCCCGGGGCGATGGCCGGGCTGCTGCTCGGCGGAGGGTCGGCGCTCACCGCGGTGATGGCGACCCGGGCCGGGCTGCCGGCCGAGGGCTGGGCGCACACCCTGATGGCCTGGCCGGCCGTCTGGTCGGTCCCGTTGGGCTTCGTGACCATGGTGCTGGTCTCGCTGGCCACCCCCGGGCACGTGCCGGCCGGGACCCCGGCGATCCTGGCCCGGCTGCACCTGCCCGAGGACCTGCTGCGCGAAGGGGCCGGCCGATGACCGGGATCGCCCTCGCGGCCGCGTGCGCCGCCGCGGCCGTGCTGCTCGCCGCCGGATTCGTCCTCGGGCGGCTCGCCGCCCGGCGCGGCGCACGGGCCGCCGACCCGGACCTCGGCACCCCGGTCGAACGGGCCACGTTCCACACCCTGCACACCGCCTCGCTCGCCGCGCCGCCCCTGCGCGCGGGCCTGACCGAGGACACCGCGCGCAAGGCCGTCCGGCGGCTGCGGTCCCTGCTCGGCACCGAGGCGCTCTGCCTCACCGACCGCTCCACCGTCCTCGCGTGGGACGGGCCGGGCGAGGCCCACCACCGCGACCACGTCCTGGAGCAGGTGGCCGAGACCCTCGCCTCCGGACGCAGCCGCTCCGCGCACACGGGGTGCGCGGAGGACGAGTGCCCCCTGCGCTGGGCGGTGATCGCCCCGCTCACCGGGGAGGACGGCGTGCTCGGAGCGCTCGTGGCCTACGGCTCGCGCGAGTCCGCCGTCCTCGTGCGGGCCGCCACGGAAGTCGCGCGCTGGGCCTCCGTACAGCTGGAGCTGGCCGAGCTGGACCGGTCGCGGACGCGGGTGGTGGAGGCCGAGATCCGTGCCCTGCGGGCGCAGATCTCCCCGCACTTCGTCTTCAACTCCCTCGCCGCGATCGCCTCCTTCGTCCGCACCGACCCCGAAAGAGCGCGGGAACTCCTCCTGGAGTTCGCCGACTTCACCCGCTACTCCTTCCGCAGGCACGGGGAGTTCGCCCAGCTCGCCGACGAACTGCGGGCGATCGAGCAGTACTTGGCGCTCGCCGGGGCCCGGTTCGGCGAGCGGCTGAAGGTCAGCCTGCAGATCGCCCCCGAAGTGCTCCCGGTGGCCCTGCCGTTCCTCTGCCTCCAGCCGCTCGTCGAGAACGCGGTCAAGCACGGCCTGGAGGACTCCGTGAACGACTGCCGGGTCACGATCCACGCCCGTGACGCGGGCGCGGAGGCCGTGGTGACGATCGAGGACGACGGAGTGGGCATGGACCCGGACGTGCTGCGCGCGATCCTGCGCGGGGAACGTCCCTCGGGCTCCGGGATCGGCCTGTCGAACGTGGACGAGCGGCTGCGCCAGGTGTACGGGGCGGAGTACGCACTTGTCATCGAGACCGGCGCCGGCGCGGGGATGAAGGTGACGGTGCGGATCCCGAAGTACCGGGCGGGAGTCCACCCGACGGCCCGCTGAGGTGCCGGGGCGGCGCCCCGGCACGACGGTGCGCGGCCGGCGGACGGCCGCGCCGTCAGTAGAGGTGCAGGGCCAGGTGACCGAGGGGCAGCCCCAGTTTCCAGGCGGGCATCCAGACCTGCTCCGACTCGTCGACGGGGAAGGCCGGCGAGAGGGGCGGCAGCCCGCCCAGGTCGGCCGCCCTGATGTGGGTCGCCTCCAGGAGCCGCCAGGTCTCGCGGGCCAGGGCCAGATCGGGCCCCTCGCCGCCCGCCCGGGTCAGCGCGTCGAGCCGTTCGCGCACCCACTCGGGCCAGGGCTGGTCGTAGGCGGTCCGCGTGATCCACTCGTCGAGCCGGTCCGCACGGCCCGTCCGGGCCGGGGCGTCCGCGCTCTCGCAGAGGTGGATGGTGAGGGCCAGCGTCCGCTGTCCGGCCCGGTACTCCAGTGACCCGGGCTCCACCAGACAGCTCGTGCGCAGCAGATCACCGGCTGTGAACTCGGCACACAGCCAGGCCATCGGGACGGCGAGCCCGCCTCCGCTGGTGCCGTTCGTACTCTCGGGCAGCAACGCTCCCACCTTCTCCGGACGTGTCGTGTCGGTCGAGGACCCCGAGGACGAGCCTCCACCCAAGAAGACGCGCGCGGGTCGCTCTTTACTCAACTCGCCGGTGTGGTTTCGGATACGTTCTCCCGCCGCATCGGTGCTGGTGGGAGAGACGGGGCCGGGCCGGACGCCCGTGAGGGGTGGGACGGGCAGGGCGCGGCGGCGAGGACCGTGCGGGGCCGTCCGCCCGGCGGGGCGGGGCGGGGCGGTTCAGCCGAGCAGGGCGTACACGGCCGTCGCGTGCGCGGCGGTCTCGTTCGTCCCCTCGGCCGTCATCGCGATGTCGGCGAAGGCCATCCGCTTGCCGGCCTTGGTGAGGCGCGCCCGCACCAGGACGTCCGCCCCCAGGACGGCGCGCTGGAAGCTGATCGACTGCTGGACGGTCGTCATCGGCACGAAGCCGCCGCGGGCGGCCGAGACCGCGATCACCGTCGCCGTGTCGGCGGCCGCCATCAGCGCCTGCCCGGACAGGCCGCCGCCCTCGCGGGCCAGCCGGTCCGACCAGGGGAGGCGCAGGACCGCCTCCTGGACGTCGAGCGAGACCACCGAGAGGCCCAGGTCCAGCACCCACGGGGCGAAGTTGTCGGCGAGTACCTTTTCGGCGGCGGCGAGAGTCAGCGTCACCCGGTCATTGTGGGGCCGCGGCCCTCGGCCGGGCAACGCCCCCGCGCCGGGGGCGGTACCCGGGCAGGCACCGCCCGAGCTGGCGCAGCGCGTAGTGCGAGCGGGACTTCACCGTGCCGGCGGGGATGCCGAGGTCGGCCGCGGCCTCGTTGACGGTCAGGCCGTGGAAGTAGAGCCGGACGAGCACGGCCCGGTGTTCCGGGCTCAGGCCCCGGACGGCCGCCCGCACGTCGAGCGCCGCGACCGCCGACTCGGTGACGTCCGCCGGGTCGGGCGTGGCGGCGAGCATCCCGTCGCCGATCTCGGCGGGCCTGGCGAGCCGGGAGCGCCGGGCGTCGATGGCGAGGCGCCGGGCCACGGTGAACAGCCACGGACGCATCGACTCGTAGGGGCTGTCGAACGCCTCAGGGTGGAGCCAGGCCCGCACGAGGGTCTCCTGCACCAGGTCCTCGGCCCGCTGCTGATCGCCGTAGGTCAGCTGGAGCAGGAAGCCGAGGAGAGCCTGGCCGTGATCCCGCTGGAGCTCCGCCAGGGCACGCTCGTCGGTCGTCGCCGTTGTCATGCTGCACACCTCTCCCGCCGGCTCGTCATCCCACGGGCGTATACGAACGTATGCGGGCGGCAGGGGACAGGGAACGCACACGTCCGTGCGACGAGCGGTCGCACCGAGCGGCGAATGGTGCGGTGAACGGTCACACGGAAGCGCTGCGTCCGTTTCAGCGGGGTTTGGAAAGCTTCGCGGCTTTGTCCCTTGACTGTGGCTTATATCCGCTGTGAATTCATCAGGACAGATGTTCGTCCGATGAACGGCGGAGTCCGGCACATGACCCAGCGCACGAGACGACGGGCGGTGGCCCTCGCCGCCCTCCTGCTCACCGCGGCGACCGGCTGTGCCGGCGCGGCCCCCACCACCGGAGCGCCGCCCGCCGGGCAGGACTCCGCGCCTCCCGGCGCACCCCCGCCGGTCGCGTCGGCGGACCCCTCGGCCGGGGCCGGCGGAGCCTCGGCCCGTACCGGCTTCACCCTCGTCGCCTCCGGGGACGTCCTGCCCCACTCCTCGGTCATCCGGCAGGCCGGCGTCGACGCGAACGGCCAGGGCTACGACTTCCGGCCGATGCTGTCCGGCGTCAAGCCGGTCGTCTCCCGGGCCGACCTGGCCATCTGCCACATGGAGACGGTGTACGGCGAGGAGGGCGGCCCCTACACCGGCTACCCCGCCTTCAAGTCGCCGCCCGAGATCGCCGCCGCCCTCAAGGACACCGGGTACGACTCCTGCTCCACCGCCTCGAACCACACCCTGGACGACGGCGTCGCCGGACTCGGCCGCACGCTCGACGCGCTCGACCGGGCGGGTGTCCGGCACGCCGGTTCCGCCCGCTCCGCCGACGAGGCCGCGCGCCCCACGCTCCTGAAGGCCGGCGGCGCGACCGTCGCCCAACTCGCCTACACCTACGGGACCAACGGATACCCGCTGCCCGCGGGACAGCCCTGGGCCGTCAACCTGATCGACGAACAGAAGATCATCGCGGACGCCAGGGCGGCCCGGAAGGCCGGCGCCGACGTCGTCGTCGTCAGTCTCCACTGGGGTACCGAGTGGCAGACCGCCCCGGACGACACGCAGCTGACCCTCGGCAGCTCCCTCACCGCCTCGCAGTCGGGGGGCCGCCCCGACATCGACCTCATCGTCGGCACGCACGCGCACGTGCCGCAGGCGTACGAGAAGGTCAACGGCACCTGGATCGTCTACGGCATGGGCGACCAGATCGCCGGCGACATGATCAATTACCAGGGGTCCTTCGACCCCCGGGGCAATCAGGGCACCCTCGGCCGGTTCACCTTCTCCCCGCCCGCCGCACCGGGCGCGCGCTGGGAGGTCACCAAGGCGGAGTTCATCCCCCAGTGGTTCGACACCTCCCGGGGCCGGGTGGTCAACCTCAACGCCGGGCCCGAGGCTGGCGGCGGCCGGACCGCCGTGCGCGACACCATCCGCGAGGTCGTCCTCGGCCGTGGCGCGGGAAACGACGGGCTGGTGATGGGGGAGTAGCGCCGCGCGCCGCCGGACGGCACCCTGCCGGGCCGCGTCCGCCGGTCCTGGCCGGACCCCGCCGGTCGGGGGACCGGGCCTTGCGGTGCGCGCCGGTACGGTCCCGTCCCTGGGCTGTGCCGGCTATCGGCTCATCGGGTGTTTTCGGCCGGGCGGCCGGTGTGGAGGAGGCGCGCCGGCCATCGGCCATGCGAGTTATTAGTCATGAAAAAGGATCAGATCCCCAAAGGGCGCCGTGCGGTGCTGCGCATCGCCGCCGCACTGGGGGCCACCGCCACGGTCGGCGTCTTCGCGTCGGAACGCGCCGCCACGCCCGTACGGCCCGGGGGCCCGGCGCCCGGGTCCGCCGGCGCCCTCGGTGCCGGCGGACCGGCGAGCGGCCGGGCGAAGCCCTCCTCGTACCGGCTCCAGCCGATGACCGCCTACGCGCCCCCGAGCCTGCGCAGGGCGCTTCCCCCGGTCCGGCAGCGGCCGTTCCTGAAGATGTCCGGAGTCGGCCGGTCGATGGTGCTGACCTTCGACGACGGGCCCGACCCCCGCTACACCCCGGAGATCCTCGCCACCCTGCGGCGCTACGGCTGCCGGGCGATGTTCTTCGTCTGCGGGGAGATGGCCGCCGACAACCCCGACCTGCTGCGGGAGATGGCCGCGGACGGCCATGTGGTGGGCAACCACTCCTGGTCCCATCCCCTCATCCCCAAGCTGCCCCCTTCCCGCATCCGGGACGAGCTCGGCTCCACCAGCGACGTCGTCGAGCGGACCCTGGGAACCGCGCCCCTGTGGTACCGCGCTCCCTTCGGGGCCTGGAACCGGCATTCGTTCGAGATCGGCGCCGAACTGGGCATGGAGCCGCTCGCCTGGACCGTGGACACCCTCGACTGGAAGGAACCGGGCACGGACCGCATCGTGCGCCGGGTCCTCGACGGGGCGGCGCCCGGCGTCGTGGTCCTCTCGCACGACGCGGGC
Organism: Streptomyces sp. NPDC036822; assembly: GCF_055609145.1. Taxonomy (NCBI): domain Bacteria; kingdom Bacillati; phylum Actinomycetota; class Actinomycetes; order Kitasatosporales; family Streptomycetaceae; genus Streptomyces; species Streptomyces sp. NPDC036822. The sequence continues at coordinate 57,119 of NZ_JBVJPY010000026.1, forward strand.
GGCAACCGCTCCCAGAGCGTGACCGCGCTGAAGCGCTATCTGCCGGAGCTCCTCGACGCCGGCTACAGCATCACCGTGCCCCGCCGCTGACCGCGTGCGAAGAGGCCCCCGGCGCGACGCCGGGGGCCTCTCCGCGCGCCTCTCAGCGCGAGCCGACCATGCGGGCGTAGACCACGACGTTTCCGGAGTAGCCCTGGGCCCGGGAGTAGCCGCCGCCGCAGGTGATGACCCGCAGCTCGGGCTCTCCGGTGTCGGCGTAGACCTGCACGCCGGGGAAGTTGTCCTTGGCGTACACCTCGACGCCGTAGACCTCGAAGACCGCGACCCGGCCGTCGAACCGCTCCACCTCGACGTGCTGACCCTTCTCCAGCGAGCCGAGGCCGTAGAAGACCGCAGGACCGGCCTGGTTGTCGACGTGGCCGACGATGATGGACGTGCCGCGCTGCCCGGGCGCGATGCCGTTCTGGTACCAGCCGGCCAGGTTGGGGTCCTCCGGGGGCGGCGCCGCGATCCAGCCGTTCGCGTCCAGGCCCACGTCCATGACGGGGGCCGCGACCCTGATGGACGGGATCTTCACCCGGGAGGCGGGGGCGAACGGCAGCGGCTCCAGGCCGGGGGCGGGCGGAGCCCCGATCCGGGTGTCGGGAGCCGCGGCGGCGGCGGGCTGCGGAGGGCCGAGCTCGGCGTCGACTCCGTTGCGCATCATCGCCAGTCCGGACAGCATGACGAGCGTCAGGACGCCCCACGGTTGGCGTCTTCTGCGCTCAAAGACGCTGAAGTCCTTGGGGCTCATGGATCTCCCTTCCAGGCATCGTCGAAACGGTAAGGGGGGCGGGCCGGACCGGCGATCAGGGAAAGGCGAACGGGTGGCGGGCGCCTCCCGGCCGGGCGAGCGGCCGTCCGGCAGGCGCCGGAGCTCAGTGGTACCTCAGGGCGGGCCGGGTGACGAGAACGATGACCCATACGAGTAATCATCAGATAAGCGTCCTGACGGTCTGTGACCTGCGGCTCCGTCAGGTTCACCGGCCCTTTTCCCGGCGTGTCGCCTCACCGGGGTGGACCAGTGCCGAGATGCGTTGATTGTCCGTAGTGGTGATGGTTCGTCATGGAAGGCGTACTCGTCGAATTTCCCGGGGCACCGCTTTGGGGCGTCTTCCACTGGAGGTTCAACCATGCGTGCTGCACGCACTCTGGCGGTGGCCGCCACCGCGATCGCGGCGGCCGGGCTCGCGGCCCCCCTCGCCGCCGCCACGAACGGTCCCGGCAGCGTCACCCTCGGCTCCTCCGTGGTCCAGCGGGGAGGGGACGGCTCGAGCAACGTCACCGTGACCCCCTTCGCGGTCCATCAGGGGTCGACCCTCACGATCACCGTCCGCGGCTGCTCCGGCGGCGGCACCGTCACGTCCGCCGCCTTCCCGACGACCACCCTCTCGGCGAACCACGACGGGGTCTCCAGCGCCGTCGCCCGCATCCACAACAACGCCCCGCTCGGTCAGCAGACCCTGACCGTCCGCTGCAACAACAACAACCGGGTGTTCACGCAGCAGTTCCGCGTGCTGGCCGGGCAGGGCGCCCAGGGCGGCATCGGCGGTTCGCTGGCGCCGAGCTCCACGGAGATGGCTCTCGGCGGTTCGCTCGTCGCCGCGGCCGCGCTCGGCGGCGGTCTCTTCATCGCCCGCCGCCGCCGTACCGGCGCCGCCGTCTGACCGGCCGGACCTCCCGGCGCCCGCCACGCCCGTCGCCCCCGAATCCTGGTCGGACAGGACTCGGGGGCGACGGACGTCTGCGGTGGTGCGGTCGGTTCGGTCTCCGTGGTCGGTTCCGTTTCCGTGGTGCCGGGTGCGGGTGGTGGCGGGCGCCGGTGGGAGACACCGTCCCCGCCGTCAGTGACGCCGGGCCCGGTCGAGATCGGCCCGGCGGCGCCGTACGACGACCACCAGGCCGGTGGTGGCGGCGACGACCAGGCCGGCGCCCGCCGCCAGGGTGATCGTGTCGATCCCGCCGACCGAGCCGCCCAGTCCGCCCTGCACGCCGCGAGGCGGTGTGAGCACGGTCGAGTTGGCCGTCGGGGTCGCCGTGGTGCCGCTGATGGTCAGGGTGACGGTCTCCTGGACGCCCCCGGTGCAGTTGAACGAGACCGTGTAGACCGCACCCCGCTTGGCGTCCTGGTCCACCACGGCGGTGGCCGTGGATCCCGGGGCGATGGTCGCGGTGTCGAAGATGCCGGCCGAGGCGGTCGCGGTGCTGCGGCAGCCCGGCGCGCTGAGCGTCACCCGGCCACCGGGGGCCACCAGCGAGGGAGAGACGACGAAGTCGCCCGGAGCCTTGGCTCGGGGCGCCTTGGGGGCGGGTGCGGGGGCGCCGTCCGCAGCCGAGGCGAGGGGAGCGGCCAAGGCGAGGGCGGCCGCCCCCAGAAGGGCAGTGGACGCGGCACGTATCGCGCGCATGGGTGTCCTCCGGGTCCGTGAGGCGCAGCCGCGGAAGGGTTTCCGCGAAAGGGCATGAAATGCACCTCGATGCCCGAAACGTTAGAAGCGCACTATCACAGCCGCGATCCCAGGCGGGCGAATGGGGCACCGATGTCCACCGTTCGGCCTAGGGGGGCGTTCTGCCGATCTTGCCGGTGGACCCCGCGGTCACTCCGTGAGCTGCGGGAAGAGGTCGGTGAACGGTGTCGCGGTGGCCGAGATGCCGCGTCCGAACGGTGCGTCGAAGTCCCAGATCAGGAAGAGCAGGAACGCGATGAGGGCGCTGAACAGACCCGCGAGCAGCAGTTCCCGGCCGGTGCGCCGGATCTGCAGGGTGAAGATCAGGCCGACCGTCACCAGCGCGCCGATGATCAGGCCGAACCACACCACTCCGGGCATGGTCTCCCCCGCGCTCTGGCCCCGGGCGCCCCGGGCGTCGTCCACCGCCGCCACCTGGTCCACCAGCGGCTGGTACGCCTGCCCCTCGTGGTCGTTCGCGGGCCGGTAGTCCGTCACGCCGCGACGGATCTGTCCGAGCAGTTCGGTGCCCTTGTCGCTGAGCTCCCCGTGCTCGGACATGTGGCGCCACTCCTCGCCGACGACATGGGCGACGTACGCCTCGACGTCGGAGCGGATCCGCTGACGCACGTCGGCGGGGTAGACCTCGACCCGCTCCGAGATCTCGTGCAGGGCCTGGGCCTCCTGGCGCACGGAGTCCTGGGCGGCGCTGCGGGCCTCCCAGACACCGGCGATGGCGAGGCCGAGCACGATCGCGTAGACCACGCCGATCATCATCGTCATGTACTCGATGACGTCGGGGGTCTCGTTGGGGTCGTCGTCGTCGGGGAGCCGGCGGTTGTTGATGACGACGATGGTGAGGACGACGGCGCACGCGGCGGCCATCGCGATGGTGAGGACGAGCCATTCGGACATGGTGGTCTTCCTTCGACGGGCTCAGCGGATTCCTCGACGGGCTCAGCGGGAGCGGGAGCGGAGCGCCGCGGTCGCGAGCACCGCGGGGGCGGTGACGAGCAGGGTCATCGACACGAGGGAAGGGCCGCCCTCGGGTTGGTGTCGCTGGGCGGGGCGGTAGCTCGGCAGGGCCACGGGGGCCGGAGCCGGCGGCCGCGGGCGGAGTGTGGGCGTGGGTGACGGCGGGGGAGGGGGTGGGGGTTCGGGCGCCGGGGCGGGCGGTGGCGGCGGGGCCGGCCGCGGCGGGGGCGGTGGATCCGCGCGGACGGGAGGCGGCGGCGCGGGTGTGGGCGTCGGCCTCGGCTTCGGCGGGGGAGGCGGAGGCGGCGGTGGTGGCGTGGGTTCCGGCGGAGGCGTGGGAGTCGGCGTGGGTGTGGGCGTCGGCGTGGGTGTGGGCGTCGGGGTGGGGGTGGGCGGCGGAGGGGTCGGGGTGGGCGGGCAGTCGCCCGGCCCGGCCACCGCGACCGCGTGCGAGCCTCCGGGCCAGGTCACGGCGGAGGCGCAGGCGTCGGCGGCGGCCGGCACCGGAGTGACGAGCAGCCACACCAGCGCGGCGGCCCCCAGGGGCCGCGTGAGGAGCGATCCGTACACAGACACGCCGAAGAGCATCATCACGTCGACCCCTCCCGCGGGTGCGGAACGCCCCTGATTCCCCGGATGGAGCGGTTCTTGGGGGGTGCGGGTTTGACGTCTCCGCGGAATTTCTTCGCCGGGCTTTGAGCAGACCGACGGCCGGGCCCGTACTCCATGCCGTGGACGGATCCCGACGCCGCTCCAACAAGCCATGAAGCAAGAGGAGTTGACATGAAGACCTGGGGGAACGCGGCACTCGCGCTGACCGCGGCGGCCGTTCTCGCGCTGACGACGGGGTGTGGCCAGGAAAAGGGTGGCCAGTCGCTCGGGGGTGCCCCCGCCGGTGCCGCGAACCCGGCCGGGGCCTCCGCGGACAGCGGGTACGACCCCGGTGGGTACGCCTCCGGGGGTTACGGCTCCGGTGCTGAGGGCTCGGCGGCGGCGGCGTCGCCCGCCGGTCAGCTCGTCGCGGCGGACACCAAGCAGCTCGGCAAGGTGCTCACCGACAGCAAGGGCTTCACGCTCTACCGCTTCGACAAGGACTCCGCCAACCCGCCCCGCGCCACCTGTGAGGGCGACTGCGTCACGGCGTGGCCCGTGGTGAGCGCCACCGGCGCCAAGCCACCGGCCGGCGTCGACCCCTCGCTGCTCGGCGAGGTGACCCGCGCCGACGGCACGAAGCAGCTCACCGTCGACGGCTGGCCGATGTACCGGTACGCCAAGGACGCCCGGCCCGGTGACGTCAACGGTCAGGGCGTCGGCGGCACCTGGTTCGCCGCCGCACCCGACGGAAAGAAAGCCGCACCGGCCGAGAATGCCGAGGACGAGGGTGGAAGCGAAGATTCCGGTACGGTGCCCGGAGGGCTCGCGATCCGCGAAGATCCCAAGCTCGGTGACATTGTGGTGGATTCGCGTGGAATGACGGTTTACCGCTTCAAGAAGGATTCCGCCTGGCCGATGAAGACGGCCTGTGTCGGACCGTGCCTGGAGAAGTGGCCGGTTGTCGCCCCTGCGGACAAGAACGCGACCAAGGGCATCACGCTCAAGGGCTTCGTGACCTTCAATCGGCCCGACGGGATCAAGCAGCAGACCATCGACTGCTGGCCGCTGTACACCTTCGCCGGCGACGAGGAGCCCGGAGACACCAACGGCCAAGGTGTGGGCGGCACCTGGTACGCCGTCTCCCCCGAGGGAAAGCTGGTCGGAGCGCCCAAGTAGTCCCCCGCGCCGCGCTGCGACCGGTCGGCCCGCCGTCACACCTCCTGTGACGGCGGGCTCGACGCACGTCCGTATGCACGTGAATGTGCACGGTCTGAAGGCGTGAACTCTTCGTTGTGCGCGCACGTGCCAATGGCGTGTGACCAAGAACGGATCGCGAATTTCCGTTTCCACTCGCTCTCTCGGCGGGCGATCAGTAGCCTCGGCTCGAACACCGGCCGCGAACACATGGCCGCATCCCCGTGGCGACTTGTTGGAGACATTGATGGAGCGTCCCGCCTGGGCCCCGCCGGGTATCGATATCTCGGTGCCGAGCGTGTCCCGTATGTACGACTTCTATCTGGGCGGCTCGCACAATTTCGAAGTGGACCGGGAAGCGGCCCGCAAGGCCATGGAGTTCATGCCGGGGCTGCCCAAGATCATGCAGGCGAACCGTGCCTTCATGCGTCGCGCCGTGCGGTTGGCGGTCGACAGCGGCGTCACCCAGTTCCTCGACATAGGCTCCGGCATACCGACGTTCGGCAACGTCCACGAGATCGCCCAGGCCGCGGACCCCGCGGCGCGCGTGGTGTACGTCGACCACGACCCGGTCGCCGTCGCTCACAGCCGCGCCGTGCTGGAGGGCAACGACGGCGCGGCCGTCGTCTCCGCCGACCTGCGCAAGCCGCGCGAGATCCTGCACAGCCCCGAGGTGGGCCGGCTCCTCGACCTGGACAAGCCGGTGGCACTGCTGCTCGTCGCCGTCCTGCACTTCCTGGAGGACGAGGACGAGCCGGGCGAGGCCGTCGCCGAACTCCTCGGCGCGCTGGCCCCCGGCAGCCTCGTGATACTGACCCACGCCTCCTACGAGGGCATCCCGCTGACGGAGGAGCAGGCCGGCGGCACCGTCGAGGTCTACCGCACCATCCGCAACCCCCTGGTGATGCGCTCGCACGCCGAGATCTCCCGCTTCTTCGCGGGCTGCGAACTCCTCGACCCCGGGCTGGTGTCCATGCCGAACTGGCGGCCCGACGGGGAGGTCGACGAGGAGGATCCCTTCGCCTTCTCGGGCTTCGCAGGGGTGGGGCGCAAGGCGTGAAGCTGCCGTCTCAGCCGTCCGGTTCGGGGGCGGAACCGGACGACGCCGAGGACAGACTCCGGCGGTTCGCGACGATCTGGAGCCGGGCCATCTTCCCGGTCACCGCCACCTCGCTGACCCGCGCCGAGTTCGAGCGGCACCTGCTGCCGCTCGCGCACGCCCTGCGCGCCGCACTGCACGACCGGCCCTTCGACACGACCCCGGCGCACCGCGCCGGCGCCGCGCTCGTGGCGGCCCACTGCACGGACCCCGACGCCCTCAGCCGTACCCTCGGCGTCGTCGACTCCTACCTCGTGCTGTACTGCGGCAACGACGGGGAGCACCCCGCCGAGGAGCTGCGGGCCCGGTGCGCACGGCTCCAGCACGCCATGGCGGCCGGCTTCGCCCAGGCCCTGCGCCAGCGGACCCTCACCGAGCAGGAGTCGATCGCCCGCTCCGCGCTCGCCGCCCGCAGCGCCGCCGAAGTCGCCCTTCACGCCACCGAGACCCGCTTCCGCGCGGTCTTCGAGGGAGCCGCCATCGGCATCGGCATCGCGGACCTCGACGGCAACATCCTGGAGATCAACGAGACCCTGACCCGGATGTTCGGCGGTCTGGAGCACCACGTCCGCGGCCGCAACGTCCAGGACTGGGTGCACCCCGAGGACGCCCCGCACGTCTGGAAGCTCTACGGCGAGCTGGTGCGCGGCGAACGCGAGCACTACCGGGTCGAGAAGCCGTACTACCGCGGCGACGGCACCGTCCTGTGGACCAACCTCACCGTCTCGCTGCTACGGGACGCCGAGGGCTTCCCCCAGTACCAGCTGGCGCTGATGGAGGACACCACCGAGCGGCGCCTGCTCAACCTGCGGCTGCGCTACGAGGCCACCCATGACGCGCTGACCGGACTGCCCAACCGGACCCTGTTCTTCGAACGCCTGGAGAAGGCCCTCACGCCATCCGAGGGTGCCCGCTTCGGCCTCTGCTACCTCGACCTCGACGGCTTCAAGGCCATCAACGACAGTCTCGGCCACGCGGCCGGCGACCGGCTGCTCGTCGAGGTCGCCGACCGGCTGCAGAGCTGCGCGACCGCACCCGGCGAGATGGTGGCCCGGCTCGGCGGCGACGAGTTCGTCGCCCTCACCACAGGCCCCGACACCGAAGCGCAGGTCGTCGAGCTGGCGAACCGCATCCTCACCACGCTCGCCACCCCCGTCCGGATCGACGGCCGCGAACTGACCGTCCGCGGCAGCGTCGGCGTCGTCGAGGGGCCGGCCGGCGAGCGGACCCCGGCCGAGGTGCTGCGCAGCGCCGACATCACCATGTACCGCGCCAAGTCGGCCGGAGGCAACCGCTTCGAGCTCGCCGACGCCGAGGCCGACGCCCGGGCCATCACCCGGCACGGACTCACCACCGCCCTGCCGGCCGCTCTGGAACGCGGCGAGTTCTTCATCGAGTACCAGCCGCTCGTGCACCTCGGCGACGGCAGCGTGCACGGCGCCGAGGCGCTCGTACGGTGGTGCCACCCGCAGCACGGCGTGCTCGGTCCCGACCGCTTCATCCCGCTCGCCGAGAACACCGGCCTGATCGTGCCGCTGGGCCGCTGGGTGCTCCAGGAGGCGGTGCGCCAGGCCCGGTTCTGGCAGACCCGGCACTCCGACGGCGGCCCGCTGCGCATCAACGTCAACCTCTCGCCGACCCAGCTGCACCATCCGCGCCTGGTCGCCGACACCGTCGACGTCCTGGAGCGCTCGGGGCTGGAGCCGGGGGCGCTGTGCCTGGAGGTCACCGAGTCGGCGCTCATCGGCGCGGACGACGACCTGCTCAAGCCGCTGCGCCAGCTGGCCGAGATGGGCGTGGACATCGCGCTCGACGACTTCGGCACGGGCTACTCCAACCTGGCCAACCTGCGACGCCTCCCCGTGAGCGTCCTCAAGCTCGACCGCTCCTTCACCCGGGGCATGCAGCAGCACCCGGCGGACCCCGTCGACCTCAAGATCGTGGAGGGCATCGTCTCGCTGGCCCACAGCCTGGAGCTGGCGGTGACGGTGGAGGGCGTGGAGACCGGCGCCCAGGCCCAGCAGCTGCGCGAGCTCGGCTGCGACACCGCCCAGGGCTGGTACTACGCCCGCCCCGGCGCCCCCGACCGCATCCACTCCCTGCTCCTCGCGGACGCGGTGTAGCCCGGGCCGGACAGCGTGACGGGGCGGGCCCGGCGGCGGTCACCGGGAGCGCAGGAGGAGTCTCTGCAGCTCCCGGGCCGCCCGCGGCGGGGCCACGTCGCTGCGGTGCGCCAGCGCGATCGTGCGCCGCAGCCCCGGGCCGGCCAGCGGGGTGACCCGCAGGTCGCGGCCGGCACGCGCCGCGACCATGGCCGGCACCACCGCGACCCCCAGGCCCGCCCGTACGAATCCCAGCACCGCGTCCATCTCGCCGCCCTCCACCGTGAACGACGGCTCGAAGCCCTCCGCCCGGCACGCCGCCACCGTCAGCTCCCGCAGGTCGTAGCCGTGCCGGAACATCACCAGCGACCGGTCGCGCAGATCCGCGATCCGCACCGGCCGGCCGGGAGCCGGCAGGGCGGCCGAGGACACCATCACCAGGTCCTCGCGCAGCAGCTCCACCGTCGTCAGCGCCGGCGACGGGGTCGGCAGCGGCAGCACCACCAGCGCCAGGTCGAGCGCGCCGCGCGCCAGCTGCCGTACGAGATCGTGCGAACCGCCCTCCTCGATGAAGAGCCGGATCCCCGGATGCAGATCGTGGAAGGCCCGCAGGACGTCCGGCAGCATCCCCGTGCAGAGGCTCGGCGTCGCGCCGAGCCGCAGCCTGCCCCGCCTCAGCTGTGCCAGCTCCTGCACCTCGTGCCGCGCCGTGTCCGCGTCGGCGAGGATCCGCCGGGCCAACGGCAGCAGCGCCTCACCCGCCTCGGTCAGGGTGATGTTCCCGCGCGCCCGGCTGAACAGCTCCGCCCCGAGCTCCTGCTCCAGGGACTTGATCTGCTGCGAAAGCGAGGGCTGGGAGACGTGGACCCGTTCCGCGGCGTGCGTGAAGTGACGGGTCTCCGCCACGGCCACGAAATAGAGGAGCTGCTGGAACTGCATAGCCAAAGCCTATCGAGATGAGCCGGACCATGTCTTGGACCTCTCGGACCGTCCGGCCCTAGCGTCTTTCCCATGGCTCTGGCAACGAAGACGAAGGACCGGGGGACCGGCCGCCCGCCGTCCCCGGCGCGCCCGTCCGGCTTCTGGGCGTCGACCATCGGCAAGAAGACGGTCATGGCCGTCAGCGGCCTCCTCATGCTCGGCTACCTCGTCGCCCACGTCGCGGGCAACCTGAAGGTCTTCTTCGGGCCCGAGGAGTTCAACGCGTACGGCCACTGGCTGCGCACCATGGGCGCCCCCGTCCTGCACCACTCCTGGGCCCTGTGGCTCGTGCGGATCGTGCTCCTGGCCGCCGTCGTCGGCCACGCCGTCTCCGCCTACCAGCTCAGCCGGCGCGACATCGCGGCCCGCCCCACCGCCTACGTCCACAAGCGCAGGCGCTCCTCCTACGCCACCCGCACCATGCGCTGGGGCGGCGTCATCCTCGCCCTCTTCATCGTGTGGCACATCCTCGACCTGACCACCGGAACCGTGCACCCCGGCGGCTTCCAGGAGGGCCACCCGTACCAGAACGTCGTGGACACCTTCTCCACCTGGTACGGCAACGTCATCTACATCGTCGCCATGGTCGCCGTCGGCCTCCACGTCCGCCACGGCTTCTGGAGCGCGGCCCAGACCCTCGGGGTGGGCAACGCGCGCCGCGACCGGGCCCTGAAGGCCCTTGCCAACGGACTCGCCCTCGCCCTCACGGCGGGCTTCGTCTCCGTACCCGTCGCCGTCATGACCGGAGTGGTGAGCTGACATGAGCTTCCTCGACTACACGACCGGCGCCCCCGCCGTCGACCACAAGGCCCCCGCCGGGCCCGTCGCCGAGCGGTGGGACACCCGGCGCTTCCAGGCCAGGCTGGTCAATCCCGCCAACCGGCGCAAGCACACGGTCATCGTCGTCGGCACCGGCCTCGCCGGCGGCTCCGCCGGCGCCACCCTCGCCGAACAGGGCTACCACGTCGTCCAGTTCTGCTACCAGGACTCCCCGCGCCGCGCCCACTCCATCGCCGCGCAGGGCGGCATCAACGCCGCCAAGAACTACCGCAACGACGGCGACTCCGTCCACCGCCTCTTCTACGACACGGTCAAGGGCGGCGACTTCCGGGCCCGCGAGTCCAACGTCCACCGCCTCGCCCAGATCTCCGTGGAGATCATCGACCAGTGCGTCGCCCAGGGCGTCCCCTTCGCCCGCGAGTACGGCGGACTCCTCGACACCCGCTCCTTCGGCGGCGTCCAGGTCTCCCGCACCTTCTACGCCCGCGGCCAGACGGGCCAGCAGCTCCTCCTCGGCGCCTACCAGGCGCTGTCGCGCCAGATCGCGGCGGGCAACGTCGAGCTGCGCGCCCGTACCGAGATGCTGGACCTGATCGTCGTCGACGGACGGGCCCGCGGCATCGTCGCCCGCGATCTGGTGACCGGCCGGATCTCCACCCACTACGCCGACGCGGTGGTCCTGGCGAGCGGCGGCTACGGCAACGTCTTCTACCTGTCGACCAACGCCATGAACTCCAACGCCACCGCCGTCTGGCGGGCACACCGGCGCGGGGCCCACTTCGCCAACCCCTGCTTCACCCAGATCCACCCCACCTGCATCCCGCGAACCGGCGACCACCAGTCCAAGCTGACGCTGATGAGCGAGTCGCTGCGCAACGACGGACGCATCTGGGTCCCCAAGGCGAAGGGCGACACGCGCCCCGCCGCCGACATCCCCGAGGACGAGCGCGACTACTACCTGGAGCGGATCTACCCCTCCTTCGGCAACCTCGTGCCGCGCGACATCGCCTCCCGCGCCGCCAAGAACGTGTGCGACGAGGGGCGCGGCGTCGGCCCCGGCGGCCAGGGCGTCTACCTCGACTTCGCCGACGCCATCCGGCGGATGGGCCGCCGGGCGGTCGAGGAGAAGTACGGCAACCTCTTCGACATGTACGAGCGGATCACCGCCGAGAACCCGTACGAGGTGCCGATGCGGATCTACCCCGCCGTGCACTACACGATGGGCGGACTCTGGGTCGACTACGACCTCCAGACCACCGTCCCCGGCCTCTTCGCCATCGGCGAGGCCAACTTCTCCGACCACGGGGCCAACCGCCTCGGCGCCTCCGCGCTGATGCAGGGCCTCGCCGACGGCTACTTCGTCCTGCCCTCCACGATCAACGACTACCTCGCCCGCCACCCGTCGAGCGAACCCCTTCAGGACGACCACCCGGCGGTACGGGAGGTGCTCGCCGAGACGGAGGACCGGCTGCACCGCCTCCTCGCGGTGGACGGCGACCGCACGCCCGACTCCTTCCACCGCGAACTGGGCGAACTCATGTGGGAGTTCTGCGGCATGGCCCGATCGGAGGAGGGGCTGCGCACGGCGCTCGAGCGCATCCCGCGGATCCGCGAGGAGTTCTGGCGCCGCGTCAAGGTCCCCGGCAGCGGCGAGGAGTTCAACCAGTCCCTGGAGCGGGCCAACCGCGTCGTCGACTACCTGGAACTCGCCGAGCTGATGTGCCTCGACGCCCTGCACCGCGCCGAGTCCTGCGGCGGTCACTTCCGCGAGGAGTCCCAGACGCCGGACGGCGAGGCTGCCCGCCGCGACGAGGAGTTCTCGTACGTCGCCGCCTGGGAGTTCGGCGGCACCGGCGACGCCCCGGTCCTGCACAAGGAAGACCTCGTCTTCGAGTACGTCCACCCCACCCAGCGGAGCTACGCATGAAGCTCACCCTGCGCGTCTGGCGCCAGAAGAACGCCGACGCCGAAGGCGCCATGTCCACCTACCAGGTGGACGGCATCTCCCCGGACATGTCGTTCCTGGAAATGCTCGACACCCTCAACGAGGAACTCACCCTGCGGGGCGAGGACCCCGTGGCCTTCGACCACGACTGCCGCGAGGGCATCTGCGGCGCGTGCAGCCTCGTCATCAACGGCGACGCCCACGGCCCCGAGCGCACCACCACCTGCCAGCTCCACATGCGCTCCTTCCGCGACGGCGACACGATCGACATCGAACCGTGGCGCGCCGCCGCCTTCCCGGTGGTCAAGGACCTCGTCGTCGACCGGTCGGCGTTCGACCGGGTCATCCAGGCCGGCGGCTACATCAGCGTCCCCACCGGCGCGGCCCCCGAGGCCCATGCGACGCCGGTCCCCAAGGCGGACGCCGACCGCGCCTTCGAACACGCCGAGTGCATCGGCTGCGGCGCGTGTGTGGCGGCCTGCCCCAACGGCTCGGCGATGCTCTTCACCTCGGCCAAGATCAACCACCTGAACGTGCTCCCGCAGGGCGCGCCGGAGCGCGAGACCCGGGTCCTCGACATGGTGGCCCAGATGGACGCGGAGGGCTTCGGCGGCTGCACGCTGACCGGTGAGTGCGCGACGGCCTGCCCGAAGGGCATCCCGCTGCCGTCGATCGCCGCCATGAACAAGGAGTGGCTGCGGGCGGGCCGGAAGGCCGCACGCCGATAGACGACGGCGGAGGGGTACGCGGGGTCACGAGGGCTCGCGGGGGAGCAGGTGCCCGAGCGGCCCGAGGTCGAGGTTGAGGTCGTCGAGGGTGA
>NZ_JBVJPY010000027.1:0-67971 GCF_055609145.1 Streptomyces sp. NPDC036822
TCAACACCGCCAACGACCGGGGGCTCTGCCACGTCACCACCCCAGCTGACCAGGCCTTATAGCCCTTCAGGGGCAGGATGAAAAAGGCTCACTGAGCTCCTTCAGCGGGGCCACCGATCGGGTGACATCCAGGGGTGGATAGCAGGCGAGGCCTTCGGGCAGTGAGCTCTTTCAGAGCGGCCACTGATCGGGTGACGGGCAGGCGTCCCACAACGCACGAGGCTCCTGTGCCGTTGAGAGAGGTGTTCGACGTCTCAACTCATCAGCGCAGGGGCCTCCTTGGTTCCCTGTCCTGCCGCACTCGACCTGCCTCACGCCCTGGTCGAGTGGGTATCCATGCTCATCGTCACCCGTGAGGGTGACTGACGCTGCAAGCTCCCGCCCCACCAGCGGGCCTCGTGGGCCTGGTCTACCTTCGCCGCCACGACACGCTCATGCAGATCGCCACCGGCTTCGGCATATCCGTCGGCACCGCCCACGCCTACGTCACGGCCGTCGTCGAACATCTGTCCCGGAAGGCGCCCGGCCTGCTGCGAGTCCTGCGCGAGACGGATCCTGACCACGTCCTGCTCGACGGGACGCTCGCCGAGTGCGACCGCGTCGGCGACAGCCGGGCCGACTTCTCCCAGAAGCACCGCCGTCACGGCGTGAACGTGCAGGTTATCGCCGATCCCGCAGGCAAGCTGTTGTGGATCTCGCCCGCGCTGCCCGGCCGCACCCACGACCTGACCGCGGCCCGAACCCACCGCATCATCCGGATCTGCGAACGCCAGGGCGTCCCCGTCCTCGCCGACCGCGCCTACATCGGTGCCGGCTCCTGGGTGACCATACCGATCAGACGGCTTCCCGGCAGGGCCTCACCACGACCCAGCGGACGATCAACCGAGCCCTGTCGGCGGCACGAGCACCGGTCGAACGAAGCATCGCAAGGCTGAAGTCCTGGCGAATCTTCCGCCGGGCCCGCTGCAGCCCCAACCGCATGACCGCCATCGCCGCAGCCATCCTCACCCTGGAGCGTCAACGCTGAAAACGCTCAGTGGTTCGAGATGTCTGACGTCTCAACCGCTGCGACGAGGCCTCGTTGGTCGTCTTTCCTGCCGCACTCGATTTGCCGCATGCGCTCGTGGAGTGGGTCACGATGCTGATCGTCACTCGCGAGGGTGACCGCCGGTGCAAGCTGCGACCCTCGCAGCGCGCGATCATCACCGTGGTCTACCTGCGCGAGCACACCACCTACGCGAAGCTCGCCGCGGGCTTCCGGATCAGCGAAGGCACCGCCCACGCCTACGTACAGATCGTGATCAAACTCCTCGCCTCGAAGGCACCATCCCTCACGCAGGCGCTTCGCCGGGCACGGCCCGAGTATGTCCTGGTGGACGGCACCATCGCCGAGTGCGCCCGCGTCGGCGACCACGAACGGGATGGACTACTCCGGCAAGGCCCGACGGCACGGAGTGAACATCCAGGCCGTCACCGATCCCACGGGCGAGGCGGTTGACCGCTGCTTGCCTGGTGGTGAGAGGTCTTCCCTCGAACGTTAACGCTGAAAATGCTCACCGTCAGACCTGGATGCTCTGACATCTCCGGGGTCTTCACGGCCGGTTACGGCTGCTGGGGGCTGTCTGCGTGTTCTTCCTGCCGGCGCGCGAGTGTCGGGTGGGGAGAGGATGGGTGTGGAGGTTCCCGATAAGGCTGATGTGGGGGGACGATGGGGATGAGCGCATGCCGGTTGGCGGGTTTTTTCCTCTTTGGATTGTTTGCCTGCCTGGTGGTGCTGGTGTGCTTGCCGTGGCCGGTCATGTGTCCGGTCGCAGTGACTGATCGTGGAGCGGATGCAGATGAGTGAGTACACCTTGGGTGCGGATGTCGGTGCGGCCGCGCAAGGCCAGGGGCAGGAGGCGGTGATCACGGAGGCTCTTGCGCATGCGGCGTCTGGTGCGTGGGCGCAGGCCGCCGCATTCGCGGGAGCCCTGACCGGTCTGCATGTGGACGAGCCGATGTTCCGTGGAGCGGTGCAGCAGGTCGCGGCTCGGTGGCAGTTCGAGGCGGCCAGTGACGAAGACCTCGCGGGAACACTGCTCAATGCCGGCATCGTCACCGCGGGAGCTTTCTGGGAGTTTCTGTCCAATCCCTTCACCGGCAGCGCCTCAAACCCCTTGGAGGGCTGGGATCAGGACCTTGCCTGTCTGCAGTCCATCAGTCAGGGCGACTGGGACGCCGCGTTGTCCTGGGCCGCATGGGGATTGGGCGGAGCGGGCAACGCCGACGCCACCCTCCTCATAGACGCCCTGAACCAGACATCCCGAGTCCTCAACATCCCCCCCACCCCCCAGTACACCGACCTGGCCGCGTACCTGGTCACACTCGCCCCCACCAGCCCCGACATCCTCCAGATCTGGAGGAATGCCCTCCTGCACACCGTCACGCAAGTCCAGCCCGCCGCACTTAACCCCACGGCCACCACCCAGAACACCGCCACAACCACCACCAGCACCCCACGCGACCACACCGTCCCACTCAGTCCGGTTGACCTGGCAATCCTCGGTGCGATCTTCCACGGCAACCGCACTACCGAAAGCATCGCCGACGCCCTGCGCGTCTATACCAGCCTTGTGAATGACAAGCTGCGTTATTTGGGGGAGCGGGCGGGGATTACGGCCGAGGGCGGGGCGGCGGTGCTCGCTGTCCTTATCAAGGATCTGAACAACGACATGAAGGGCATCTGGGCCGGCCTGAACCCCGCCCGCCTGCCCGACCCCCAGGACAGCGCTGAAGAGTTCCGCAAGCGATCCCGCTCTCACGGCGCCCCTAGTAAGGGGGACCTGGAAATCCTCGGTGCGATCTACCACGGCAACCGCACTACCGAAAGCATCGCCACTGCCCTAAATATAGAGAAAGACAATCTGCCGGCTCGGCTGTACGGATTGAGATCACGAGCGAGGATCGAGGCCAAACGTACGCAGGCGATCCTCGCTGTCCTTATCGATGATCTGAACAACGGCATGCAGGGCATCTGGGCCGGCCTGAATCCCATCACCCTGCCCGTCCCCCAGGGCAGCGCTGAAGAGACCCGCAAGCCTAATAAGGCGGACCTGGAAATCCTCGGTGCGATCTACCACGGCAACCGCACTACCGAAAGCATCGCCACCGCCCTAGACATCGATATCAAGTTGGCTTATACCCGGCTGCGTAATTTGGGGGGACGGGCGAGAATGCCGGCCAAGGGCGGGTTGGCGATCCTCGCTGCCCTTATCGATGATCTGAACAACGGCATGGAGGGCATCTGGACCGGCCTGAACCCGGCTACTCTGCCCGCCCCCCAGGAAAGAGTCCAACGGAACCGCAAGCGCCCTCGGAAGAACCCGAGCTGAACTTGCCCAAGCCCCGTCCGCTCCTCCTTTTCTGCCCTTTCCTTCTCCGGGGGAAATAGGGCCCATCATGGGGGGACTGGCTGCTTCACGGGCGTCCCGGTGCTCAGATCGCGCTCTGGGAGCAGTACCACCTGCCGCCCCAATCCTTGGCACTGCGTGTCCATCTGCGGGGAGGCTCGTTATGCAGAACGAAGCGGGCCCGCACGCTCGCTCCGATGAGAACGCCCCCCGAGGCTACGAACGGGCCCTGCCGAGGCGAAGCTGGCAGGGCCCGTTCCGCTGACGAGAGCTGTAGCCGACGGCCCGTTTGGCGCCCCGCGCAGCCGTCAACAGCGTGCTCGCCCTCAGGACCGCCCAGGGTGTTAACACCTCTCAGATTGCCGCACGGCGGCTCCGCCTCATCTGCCTGCCCGGCGCCTCAGGGGATGACAGGGCGTTCATCAGCAGTACCGCGACCTCCTCATCGCCGCCCACCAGCAGCTCGACGGACCGATCATCCTCGTTTGGGACAACTTGAACGTCCACAAGGACCGCCGGATGCGGGCTTTCATCGACGCACAGGACTGGCTCACCGCCTACCACCTGCCGCCCTACGCACCCGACCTCAACCCCGTCGAAGGCATCTGGTCCATCCTCCGCAGGACCAGTCAGGCGAACACCGCCTTCACCGACCCCGACCACCTCATCCGCCGACTACGACACGGCCTCCGCCAAATCCAATACCGCAGCGACATCATCGACGGATGCCTCACCGGCACCGGACTCACCCTGACGACACCACGACTACAAGGTCAGTAGCGGGTCCTGAGCCATCGATCAGCTCTCCGAGCATCCGTGCAGGTCAGGTGTCCGCCCGCCCTCCCGCTCTCCTAAAGCGGGTGTTGTACATGCGCGAGGTCGCTGATGGGCTCAGTCGCTCGGCAGATAATGGCGTCATGACGTTGACGATCTGGGTCGATGACTGGCAGATCCAGTGCTGTGGAGAGAGCTTCGCGCCAGGGGATGTTGTCTCGTGGACGCTCCTGGAGGTCGATCCGGAGGACTACGCCGGCATAGTCGGTGATGAGCGCGCGGCAAAAATCGACTTCTGCGAGGAGCATCACGGGCGGGACGAGGGGCATGCGCCCGTTCGGCTGGAGGTGTTGTCGGTCGATGAGGCGCACTGCCATTACGAGGTGCCCGCGGGCAGCACGTCCAACATCTACCACCCCGTGCCAGGTACGACCGTTCTGGTTCCGATCGAGGCGGCGGACGGGCGGGCGAAGGCGCAGCCGGGGGTGCGCTTCGTGGGGTATCTGGTCACTGCCCGACGTATTTCAGACGTGCCGGACGGTGCGGCTACGCGTCATGGTCTATGAGGGGCCGGCGGGACAGGTTTCTCGCCCGATCGCTGTACAGCGGCTCCGTACCGCAACCCCTGCAACCGGCCCCGCCCCATAGCCTGTCGGCTCCAGGGCCTCACAGCGGCCGGAATAGCCGTCACTAGCCGATCCCGGCTAGAGCTACGGATCAGAAGGTGACCGTGTCCCTCTCGTGCCCGATCTAGTCTTCCGAGTCAGGAATTCTATTCAGATAGCCGGCGAGGCGTTCAAGGATCTCGTCTGCGGTCTTCGTCCAGATGTAGGGCTTGGGGTCGGTGTTCCATGCGGCGATCCAGGCGCGGATGTCCCTCTCCAGCGCCTGGACGCTCTTGTGGACCCCGCGTCGTATCTGCTTGTTCGTCAGCTCTGCAAACCAGCGTTCCACCAGATTGAGCCAGGACGATCCGGTGGGCGTGAAGTGCAGGTGGAAGCGGGGATGAGCTACCAGCCAGGTTTTGATCGCCGGGGTCTTGTGGGTGGCGTAGTTGTCCAGCACCAGGTGCACGTCCAGGCCAGCCGGCACCTCCTGGTCGAGCTTGATCAGGAACTTCTTGAACTCCTCGGCCCGGTGCCGGCGGTGCAAGGAGCCGATCACCTTGCCGGTGGCCACCTCCAGGGCGGCGAACAGCGTGGTGGTTCCGGCGCGCACGTAGTCGTGGGTGAGGCGCTGTGGGACCCCGGGCATCATCGGCAGCACCGGCTGGGAGCGGTCCAGGGCCTGGATCTGGCTCTTCTCGTCCACGCAGAACACCAGGGCCCGCTCGGGCGGATCCAGATACAGGCCGACCACGTCATGGACCTTGTCGACGAAGTACGGATCTGTCGACAGCTTGAACGTCTCCGTACGGTGCGGTTGCAGGCCGAAGGCCCGCCAGATCCGTGACACGGTCGACTGCGACAGGCCCATCTCCTGGGCCATGGCCCGCGTCGACCAGTGCGTGGCATTCTTCGGCGTCGACTCCAGCGTCCGCTTCACCACCGCAGCGACCTGCTCGTCGGTGACCGTCCGGGGGCCGCCCGGGCGCGGCATGTCACCCAGGCCGGCGATCCGGTGCTCGACGAACCGCTTCCGCCAGCGGCCCACCGCATGCGGCGTGGAGCCTAACTGCGTGGCCACGTCTTTGTTCGACGCGCCTGTTGCGCAGGCCAGGATGATCCGACACCGCAAAGCCCACGCCTGCGGGGTGGAACGGCGCCGCACCCATCCCTCCAGCGCAGCCCGTTCCGCATCCGACAGGATCAACTCGGCCTTCGGCCGCCCAGTACGTGCCACCAGGCAACCCTACACATCTGAACAGGACTCCTGACTCATAAGACTAGGCTGTGTATCGAAAGTGGATCTTGGACTGTGCATGATCTCAGTTCATGGGCCGGGGAGATCTCACGGACGAGCAGTGGGCGGTGCTGGAGCCGCTGTTGCCGAAGGGCACGAAGGCGGGGCGGCCGCCGCTCTGGCCTCGGCGGCGGCTGCTCGACGGCATACGGTTCCGGGTCCGGACCGGTGTTCCGTGGCGGGACGTCCCTGTCGAGTACGGACCGTGGAGCCGGGTCTACGACCTATTCCGCCGGTGGCAGCGGAACGGCACCTGGCAGCGGATCCTCACCCGGCTCCAGTCCCTGGCCGACGCGAAGGGCGCGATCGTGTGGGACTTGAACGTCGACTCCACGGTGTGCCGTGCCCATCAGCATGCGGCCGGGGCTCGCAAGCGGGGCGACCTGCAGAAGGAACCGCCGGGCGGGATCTTCACCGAGCCGCATGATCATGGGCTGGGACGGTCGCGAGGCGGGTTCACCACCAAGCTCCACCTGGCCGTCGAGCAGAGCCAAAAGCCCATGTCGATCGTGATCACGGCAGGACAGCGCGGGGACTCACCGCAGTTCGAACCGGTACTGGAGAAGGTCCGCGTCCCCCGCCTCGGACCGGGCCGGCCACGTGTCCGCCCCGACCGGGTACGCGCTGACAGGGCGTACGCCTCCCGCAGAAATCGCGCCTACCTGCGCCGACGTGGGATCCGCTGCACCATCCCGGACAAGGCCGACCAGGCGCGCAACCGCCGAAAGCTCGGGTCCCGCGGCGGCCGGCCGCCGCGTTTCGACCCGGCCGACTACCGCAAGCGCCATGCGGTCGAGTGTGGGATCAACCGTCTCAAGAGGCACCGTGCCGTCGCCACGCGCTACGACAAGCTCGCGGTCCGCTACGAGGCGACGATCCTCGTCGCGGCTATCAACGAGTGGCTGTGATCACCGACCGTCACAGGTGGGATCCACGTTCCACGCGACTGCCGCCCGGGAGGTGACGTTCGGGCAGTACCCGGTGGACTGGTTGCTGACCCCGGCCACGGCCCAACCCGGTCCATGCGCGTCAGGGCTATGCCGCCTTCGCGGAGGGGATCTGGCCCCGCTGTGCCTGTCGGATCCGCTGGGCGAACATGCGGGTGACGGAGTTCAGCACTCGGGGATCGACGGCGGGTCGAGTCTTCGTGTTGAGGTTCACGACTCCTGCGACGGAACCCAGCCGGAACGCGATCGAGGAGCTGCAGAGGTCGTCCGTCAGGCAGTACTCGGCCGTGTACGCCGCATCGACGTCGGGAAGCTCCACCGGCCCCTGCTTGGCACTTGCCGTTTGGGACTTCTTGTCCGTGTAGTACCGGACGGCGTCGGTGGTGGACCGGAAAAAGTAGGCGCGCAGTCCGACGATGCCTTCGAGGTCGGGCGCGACGAAGCCTTGCTGTACGCCGGCGAGGGTGTTGTCGTCTGGACCCTCGGTACGCAGTTCGGAGCCCTTCTCCCAACCAGGTGGGATGTCGCTGGCACCAGGCATGACCGCTTGGAACTCGGGCAGCCCCAGAAGCCTGGGGGCATGAGCAGCGGGTGGGCTGCTCTTCTGCAGTGGACCAGGTTTCTCTTCACCACTGCCGGATCCGCACCCGGCGAGCATGAGGAACACTCCGGCTAAGCAGAGTCCTCGGGCGGTGTTCTTGAAGCTCGGCATTGTTCCCCCTGGGCAGGCAGCAACCGATCCAGGAGATCATATTGAGCCCACGCTCCAGGACTGGTGTGGATCCTCTACGTCCGTACAAGGCACGGCCGAGGCGGGAGCCGCTCAAGCAGACGTTCTTCCTCTCCGGATTCGCCTCAAGATCCACTTTCGATACACGGCCTAGTGGCTTGGCTCGGAAGGTTGGACGGCCATAAGCCTTCCTTCCGTGAGGGCAACCTGCATCCTGGCAGCTGTTCAGGTCGGCAGCTTCGCTGCGTAGATCCAGTCGTGGCCGTCGTATCCGGTGCCGTCGAGGTGCTCCGCTCGAGTCAGGCCGGCGCGGATCGCCACGCGCTGGGAAGCGGTGTTGGCCGGCCGGACGCGGGCGATCAGCGGCAGGTCGGGAACATTACGGGATGCCCAGGTGGTCACCGCGGTGGCGGCTTCGCCGGCGTAGCCCTGGCCCCAGGCTGAGGTGGCGAAGCGGTAGAAGAGGTTGAGGACCTTCATGCCCTGCAGTTCCATGGGCTTGATCCCGCAGAAGCCCAACTGTTGATCGGAGTCATGGCGCCGGGCAACCCAGTACCCGTATCCGTATCGCTGCCACTGCTCGTTCCAGCGTTGATACAGCTCCCGGGCCTCGTCGGGTCGGGCGAGCGCATCGGAGGGGTTGTGCATGCAAGTCTCGGGGTCATGGTGGATTGCAAAGATTGCGTCGATATCGACTTCGGTCGGACGCCGTAGCGACAGCCGGGCCGTCTGCAGCTCGTCAGCCGTCGGGTTGCGGTCACTCATGTGAAGATCGTAGAGCTTCATCAGGCCGCCCTGGCGGGGGTATTCGGTCCAACTGCGGATCGAAGAGTCGGGCGCGAAGGCGGTCTTCGGTTCGGCGCGGGTGTTGTGCCAGCGTATGTAGGCGGCGATGGCGGCGTTCTGCTCACCGTGGGTGCGGTGGTCAGTGCCGTTGAGCGCGAAGTAGCGCAGGGCTGCGAACTCTGATTCGATCCAGTTCAGCCAGGAGCCGTAGGTTGGCAGGAAGACCAGCTCGATGTCGTTGTCGGCGGCCCATATGCGGACTTCGGTGGGCTTGTGCGGGGAGAAGTTGTCCAGCACCACATACAGCTTTTCGCCGGGCCAACGGGAGCGCAGGATTTTGAGCAGACCCAGGAACTCGCGCCACCGCTTGCGTCGGCGGATCCGGTAGTAGATCTTCCCGGTGCTCAGGTCGAGGGCGGCGAGCATGTGCATCACGCCGCCGTACCGGTTGTAGGTGGTACGCAGCCGGCGGGGCCTTCCGGCCTGACGCCACGCTTTACCTTTGCGCGGCTGACGGTTCAGCGGGCCGAACTCGTCGACGCAGATCACTCTCCCGTCCGTTGGCGGGGTGTCGTGGAGCGCCAGGACACGGTGCATCTTGGCGATGAAGTCCGGGTCGGTGGAAGTCTTCCAGGTGGTGGTCGTCTGCCAGGAGACGCCGCCCTCGCGCAGGATGCGTCGCAGGGTCTCCCGGCTGATCGCCGGCACCACGTGCCGTTCGACCAGATGGGCCGCAAGTTTGGCCAGGCTCCAGGTGGAAAACGCGGCGATTTTCCAGTCCGCAGGGGACGTCCGGGCGATCAGACGGATGTGCTCACGCACCCGCTCACCGATCGTCTTCGGGCGTCCCCCGCTCCATTTTGGGTCCAGCGCGTCTGACCCCCGCTCGTTGAACGCGTGAATCACATCGCGCACGTAGTCCTCACCGACCTGCATCAGCGAGGTTATGTCCCTGACCGCCTGGCCCTGCGCGGACATCAGCACCACGATGGCCCGGCGCAACCTCACCGGATCCTTGGCGGTGCGGCTGATCCGCTGCAGCCGACGGCCCTCCTCCATGCTCACCGGCCGGACGAACACACTCGGTTGACGCCCCACGACCACCTCCAAGATCAGGTCCTGGGACAGTCTGCTCACCCCCGAGCAGCGCGTGAATACCCGGCCGACGATGCGAGCCGAGCCTCTAGCGGGAACCGACGGGGAACCACGGTGTCGAACGGGCAGCAAGCACAAGGACGGCCCCCGACCGATGTGCCTGGTCAGGGGCCGTTCACCTGCGGTGGGTGTGGGATTCGAACCCACGGTGACATCGCTGCCACGACGGTTTTCCAAACTGGTGCCTTCGCCACGACCTGGAACCTGGCGGGACCGGCGCAGGGCACCTACGGCGAAGACGCCCAGACGACAATTCCGATGGGAGTGAGGCTGCATAGGAGGCCGAGGCACAGGCATGCATAGGCCAAAGCCTTGAACGCCTTGTGTCTCTGGGCTCGGCATGCAGCAAAGCATGTGAAGCTGACGACGGCGAGGCACGGCAGGATGATGAAGAAGAACCCCAGCGCTGCCATGATCCCCCCGATCGCGCGGCCGCCGTACAGCAGGAAAGTACAGCAACCACCGCGACCGCAGTCGCCCGCCACCGCCCCCATGCAGCTGCTCGACCAGCCTTGTGGACCTCAGCGACCCTCCCGCCCGTAGTTCGCATCGAGGGGCGCCGGCGAGAGGTGCCGCGCACTGCCCCTGAGCCCCGGGGTCTACGGCATGCTCGCCGGGATCGCTCTCTTCTTCGCGCAGTGTCACCATCGCACGCTCGGTATTCGTCACGAAGGCCAGCGATCGTCCGGACGAACTCGTCAGCCATATCTCAATCCGCCCGCTGGCGGCCCTCAGCCGAAGAGCCTCCAGCACTACCTCGGACGGCACGGGGACAGGGCTGTCGTCACTGATCACCCAGGACTCGGTCACGAGCACGACGATCTCACGGACAGTTCAAGGAGACAGTCCCTCGTTGTGCCAGCCCTGTGTCGCTTCGCAAGCGAGTTATCACGGCGTGATAGGCCCAGCAGCACGCCTACACGGGCGCCTACTCCCGACCTGCGACAGCACGTCCCGGTTATGAACCCGCGTCCGCAGTCGAGGCGTTGTGCCGTGGCTACGTGCCCGACGGGCGCGTAGCGGTCAACGACCAGCGCCGTCTCAGAATCGCAACTACCTAGCACCTGCTTGGCATTACCTGTCTACAGGGGACGAGCTGATGCGATGCTGTGTGGCTCAGCAGCTACGAAGGAGGCGCGAAGTGACGCAGTTCGGTCGGTGGGCGGTAGCAGTAGTCGTCACCCTTGTTGCGTTTGCGCTACCAGCTTGGATCTCAGGTGCTTTCGTACTGGAATCACTTCTCAAGGACTCCGGTGCGCGTTGGGGAGTTGCCGCCTCCCTCGGTGCGGCATGCGGTGCCCTCGCTGCCGCCTGGGGCTACGGCTTTGTGACTGGCACCAGCAGTACACCAACCGTTACTGGTGAACGTTCTGTTGCTATCCAGGGCAACAACCAGGGCGCCATCACGACAGGCGACGCCAACATGCCGTCCCCGCCCAGCGGGACGGCGGCGCCTGCGCCGGGAAGCCGGTCGATCGCGATCGGCGGAGACAACACCGGGGACCTTTCCACCGGCGACCGGGCTTGACAGGGCTGCACGGTGAAACTACCCAGGTCGCAAAAGCGAGACGCGCAGCAGACATCCGGAAGCAGCAAGCCTGGGGACTCGGCGCCCACCAGCAGCCACTCCCCCGGATCTGGAGCCCGCTCTGCATCCGTGGGGCGGGACAACTACGGCACCATCCAGACCGGCGACCAGGCGCACCATATTCATGCCGCCGGAAGCCTTCCAGCCGATTGCTGGCGTCGAGGCACCGCCCGGTACAGACAACCTCCCCTTCCGGCCTCACCTCTTCGTCGGACGAGAGACAGAGCTGCACCGGTTGGACGAGGGGATGGCTCAGCCTGGGCACCTGGTCATCCAGGCCGTTTCCGGGCTGGGAGGCGTCGGCAAGAGCACCCTGGCCGCGCATTGGGCTGCTAACCACGCTCACAGGCTTGGCCTCAGCCCGGTCCGATGGATCACTGCCGACAGCAAGGACAACATCCGTCAGGGCCTGGCGGATTTCGCATGCGCACTCCAGCCCGTTCTCGCCGAAACGCTGGCAGTCGAGCAGCTTGCCGAACGCGCACTGCAGTGGCTGGCTACGCACACCGGGTGGCTGGTGATCCTCGACAACGTCAACGACCCGGCAGACATCGCGCCCCTCCTTGCACGTCCTACGGACGGACGATTCCTCATCACGAGCCGTCTTGCCACCGGCTGGGGCGGCGCCTTTGTGCTCCCCCTCGACATCCTGACCCCTGCGGAAGCTCTCGACCTCCTCAGCCGAACCATGAACCACGATGGAAGAAGAGACATGGCCGGCGCAGCACAACTGTGCGCCGAGCTCGGATACCTACCCCTGGCAGTTGAGCAGGCCGGCTCCTACCTCGCAGAAAATCCGCTCATCAGCCCCCGCGACTACCTTGAGCTCCTCGCGCAGTACCCGGCCGACATGTACCAGTACGGCGGAGCCACCACTCCTGCCGAGCGCACCATCGCGAGCATCTGGCGTCTGACGCTGGACCGCATCACAGCCCTGGAACCCGCAGCCGGTGACGTACTGCGCACTCTTGCCTGGTACGCCCCCGACCACATCCATCGCGACCTCGTCGCGGCTTGTGGAAGCCCACCCGCTGTCAACCGGGCGATCGGCCTGCTTGCTGCCTACTCCATGATCACCCTCGACACAGGAACCCAGACTGCCGCAGTCCACCGCCTCGTCCAGACTCTCGCCCGCACAGCCGACCGGGCAGACCCTCACCGCGACCCGCTTCTGATCGAGCAGGCACGCCACAGAGCCACGGACCACCTCGCGGCCAAGCTGCCAGACAGGGCGCAGGATCCCGCCCAATGGCCCCTCTACGTCGCCCTACTCCCCCACGCCGAAGCCCTGGCCGAGAACTCGAACGCCGAAGCCGACACAGCCAACACCATAGAAGTGCTTGGCGACGTCAGCGCCTTCCTTGTCGATCAAGGCATGATCGACCGAGCGATCCCGCTCTTCCACAGAGTCCTCTCCACCTGCCACCGCCTGCTAGGACCGGACAACCACAAAACCCTTATGGCTCGCAACCAGCTCGCCTGGGCACACCACTCCGCCGGCGAGTACCACCGCGCCATTGCCTTGCACCAAGAGAACCTGAACGACATGGGACGGGTACTCGGAGCCGACCACCCCCACACCCTGGCCGCGCGCAGCAACCTCGCCTACGGCCACCAAGGCGCCGGCAACCTGCAACAAGCAGTCACCCTCTTCGAGGAAAGCCTGGCAGAGACCGAACGCGCTCTGGGCGCCACCCACATCGAGACGGCCACCGCGCAGCACAACCTCGCCCACGCCTGTCAGCTCGCCGGCGACACCGATCGAGCCATCAGCCTTTCCAAGAAGGCACTCGTCATGCGCGAACGAGTGCTCGGCTCAGGGCACCGCGAGACACTCGCCGCCCGCAACAGCCTCGGTAACGCCCTCTGCGCCGCCGGGGACTACACCCGCGCGACCGCCCTGCTCAGAAAGAACCTGAACGACACAGAACGGCTGCTGGGGCCCGAACACCCTCAGACGCTGGCGGCTAGGAACAACCTCGCCGTCGACTACAAAGCCGCTGAGGACTACGACCGAGCCATCGCCCTGCTCACACAGAACCTGGCAGCCGCAGAGCGGGTGTGGGGGGAGGACCACCCCGACACCCTCGGCATCCTCAACAATCTTGCTGCTACCTACGAAGGATCCGGCGACTACAAACAGGCCATCTCACTCTGCAGAGAAAACCTCGCAAGGACACAGCGCAGCCGCGGGCCCCACCATCCCGAGACCCTGATGCGTCGCAGCACCCTAGCCAGCGCCTTGCGTGAGTCCGGCGACCAGCGCAACGCCCTCACCCACTTCCAGCGGCTACTCGATGAACACGAACAGATCCTCGGACGTGATGATCCCCGCACGATGGACACCCGTAACGACGTAGCAGCCACCCACTACCTGGCCAAGGACTACGCCCCCGCCATCCGCCTGTACAAAGAGAACTTCTCTGAACGAGAACGGGTGCTCGGCCCCGAGCACCCCATGACCCTGGCCGCGCAGAATAATCTCGCCAGCGCGTACTGGGGGGCGGGCAACCCCGGCCGCGCTCTGGTTCTGTGCATCCAGAACCTCGCCGACACGGAGCGAATCCTGGGCAGCGACCACCCGCAGACCCTGGGCTCCCGCAATAACCTCGCCACCAGCCATCAAGCCGCCGGACAGCACGACAAAGCGCTCCCGCTCTACAGGCGGAATCTCGAGGACTCCGAACGGATCCTCGGCCCCCACCACTCCACCACCGTGCTGGCGCGCGACAACCTGGCTGACGCCCTGACGGAGCTCGCCCAGATGAGACCCCTGTGGCCTCTCGGAAGGGCTATCACGCCGTGATAACCCACCACCCCGAGGGCGGGCAGACCGTCGGCACGCCTGAGTATCGCCGCCTGCCCCTGTGGACCCCTCAGCCCATGCTCTCCCTATGGTTACCCAGGCGCCACGACGGCAGCGACGATCGGCAGCACCCGACGCGCCCGCTGGGGTTATCACGCCGTGATAACCCACATCCGTAACCTTCCTAACGTGTCGATAGCTGAAGTTGATCTCAACCGTTAGTAGAGTGACGTCCATGACGTCACCTGACACCAGTGGCGACCGGGAAAAGGTCGTCACCAAGCTCCCCAGCACCCTCCGGCAAGAACTCAAGATCCACGCCGCACTCCACGGCCTCGACATGCAAAACGCCGTCGAAGCCGGCATCACCGCCTGGCGCCACCTCGGCTCCAACCTCTCCCCCATCGACACCGCAGGCGCCGAGACCTACTCGACCTTCCTCCCCCACGGCCTCTGGGACGGATTCCGCAGCGACGCCAAAAACCGCGGCATCTCCCTCACCCAGGGCATCGCCCAGGCCGTCAGGCTCTGGCTCGACACCAACCCCGCCCCCGAGGTCAAGCGCCCCACCACCGTCCGGCGCATCGTCATCTGCAACCAGAAAGGTGGCGTCGGCAAAACCGCCATCACCGCAGGCCTCGGCGAAGCCCTCGCAGAAAACCCCGCCGCCCTCGTACCAGTCCGCGTCTCCAAATACTTCGCCGCACTGCTCGAAGAAGACGACCGCCCCGAAGACCCGCTCGCCCTCGAAGACCTCCCCGGCCTCGGCCAGCGAGTCCTCCTGGTCGACTTCGACCCCCAAGGCCACCTCACCAAGCAGCTTGGCCACGAACCGCTCCCCATGGACGGCGACTCCCTCACCAACCACATGGCCGGCGACGCCAAGGGCGAACTCACCGACCTCATCGTCGCCGTAGAAGAAGACCGCTTCGGCGACAGACTGCACCTCCTGCCCGCCTGCACCGACGCCTTCCTCCTCGACGTCCGCCTCGCCGCCGTACGAGCCCGCGAATCCGCCCTCGAGCGAGCCCTACGCGCCGTTGAAGCCGACTACGACGTCATCCTCATCGACTGCCCCCCCAGCCTCGGCCTCAGCATGGACGCCGCCTCCTACTACGGCCGACGCAGAGACAACGAAGCAGCCGGCAACTCAGGCGTCCTCATCGTCGTCCAAGCCGAAGACAGCAGCGCCGACGCCTACGGCCTCCTCACCTCCCAGATCGAAGACATGAGAGGCGACCTCGCCCTCGACATCGACTACCTCGGCCTCGTCGTCAACCACTACGACGCCAGGCGCGGATACATCGCAACCTCCTCCCTCCAGTCCTGGATGGACATAAAGGATCCCCGCGTCGTCGGCGTCATCGGCGACCTCAAAGAGCAAAAGGAAGCCGTCCGCGCAAAGCGCCCCCTCCTCGCCTACGCACCCCGCTGCGAACAGTCCGTCGCCCTCCGAGCCCTCGCACGGGAGATCAGCAAGTGAGCAAGGCCAAGAACCTCGGCGCCGGCGCATCCTTCGCCCAGGCACGACCCATCAGCGCCCGCCGCGCCGCAATCGGCGCCGCCACCGCCGCCCCCACAGACGGCGTGCCCGACCCCACCGAACTCCCCCTCCGCCTCATCAGCCAGAACCCCGACAACCCACGCGAAGAACTCCGCGACCTCGACGGACTCGCCGAAAGCATCCGCGAAATCGGCCTCGTCAACTCCATCACCGTCGCCACCGTCGACGCCTACCTCGCCGCCCGTCCCGAGCGAGCAGAGAACATCGACGACGGAGCCCGCTACATCGTCGTCGACGGACACCGCCGCCTCGAAGCCACCCGCCGAGCCGGTGCACAGGCCATCCGAGTCAGCATTAACAACGCCCTCGTAGCCACAGACGAAGCCCTCCTGGAAGCCGCCTTCGTCGCCAACGTCCACCGCGACGACATGAACCCCATCGAGCAGGCAAACGCCCTGAAAAAGCTCGTCGAGTTCTACGGCTCCCAGAACAAGGCGGCGAAGCGACTCGGCATCGCCCAGTCCACCATCTCCTCGAAACTGTCCATCCTTGACCTCGAGCCCACCCTCCAAGCCGACCTCGTCGAAGGACGGCGGAAGGTCGAGCACGTCCGCAACCTCTCAAAGCTCCCCCCCGAGGAGCAGCGAGCCAAGGCCGACGCCCGCGCAGAGGCCACCGAGAAGAAGGCAGCGGCCCAGCGAGACCTATCACGCCGTGATACCCCTCAGGACGAGACGATCACGCCGAGCACACGAGCCCCGCAGCCCAGCGAAGCTGAGACCGACCCATCACGCCGTGATAACCCCGCCGCGGTACCTCCCGGCTCGCACAATCCACCGGGGGAGCAGGCAGCAGCGGAAAGCCCCGCAAGCACCGCAGCCGCCGTACGCACCAGCGCCCCTGTCCCCGAGCCGCGACCTGCTGCGAAGCTGGAAGCCCCGGAGAAGGCCACGACAGCACCGCCGAACGACGGCGCAGCCCTCATGGACTACGCCCTCGAGCACCTGGACGCGCAACAACGAAGCGTCATGCTCCAGCGCTATTTCCAGCTCGCAAGCGGCGTAGACGAAGTAGCCGGCGACTTGGGCCGCGGCCTTCTTCCGAAAGACCGCCACGACCTCGCCGTGATCGTGCGCAGGATCTCCGAGGTCCTCGCCACGTCCTAGCAGCAATAGCCAAGGGGTCCAGCCTCCTCACCGTCAGGCCGGACCCCGGCTGTCTGTAGTCTTCGGAACTCACCGCCCACTATTCAACTTCGCACGAACGATCGACGTGGCCGCTGCCGCCTTCGCTGCATCACTCATTCGCCGTACTCCGCATCACCCTCGGACTGGGAAAAGGTCCTGTGTGGCGTTCTAACGCCCTATCGGGCGCTCTCTGGTCCCCTCACACCAAGAGATGCGAGATCGGCTGCCTACACCCCCATTCTGAGGGTCGCATTTTTTGCGAAATCGGTGCTATAGGCGCTTTCGTGGCCCTTGGCTACCCATCCACCCGGCACGACTTCAGTGACCCCGGCTGCAACCGGAACACCGATGCCAACCGGCCACGCGGGTGCGCGGGGCGCCCCGCACTCGTTGCTCAGTCCCCCCACGACGTCGGGACCATCACCCCGCCGGCGCGGGAATGGTCCCGCGACACCTCCGTACTCCAGGAAGGTCTTCATCTGATACCCGCGTCCGCGGAGATGCTCCCCCGACCTGGCCCCGCTTGCTCGAGGAAGGTGGGGGGAGACTCGCGGGTCGCGCAGCTCCGTGCTGCGGGCGGGGGATGCGACGGCGGCGCCGTGCGCAGTGAGATAGCAAGATATGCGGACGGATCTGTCGCTCCGGCCCAATCGGCGTGGTCGGTAGCTGGCTCATGCCTACGCCGACCCCCATTTCGAGTAGTCCCAGGGTGGCTCGGCGGCCGTAGATCCCCTCAGCCGCCGCCTGTTCGGACCTGGCCCGACCCGGTCCTCCCGCCGGGAGGCGAAGATGCGTGACTAGCAAGGCTCCCGGTCCGGACCGATCTGGACCCGTCCCGGTCAAAGCCCTGATGCGACAAAGCTGGTCGTGGCCCGGGCATCGTCGACGAGGTGGACGTCACCAACGAGGTCTCACGTATCCTCGCCGCCCGGTCAAGCAGGAGACCTCCGCCGCTCCCTCGACGGCATGGCCGAGCCCGCACCCCCTCCCGCGCGGCTGGCCGACGGGCCCATGAAGGGCGGCTACAACCGCGCCCGATTGGTGGAGCTGCACGACTACACAGCCGCCTCCCGGCCCTCCGGGAGCCGCCCCCGCCGCCTGCTTTTGGACCGCCGGCTCCCGGGCCGCTGAACGTTCACGTCACCGTCGACGTCGTGCTTTCCAACGCCGCACCCGAGCCCCAGCCGTCGTGGTGGAAGCGCCGGGCGTACGCCTCCTGTACTGGGTCACGGCCTGGAAGACCGTGGTCGTGGTCGCCTACCTCGAGGTCTGACCCGCGACGCCCTTGACCAGGCCGACCGCGTCCTGCTGGCGCGGCCGGCCTCTGCGCGTGTCCGTCGTTTGGTGAGTGCCTGTTCCTGAACCGGGCATGCCATGGCGGGCCCCTGTCTTCCGCACTGGATGGACCCTCGCATTCCTTCGTGTGGTCGGCGACGGCTATGTCACACGGTGAAGGAGAGGTTGTGGATGGGGAGCTCGATGGCCGCGTAGGCGAGGAGCGAGATGGGGACGGCTGCTGCCAGGGTGAGCGCCCGTTCCTTGTGAGTGCGGGCCATCAGCAGAGGAACTAGAACCGTCACAGCCAGGCATGCCCATGCCTGGGTGGCGTAGTGGAGCGTCCACGCGTAGAGGATGCTCTCCATGCCGAAGACGCCCGCGAGTGCGGCCAGGCCGGTCACCCGCCGTTGAGTGGTGCGGCCCTGGCGCCACCAGGCGCCGGCGATC
Organism: Streptomyces sp. NPDC036822; assembly: GCF_055609145.1. Lineage (NCBI taxonomy): Bacteria > Bacillati > Actinomycetota > Actinomycetes > Kitasatosporales > Streptomycetaceae > Streptomyces > Streptomyces sp. NPDC036822. Next base: position 18,494 of record NZ_JBVJPY010000027.1, read on the forward strand.
CCGAAGAGCGGGCCGGCGATGAAGGCTACGACCAGCCACACCAAAGGCCATCCGAGGTGCCCCATGCCGTCGCGGCCGAACTCCGCGTAGCCGTAGTACCCGACGACCAGCCCCACCTCGGCGCACAGGCCGGCCACCGCCGCTGCGGGCAGCGCGACTCGTCTGGCCAGTACGGATCCGGCGGCGAACGCGACGACCGACCAGACCGCGCCCGAGTTGGCGATCTGGTTCCAGGCGCCGGGGAGCCAGCCTTGGGCGAGATTGGTGAGGATCCCCAGCGCAAGCCCCCCGCCCAGTGCTCCCACCGTCGCGTAGGTCCAGCCACGCGCCGCCGGGACGGGAACGGGTGCAGCGCGGGTTGCCTCATTCATGAGGGCCATGCTCGCCGGTCCATCGCGCGAGCAGCAACGTCCGAGTGCGCAGACAATCGAGCAGTCGGTGACATCCCGGCGCAACCGGCAAGTCACGAATGGCGCTGCGCCTATGGTCTTTCCGCATGATCAGACGACCGGCAGTGTCGGGCTGGTGCCCACAGGTGCCATAGTGACCGCCGCAACCGCCGGTCACCCACGAAGGGACGGACACCGCCATGGTAGACACCCCTGTCGGCGAGACGATGCCGATATTGCCGCCCGTCACGGCCGTGACGAGAGCACTGTCCGTAACCGGTGGGCCCGCCACCCTTCCTGGCCGTCCAGCTGGGTTGCAGCACCTCGTGCTGCTGCTGCTCCTGGTGGTGAAGGGTGCAAGACGCCTGCTGCGCGCCCTTGAGCTTGGTCGAGTTCGGGAAGGACCAGCTCGGTGAGCACGGCTGGCCTGCTTCTGCCGTACGCCGACGGCGGCCAGGGCGGGGTCCTCCTGCCGGGGCGAGTCGACCGAACCGCACGGCGGGCGGCGTCGGCACGGCGGTAGCCGGCCGCAGCCTCGGCGTACGGCGGAGGCCCGCACCTGTCTGGGTGCGGGCCTCTTCTGCAAACGGCGACCCGGGACAAAGGCCGCGACGGTCCCGGTTTCCGCGGGCCAAGGTCAGGCGAGGGAGATGTTTTCCGCCTGGGGGCCCTTCTGGCCCTGGGTGACGTCGAACGTCACGGCCTGGCCCTCCTGAAGTTCACGGAAGCCCGTGGAGTTGATGTTCGAGTAGTGGGCGAAGACGTCCGGGCCGCCGCCGTCCTGGGCGATAAAGCCGAAGCCCTTCTCCGCGTTGAACCACTTCACAGTTCCCGTAGCCATGTCTGATGCCTTCCAGTCGATGAACGCCGCCCACACAGTGTGGGAGGCGGAGGTGATCGCCCTGGTTCCTGCGGCACAGCACAGCAAAACGCCTACGCCGAAGGCGTGGGCAAAGGAAACTTCCGAACCACGACAGCTAACGGGGACGTTACACGCCCGTACACCCCGTCACCAGAGGAACGGTCTCCCTGGCTGAGTGCGCGGTACCCGGCGGACGGCGGCCGGGTGTCGTCTCAGGCCGCGGCCGCCGGATTCGCCAACCGGCGGCGCGGCGGTATTCGGCGTTGGCGCGCTGGGCTTCCTCGAGCTGGTCTTCCAGGATGATGAGGCGGCAGGATGTCTCGATGGAGGTGCCCAGGTCGACGAGTTCGCGGGCGCGGGCGGCGACGCGCAGCTGGAAGCGGGAGCAAGGGCGGTGGCCCGCCCTCGGAGCGGAGCGGCGTGATGAGGCGTGCTTCGCCTATGGCACGGCGGAAGCTCTGCGTGGTGCCGAGCAGGTCCTCACCCCCGCCGGCCGCGGGCCCGGGCAGCCGTGGCGCCCCGGCACCCGCGGCGATCGAGGCGGACACCCCGAGCGGCGACATCCGCATCGGCTTCCTGCCCGCTGCTCTACCCGCGGGCAGGAACTCGACTCCCAGCTCGACGCGCTCGCGGGGCACGGTATCCCCCGAGGCAAGATCTTCGCTGAGAGGATCAGCAGAGGGGTGCGGGTCCGCCCCAAGTTCGAGCGGGCGCTGGCCGCCGCTTGGGAGATCAAGGCCCATGCCCCGCACTGCCGGGTGATGTCCACCGTGTACGAGATGATGCGGCTCGGGCAGGACGCCGCCGAGCTGACCGCGCTGGCCGACCCTCTCGCCGCACGGCCTGATCCTGAAGATGCTCGCCGGACCGCTGGCCGGGATCTACGACCCCACGGGCCACGGAGGGCTGCTGCTCGGGTTCTTCGCCGCGATGGCGGAGACCGAGCGGGAGAACATCCGCGAACCCACCCTGGAAGGGCTCGACACCGCGGCCCGCAGGGGCAGGCACGGCGGCCGGCCGCCGGCCATCACCGACGACATGCCCCACACCGTCCTGCGACGCCGCGCGAACCGTGAGACGGTCGAGCAGATCCAGCCCGACCTGATCATCCTCACCGACCGCCGCAAGGGGCACAACCCCAGCCTACCCAGCATCTACCGGGCGCTCGCCGAGCACGAGAAGCGGCAGGCGAACCCAGAGGCCGTCACGGCGGCGCGCGCCGACTTCGCCGCCCTCCAGAGCACCAGGAGCATCCCGAGCCAGATGGCGGGAGCATCAGCGCATGATCTACGCACCGCACCGAGCCAAAGGCCCCCCACGCCGGGAGCCCCTCCAGGACTGGACGGACCCTTCGACCACCGGCCCGCGCCGGGCGAGGGCGACGACACCGGCGTGCACCCCGAGGAGCCGGTCGCCACGGCGCCCGCGCCTGCGGACGGGAGCGGGCGGTGACGCTGTGGCGGCAGGTCCTGGCCGCGCTCAACTACACCACCCTCGACGACGCCGAACGCGAGAAGATCGTGGCCGGCTGCCGCCGCCCGCTCCCGTCCGCCGCGCCCACGAGGACAGGCCGCCCACCCCGGACGAGGTGATGGCCGTGGCGTACGAAGAGTTCGCCCTGCCGTTGGACACCGACCAGGCCCGCGCCGCCCTCCGTGACGTACGCGGTGGGTGACCTGGACACCCCCAGCGGCGTTGAACCCGGCGTGAGAACGACGATGCGGCTCACGCCCGTCATCGGCGTACAGCGAGACGGCAGGGAAACGGTTCCCTGCCCCGAACTGGAGCCGATCTTCACCGAGCTCGCGGCGCGGTGGGCCAGCGACGGGCGGGCTGTGCCCGGCCAACCGGACGATGAGTGGACGGTCCTCGCCCGCCACTACCCCTGGCCCGGGCGCTGACCGCCCGGTGCGGGCACGCCCCCACCGCCCCGCACCGCACCACCTCGAAGAAGCCTGCCGAGCGCCGTACGACGCCCGGCGCTCCTGGGCTGCCGGACCGGCACCGTGGTGGGGCCCCGGCCCGGCAGCCCCACCAGTTCACCACCCCGGCCGGGGCGCACACCACGGCGCCCCGGCAGCACGAAGCCCCGGTCACGAGAGGGGACCAGGGCTGACGCGGCCCCGACGCCAGAGCGCGGAATCAGGGGCCGCGGACTGCACCGGCCCGACGTGGGGCGTCCGTACCAGTGCACGCGTCACCTACCCCAACGCTCCCACCTCGAAAAGGACACGCCCCCTCCACGCACAGCCCTGCCACCGACCGGGAGCATGCTTTTCATGGGGCCGCTGCCGATCCCTTGCCCCGCCGACCTCTCCCGGACGCGACCGGCACGGACGTCTTCAACACCGCCTACCGGCAGACCAAACAACGACGCGCCGTGTTCGTCGCCGTCGAGCGCCAGGGCCCGCGCTGGACTGCGAAGCCGACTCTCTCACCGCCAGCCCCACCAGACGGTGCAGGACAGCGCGTACAACGCGATCCGTGCCGCCGTCATCCGCTCCCGCGAGATCCGCCCCGACTCCTCCGCCGGGCCGGTCTACTGCATGCTGCACGACATCGACATCGACATCGACATCGACACCGACCCCGAGCAGCGAGCCCGCGAGCTGGCAGACGCGCTGCACGCCGCTGGTTGTACGTCCGGCATGACGCGGTTGCCTCGCCGATGCGGGCCGGCCTCTCACCACGCCCGTGGCGGACACGCTCGCGCTACCGGTTCCGGGCAGCCCCCTCCCTTTGCTATGTCCCGGTACCAAGAGGTAGCTACAGTGTGGATATGGCAAAGCAGACGAACATCCGGCTGGACGAAGCAGTCAAAGCGGCCGCCGAGGAGCGAGCCAAGCGCCGCGGCCTGACCTTGCAGGGGTACGTGGCCGACCTGATTCAGGCTGATGTGAACGAGTCGCGTGCTGCCTTCATGGCCGGCGCTGCGTCGTTCCTCGCCGCCTACACGGACGTGTTCGACGCGGAGTTCGGCGAGGACCGGTACCCCGACCTTCCGCAAGGGCTGGAGGAGCGCGCTCCGAGGGACGCCGCGTGAATCTCCGCGTCGATCTCGCCTGGATCTTGGCAGTGGCCCAGCAGATTCCGGGCGATCCCCAGGTCGTGGACTACGGCGTCCCGGTCGCGGCGGAAGCGCGTCACCGGGCGGAAGTCCTGGACCGCGAGGTCTACCCCGAGCCTCATCACAAGGCGGCAGCGCTGCTGTGCGAGCTGGCAAGGAACCCGAGCCTGGAGGTGAGGAACCTCCTCTTCGCGGCCGCGGTGACCGCGGCCTACCTCGCGGCGTGCGGCCTTCCGGTACATCCCGGCCTGGACACTGTCCTGCCCTTGGCCCGCGCCGCCCGGGACGGGCTCCCGGTGCGTGAGGTCGCCGCGCAGATCAAGACCTGGACGAGCTGATCGGGCAGAGCCGTGTGCCGGCGTCGACCGGCCAGCGACGCCTGGTCAGACCGGAGCGCCGGCGTCGTTGGCACCGGCGTCGGGCTCGGGCCTGTCCGCCGCTGGGACGAGATGCTCCACCAGCATGAGCAGCATCTGCACCGCGAGGGCTCCGAAGAGGATGGCGACCCATCCCATGGCCCATGGCGTGCTGCGGGTATAGAACACGGTGGGCGTGAGCACCAACATGACGGCGATCATGCCGCACGGAAGGATCCACTGCCGCCTCATGGCCGGCTGTCCCGCACGGTGCCGTCCGGCTCGTGCGCGCCGTCGGCGTCCGGGTGGTGGGGATGGTCTTGCCACGGAGCGGCCATGTCCCGGAGCTGCTGGAGGAGGTGCTCGGCCGCACCGGAGTCGTGGGCATATACGGCCTCGGCGAAGGCCTTCTCCAGGTCGTGGGCGGCTGCCCAGTCGGTCTCGTACTCTTCGCGGCCGTCCGGGTACTGGTCGCGGCGCCGATCGTCGAGGCGATCCGCGACGAACTGGTAGACGCGTACGCCGGTCTGCAGGTCCACGGGCATGTCGGTGGGTCTTTCGGGGCTCGAGATGGCTCGGTCGGGTTATCGCCTCTGCGGTCGTGCGGCGCGGGCGCGTCGAGCATGCGGTAGAACTCCCCGGCGTCAATCCGGTGGGAGCGTTCGACCTTGCCGTTGAGGTGGGTGATGCGGGTTCATGGGTGATCGGGTCGACGATGTCGCGGGTTCGGGCCGTGTCCCAGTCGGCGACTCGCAGGGTGGTCTCCATCAGGAGCTGAGCCTCTTCGACGGCGACACCCACGATGTCGTCACCGTCGGCGGCCGTCGTGATCAGGCGGTTGCGGATCACCCGGGCGTTTCTCCCACCCGCGCCAGACGCCGTCCTGCTGGTCTGCGGTGCTGCCGCGGCCGATCCCCTGGGACAGCGGCGGGAAGGCGAGCACCAGCTCGGCAGCGGCGCGCCAGTCCATGGCTCGCCCCTGCACCAGGGCCTCGGCGACGATGCGGGCCCGCAGGCTCTCCACCCGCCGCTGCCGTGATCGTGCGTCGCGCTCCCGGCTCACGCAGTCCGGGCACAGCGGCGGCCCGTACCGGGCCGGCGGCTTCCAGGAGCGGCTGGTGCGCAGCAGTTCCGTACCGCAGTCGGCGCACAGGATCCCCGACGGCGCCGGGCCGATCGCGGCGAGCATGTCGTGGAGGTTGAGGTCGGCGGCCTCTGCGAGGGGGCGTCCGTGAATGCCTGGCTGCTGCCAGTACAGGTGCCTGAGCACGCCGATCAGCTCGGGGGCGTGGACGGCATCCACTCGGCGAACGGTTTGCCCGGCGGCCTGACCTGCGACGTGTTCGTCTCCACCCACGCGACCGCCCGGCACCGGAGCTCGATCGCCGGAACCCTGCCTCTGGAACTTCTGACCCGTTCGGAGGGGCGCTGGTGGCTTCCCCGCGCCTACTCCGACCTCCTGGACTGGTGGGAGGTAGTGGAGGAGAAGCTCCTCGAACAGGCGCGGCTGTGCTCGCGGTGCGGGGCGCGGGGGCCGCGCTGGAGCGGCTGGAGGACGTCGACCAAGACCGGGTACGTGACGATGTGCCCGCCGTACTCGGGGGCGGAGTTCACCGCGTACACCGGGCACCTGCGGGGGGTGCCGTACGGGCAGATGCGGGCTCGGAAGCTGCGGGCCGACGATTACCTGTGCCGGCTGTGCCAGTCGAGCAGGGCCTCGTCGGCCATCGTGGCGAGGTAGGCGTCCCGGAGCCGGTTGTACCAGCCGTCCAGGTACCGGCCGTTCTCGTACCGGACCCACGCCTCGATCGGCCGCACCTCGTAGCCGAGCTCCTGGGCGTAGGCGACGGTGGGAGTCGCGTACCAGGCCGGGCCGGTCGGGCGCTCGCCCTTCGGCGTGAACGGAGAGGGCAGCAGCGAGCCGTCCAGCTCCACCCACTCCTTGCCGACCTTCACGCGAGACAGGTCGACGTGCGACAGGTCGACCAGCCAGCTTCCCGGCAGCTTCGGGTCGAACGCCGGGGCCTTGACGTGCGTCGCCTCCTCGAGGCCGACGTTCAGACCGTTGGCGCCGGCGGCGAAGGCCATGTTCACGTCGATGCCGTACGCCTCCTCGAACAGCTTCTCCGCCGGGCCCCGTACGTGGAAGCGGGGCAGGTCCTTGAGGACGGGGTGCCCGTCGGGGACCTCACACGGCGGCCAGTCCATCGGGTCAATGGCGTCCTTGCCCAGCGAGCCGGGGTTGTGCTCGGAGTGCCGCTTGCCGTCGGCGTCCGGCTCGGAGGCCCGGGTCGCCGGGTGCAGGGCGGTCATCAGCTCCAGGCCGGTCACGGCATCGGAGTGCGTGAAGGTGGGCGACGTCCGGGGCGCAGCCTGCACGACCTGGTCAGGCGCGGGGAGCACGGCAGATTCGCCTCGCCCACGACCCGGCTCACGGGACCATCCCCGCGGGTGCGGGTAGCACGAAGACAGCGCGCTCCGACTTCGGCCGCGACTGGGGACCATCCCCGCGGGTGCGGGGAGCATCCGGTACGGGTCATCAGGAACTTGATCGTCTCGGAACCATCCCCGCGGGTGCGGGGAGCACCAGAGGTCGCTGACGCAGATGACGCAGGCGGTGGGACCATCCCCGCGGGTGCAGGGAGCACGCCTGGACGATGCAGTAGAGCAGCCCGTGGCGGGGATCATCCCCGCGAGTGCGGGGAGCACGTCGGCCCATGATGCCCAGTAGCGGTCATCTCGGGACCATCCCCGCAGGTGCGGGGAGCACGAGCGGATCCCGGACTCGCCCAGCGAGGCGGTGGGACCATCCCCGCGGGTGCGGGGAGCACCGGCCCCGCGACCCGGAGGGCGGCACGTCGACGGACCATCCCCGCGGGTGCGGGGAGCACAGACGCTCTCCACAGCTGCGCGATAAGCCTCTCGGACCATCCCCGCAGGTGCGGGGAGCACGAGGAGTTCCAGAACGCGGTCCGGTACTCCAGGGGACCATCCCCGCGGGTGCGGGGAGCACCTGCTGCGCGGCGACTCCGCGGCGCGGGCCACGGGACCATCCCCGCGGGTACGGGGAGCACTCTCATCAGGGCAAGTTGACTGCTGCGTCAGGGGGACCATCCCCGCGGGTGCGGGGAGCACCAGGCCGTGTCCAGGTTCTCGACCGGATCAGCGGGACCATCCCCGCGGGTGCGGGGAGCACCGGCCTCCTCCTGGAATCGTGCCGGCCGGACCGGGACCATCCCCGCGGGTGCGGGGAGCACTGGATGATCTGAGCTACAGAGTCCTCGTTGGGGGGACCATCCCCGCGGGTGCGGGGAGCACGGATATACACGCAGGTCAGGCCCTTGACGCCGGGGACCATCCCCGCGGGTGCGGGGAGCACTCACGCGGCCAGGATGCCGATACGCACCGCCAGGGACCATCCCCGCGGGTGCGGGGAGCACGCGGCGGCCTCCCCGGTGTGCTCGCGCGGATCGGGGGACCATCCCCGCGGGTGCGGGGAGCACGCGTCTGTCTACGAGCGGGTCATCCCCGGCGAGGGACCATCCCCGCGGGTGCGGGGAGCACCGCGTCACCCGGTTCGTCGGCGGCATGGGCATGGGACCATCCCTGCGGGTGCGGGGAGCACTAGGGCATGGGTTGGTTCCTTTCGGTTGGGTGGGGACCATCCCCGCGGGTGCGGGAGCACCCCGGCACAAGGATCTGTGGAAGTCGCAGATGGGGACCATCCCCGCGGGTGCGGGAGCACCCCGGCACAAGGATCTGTGGAAGTCGCAGATGGGGACCATCCCCGCGGGTGCGGGGAGCACTCCCCGCAGCTGTTCGTGCGGTTCCCGTGGGAGGGACCATCCCCGCGGGTGCGGGGAGCACCCTACGAAAGCGTCCACGACCAGCTCGCAGTAGGGACCATCCCCGCGGGTGCGGGGAGCACAGGAGCTTGGTGGCGATGCCCCAGACCGTGGAGGGACCATCCCCGCGGGTGCTGGGAGCACTTCAGCCCGACGTACCGACTTCGAACCGTCCAGGGACCATCCCCGCGGGTGCGGGGAGCACCGACCATCCGGTCTCCGAGCGGACCATGAGCCGGGACCATCCCCGCGGGTGCGGGGAGCACTCCTGCAACCCCGCGCCGTGGATCTCGAACACGGGACCCTCCCCGCGGGTGCGGGGAGCACGGGCGGGCGACGTCGCCCGCAGACCTCGCGGAGGGACCATCCCGGCGGGTGCGGGGAGCACCCTACGAGAGCCGCAGCCACCTGTTTCGGAGCGGGACCATCCCCGCGGACTCGGGGAGCATGTGGCCCCCACGATGGCCGCCCAGTCACCGACGGGACCATCCCCGCGGGTGTGGGGAGCACGGCAACCGGGCCCGCCGCTACTTGGACCCCGTGGGACCATCCCCGCGGGTGCGGGGAGCACTTCGGGTCGTGCAGGCCGCTTCGGTAGGCCGGGGGACCATCCCCGCGGGTGCGGGGAACACGAGATCGACCGCCATCGGGCCGCCCGCGCCACGGGACCATCCCCGCGGGTGCGGGGAGTACTCCGCGCAGGTCGTCACCCCAACCGATCCGCGGGGACCATCCCCGCGGGTGCAGGGAGCACAACGGGTACGACCTGTACCTGGCCAACAAGTGGGGACCATCCCCGCGGGTGCGGGGAGCACGCACCGGTGCTGGTACGGATCCGGTCGAACACGGGACCATCCCCGCGGGTGCGGGGAGCACATCGACGCGATCGACGCGGAAGACCCCCAGAAGGGACCATCCCCACGGGTGCGGGGAGCACAACTCCGGTTCAACCGTCTCCCGTACCGTGACGGGACCATCCCCGCGGCCGCGGGTGCGGGGAGCACTCGGAGTCCCGGAGGCGGAGCGCGTGCCACGCGGACCATGCCCGCGGGTGCGGAGAGCACACAATCAGGTCACGGCGGGGAAGAGTTCCCGGGGGACCATCCCCGCGGGTGCGGGGAGTACAGGCCGTCGACGCGCATGCGGCTGACGCGGCCGGGACCATTCCCGCGGGTGCAGGGAGCACCAGGACCCGGCCCGGACCACCGTGCCTGTGGCGGGACCATCCCCGCAGGTGCGGGGAGCACAGCGCAGCAGCGTCAGTCCTCGAGGTCACGTTAGGACCATCCCCGCGGGTGCGGGGAGCACGCGGCGAGGAGCGAGAAGCAGGCCCGGTACACGGGACCATCCCCGCGGGTGCGGGGAGCCCATCCCGCTCGGCAAGAACACCACGACCGGCCTGGGACCATCCCCGCGGGTGCGGGGAGCAAACTACGGTCCGCGACGCGACCGGACCGATCCGGGGACCATCCCCGCAGGTGCGGGGAGCACCGCTTGCTCCGCCCGGTCAGGCGGGCGATCTCGGGACCATTCCCGCGGGTGCGGGGAGCTGGAGGCGGGATCCCGGCTCATGCATCTGGTAGTGGTGCGAGCTTCGTCGATCGCCTCGTCAGTGTCGGTAGGCATTAGGGCAGGGGCCTTGGGTTGCGGCTGTGTGGGCTACTGCGATGTCGCGGATGAGAGGGATTACTTCGGGTTGGAGTTGCGCCAGGACTGGCAATGCGTGGTGCCAGGTGGTTGTTCGGAAACTGTGGTGGAGGAGTTGCGCTGCCGTCTGTTCGTCGGTTGCGGGGGCTGATGTGGTGCGTGCCAGGTGTTGGATGGCGCGGGTGAAGGGATCGGGTTGTGACGGGTCGGCCGCGGGTACGGGGCGGATGGGGGCGCCGGCGAAGTGCTCTGCCAGTGCGGTGATGGCGAGCGGGCGGGCCTGTGCGATGCGCAAAGCGGTCTGGATGTCGCCGAATACGGCATGGACAAGGGCGAGGGCGGCAGTGGGGAAGTGGTGGGGGCCGCGGTTTGCCATGTCGGATGTGAGCCAGTGCAGTTGGCGGCTGGGATCTCGTCCTTGGTTGATGCGTACGAGGGCATGGGTCAGGACTGATTCGGGTTGCCAGCTTTCGGGACTGTATGTGTTGCTGTAGGTGAGTGCTTCCTCCTTCAGGGCGTGGAGCCGCTCCTGGTGCCGGGGGGTGGCCAGGGCCGTGGCGGGGAGGATTTCTGCGTAGCGAGCCAGAAGAGTGAGCTTTCCCCTGGGCGTCTTCATGCTGGCGTCGAGCTGGTCTAGGAGGGGAACGAGGAGCTCACTGGCGCTTTCAGGAGCGTATGTGCCGAACTCTCGCGTCAGGGCGATTCGGATCAGCCGGTCTGCCGCGTGCCAGGCTGCCCTCCTGGCACGTTCTTGGGGCTTTGGATGCTCACGGAGGAGTGCAAGTGCTTGCTGCGCCTCGCCCGTGGCCGCGAGTGCCTGTGCGGCGTGCGTCCATGCGCCGTGGTCATGGTGGCCCGCTGGACTGGAGGAGGCGATCTCCGCTGCTTCGTGGGCGTGCTTGCGCGCATCGTCCGGCAGGCCGGCGTCGACGAGGGCCAGGGCGATGGCGGCATGTGTGCGTGTCCTGCCCATTGGGTCGGGGTCTCGGTCCAGGAGGACTACGGCTTCGTCTCTTGCGTCGCATCTGACGAGCGCTCCGGCCAGAGCCGGGAGCCAGATAGGGCCGCCGCCCGTACGTGTACCCGCCATCGGCAGGAGTGCCAGCGCTTCGCCTAACTGCTGAGTGCCTTCGGTGGTCCTTCCACCGTCCACCAGCCGGAAGGCTCTACTTGCCAGGTGTTCGGCCGCCTCGAAACTGTCTTGATCGCCTTCCGGGGGCCTAGCAGGGCCGGGGGGGCTGTCGGTCAGCTTCCGTTCCAGTTCCGCGCTTAGGTTGCAGACTTCTTCATCCGGTGTTCCGGTGTCGCTGAGTGCCTGGGCCAGCTGGCGGAGGGTGTGGCGGAAGCCGAACTCCAAGTGAAAGGCGTCGGCGGCAGGCACAACCGTGCTGTCCCCTAGGAGGGTCGCCTCCACGTACCGGCGGGCGGCTTCGGCGAGATTCCGAGCCTCCTGTGGCCGGTTACATGCCAGCATCGACGCTACGGTGGCCAGAACCGAGGTGTGCTCCAGGCTGGGTTCCGCGTCCCACACCTCACAGGCATGCTTTAGAGCACGCGCGTGGACCCGCTTCGCGCGGTCGGCATCAGCGGCTGCGAGCGTCTTCCAGAGTTGAATAGCGATCGAGGTTGTGTCTCCTGCCTCTGCCGCCAGCTCCTCGGCGTCCTGCTCCAGCTCGTCTAGAAGTTGCTGCGCGCTCTTCGGACTGTGCGGCGCCAGCAGGCCCGCTGCCTCGGCCCAGGCTTCGCACCGGGCGGTGGTGCCGGGCCGGCGGGTCGAGCGGAGCAGTGCCAGGCCCTGGGGTACTTGTTTGGTGGCCAGTAGGGCTAGGGCGGCCTGGCAGGCGGCCTCCGTGGCGGTGGCATATGTGTGGTGTTCTGTTGCTTCGTGCAGAGCTGTCGCTGCCCAGCTCCCGGCCTCCTGGGCGATCGCTCCGGCCTGCTCGTGCCTGGTTCCTACCAATACGCGGGCGACATCGGCTAGACCGGCGGCCTTCGTCGACGGCTGGGGCGAGGCTTTGGCCATGGACCTCGCCCGTCGGACGTCGCCGAGCCGGGCGACTGTCCGTGCGAGGGAGGGCGGCAGGGGGCGTGCGTGGCCGAGAAGAGCGTCTCGGGACACGGCGACCCGCGCCGAGACGGTCAGAGTGGCCGACGGATGAGGGGGTGGGGGTTGGGTGACCAGATCGAGGTCCGCGAGGGCGATGTCCGGCCCTGACCGTTGGACGAGACGGAGCTGTCGCCGGGGGTCGAGGACTAGCTCCTCGAGCCTGTGGATGTCGCCGGTGCGCTGGACGAGGCGTGTGTAGCCGGTGAGGAGGTAGTTGGGGGTGTCCTCAGGCCAGCCGCGGTTGCGGAAACCGTCCGCCCAGGCGCGGATGGCTTCCTCGTGTGTGGCTAGTTCCGTCTTGCCCAGCGCGGCGGCAGCGGCTTTGCGAAGTTCCTCGTGGGCAAAGACGAACGCGTCGGCTTCGGTGTCCCCGTCGGCAGGTGCGTCCAGCATGACGTGGTCGACGTCGGTGGGTGTCATGTTGCGGCCGACGACGCTGCGCAGCCTGCGCTGCACGTCGTACGGTCTGACACCGGCCAGAGTGGCCATGTCCGCACCGGTGAGGGCTCCCTCGGCGACCACGAGCAGCCCCAGGAGGGTGGAGCCGATGGCAGGGTCGTCCAGCAGGGTTGTCAGTTCCTGCGTCGCGGTGTCCCGGATGACGCGGGCGGCGGGGGAGGGGGCCAGGCGGCGCACGATGCTCGCATCCCGAAGGGGGTGATCTTCGGCGACATCCGGTGCGACCTGCGGGTTGCGGCGCCCCGACACGACGACTCGCATGTTGTGCGGAGGCCGCATCGGCAGAAGCCCGGCGATGCTCCGATCGCCGAGGGCCGCGTCTGCGTCCTCATCCAGGCCGTCGACGATCAGCACCAGACGTCGATGGCGCGCCGCACTGGCCTGTGCGGCAGCGGCAACCAGCGCGGGCAACCGGTCAGGCTCCCCACGTTCGGTCACCCGGATCTTCCGCCCGGCCACTGAGGCAAGCTGGTCACCGACAGCCAAGAGGAATGCACTGCGGGTATTCGTGCCCAGGCGCCCGGCGATGAAGTGGTGGACGACGTCGACTCCGGCTGGGCGACGGCGGGTCGCGAACCAGGCGAGTAGCGCAGACTTGCCGGCCCAGGCGTCCGCCTGCCACCACATGTACGGCGGGCTGCCGTCCGGGGCGGTTACGAAAGCTGCCAGTTCCTCCAATTCCTCGTCACGGCCGACAAACCCGGACGGGAGGGCGTTGTCGATGGCCTGGGACGGCGTGCCGAAGAGACGGCCCTCGGAGGCCGCGTGAACTCTGGCCCCCCGTCCTCCCTGCCCGCTCTTGCTGACGGCCTGGGCCGCCTCGAGCCGGGCCTTCCAGGTGCCGAAGCTCGTCGTCTCGTGTCCGCTCGGCGATCGCAGGGCTGCCTGCGCCTCCAGAAAGGGGATCAGATGCCGCAGCACGTACTCGACGGGGGCGGTCTCTCGAGGGACGGATCGTCTTCGTCCGCTGCCGAGCCACTCCCCGAGGCTGGAGGTGGATACCTCGAAGCCGTGCGCTCTGCCCAGACTGACAAGGCGCTGATACCCGAACATCCGGCCCCCGCCTGCGGCCGCGTAAAGCGCCCGAAGGTCCTCTTCGAACCCCACCCCGTGCCCCCGATCCGTCCTGCCAGCCTCTATCGTCCCCGTCCGCGGCGAACTTCTCCGGAATCCTCCTCATCCCCATCCTGACCAGCAACAACACCGCTAATCCACGTTGCCGGACATCGCCGGAACCCTTCCGGACAACGGATACCTGTGGGACCGCGCCCGGCGGAGAAGACCAACGGGCGGTAAGGCGAGGGGAATCCCACATGTCCGTCCTGCTGACCCTGCTCCAGGCCGTCTTCCAGGAGGCGGCCACCGTCACCGCCGTGACCGGCCTCCTCTACACCGCTGCGGTTCTGACCGTCGCGGCCTCTTCCGTTCTCTGCCGCGACCCCCAGCGCCGCCGCGACGCTCGGGCCACGCTGACAATCCTGGTTCGCCGCAACCGGAAGCGCTGAATGCCCGCTGGCCGTACCTCCCGGCACGGCGCTACTGTCGCCTGTGCGGCCTTGTCCCGCGCTCGCGGGGATGGCCCGTGTTACGAGCAAAGCCGACTCCTCTCCCGCGTTCGCGGGGATGCAGCCCTCAACACGGTGGCCACCATCCCCGCGCTGCAGTGTGATGGAAGCCGGCGACACACCACGCAGTCGCCGGTGGTCCGTGCCTTTCGACCATCCAACTTGCGCCGCTCGCCAGGGCTGGCTTCCCGACCTACATGTACGGACGAGAAGCCGGCTCTGCGGGTGTGGGGTTCTAGCGGGTCAGGATCAATCCGCACGAGTACGCGCGGGCGTGCCCCAGGCCGTTGGACAAGACGTTGACCAAAGTCTCGGGGTCGGTGACCCTTAGCGAACCGCGAATCTCTGCGCGGCCGATGCGGATGGACTTGTGCCGCTGAGCACTGGTAACCGTCGGCAGCATGCGGATAGCCAGAGTGTTGGCGTCAGCGGAGGCACCCACGCGTGCCACGCCGTCGTCGGCCGTGGCCGGCTCGCCCTCCGCCTGGAGACGGCGGGCGAACCAGCGTTTTACATGCTCTGGTGTCGTATGCCCGGTCCGTACACCCCGGGTGCTCACCGCCCCCGATTCACTCGGAGGGCTCTGTGCAGGCCTACTGCGCGTCGGGTTGACAACCGTACGGAAGCTGACGACCTCGCCCGCCGTGAAGGTGCGGTCAACTGTGATGATGTGCGGCGCACGCATGAAAGCCGCCCGTGGTATCCGACTCCAGTCGCCCGGAATCCTCGACTGTACGACTAGGACCAGAGCCGCCGCCTTAAGATCCACCTGCCAGATCGACAGGACACCCATTTGGGAGCGGGCGTCGGACTCTCCGTCGCTCACCCAGCCACGAAACCCGCTCATCACGGTGCGGTGCATCTCCTGGGCATCGACCAAGGATTTGGCCACGAACGGATGTCGGGCATCCAAAGACAGGACGGAGTGCGTTGCTACGAAACGGGCCGTAGAGGCACGTGTGCTGTTCACGGGATAATGTCCCAATCGGTGGCGGTTGGCGCGATGGTGATGCGGGTGCGGGTCTCCCACCGACTGGCGTGGACGCGGCATGCCGAATCGAAGCTGACCGGCTGATCGTGGACCTGTGTGGCTCCCTTAGTGCCGGCGGCCGCCTGGATCCACGCCCAAGGCCGCCGCGCCGCACCGTCCGAGGCATCGGGGGTGTGCGGGAGAGCGGGCAGCAGACGCTTGGCCGTGAACGCCTCGGCGACCGTCCCGGGCACAATCCCCGCTGCCAAAGTGCCCGACGGCGGGCACGACTTACGGCCGAGCCAGAGCAGCCGCTTAGGATGCTCAAGTGCATGTGCGACGGCATCGAGCAAAGCCCGATCGTCGTGCTGCAACCCCACCACAAATGCCGCGTCGGACAGGTACCAGCGTTCAGTGATCAGCGACGTACGGGCCAGTTCGACGGACACATGGGTCCCTGAGACGGGATCGGCCGTGATCTTCTTCGGGGCGCCGTACCAGTCGGCCAGCTCGTGGCGCCCGAACCCCGGGCCCTCGGCCGCTTCCATGCTCGCGGCGACGGCGGCTGCACGACGGTGGTCGGTGATGATGTCCCGGGGCCCCAGCGGGAACCGGCCCCCGCCCACCGTGTGATAGTCCCGCACCGGGGAGCCGGGATGGTCGGCGCGCACGCCGAAGACAAGACCGGCGAGGTCGTCGACCGGGTCGGTGCGATCCCTCCCCAGGGCCGCCGCGCACAAGCCGACGACAGCGGACTTGGTAGGCCGACTGTGTGTGTCGCGATTCGAGAAGCGGGAGATCACCCCCCAGGACTGAAGTGGGGCGGCGAGCCGGACGAGCAGGACGTGGGTCACGCCGACAGCTCCTCGGAGCGGGTCACCGGCGTTGCGCCGACGTCTTTAAGGGCGCCTAGAAGTTCGTCGATCTGCGGGTCATAGGTCAGAACGCGGCCACGGGCGATGTCAGGACGGCGCCGGCTGACGAAGGCGTGGTGCTTCAGCAGCCGCTTTACCGCGGCTGGTCCAGCAGGCCCTTCGCCACCCTTGTCCAAGGGGTTCTCGTCGATCGGCGTCTGGAAGGCAGCTGCATAGTTGTAGGGGCGCTCTCCTTCGAAGGCCAGAACGAGCGCGGGCAGGGACCCGGTGGACGCAGTCGAATTTTTCTTTGCCTCGGGGAATGCATCGACGAAGGCATCGACGAACTCTGTCTCCGCCGCTACCGACGCCTGCTCCGCTTCCTCAGCACTCATTCCCGCGGCCTGCAGGTTCGTCCGCAGCTTCACCCGGTCCAGCACAGCGTGCCGGTAGAAGGTGCCGGTGATCAAAGACTGATAGCCGGTCATCCCGGCTCCGGCGTCGTCGGCCGCATCGAGGAAATCCAGGGCATTGTTCTTACGGTCGAGCTTCGCGTCGTCGGCGGCGGCATAGAAGTCATCGACCTGTTCCGCTTCGTGGACGGTGAAGGCGTGGCTGGACTGCACGGCACCGTCGACATTCGGTGAATCGGCGATCCCCGCCAGGAACCGCCCGTACAGGGCGATGTCGATCGCATCGCGCGGCGCCAGCGCAGTGAGGACGGCGGCACGCGTGGGAGCCGGCAGCGCGGGCAGCTTGGCTTCGGCCCCTGCGACTTCTTCCTCCTCGCCACTTGCCGGTGCTTGAGCCTTGCGGCCCGCCTTCCTGCCCTTAACTGCGGCAGCTGCCTGCGCCTCCAGATATGTTCCGGTCCACGCCTGGAGAGCGTCTGCCTGCTCGTGGATGTGGGCGGCGATCCGCCTACCTGCATCAGAGGGCGCAAACACCAGTACCTTGGTCAGATTCGCGACGGTCTTCTTGCCAGGGTCCCCAAATTTCAGCCCGATGGCCTCGATGACGGCCCGCGCCGTGCGGACGGCTTGCTCCGGCTCCCAGCCGTGGACCGATGAAAGCTCCCGGCCAGTGATCAGCGCCCACTCCCGAGTACGAAGCCCGGTGCTGCGGCCGGCCAACGGACCGATACCAGCGTTGGCACGGTTGCGCGTGTGGACACGCTCGGCGCGCCGGCGCGCCTGGCTCGTGATCATGTGCCGCTCGGTGCCACCGTAGACGATGGATTTAGGCGAGCCGTTCTCGTCCCGCACGGGCAGCACAGCGACCAGGGTCTCCAACAGGTGCAGGGAAAGGAACTGCGTGCCGGTAAACGGGGCGTTGCTGGTCACGTGTCGGTGTCCTTCGGGGTCGTGTCGGGCGTCGTACGGGCTGCCCGGGCTTGGGCGGCGTGCGTGGGAGGCATGTGGAAGGCCACTGCCCACTCGTAGGAGATGCGGGCCTTGCGGTCGTGCCATCGGCCAAGTTCATCGGCCAGCCGAGCCCAGGACGGCGGCGGCTGGTCACAGGCACGCAACCGGGCGACGGCGTGCTGCAGGTGCCGCCAGGGGATGCGGCGGCTGGAGACGATGCGGTCGACCAGGCGGGCCGCACCGGGGTCGTCGGGCCCGCGGGCCGCGCCGCCGCCGATGCGCCGCGCGGCCTCGCCGAGACTGCCGTAACCGTACGCAGGCTTCGACCTGCCTTGGTGGTAAACAGCGAACAAAAAGGCCACCTGCTCGTAGACCTCCCGCTGCTCCTCTCCAGGGCTGAACCAGACAGCCCGGAAATGTGGCTCCTTACGCATGCGCGGCCGTCGCAGGTCGGCGAGACTCCCGTACTCGCGGTTACGTACCAGGCTGGCGAGCCAAGCCGTCAGAGCGGCACTGCTCTCGCTGGCTTCAGGACCTGTAACACTCTCAGCTCCGATGCTCATGCCCTACCCCTCGAAGCTCCGTCGGCGCCCTCTTGTCGCCCAGCTCATCGTCGAAGCGCTTCAGCGCCGCGGCCTGCGCTTTTGCCCCCTGGGAGTTCCGCGGCAGAGAGTCGAGACACTCGGTGAGAAAGCGGCGGGCAGCTGCCGACACCGAGGCGGCAAAGTCGAGCAACGACTCCTGGACAGGCTCGCCAAGGGTGGTCTCGTCCATCAACAAGTCGAACGGCTCCCGTGTCGCAGCCCAGTGACGCCCACGCGCGTCGAACCGCGCGATCTGAGCCGCCTTGTCCGAAGGCTTGGGATTCGGATACGCAACGGCCCAAGCCGCAAATGCCGCCCTACTCAGCGCTCTAGCCGTGTACTCAGCAATCTCGGAGCCCCGGAAGGAGGCAAGGTAGAGCTGCGCTTCCATGCCCGGAGCGAACGGGAAGGTCCCGTCCACCCAGGTGATGGCCGTCGTCTGCCTGGCCACCAGCCCGACGGCCCACAAATCCACACGCCGAGCCGGCTGCTGACCTGGCTCCGGCGCGACATCCTCAGGGGGAAACAGCGCTAGCCGCCGGTACAACGTCGCACCGTCGTTCGCTGGCTTAGAGCGCGCCTCATCTACCGCGGCGTACAAGGCGTGCGCGTCACGCCACATGGCACGGGTCGCCGATGCCCGCAACGGCTGGGACGTCCCGTCCGGCTTCGACGCGTACACAGCGTCCTGCAGGTGCTCCTTCGTAAGGACCAGCACTTCACCCGCGCAGAGCAATACCCGGTCCACACCGTCACCCGCTGGTGTGGGGCGCAGAAGGACTGATCGGCCCAGGGCACTGTGCAGATCCGCCAGCCCGGTGACCGGCCGCCCGGTCGCCTTGACAGTGAAGCCGCGGCGCTCCTTGCCCGCTGTCCACGACCGGTTCAGCTCACCAGATGGCCCGCTGGCAGGCGCCATGTTCAACCGCAGGGTCTCACCGAGGGTCGACCCCAGCGCCACGATACGAACCCGCGTGTTCAGGCGGGTGGCCGCAAGATTGGTGAGCGTTGGCCCCAGCGTTGCCTTCCCCGAGATGCGGGCCCGTCCGCTCGGCCCGTACACGTGCTGCGCCAGCATCGCTCGAAATGCCTGGGCCAAAGGCAGCGGGGTCGGATGCTCCAGATGATGATGATCGAAGAACTGGTTGTAGTCGCCGACCCGCTCGATCACCAGCTGCGCCGGCCCGGCGCCGTGCTCATCGAGGAACGGCGCGAGAAGAGCGTTCTGCCCTAGCGGTTCGGTGGGATGGAACAGGTCCCAGGCCTCGTCCACAGGGCGATCGCAAAGCCACTCACCCGCAGGACGTAATGCATCCCGCTCGTCCACCCACGCAGGCCACTCCCTCGCAGAGGGTGGGTAGGTACCCGAGGCGTAGCAGACGGCCAGCAGAAATTCCAAGAGCGCCACCTTCTCCCCAGGGGTGGCCGCCTCGATCGACCGCAACTGGTCAGCCTGCAGAAGGAGGTCGACAAGGTTCCGTTCGACGAGCTCCCCATCGAGAGTCAGCGCCGTGGCACATGCCTCCCGCCGCGGATCCCAAGAAGCACGTATCGGCCCGCCACGCAGGGTGGGTAAATCAGCCACGTTGCATCGTTCGCTCTCTTCTCTTAACAGTTGCCTGGTCGAATGAGGCAAGAAGCTAGCAGGCGAACGATGGCTGTATGGCAGGTTTTGCGAACTTCACTTCCGCACCGCTTACGCGGTACCAACCCATCGACGGAATCCTCCGAGTCCGCCTCCACGGACGTGAACCCAGACCATGGTCTAGTGGCAAAGCCGCAGCAGGCAGAGCCTGCCTCCGGCGTATGCAGGGCGGTGGTCCCGCCGTCTTCGTGCCGATCGGCGCAGGGCCCGCCTGCTCCCCACGCGCGCGGGGGTGCTCCCCAGCGATCCGCCAGAGCGGAGTTGAGCCAGACCTGCTCCCCGGCCCGCGGGGATGGTCCCTGCAGCGGCAGCCGCAGTCCACAAGCGGCCGCCTGCTCCCCGCACGCGCGGGGATGGTCCCTTCGCCGTCTGCCCCCACGGCTGCGTCTTCGACTGCTCCCCGCGCCCGCAGGGATGATCCCGCCCGCTTCTATGGGGTGGAGATCTGGTACTCCTGTTCCCCGCGCCCGCGGGGATGTCCCCACTTTTCGTCAGGCAGAGACCGACAAGAGCAATTGCTCCCCGCACGCGCGGGGATGGCCCCCCGCACCTCTGGTACCTGGGCAGCGCCGGAATCTGCTCCCCGCCCGTGCGGGAATGGTCCCCTCACCCAGGACGACGTGTCCGCCTGGGTGCGCTGCTCCCCGCGCCCGCGGGGATGGTCCCGAGGTCGCGAAGTTAACGTCGCAGATGAAGCTCTGCTCCCCGCATGCGGGGCCCCCAAGCGTTCGGCGGCCCGGCGAGTGGGACTGCTCCCCGCACGCCCGGGAATGGTCCCACCGAGCGGGCCGGGCACGGGCCGCCCCTCGACTGCTCCCCGCACGCGCGGGAATGGTCCCGTCATCTACGTCTTCACGGACGGCGCGGTCGCCTGCTCCCCGCCCGTGCGGGGATGGTCCCCCCGGAGACGTGGACGGCGATCACGCCGGGCGGCTGCTCCACGCCCTCGCAGGAGTTCCCACTTTTCGTCAGGCAGAGACCGACAAAAGCAACTGCTCCCCGCACGGCGCGGGGATGGTCCCCTGATGGATTTCGAGGGCGCCGAGAGCGACTACTGCTCCCTGCACGCGCGGGGATGGCCCCACGCAAGTAACCGAGCAGGACGTTACGATCGGCTGCTCTCCGCCATGCGCGGGGATGGTCCCCAGGAGATCGCAATTCCGGACCTCGAGTCTGCCTGCTCCCCCTGCGCTGCACCTGGGCCGTCGCGAACGGCCTCGTCCTGGTCCTCGTCGCCGTCGGCGTCATCCACCCGCAGCCCTATATACCGAATGCGCACACCAGGTCCTGCGCAAGCCCGACCCGGCAGGGGAGTAGCCCCCGTACCCCATACCTGCCGGCCCATCGGCACACCGTACGGACCAGGCGCAGTGACCGCCCGTCTCCCCGACGGGCAGCTCCTCATCGCCCGCATCGACCCTGACACCCCAGAGCGCCGCAGCTCCCTGCAGCGGCCCTGCGCGCCGCCGACATCACCCTCACCACCAGGGACCGCCTTATCGCCTTATGCCCGAGTCGGTGAACCTAGTGAGAATGAGCGTCGCTAGGTGATAGAACCGCAGGTGGCGGAGTCTGCGCCCCGCGCCCGCGGGGATGGTCCCCTCGAAGAGCTGAACTGGTGGGGTTCGGGCGGCTGCTCCCCGCGCCCGCGGGGATGGTACCTACAAGCCGGCGATCCTGAGCCAGGATCTCGGCTGCTCCCCGCACCCGCGGGGATGGTCCCGAGGTCGCCTGGATCTCCCTGGCCACGCAGGGCTGCTCCCCGCACCCGCGGGGATGGTCCCACCGTGGTCAGCGTGTCCGTGAAGACGCTCTTCTGCTCTCCGCATCCGCGGGGATGGTCCCGTCACGTGACGTTGGCGCTCGAGACGGAGCAACTGCTCCCCGCACCCGCGGGGATGGTCCCCCCGCTGGCGCGCCGAGCCCGTCCGACATGCCCTGCTCCCCGCCCGCTGGCGTCCGCGGCCTCTTCACCTGCCCGGCAGGCATCGCTCGGTCCCCCGAGGAGAGGCTGGTGCCAATGGCTTCGGCCGACGATGTTCTCGGCGGGGCGGTCGCGGGTGGCAGTCCGTACAGGGACCGTACGTTGGCGCCAGGCACCTTCTTGTTGGCGGTCGCGACAAGCTGCAGCGCGATCCAGCGCACCTTCGTGCCGTACGCGGGGGCGCCGGGGGCGACGTCCAGGCGGCCAGTGTCCGCGTCGAACTTCACGGCCTGGACGTGCCCGGCGAGTTCGGGTGCGGCCGCGGCGAGGAGGGCTTCCCACTGGGCCAGGACGCTGCCGCCGGCGACCCTGGCGACCAGGCCGCGCTCGGTCATCATCATCGTGATCGCCGCGCCCAGCCCGAGCGGCTCGCGGCCGTCCCGCCGCAGAGTCGTGCCGGTACGCTGCTTCGGCTTCTTCGTCTGGGCGCCGTTCTTCTTCGCTGCATCCCGGGCGGCGAGCCGGGCCTGGCGGGCGAGGTCTACGCCGGACAGCTCCGGGACGGCGCTCACGCGATCACCTCCAGGGCCTCGCCGTCCAGCGGGCGGGCGGCGAGCTCGGGCAGGTACTGCGACCACGGCGGCGCGGGCGGACCGGCTCGGGGCGGGCCTGGGTGTGCAGCTGCTCCAGCCGCACGGCGAGCAGGTGCTCGGCGGTGCGGGTCTGCGCCTTCGCGGCGGCCGCAGTCGCGGCGCGCTGGGCGTCATCGGTGCCGGGCAGGGCATGGTGCCAGGGCTTGGCGAGCTCGGTCGCGTATGCCTTGTGGGCCTCGGCCTGGGCGTCCTCGCTGCGGCCGAGCATCACCAGGGCCTCGTGCCGGTACTCCGCGGCCGCGCTCTCGGCGGTGAGGAAGGCGTTGTGGGCGGCGGCGTCCTCAACGGCGTCGGGGCCAGCTGCCGCCAGGGCGGACGGGTCGGTGATCTGCTGGAACTGAGCCCACGAGGTGGTGATGGCGCCCTCGATGGCCGTACGGACCTCGGCGACGACAGCCGCGACGGCACGCCGGTCGGTCGGGTCGGCCGACCAGGCGGCCGCGAGGAGACCGGCCTCGCCGATCAGGACCTCGGCCTGCCGCCGGTGGTCGCACGCCTCGCACAGCCCGTCCGACCGCTCCCGGTCGCAGTCCTCACACGCCACGGCCTGCCGGGCCGCCGCTTCGGCCGCCGCCCGCTTCCGCTCGATGGCGGCCTGCACCTCGGCCTCGGCGCGGGCCGCCGCGCGCTGGGCCGCCCGCTCCCGGGCCTCGGCCTGACGGTCCACGAAGTCGGCGGCCTCGGCCTCGGCGTGACGGCGCATCCGGGTCTCGATCTCCCGGTACCGGGCGTCCGTCTCCAGGCCGGGCAGCTCCTGGTCGACCTCGGCCGCGATTCGCACCCGCCATGCCCGGCGCGAGTGCAGGATGTTGGCGCAGTTGTCGCAGTCGGCGCCGGTGTCGAGCCGGATGGCGTCGTCGCATCGCACGTCCGAGCACGACGGCCGGCGCACCAGCCCGCGGCAGGTGATCCAGCCGAAGGGGCGGGCGATCAGGGCCTCGCCGCCGGTCTCCTCGAGACGGGACGTGAGCCGGGCGGCCAGCACCGCCGGGGCCTGCCCCGCCCACTCCAGCACCTGGCGCAGCTGCGCGAGCTCCGCATTCGCGGCCTTCACGACGCGGTCCTGCTGCCAGCGGTTCAATTTCGTCCACAGCCAGGACACCGGCGCCAGAGCCACCCGCAGGTCAAGATCGGCGGGGAGCTCCGGCCGCCCCTGCTGCCGTGTCTTTCGACCACCCACAACCGTCAGCCGGGCACCGGCGCCAGCAGCGATGGCGCCCGTTTGCTCCTGCTCGTCGACGGGTGACTTGGTGGGCTTTTCACCGCGGAGCGGGCCAACCTCGGCTACCGGGCTCCCGGATCCGGCAACGGCGCTCCTGCCGTCGGCGGCCTGGTCCTCGCGCACGCACGCGCGTCCCGGCCGACGGCCATTACCCTCACGGCCTTCGCCGGAAAAGCCACCAGAGAGCTGCGGAGGAACTACTGCAGTAACCCCAGAAGCGTGGAGAGCGTGGTGCTGTGCAGTTGCGGCGAGGTCTGCCGATCCGGCCATCTCGCCCTGCCCCGCACCATCGATCCAAGTCACCCCAAGGGTCTTGCTCGCCTCGCCGGACTCAAGATCTCCGGATGCAGTATCGGCGAGGTCTGAAAACACCGACTTGGCGACCCGGCGGGCCTCCCGTACGGCCAGGCCGTGGGCCTTGGCGACCGGCACCAGGCGCACCCGCGACTGCGCGTTCAGACCCGAGCCGGTCTCCTTGCGCACCACCTCCGCGACACCGTGCTCCTGGAGGCGCTTGAGCACCTTCGCCCCGGCCGCCGCCGAGCAGCCCAGCAGCCGCGCGACCGTCGCCGCCGGACGCCCCCGGGACGTGTCCACCGACCCCGGGCACAGCTGCAGCCAGCCCGCCGAACCCGTCGTCAGAACCATCAGCAGCAGACAAAGCCGGTCCGTCGCAGCACCCCGACCCGTCCGACCGGCGAGCAGCCCGGCCGGCACCGACGCCTTGTCCTTCGGCGCCCACCCCGGACCGAACAGCACCTCGCACAGGCTCAGCAACACCGACAGCTCCGAGCGCGACAGCGCCAGAGCGTGCCGCCGGTCGCCGGCTTGCTGCGCCCGGTACATCGGGATCACCCAGCATTCCAAGCCGGTCGCGTGCCCGAAGGCGTTCGTCGCGACATTCGAGCCGAGGAACCCGGCAGCGCGTAGCTCGGGCAGTACCGTGTGCGCGACCGTCGACTGGGAGACCCCCAGCCACCGGCCGAGCTCCGCCCCCCAGATCTTCGCCTGGTAGTCGTCGCGGACCTTCGCCTTCGCCGTCAGCACGACCGAGGCCAGCCGCGCACCGTCCGACGCCCCGGCCAGTGCCGGAGACGACACCAGCGCCCGCACCGCAGTGAGCAGCCGGGCGCGCATCGTCTTCGACAGCTGAAGCGGGTTGCCTAACTCCAGAGGCACGACCGGACCGGCCTGCGCGGGGACCGACCGCAACCGACGACGCGAAGCCCCGCCGGCGGACTTCGTACGAGGGCGCGGGAGCACGGCGGCCAGCGCCGCCACGGCGCTCATCGGCTCACCGCGGGGACACGAGTGGCGGACACCGCGAGGACCGAGGTCGTCTTCTTCATCGGGCTGGTGTACACGCCAAAGCGGACACCTCCCTGAACAGGCAGAACGCGCGATTCATCATCCACTTGCTGACCTTGCACGAGGCAGCCTGTGCACAACGTCCGCTCAGCCCGGATCACCCCCCGCGCTCCCGCAAAGCGGACAGAAACTTTCGAACCCGTCCCGCCACACGGGACGACGCTCTCTCGGGCACAGCCGCCGAGGAGCGCCCGGACAGACTCAGTCGAAACGATCAGCTCGTGGCTGCCTATAGGAAGAGCCACTTCCTGCCCAAAAGCAGCGAAGCGCTGGATAAGGGATGCCTGTTCCGTCACGTGAAACGCGACAAAGGCGCGAACCGGGCCGAAACGGGCGGTGCTCGACTTTTCAGGGGACACCAGATCGGGCACTATGGCGAAGGCACCAACTCTCATAAGCGAGCCGGACCACACCGCAACGCGGGACGGTCGACGAGCGAACTGGGAGACACCACGAGCCCCCTCCGTGAGGAGCGGGCACCGGACGAAGAACCAGAGGCGGGTCTCCCTTCTCTCGTGAACCGGACGGGTGACACGAACAGCCATTGGGCTGGTCGTGCCGTGTTCCAAGGCCCTTGCAGGGGCTGGCGGAACTGTTGTGCAGAGGCCCTCTTGCAGGAGGGCCACTGCGGTGGTGCCTGGTCCTCACGGACCGGTGTGTGAGATGAGCCAGCTCGAGAGCTGGAGCCCAGAGCCGGGTGCGAACCGGGGACTGGGCGGCCGACCTGATGGTCGGCGCGAAGGGCCGCGCGAGGCCGAAGTGGATTGCAGTCCACTTGTTTGGCGCGCGCGGCCGGTGGCAGCTACGTCACCCCGACCCCCTCGAAACCGAAGGCGGAGTCGGCGTACCCGAAACCGCGACCGAGGTCAGTCCTCACGCGGACCTCCCTGAGCAACGGCCGGGTGCTCGTTGGCCAGGCCGCGGAGGAACTCCGCGTACTTCAGGCGGTTGCTGCGGTGGGGCTGCGTGCGGCCGGCTTCCCACCCAACGACAGCGAGGCGCCTGACGCCGAGGGCCACGGCGACTTCCTCCTGCGTAAGGTTCGCGGCGATGCGCAGCTGCCGACGAATGTGCGGCGGAGGCAGCGTGTCAGCATCCACTAGGGCATCGTCTCGACGCAGCGGACCCGACATAGCAGCCTCCATCCCATCTGATGTTCTCCGAAAACATACACCAGATGATCTCGTGTCGGGAAGCAGCCGCAGCGCGAACACGACTCCGCCGCAAGGCGGGTAGGGTCCATGCCCGTGGCCCGCCTCGCCTTCTTCGACCTGGACAACACGCTGGTCGACCGACAGTCGGCGCTTAGCGACGCCCTGAGCGCCCTGTGCCGCTCCCGCGCGCTCGCCCCAGATGCAGACCAATGGCTGCGTACCGAGCTGGCCGACCGCGCGACTGTCAACAACTTCGCCCAGCTGCGGGACACCTTCGGACTGGACACATCGGCTGCGGACCTGTGGCGGGAGTACGTCGACCTCATGGCAGCCACTGTCACCTGCCGCCCGGACGTTCTCGAGGGCCTGGCCCGCCTGCGCGCGGCCGGATGGACGATCGGCATCGTCACCAACGGGGCCGGTGACATCCAGCGCGCCAAACTGGCTGCGACCGGCCTCGCCGACCTGGCCGACGGCGTCGCCGCCTCGGGCGACCTCGAGATCCGCAAACCGGACCTGCGCCTCTTCGAACTCGCCGCCGCCCGCTGCGGCGTCAGCCTCACGGACGGCGGCTGGATGGTCGGCGACAACCCTGCCGGAGACATCGGCGGCGGCCACCAGGCCGGCCTGCGCACCATCTGGCTGCGAGGCCGACCCTGGCCCGACGGACTGCCCGCAGCGCACCACATCGTCGACGACGTCACCGACGCCATCACCATCCTGCTCAACGAGACCTCGGAGTAGCACCGTGGACCAGCCGACCGTCGGCATCCTCCACCCCGGCAGCATGGGCGCCGCCGTCGCCGCCTGCGCCGCGACCAACGCGGCCGCGGTCCTTTGGTGCGAGACAGGGCGCAGCGCCGCGTCCACACAGCGCGCTGCCCAGTTCGGTTTGATGGCCGTGCCCACGCTGCCCGAGCTGCTGGACCGTAGCGACATCGTCATCAGCCTCTGCCCCCCGGCCGCGGCCGAGGACCTGGCCCGCGATGTCGCCGGGCACCGCTTCGCCGGGGTGTTCGTGGAGGCGAACGCCATCAGCCCCGAGCGCACACAACGGATCGCTGCTCTGCTCAAACCGGACGCGACCCTCGTGGACGGCGGCGTCGTCGGTTCTCCGCCAGTCGGCGGCAAGACGCCAACCTTGTACCTGTCCGGGCCTGCCTCCGCGACGAAACGCATCGAGGCGCTGTTCGCCAGCACTGCCGTCCGTACGTCGGTGCTGGGCACAGAGGTCGGGAAGGCGTCGGCGCTGAAGCTGTCGTACGCCGCGTTCCAAAAGACCTCGAGAGTATTGGTGGCGCTCGCGGTCGGGATCGCGCGCGAGCACGGCGTCGACCAGGAACTCATCGAGGTCGCCTCGAAGCGCACCGACTCGTACCTTGCAGAGCCGCAGTACGTCGCCAAGACCGCGGCCCGCGCTTGGCGATGGGGTCCGGAGCTAGAGGAAGCCGCCGACGCGCTCGCGGCCGCCGGCCTTCCACCGGAGATGCTGCGCGCGGCCGCGTCCACGCTGGCACGGTGGCACGAGGTCAAGGACGACAGCGAGCTGACGCTCACCGACGCCTTGGACCGACTCGCCCATCCGTAGCCCGCGCTCATGCCTTCGCTGCTGCCCGTTGCGCCAGCAGCTGGTCGACGAGCCGCGCTGCATCCTGGGGGGCCGACGCGGTGGTGTCGACTGTAAGGTCCCAGGTCGTACCTGGGTGCTCGTCCAGGTCCTCGCGGGTTGCGTCCCACGCCGCCAGGCGCGCCGCAGTGTCGCCGTCGCCGCGTCCCGCCGACCGCTGCGCGGTCACCTCGCGCGGGCACCACAGCAGTACCACCAACCAGTCGGCTGGATAGCCTTCGGCCAGAGCGCGAATGCCGTCCACCTGCCCGAGGTGTACCACGGGCACCCCAGCCGCGAACGCCGCGTCGACGCCGGGCCGGTCGATCACGTACGTGTTGCCGTACCGCGCGTTCGCGTAGATGACGTTCCCTGTGGTCTTCAGCTCGTGCAGTTGCTCTACTGTGCCCATTCGGTAGCCGGCAGCCTTGCCTGTCCCGACCTTGAGCCGCATAAACTGCGCGTACTTCGAGTTCAACTCGGTGAGCGCGGCGGTGACCGTGTCCTTGCCCGATGCCGGCGGGCCGTACAGGATCACGCCCTGCTTTGCGTTCACGCCTTCACAGCCCCCATCGCCTGCCGGGCTTGGTCCGCGAGCGTCACCGCGGTCCCCAACCGGTTGTCCACCACCAGGTGCGGCACCGCTGGGCGCAGCTCCAAGTCGATCGTGGCCAGGTACTCGTCCCAACGCGCCAGCTTCCATGCGTCCCGGGCAGCGGAGCGAAATCCGATGTACTCGCGCATCGACTCTTCGTCGCAGCGCACCCATACGGGGAAGACATCGACTCCCATCGAACCCGCTCGGTTAGTCAAGCGCTGCATCCAGGCCGGGTCGGTCATCTCGCCAATGAACGGGGCGGTCAGCACGGTGGAGATGCCGCATTTGATGTTGGCCATAGCCGACTGCATCAGGCAGTCGTACTCCACCGGCCGCACCTTCTCGCGGTAGAGCTCGGTGTGCCGATCGTTCGCGTCGCCGCCCAACGCAACCAGGAGCCGTTCCACCAGCGGGCGGGTAAGCGGGTCCTTGTCGAGCAGAGGCCAGCCGGTGAGCTGGACAAAGAAGCGAGCGAGCTCGGTTTTGCCGCTGCCAGCGAAGCCTCCGACCAGGATGAGTACGGGACGGTGTGGGTCGCCCCCCGTGTGCCGGCGCTTCCATGCGTCGATAATCCGCTGCTGCAAGTCGAAGTGGTCAGCCTCGTCCGAGCCCGGTGCGATGCTATGAATGGCGCGCTCAACAGCCAAAACGTGCGACCCGTTGAGGCGGTCGTCCAGTGGCGTGAGCTTGAAAGACGACTTTTCTCCGGGCAGAGCAGTGCGGAACCCCAAGTCGGGCTCGGTGGCCCGGTAGAGAAGGCAGTAGGCCCGCCGGTAGTGGGGACCGGGGAAGACCTCACCTTGTTCGTGCTGCCACAAGGTCTGCGGGTTTGCCGCGGGGATGCCCTTGAGCTTGGCCTGCTCGGCAACCGCCCGGAGGCGCTCGCCCGCCTTCTCCAGGGTCAGGCCGTGAGCCTCACGTTGCTCCCGGAGCCGGTCTGGCCTCCACCCTGCGCGCTGCCTTCCCACCCTCTGCCCCTCCGTCATCGTCATGGCCGCGAGCCTAAAGCTCGGGCCCCAAGTTCCATGTGTACGCGGATGTTGAAAGCCCGTGAACAGGAATGCGTACAGGGTTCGACAAGTCGCTGTGATGTTGCATCGCCGCTGCCCAGAGTGTGATTGGCCTCACGAATCGACCTCGGGAGATGGTGGCGAGGGTGGCGCTAGCAACATCACTCGAAATCCTGCTCCAGTCTTTCCAGGCGGGCAGTCAGCTCATCGACGCGCTCTTCGAGGCGGCGGATGGCTTCCGCTGTCGAGTCCGCCTTCGCGTTGGCCTGTTCGCTGACGAAACTGCCGCGGCCCTGGTGGGAGTAGACGAGCCCCAAAGCGCGCAACTCCGTCAGGGCTCGCTGCACGGTGCCGGCCGCAACTTGATACTCCTCGGCCAAGGCCTTGATGCCGGGGATCTGTACGCCAGCCTCGAGGCGGCCCGCCGCGATCTGGTCGCGGATGTCCCGAACGATGCGCTGGTACGGCTGCATGGCCTCGGCGTTTGTCATGACCGTCATCGTAGATCCACCTCGCCGGGTTAGTCGGGTTCGTTAGCTAACCGCTTGACATCATTGACAGTATCAGCAAAGCTAGCATTATCGATAGGCTGGGAAGCCTGGAGGTGAGTGCTGGCCTGCGGAAACGCGGGAGCCCGGACATGCAGCGCGTGATGGCGGCCTGAAAGGAAGCGCCTGTTCTTTCTTAACTGCATAGAGAGCAGAGATCCGGGACGCCCCGAGCTGAACCGCCCACCCTTTGGGGTGAGGTAGACAGCGTGGGGTACCCCGGCCCGTTCCACCGGGTGATGTGGACCGCTAGCCCGCAGGCGAGATTGCGGGACAGGCAACAGCGACAAGCCGGCCCTGCCTATGCGATGCGATGAGCAGCACGCACCTTCTCCTCTGCCCGCCCCTCCGGGCGGACAGGGGAGCCGACGCACAGGTGAGACAAGGGCGAAGATCGCGCACCCCGTAGGAACAGAGCGACTCGACCGCTTCGACTCCGGTTCGGGGTACGGCGGCGCGCATTCGTGTGCCGCAGGGACTGGGCGCCGCCCACTCCCAAAGGTGACGGCCCCGGGGCTGCAACCCCGGGGCCGTCCGAGTCCTGTGTGGAGGACCCATGATCAGCATGACACGCCCGCTCCCCGGAATCCCGGGGGCCCTGGCCGCCCACTGCCCCACGTGCAGGGGCAGCTTCGAGTCCTGCCGCTGCACCGCGGCCGCGCCCGTGCGGCGCCTGGTGAGGCTGCTCGACACCATGTCCACCGAGGGCGACGCCCGCGCGGCACGGGCCGGGCGGCAGGCCCGGCGCACGCTCCAGCAGATGCAGCCTGGATACGAGCGGCAGCCGGTACTCGTCCTGCACCGGCCCAAGATGAACGACGCCTGTGGCATCTGCGGATTCTGGCGGTGCCACTGCGGCGGGGACGCCGCCCCCGCTCCGGCCCACACCCGAGTGATGACCGACCGGGCGCCGGCCGCGTCCGGCAGCGGGCAGTGCTCGACGTGCGGCGCCACCTTCCCCGGGTGGAACGGCGGCGTGTGCGACGCCTGCCGCGCGCTGGGTCGCTGAGCGGTGCGCGACCTGTACGAGCGCTACATGCGCGCCGCCGCCGCTGTGCGGTCCCACGACTCCGGCTGTCCGGCCTGCACCGCGCACACGCGGTGCCCGGGGGGCGCCCGGCTGTTCGAGACCTTCGCGCGGCTCCAGGACGCCTACAACAACCGCAAGCGCACCTGAGTTCTGCCGGTTGCCTGACCCGCACGGCTCCACCCTCTTCGCCAGGGGTGGGGCCGTGCGGTGTCCAGGGGAGCCGGACAGCCCGACTCCGCACCACCTCACTGCGCAGGAGACATCGTGACGACGCGCTACCACTTCGTTCTGACCCTTCAGCTCCCGGGCCATGGCGGCTTCGAGAGCCGGAGCTGGTCCTCCACCGTCGACGTGCCGCCCGGCACCGGCCGCCACGCCCTCTACACGGAGATCGTCGCGGAACTGGCGGCGGACGATCCGCGGTGGGCCCGGGCGACGGTTCTGCACTGGTCGCTCGACCGCGACGAGCTGCCGCACGCCGCACCGGCCCCCATGGGCGCTGTCGACGTGCCGCGTCAGCGCGGCTGACCGCCCAAGTCCCGTCCGTCCGACTCGATCGGACCGCCGCCGGGCTCTCGCGCCCGTAATGCGCGGGAGACCGGCGGCGGCCCTCTCAGACTAGGAGACGCACGTGCTTCCCTTCAGCAAGACCCGACCGAACCCGGACGACGCGCCCGCCGTCCGGTCCTGGAACTGGCGAGGGGCCGTCCTCGGCATCCTCGGGATCGTCACGCTCGGCGTGGCCATCCTGTCCGTGTCCGTCAGCTACCAGATCCTCGAACCTCGCTTCGGCGGGTGGGCGGTCCCCACGGTCTTCGCGCTCGATGCCCTCTGGGTGGTCTTCCAGGCGACGGAGGTCCTGGCGGGCAACAACGGCCGGCGCGCAGTGCGGGTGCGCGCGGCCGGTCTCTTCCTGACGGCCGTCAACGCGGCCGTGCCGACCGCCGAACTCCTCACGCGGGACGGCAGCACCGGGGCGGACCTGGCCGTCGTGCTCACCCCGCTGGCGATCGTCGCCACCAAGACCGCGTGGTGGGTCGCCCTTCCCGCCCTCGGCCGCCGCGCCTCGGCCTCGACCCGGCAGAGGATCGAGACCCGGCGCCAGGAGGTCGCCGACCGCCTGGAGGAGATGGAGGCGGACGCGGCGCACCGGATCGAGCTGTTGGACGTCGCGCGGGACCTAGAGGAGCGCGTGGCCCGGGCCGAGACCGCCTACCGCCTGTCCGTGCTGAAGACTCAGGAATCCATGACGAAGCGGCTGCACTCGCAGGCGCGGGCGACGGAGAAGACCACGACCACGAAGACGCTGCCCGAGGCCGTCACGGCGATCGCCCTGCCGGTCCTGGAGGAGTGGAGGGCCGACCTCCCCGCACTGCCCGGTCCCGTCGGGCGTCACACCCCCGTCACGCAGGTCAGTGCGGGTATCAGCGCCGTGCCGTCACGCGAGACGACGCGGACCGTCACGCTCGATGAGGTCGCGGCCGTGACGGGTGTCCCGGTCCCCGTCCCGGGCGAGCAGCTGACCGACGATCAACTGAGCGTGGTGCTGCGGTACCTGCGCTACTCCGTGGACCCGCCCATGTCCTACCGGCAGGCCGTGCGTGCCTTCCGTCAGGCCGGCTACGTCGGCAGCGAGCAGCGCGTGCGCCACGAGTGGGGCGCGCTGATGACGCACGAGGACGAGGCGTCGGAGGACGACGCCGAGGAGGACGCGTTGGACGCCTGACGCGTCCGGCACCACCGTCCGGCACCACCAGTGAGGGCCAACCCGCGAGCGCGGGTTGGCCCTTGCTGCGACTGCCGGAACGCACACGCAGTCCAGCGATGCAGACCCAGCGAGTGACCCGGCGAGCAGCCCGCAGGTTGCAGACCCAGGGGAGCAGACCTGACGAGCATCATCAAAACCCCAGGAAACCGAACGTGCGTACGTCATATGCTCGCGCGCTCAAGATCACAGAAGGAGGGGGAGTGGGGAAGAAACCGCAGGCCAGCGACGACGCTTACGGGCAAGCTGCGGGCGCGATCGGCGGGCTGGCGATCGTGTTCGGCGCCCTCGCCGCCATCAAGGACAAGCTCGGCCTGTCCTGGCCGGCCACCGTGCTGCTCACCGCCGGGGCGCTGGTCGCCCTCGGCTACGGAGCATGGTGGGTCAAGACCCGCATTCAGCGCTTGTGGGCCACGAGCCCCGCTGAGAAGCCCTCTGCGGCGCTGGCAGCCGAAGGGCTGGCCGTGGAGGAGTGGGAAGGGCCCGCCCGAGACGAGACGCTGACTCAGGCGCTCGTTACGGCGGGGGTCATCGGCAGGGATCAGGTGATCCGGGCCGACCAGGTCACGATCACGCCCAAGCGCACCGGGAAGGAGTACGACTTCCTCGTGCCCGAGGGGCGCACCTACGCCGACGTCGACAAGAAACTGGCCGCCGTCGCCGGGATGTTCGGCGTCACCCGCCTGCACCTGAAGCTCGACCGCGCCCGGGACAACGAGCGCCGGGTGCGGCTCCTGGTGCTCGACGCACCGCCGTTCACCGAGCCCTTCCCGGCCCCGGCCCGCAGCGCGATCGAGTCGTTCGCGGGCGTGCCGTTCGGGCATGACGTCACCGGCGAACTGGTCGGCGTGCCGACCTTCGACAAGGCATCGCTGCTGGTCGGCGGAATGACCCAGATGGGTAAAACGACGCTGGTCAACGGGCTCATTACCTGCCTGCTGATCGCGTACGGAGAATTCGACCTCTATCTCCTCGACGGAAAACACTGCGGACTGACGCGGTTCGAGAAGATCGCCGTCCGCTACGAAGCATCAGACAGTCCGGCCGTCATGGAGAACATGCTTGACGAGCTGAACGCCCGCGTGGAGCGCCGTTACGCAAAAATCCAGGACGCAATCCGGAACCGGAAACCCGCACCGAAGTTCACACCGGTCTTCTTCATCGTGGACGAGGCAGCGGACTTCTTCGCCGACGACGGCACGCCTGCCGGTATCAAGCAGGCGCGCCGGGTCGCGGACAAAGCCCGCGCCCTGGTCGCGAAAGCCCTGGAATCCGGAATCTCCACGGTCATGCTGACCCAGCGCCCGGCACAGAACGCCATCCCCGTAATGGTCCGGGACCAGTTCCTTTACCGCATGTGCCTTTACGTGGCATCGGAAGGAACAGCGAAAGTCGCCCTCGGTGACACGTACTTCGAAACGGTCGCCCCGATCAACCCCGCACTGCTCGACTCGAACATCAAGGGTCAAGGCGTGCTCTTCGCGCACGGCGTCTCCACGCTGGTCCGGGGGTTCGACTTCCCGGACGAATTCATCTGGGAAGTCGTGGACGGCGTATATGACCGGCAGCAGAAGAAATTGAGTGCAGCACCGGAATCCCCGCTGAAGCAGGCGATCGACATCATGCGGAAAAACGGCGTGGAGTTCATTCCCACATCCGAACTGGCCCCGGCTCTCGGAGTCCAGGCGGAAAACCCCAGCCAGCTCGGCGTCAAGCTGTCGGCCCTCCTCGGGGTCCCGGCAGGCAAGGGGGCGAAGGGCGTCCGGGGATACCGGCTGGACGATCTCACCGCCGCCGCCATGTCCGCTTCGTGACCGCCACCCGTGCCCGCCAGACGCCCGCCACGGCCCCGCCACCCACACCGGCAGGTGGCGGCTCCCCACGCCCGGGTGGCGGGGGCCGGGCGGGCCCCTGGCGGGCACGGGTGGCGGACCTGACCAGCGCAAAGACCGCTCACACATCAGAAGAAGGGGGGGAAGGCCCTTGCGAGCCTCCATAGCGCTCACCATCGGCGTAGGAGCCACCGCGGCCGTCGTCGTCGCCGCTCTCGTCCAGGCCGCCGGCGATGACCCGGTAGGGACGGCGCTCAGCATGGCCGTGCCCGCGCAGTACCAAGGGCTGATCGAGGAGGCAGGAAACACCTGCCCGGAGGTCAATCCGAATCTGCTGGCCGCGCTCCTTCAGCAGGAATCCGGATTCAATCCGAAAGCCCGCTCGCCGGTCGGCGCGCAGGGCATCGCCCAGTTCATGCCCGCCACGTGGGAGCGCCACGGAATCGACGGAAACGGCGACGGCAAGCGCGACGTATGGGACCCCGAGGACGCCATTCCGTCCTCGGCGAAGTATCTGTGCACCATCGCCGGGGACGTGAAAGACGTGCCCGGAAACAAGCAGCACAACATGCTCGCCGCCTATAACGCGGGCAGCGGTGCCGTCCGGAAATACAACGGCGTGCCTCCTTACAAGGAGACGCAGAATTACGTCCGGACCATCAGTGCCGCCGCGAAACCGTCCGCCGAAAAGGGTGCGACCGCTCGGCAGGCGTCGACTGCTGTTAACGCGGCGCGGTCGATGCTGGGTGAGCCTTATTCGTGGGGTGGAGGAAACGCAAGCGGCCCGAGCAAGGGAATATGCTGCTCCCCCAACGGAAGCACCGGGACGGTTATCGTCGGATTCGACTGCTCCGGCCTCACGCTCTACGCCTACGCGCAGGCAGGAATCAGCCTGCCCCGCACTGCGGCACAGCAATACGCCGTATCGGAGCCCGTCACAAAGCCGCTTCCCGGAGATTTGGTCTTTTACGGCTCCAGTGCGGCGAGTATTCACCACGTCGGCATCTACGTCGGAAACGGCTGGATGATCGACGCTCCCCGCCCGGGAAAGCAAGTCCGCTACAGCCCCCTGGACACCATGGGCGATCTCTTCGCCATCGCCCGTCCCGGTACCCACAACAACAAGGAGATCTGAAATGCGTTCCACCCTCGCTGCCGGGATCGACATGTCCGGCGGATTCAGCGACTTCTTCTCCACCATCGGTATGACCGGCGGCGGCCTGGTCACCAAGGGAGTCGCCGCTGTGATCGCCGTGATCGCGGTCCGCATGCTGCTCCAGCTTTCCAACGACCCCAAGACCGCCCTGCGCAAGGGGAGCATGGCGATCGGCACGCTGTTCGTCGCCGTGATCCTCGCGCTCTACGGCAGCACGCTGTTCTCCACGGTGACCAAGCCCGCTGCCGCGCCGGCCCCGGCCGTCACCGCTCCCGCGTACGAGAGCTGACCGGCATGCCGGACAACCCGCAGGACCCGTGCGACGCGCTACCGGAAACCCAGCGCAACCTGTGCGACTCAGACGGCAGCGGCCCTCCCGGCGCCGGGGGCGGAGTCGGTGGCGACATCACCAACGGAGCCGCCAACGGCGTCGTCAAACTCGCCCGCGATCTGATCGAGACCATCAACGAACTGGTGGCGCCTAAAGATGCCTGGGCGCCAGCGGACACGGACAGTGCGCTCTATGCGCCGTTCTTGTGGCTCGGGCAGCATCTCGCCGTCTCGATTTTCGTCTGTGTGGTCGTGGTGTGTGCTCTGACCGCGTGGCAGGGCGCACCGCGCATGCGGCAGATGGGTGCCTCCACCGGGTGGACGCTGGCAGCCGTCGCCGCTATGGGAGCCATCCCCGGTGCGGTGATGCTCCTGAACAAGGCGGTCAGTGCAGCGTTCAAGACCGCCTTCGACAGCAACGAGAACACGCTGTTCGAAGTCATCCGGACCGACTTGGGGGCAAAGTCGGATGACCCGCTGGCGGTGCTGCTGATCGTGGCCGGCCTGGTGGTCGCCCTCGCCTTTGCCGCGCTCGTGTTCATGACGCGGCAGCTCGGCATCATCGCGTTTGTCTGCATGGCTCCCCTCGTGCTGGCGTCGCTGGCACGAGGGGGAGACACGGCAGCTCTCAAGCGGTGGATGCAGCGCCTATTGGGGCTGATGTTCGCGCCGTTTGCCCTGTTGCTGGTCGCGCCGTTCGTGTCGCTCGCGAAGGGGGTCATCGCGATGGATCTGGTGCTCTTGGTCGCGGCCGACGCGATCATGCTGCGGATGATCTTCCATGGGGTGCCGTACTTCGGCCCGCGTCTGGCGGGCGCCGCCCGGACGCTGGTGGAGCGCCACACCTCCAACCCGCTTGCGCATGCCGTGATGCGGGCCGGGGTGCCGACCGTGTACGAGCAAGAGAACGTCCCTCGGGACCCGCGCACGGTCAGCACCCCGGGCCGGGCGATGTCGCAGGACGGGGGCGTGCTCCTCGGCGCCTATGGCATCCGGCGGCGCGAGCGGCCCGGGCGGCTCACCACGGAATCCGCGGTGGCCAAGGTCCGGCGGGACACCGTCCGCACCGCGCAGCTCAGCGAGGCGCGCCGCGAGGCGCGCGCTGCGGCCGGCTACCCGGTCCGCGCGCCCCGTCCGGCAGGCACCCCGCCCACCGGGACGCCCCAACCGCCCAACCCCCGGCAGGGAAACGCCCCGCCGAATCCACGGCAGGGGAACCCCCCGCCGCCCCCCAACCCGTAGGCCGCTCTCCCGGCCCCGGTGCCCGCCTCACAGACGGGCACCGGGGCCGGTTCGGTCCCACACCCAGGAGGAGATCACCGTGTACTCGCTGACGCCCGGCTACCGCGTGCCCGCTCTGCAGCGCGGCCTGAGCCCCGCCGAAACCGCGCTGACCAAGCTCAACGCCGGGGTCGGCGGGGCCGTCCTGATGTCCGCGATCGTCACCCCGCCGCCGCTGTGGACGCTCGGCGCGGTCGGCGCGGCCGCAGCGCTGCTCAACCTCTCCCCGGGGCCGCGTTCGCTCGCCCGGTGGGCCACGGTCGGCTACCGACGGCTGCGGGAACGCACGATCCCTGACTCGGTGGTGGACCGGCCGGGGGCGACGATGACATGGGCCCTGTACCCGGAGCACGGCACCATGCAGGACCCCATGCGCCGGATGGCCTTTCACGAGGCGTTCTCCCGCGCGCTGACGTTCGCGGGCAGTCAGGCCCGCACCGCCGGGATCCAGGTCCACGTCACCCACCACGCCACGGTCGGCGAGACCACCGCCCACACGCAGACGATCTCCGTACACGTCCCCAAAGCATTGATCGGCCAGCCCGCCCGGATCCTCGGCACCCTGGAAGGGGAGTTCGCCCGCCTCGGAGCACTGACGCTTCTGGAGCCGGACCCGCCCCCGGCTGTGGTCGAGCGCGGCCCCGGCTGGGTCGCTTTGGATGACGGACGGTTCGCCGCTACCGCCCGGGTCACCTCCTGGCCCGACACCGCTGACGGCGACCTCATGCGCCGGCTGCTCCTCGAGGACGGAGAGGCCGACCGCTCGTTCGCCGTCCTGTACCGGCCACTGCCCGCCGCGCAGTCGCGCCGCTCGGCCCGCTGGCAGAGCGCCGCGGCGGAGGCGTGGACCACCGACAAGATCAAGCAGGACGCCCTCCAGCTTGCCTCCAGCGCCGCCCACGGCGCACTGGTCCAGGGCGCGACGCTCGTGGACCTGGACGCCTACCTGACCGTGTGGGGCGACAGCCCCGAGGCGGTGACCGAGGCCCGCTGGCAGGCATCCCTGATGGCCGACCGGCACCGCATCCGGCTCGACTGGCTCACCGGCCAGCAGCACCGCGCCCACGTGATGACCACCCCGCACGGAGCCTCCACCCAGAAAGGGGCAATCCTGTGATCCGCCTGCCCTCCACCCACGCCGCGATCACCGCGCCCCTGGTCGCCTCCAGCACCCGTTTCCCTGGTATCCCGATCGGCCGCTCGCTCCTGGACGGCCGGGCTTTTCACCTCTCGCCCGTCCAGGCGGACACGGCCGTCCTGCCCTCCACCAACAGCCTCGCTCTGGGCGGGCTAGGGTCGGGCAAGTCGTCGACCGCCAAGGCGCGGATGCACCGGGAGATCCGTGAGAACGGCCACCAGGCCGTCGTCATCGACTCCTTCGGTGAGGACGGCACGACCGGAGAGTGGCAGCCGCTCGTGCACGCGCTCGGCGGCAAGGTCATCCGCGCCGGATCCTTCACCCTCAACCCGCTCTCCGAGCTGTTTCCGATCGCTGTGCGCGAGCAGCTGGTGCGCTCGCTGATTCTGGCGGTCGAGCCGGACGCGCTCAGCCACCAGGCCACCCACGCTCTCCAGCACGCGCTCTCCCACCCGAAGGCTGTCGCGCTCGGCGGGCTGGTGGACGCGCTGGTCAGCCCGGAAGACGGGCGGTGGCCGGCCGCGAAACTGGCCGAGTGGGGCGAGGGCGCCGCGATCGCCCTGTCCCGCTACACGGAGGGCTCTCTCAGTGGTCTTTTTGACGGGCAGGATGCCAGCCTGCCCCCGACTGACCTGCCGATCTTGTCGTTCGATTTCACCGGCCTGGATCGCAACAGCCCGGCGATTCCGTCGCTGATGGCGGCGGTGTCGTGCTGGGCGGAGCACGTGTGGCTGCCGCAGTCGACCGCCGTCCACCGCCACCTGGTACTGGAGGAGGCGTGGCAGATTCTGCTGTCCCCGGCGACCGCGTCCCTGATTCAGCGGCAGCTCAAGAACAGCCGTAAGGCGGCGCTGTCGCTGGACGTGGTGATGCACACGCTGTCGGACCTCGGCGACGGTAAGGCGCAGGATTTGGCGCGGCTGTGCGAGATCGCCCACGTGGGACGCCTCGGCCCCGAAGAAGCCGCGGCGGTCGGTGCGCTGCTCGGCCTGCCGCAGTGGGCCATCGACACCATCCCGGCCCTCGGCCCCGGGCAGGCCGTGTGGAAGGTCGGCCCCGGCTACGTCGACATCATCCAGACCACACTCACCGACGAAGAAGCCGCGCTCACCGACACCTCCTCGCGCCGCCGCCGAGCACAACAGATCCACGACCAGGACGTCGACCAGGACGTCGACCAGGACGTCGAGGACATCGAGTGCGGCGAAGAGGGCGTCGACCAGATCGACGACCAGGACGTCGACCCGGACGGGGAAGACGGGGCGTGGGAGCACGGCCACGCCGATGATCAGGATGACCAGACGGTATCGGTCAAGGCTCTCCTCCACCCCCCTGAGCACGAGGGGGAGTGGGACTGGGAGATGCCGCCTAACGTCGTGGACACCCGCCACCGCGACGTGGTCCAGGCCGCGCGGGAGGGGCGGTGCAACGAGGCCGCGCAGCTCGCCGCGATCGGGGAGCGCGAGGACATCACCGCGTACGGCATCAGCAGCGATCAGGCCGTTTCATGGCTGGTGACCCGCGCCCGAGTTGCTGACCTGTGCGGAAGCCCCGACCAGGCCGTACAGCTACGCGCTACCGTCGCCCGCATGGGCAAAGACGTCGACTGGTTCGAGCACAACGACGGCGGTACGGAGCAGCAGTGGCACCGCATGCCCGACAACCCGGCCCCGCAGCCGGCCCCGACTGGGGAACAGCCCCCACGGCCCCGCCGCCGGGCCTGGCCTTACGTCGCCACCGCCGCAGCACTGTCCCTCGCTATCGTCGGTGTCAATCAGATGGGCGATGCCAAGGTGGAGCAGCGGGAGCGTGAGGAGAAGACCGCCGCCTACAAGGGCAGGTCAGGGGCCGCTCTCCAAATTGACGGCGTCAAAGCGGACGTGATCGCTCAGTGGAACAGCGACCGGAGCCGCGTCGTCATCGAGCTGCGGTCCTACTTCGACCGGAACGCCCGCTACCTGAGGATCGACGCAGGGGAGGAGAGCGCCACTGGGACCCAGAGGGACCGTTGGTACCCAGAGTCCCCCGAGGTCATGTTGCCCGTGGATGACCCGCTTGCTGACGTGACCGTACGGGTCTCCGTAGGCGGAAGGACCTGGAAGGAAGGCGCGCGCGCAACCTCGCGGGAGATTCGCCTCTCACCCACCGGCGTGGCGTTCGATGCTGAGACCGGAGAGCGTCTGCCGTCTGATCTCTGACCGGTCCCTCTGGGTGGTCCTGCCTGACCGTGCACTGCGGCCCGGGAGGGCCGGCCAGGCCGACCGGCCTACGTCCCATCCGCACGACATCTGTCCGTGCCTGTCGCGCCCTGCCGACCTCACCGGTCGCAGGGCGCGCGCATTTTGAGCCCTCTCACGAATGGAGACAGACCCATGACCACTCTTCACGATGCCGCCGCGTCCGCGTCCGCGCTCTCGCTTCCCGCTCTGGGCGTCGCCTGCCCGGCCTGCGGCTCGCAGCCGGGAAAGCTGTGCACCTCGCACGGCGGTACTCGCCTGCGCCGCCACGACGTCCACCGCGCCCGCACGGCGGTACTCGCCGCCGCCGTCAAATAGGCGCCGCGCTGCCGCTGACCGATCCGCCGCCGACCCGGCTCTATCCGCGCCCGCCGTCCCTGTATCGGGGCTGCGGGCGCCTCCACGTCCGCCTTGCGCCCTCCCCCGTCTGACGGGCTGAAGGCGTGACACCGACCACCGCTGCCCCCGGCCGGATTCCGGCCGGGGGCAGCGCAACGGAGCGCCCGCAGCATCGGCATGAGGCCGGCCACCCCGCACACCCCTGCACCCCGGAATCCGAGATGAGGAGTACATCCAGCATGACCGATCGCATCCCCGCCATCGAGGCCCCGGCCGCCGTCCCGGTTGGCGCAACCACCAAGCACCCCCAGCCCGTGCAGGACGTCTCCGGCGCGGCGGTGCGGTGATGCTCACCGATCCCGACGGACTCTTCGCCGCTCTCGCCGACTTACAGCTCCCGGCCGGGGAGTACGTGGTGTGCGGCTCCGCCGCGCTCTACGCCCGGGGGCTGCGCCCCCGCATAGGGGACCTCGACGTCCTGGCGAGGGGGCAGGCATGGCAGCACGCTTTGACCCTCGGTTCTCCGCAGCCGACCGCATCCGGTTACGGCTCCCGCATCCTTCACCCTGCCGTGGCCATGGAGATCGTGGACCGCTGGACGCCCGGGTGGCCCACCGACCGCCTCATTGAGTCGGCGGACCTGATCGACGGAATCCCGCTCATGCGCCTCGGCGATGTCCTGCGGTGGAAGGAGCGTGCCCGCCGGCCGAAGGACATCCCTGATATCGCCGCGATCCGTCTGCTGCATCGCATGTGGGCGGGCGAGCTCGCCTGACCCGGCGGCCCACCGCCCACGAATCCTGAAGCGGCCTCCGCCGTCCGGACCTTGTTCCGGACGGCCGGGGGCCGCTTTTGCGTTCCCGGAGGGAGTTCCGCATGAGCGGCCCGGTGTTCCGGCAGCGCGTGCCCCGGGGCAGACTGCCGGGATGCAAGACGTGCTGACGACTGCCAAGACCACCCCCGGCGCGGGCGCCGTTCCGGCGCCTGCCGCGTCCGTTCCGCCGTCCCGGAATGCCGCTCCGCAGCGCGCCGTGAGTGCTCCGGCCGCGCCCCGGGTCTGGTCGGCGAAAGCGATGCGGGGCCTGATCGTCGCCTCCGGTCTGTGCGCGGCAGTCGTCGCCGCTATCGGATTCGCCGGCTCCTACGAGGCGCTGCGCGGCCTCGCGCAGGAGCGCGGTTTCGGTACCTTCTCGTACGTCTTCCCCATCGGCATCGACGCCGGGATCATCGCCATGTACGGCCTGGATCTGGTCCTCGTGTCGCGCCGGATGCCCAAGCCGCTGCTGCGGCTGATCGCGCACATCCTCACCCTGGCGACCATCCTTTTCAACGCCACCGCGGGTGAGGAGCCGGTGCGCGAGGACCCGCTGGCCGCCGCCATGCACGGCGTGCTGCCGCTGCTGTTCGTCGCGGTGGTCGAGGCGGCGCGGCACCTGATCATCCGCACCAACAAGCTCAGCATGGGGTCCGAGTCGGACCAGGTCCCGCTGCACCGCTGGATCCTGTCCCCGTGGCGCACGTGGAGCCTGTACCGGCGCATGCGCCTGTGGGGCATCACGTCCTACGCCCGCATGGTCGACCTGGAGCGCGAGCGCACCGTCTACCGGGCATGGCTCCAGCACCAGCACGGAAAAGCCTGGAAGAAGAAGGCCGGCGCCTCCGCGCTGCTCCCCTTCACCATGGCCCCCTACGGGCTGAGCGTGGACGAGGCCCTGGCCCTTCCTCAGGAGCAGAAGGAGGCCGAGGACGCGCGGCGCGCGGCCGAGTTGCAGCGGATCGCGGACGCCGAGGAGCGCGAGCGCCAGCGCGCCCTGGACGCGGAGGAGGCCGAGGCGGACGCGACCGTGCGGCGCATGAGCATCGCGGCGAAGGTCACCACCGCCGAGCACGAGATCACCGCGCAGACGACGGCCGCCCAGGCACAGGCACGTGCCGCGCAGACGACGGCGACCACCGACGCTGAGACCGCCGCGCACACCGCGCGCCTCGCGGCGGAGGCCGCCCGCCGGGAGGCGGAGCGATCGGCGCAGGCCCTGGAGCGGGCCGCCGCGCGGGAGGAGGAGGCGGAGAGAACCGCCGCGGAGGCGGAGGCGATCGCCCGTACCGAGGCCGCGAACCGCGCGGCCGCCGAGGACCGCAAGGCAGCCGCCGAAGCCGACGAGGAGACCGCGCGGAAGCGCGCCGCCGCTCTGCGGAGCAAGGCGGAGGCCGAGCGCCTGGAGGCGGAACGCGCCAAATCCGCGCTCCGCACGGCGCAGGCCGAGCAGCAGACAGCGGACCTGACCCGCGCCGCCGCTCAGGCCCGCGCGGAGGCGGCACGCCACGAGCTGGCCGCGCAGGAAGCCGAGGACGCCGCCCGCCTGTCCCCCCGCGCCCGCGCGGAACGGAAAGTGGCCCGCATGATCCTGGCCGCCCACGCCGCTATCCCGGCCGGCCAGCGTCCCGCCGAGCCGGACATGTACGCCGTCACCCTGGACCAGGTCGGCGACGCGCTCGGCGTGGCACGCACCGCCGCGAGCGAGCGCCGCCAGGCCGCCTACGACCTCATCCTGAACGGCTACACCGGCTGACCTGACGTCACCGGGACGGCCACCGCGCCTTGGTGCGCCGGCCTGGCCGTGGAAACCATGGTTTCCACTCCGAAGCCACCGGACCGAGGGCAGCGAGTCCCGCATGCGGGACAGATCGTTCGAATAAAATCGAACGGTGAGTCCCGCATGCGGGACTCACCGTTCACGAACAAATCGGACAGCGGCAGGATCTGTCCGGCCGGTCATGCCCCCGGGTCTGCGCCCTCCGCTGGGAACATAGGGTGTTGGACATGGGCATGAGGACGCTGGTCGAGGGCTTGGTGGCAGAAGCCGAAGGGCTTATTCGGGATCGGGTGTGGGTCCTGACGCCCGGCCATCGCGCGGTCGTCGCGAAG
Organism: Streptomyces sp. NPDC036822; assembly: GCF_055609145.1. Lineage (NCBI taxonomy): Bacteria > Bacillati > Actinomycetota > Actinomycetes > Kitasatosporales > Streptomycetaceae > Streptomyces > Streptomyces sp. NPDC036822. The sequence continues at coordinate 62,325 of NZ_JBVJPY010000027.1, forward strand.
GCCGCTGCCGATCTGCACGCCGCCGTCGGTGCTCGCCAGGTCCAGGAGGCGCTGCCCGTGATCGCCCGCCTGGAACACCTGCGGGAAGCACTCGCCGCGGTGGCCATCGCTCTTGCCCACGTCCACGGGCATACAGCCTGGTTCCTCGGCGCAGCCGCCACCGCACTCACGCCCGTCCTGCACTGGCGCGCCCTGCATGCCGAAGACAGCCACACCTTCGGCGCCGTCGCACCGACCGCTCAACAGTACGTGGAAGCCGAGGACGCAGTCCGCCGGCTCCAGAGCGCCCTCGTGTGCATCGCCTCCACCTGAGACCTCCCGCCCCACTGGCGGAAAGGTATGACCGCCCCGGCTTGGCCTTGAGGCTGTGCTGATGGGTTGCGTGATCGCCCGGACACGTCCTAGCTAGCTAGACGTCCGGCAGGTTGTCGACCACGACCTCCATGTGGTCACGCAGCCGCGCCGCCAGGCGAGCGGCCTCGGCGGGGTCCGCCTTGGCAGCGGCGGCGTAGGCGGCCGCAAGCCCGGCCGTCTTGCCCGCGAATGCCTCGGCGGTGGCCACGTACGCCGCGAGCGCGGCGACCGGACCGGTCACGGGCTGCACCCTGGCCGCCGCCTCTGCGGCGGCCTGCTTCACCGCGAGTTCACGGATCCGCTCCCGCCGCTGCCCGGCGTCCAGCTCTTCCACCGCCCTGCGGGGGAACTGCTTGACGATGCCGCTGATGGTTTTCTGGCTGACCTTGTCGCGGCCGGTCGCCTCTGCCACCGTCCGGTACGCCTCGGCGGCCGCGTCGTCCCCGTAGTCCTCGCGGATAGGAGACAGGCCCTCGGCCGCGCGCTGGCTGATCACGTAGGCCCGCACACTGTCCGAGTCCCGCATGCGGGACAGATCGTTCGACTCAAGTTCGAGACGTGGCGGCTCGGCCAGCAGCGCCGCGATCCGCGCCCCCGCGATCTGCCGGTACGCGTTCGACGTCGACATGTCCGCCACGTCCCTGATGAACGCCTCAGCGGTGGCGTAGTCCCGCCGCCACAACCGCCCCCGCAGCGAGATGTCCAGCGCACCGGCCGCGACGAACCACGCGTCCTTGTACTGCGCGAAAGACCGCTGGCACAGCTCCCAGGTCTCTTCTTCCTCGGCACTCAGCGGCCCCTGAGCCTCGGGCGCGTCCACCGCGGCCGGCAACTGCTCGAACCGGATCATCGGCTGCGGCCGACCCTGCGCGACATCGCCCTCGGTCAAGGTCGCCACCGCGCCCCCGGACGCTTCCTGTTCCTGCTGCCTACGACGCTTCCGCAGCGCCCGCAGCTCCTCGGGCGTGGGTCCCTTGCTCACTTGCTGATCAGCCCCCGCTGCTCCATCTCCGTCACCAGCTCATCGAAGTGGCTGCCAGCCGCGTGGATCGGCAGGCCCTCGCCGGTGTTCGCGTACCGCTGCACGGACGGGATCATCGTCGTGAAGACGTTCCACCCCTCATCCACCAGGCCCTTGCGGATGCCCTCCGGCGCGGTCCGGGTACCGGGCTGCACGCGGACCAGGAGCACCCACTCCTGCGGCCGGGGCGCATCCGGGTCCTTCTTCTTTGCCCACGCCAGATCCAGGAACCCGTCCATCGGCAGCTCTTCCATGCGCTCGACGTCGCCGTTGGTCGCCGCACACACGACGATCACCAGGTCCGCCACGCGCAGCACCGAATACCCGATGCCCGCGTGATTCTCCAGGTGACCGCAGTCGACCGCCCCGATATGCCCCTCCGGCAGCTCGCCAGGGGCCTCCTCGTGAAACCGGGTGTCCGCAAGCCTGGTCACATCGAACCTCTGGTCCGACGCCTGCCACCACCGATACAGCTGCTTCGACTCGTCCGCGTCGAACCCCTTGACGTCATACCCCCGCTCACGCAGGGCATGAAGCAGCCACCAAATGGCCGTCGTCTTGCCGGTAGACCGGGGGGACACAGCAGCAATGAACATGCCCGCACCCTACTGCGCACCCCCGGCAGGTCCACGGATACCCGCACGCTCGGCTGACTTCCGGGACCAGAGCCGACCCGGGAAAAGGTGTGATGCGCGCCACACGTAACAAATCCGCTCTGCCGCCCCATAACTAACCCAGGAACTACCGGATATCCCGGCTCCATTCAATGACCCAACCGCAGGCAACTGCGCAGGTCAGGCCATTGAATGGAGCCATTTTTCATGTCCATGTTGGGGCCCTTGCGGGACTAGCCCCCGCAGCCACCAGAGTTCGGACCACGCCAAGTCCCCGACTCCCACGTCCTGTTCGCCGGCCTCGCTCGAGACACAAGGGCTGGGCCGGTGCTCATGTACCGCTCCGTAAGCGCCGCCCGACGCCCCGATCGTGAAGGAGACACCATGTCCGCCCCGACCCAGACGCCCGCCCCGGACCCGGCCCGCAGCCCGGAGCCGGACCGCTCCACGCTCGTGCACCGCATTGCGACAGCCGCGCTCGGCGCCAGCTTCGTCGGTTATGTGCTCCACGAGCACCCGGCCGTGCGCGAGACCGCCGTTGCGCTCGCCACCGTAGCGACGGTGGTCCTCGGGGTGCTGATGGCCGTAGCGCGCCGACGGTGACCGCACGTTTCGGCGACGTCCTTACCTCCTGCCCCGGCCGCTGCCGTTCCCGCTGCCGGGGTGGCCGCCTCGGGAGCCCGAGTCCTCTGGCGGTCAACGAGACGCTGCACCGCTGCCGCCCGGGGCCCGTCACGCCGCGTGAGCTGAGCCGGGGACGTAGCTGCGCGTACCTCCACTGCTCAAATCAGCAAGTTGGGTACCTAGTTGGCCGGGCACCCTCATGTCGCACGAAAGGCGCCACAACAGGTGGGGGGCACTGAAAGCCGCGCGATGAACTTATGCTGAGGGCCGCTCCACCGACTGACCACTCCAACTCTCTGCCACTCCCGGTAGAGATCCTGGCTCTGTTCGCAGGGCACTGGTCAGGAAGGAGGGGCCGATGAGCGAGCCCGAGGATCCCGGACCGCGTGAGCACCGGCTGTCATACCGACAGATGGTGATCATCGCGTGGGCACCGGTAGTCGCGGCCATCATCGACGGCGTGCTACGCCTCATCCGGTAACCCGGATGGGACGTGACTCCGGACGCTACGGCGGGACTCAGCAATGAGCCCGGCCGAAAGGTAGGCGGCCGGGCTCACTGGCTGATGCACGAGCGGAGGGCCTGTCACCGGCGGCAACCGGGGGCGGGCCCTTCGTGCTGCGCCTTCCATCACCGGAAGACAACTTTTCGCATCGTACGCGCTCCTCCCTTAGGAGGGAGGACCGCCCACGTCCGGCGGGTGCCGAAGTTGTATCGCGCGATACAACCTCCTTCCCCAGCGTCCCGCGCACCGGCCAGGAGCCGGCGCCCCCGTGGCGATAGCGTCCTGCCCCATGACTCCCGTAGGGTCGGCGCCAGCCCGCGCCGATATGGCGTGCGCGGGTGAGGCCCGGCGCCCAGAGGCGCTCTGGGAGCAGTACCGTCGGGCCGCCCCCACCCTCTCCCCATGGCACCGCAACACCCCCTGTACGCCCGTCTGCGGGCCGCGTACGGCGGCGGCGCCCTCTCGGGTCATGTCCTCGCATCGTTCGCGCCCACGATGGCCCGCCACGGCTTGACGCACAGGAGGGCCGGGGCGCAGAAAAGGCCGGCCCCCTTACCGCCGAAGCGGGTAGCACGGGGGACCGGCCAGCCGAAAACCTCCGAAAAGGAATCCGGCCCCAGCATAGTCCCCTGCGGCCCCCAACTGGCGCGCTCAGCGCTGCCCTGAGGGGCCCCTAGTGCTCCCGCCGCCATCACCAGGGCGCAGCGGCGCAGCAGGGCGCACAGGCGCAGTACAGCCCTTTTGCGCGGGGTAGGCGGGGCGGGGCGTGGCACCGGCCGCCTGCCCCGGGCGGGGGAGCGGGAGTCCGCTGGCGCTCCCTCCCTCGCGCAAGCGCGCCCCCGCCCGGGGCTGCCACAGGCAGGGGAGCGGGAGTCCGCTGGCGCTCCCTCCCTCGCGCAAGCGCGCCCCTGCCTGTGCTGCGGGGACTCCGCTGGCGCTGCATCCCCTTGCCGACCCGCAAGCGGGGTCGGGCCCCGATGCCGCTTGCGCTCCATCGGAAATGGCGACCGGCACCCCACCCCGCCCCGAATACCCCGCGCAATTGTTTAGCGCCAGCAATTCAATCCAGAAAACAAAAATAAAAAAGATTCCCCACGGGCTCCATTTTCCCGCTTATTAGCTCTCGGATTTGGTATTGTTTCTCTTGTCGGAAGGGCGTAGCACCCCAACCGACAGCCGAAAGCAAAGCGAGAAAAGGAAAACAATGGAAGAGCAGAAGCGGCGATACGTCCTCGGCAAGCGCGAAGAGGACGGACGCTATACCGTCACGGTCGACAACGCCCCCGCCGGGACCGTCCACCGCCGTCACGGCAGCTGGTACGCCACCATTCCCGGCCACCCGAACAACACCCATTTCCACGGCCGGTACGAGGCCGCCGACTTCATCGCCACGATGGCCGAAATGGGAATTCGCCCGACCGTCCCCGCCCCCGGCGAAACCGCTGAACCCGGCACGGACGGGCTCGACTCCAAGGCCGCGCGCGACGCCACCGCCACCTACCGCCACCTCGTCCCCGACCTCCGCTTGACCGTGCCCAACCTCGTGCGCGCCGCCGAGGCCATGGCCCGACTCGCGCAGCTCGGATGGGAACCGCTGGAGGGATACCCCGGCGCCGATCAGCCCTGGCTCATGACATGCCGTCTCTGCGGGTGGAAGGGCCGCCGATTCTGGTCCCACCTGCGTGGCCGCAATGGCGACCGCACGCCCCGGCCCGTCAGCCGACACCCCGGTTGCATTCCCGTCAAGGAAATCCCCGCCGCGCTTATCACCCACGCAGCGGAACGAGTCCGGGAATGCCCCTGCGAATTCTCGCACCCCACGGGAATCGGAGACGCGCTGAGTGTTCTGGCGTCCGTCAGGAACGCGGTCAGCGGCGGTGACACGGTAACCGCCACGCTGCTCGCCCGTGCCATTCTGGAGCCCTGTCCCGCCTCCACCCGCCGTGCGAATGTGCTGCGGATTGCGGAAAACCGGCGCACCGACGCTCTCCGCGCGCTCGACATGTAGACAGCCGTCGCACACCCCCACTCTGCCCGGGTGGGGGTGTGGCGTGGAATCCCAGACGCTACACAGCGGACATCCGTGATGCATCATGGATGCAGCGTCATCGCTCCTGAGGGTGCGGCATGATGCATCATGCTCACGGCAGCCCGGTTACTCTGCCTGTTGGCAGGGTATGGGTGAACCTGTCGGGGCGGTTTCACGGGGGTTGGGGCGGAGCGCAGCGGAGCCCGTCCCTGCGGTGGTGTTGAGGCCCTGTCAGGCTGGTGGTCCGTCACCCTCGTTCAGGGGTGGTAGCTGGGAATCCCAGACTCTACACAGGCGCGAGCGTGATGCACCCTCCCCTCGTAGCCAGCCTAGGCTCCCGCGCTTGCGCGGGTGCCCGCTATTCGCGCTTGCGCGAATAGTCTTGTCTTTAGAATTCCGCTTGCGGAATTCAATTCCCGCGCTTGCGCGGGAATTTGGCGGAGCGTCAGCGGAGCCATCACTACTGCGCGGCTTGCCGCGCAGTATCCCGCTCCGCGGGG
>NZ_JBVJPY010000028.1:0-44953 GCF_055609145.1 Streptomyces sp. NPDC036822
CAGGCCCTGGACCGGTCCCAGCCCGTCCTGCCGATGATGCCCGGCGTCCCCGAACGACGCAGCCACGACTACATCCGCGCCGGCACCACCACCCTCTTCGCCGCCCTCGAAGTCGCCACAGGCAAGGTCATCGGATCGCTGCACCGCCGCCACCGGGCTGTCGAGTTCAAGAAGTTCCTGGGCAAGCTCGACAAGGAAGTCCCGGCCGACCTCCAGGTCCACCTGATCCTGGACAACTACGCAACGCACAAGACACCCGACATCAAGAAGTGGCTGCTAGCCCACCCGCGGTTCCACCTGCACTTCACACCCACCAGTGCGTCGTGGCTGAACCTGGTCGAGCGGTGGTTCGCCGAGCTCACGCAGAAGAAGCTCAGGCGCGGCGTCCACCGCTCCGTCCAATCCCTCGAACGCGACATCCGGTCATGGCTGGCCGACTGGAACAACCAACCCAGGCCCTTCGTCTGGACAAAGACCGCCGACGAAATCCTCGACAAAATCGCCGCCTACTGCCACCGAATCTCTGACTCAGGTCACTAGACGGCAGGGCGGCGGTCGGACGGAGAACCGTCCGAAGGGGTGGGCTTCTTCGCGTATCAGCTGATACCGGGCCGAGCCGCCGATAGCGCCGGAGCACTTGACGTCATTGTTGCCGAACCCGACGCATTGGCCATCAGCCTCTGCAGCCACTCCTCGGCCCGCCCCCATATGGCGCAGCGCTGGTGTGCGAGCTGCTTGAGCCGCCCATAACGTCATTTCCGACTCATCCGTCACCGAAGGAGTAGACATGGGTATCAAGGACGCCAAGGGTAAGGCCAAGGAAATGGTCGGCAAGGTCACCAGCAACGAGCGCCTTGAAGCCGAAGGCAGGACAGACCAGGTCAAGAGCAAGGCCAATGAAGCCGCCGAGCAGGTCGGGGCGAGGTTGGAAGGCGTACGCGATTCCCTGCGTGACCACAAGCAGTAATCACGCCCTCATGCGGCAGGTCTGCCGTAACGAGCCTCGTCCCCGGCAGCTGCAATGCCGGGGACAAGGCTATGTCGTTCATTTACTGTGCTCAGAAATCCAGGCCGAGGTAATCGATATCGTTGATTTCCACGTCCGACAGACCTGAAGCGCGGCCGCCGCCGTCCTGGGAACACATATCCCTCGATCCTTCGGCGATAAGTCCAGGCATCTGCTGGTCACCGGCTCCAGCGTCGCGGGCGTCGAACAAGCGGTGCGCGTACGCCGCAGGGAGGCGCACGGCGAGCCGGCGGAAGCGTCCGCGTCGGCCGTGCCGGCCTGTGCGGTGCAGCCGAACCGCGCCCTGGTCGTCACGGTGACTCCACCCGTGATGGCGGCCTGACGCAGCCGGCACTTGCCCACCATCAGCTGCCACCGCTGCCATACCGCGTCGTTGATCTTCGCGGCGACGTCACCCGGCTCCAGTCCCTGGCTGACGCGAAAGGCGAATCGTCTGGGACCTGAGCGTCGACTCCACGGTCTGCCGCACCCACCAGCATGCGGCTGGGACCCGTCAAAAGGGGTCCCGGCAGGCGAGCAGGACGACCATGCCCTCGGACGCTCCCGCGGCGGGGGGACCACGTGGCCGACAGCCGATGCCGGCCCCTCGCATTCGTCCCCACGGCCGTAGCGGTCAGGGGCCGGCGTCCCGATTCCCATCCGGCGATGGTGTCGGACGAGACGCGGAACTCTTCAGCCAGCTCCTCCTGCGTGCACCCGAGTTGCTCTCGGATGAGCCGGAAGACGTACCCGGACACCACGCCTCCGCGCGCTCGAGGCCGGGATCCCTGACCGTCGGTCGGAGTTGTACGCGAGTGGCCGCCCATGGGCCCCCCTCTACGCGCCAACCAGGTCCCGCGTTCCCGTCCCTGCGGCCCCTTCTGGCAGCGGTCTGCGGTTTCTACCGTCGTAGTGCAGTGCTGACAGGGCATCTCAGCGTAGTAGGAAGAGCGGCGTCGTGGACGCTAGTGAGCTGACCCCGCAGGGTCTGGATGACTCGGACGTGAGGAAGCGGCTGTTCGCCGATATCCGGCTCCCGGTGACCGAGGAAGAGGAGACCCCGTCACGACCAGGCAACGACTCCGTCGTCGAGATGGACTTCGGCGCGGCGCTCACTCGGATGGCCGGGGTCGAAGAGGAGCACGTCGAGGTGGCCATCGAGAGGCACATCGCCCGGGCGCCCTCCCCCTGGCCCGACTCACGGACCGTCTGCTGACCAGCTGCGCGACCGCCGCCGCCGGCGTCGAGCAGATCCTGGAGAGCGAGCCCAGCTTGCGCGGCCGGGTAGCGCTGGAGACCTGGCAGCAGCTGAAGGCGGCCGGCCCCGAAGACGGGCCGCTCGGGCCCTGGTCCTTAGACGTCGCTTCTTATGACGTGATCGTTCGTTGAGTGGGGCATGACAAGCCTGGTTGAGCGGCTGGTGCCGGACGAGTCGTGGGTGCTGTTCCGGCGGGTGGTGCCGCCGACTGAGGTGAAGCGTCCGCACGGCGGGGGCCGGCGCCGGGCCGGTGACCGTGAGGCTATGGCCGCGATCATCTTCGTGGCGACGTCGGGCTGCACCTGGCCACAGCTGCCGCCGGTATTCGGACCGGCCTGGCCCACGGTCTACCGGCCCGGCTCTATCGGGTGGTGCTCGACGAACTTGGTGCCCGGGGCGAGCTTGACTGGTCGCGGTGCGCGATCGACTCGGTCAGTGTCCGGGCTGCAAGAGAGGGCCTTTGACGGGACCGAATCCGACCGATCGCGGCAAGCTGGGATCGAAGATTCACCTGATCACCGACCGCAACGGACTCCCCCTGCCCCTGGGTATCTCCGGTGCGAACATGCACGACAGCCAGGGCGTTGAGCCGCTCGTGCGGCGCATCCCGCCCATCCGCTCCCGACGAGGCCCACGCCGCCGACGCCCGGCGAAACTGCACGACGACTACGACCACCTGCGCCGATGGCTCCGCGCGCGGGGAATCCGCCACCGCATCGCCCGCAAGGGCGTCGAGTCCTCACAACGGCTCGGCCGCCACCGATGGGTAGTCGAGAGAACCGTGTCCTGGCTGGCCGGCTGCCGACGGCTCCGCCGCCGCTACGAACGCAAGGCCGAACACTTCCTCGCATTCGTTGGGACTGCCGCAGCCCTCATCGGCTACCGCCGACCGAGTTGAACCCGCTCGGCCCAACTACGCGCCACAAGTCATTCGGCCTGACCTAAGAGGTCATCTCATTTGGCAGGGTCGGTAGGCTGCGGGCTGTGGTGGGGATTGTTGAACGGCTGGTGCCGGACGAGCTGTGGGAGCTTTTCCAGCGAGTGGTGCCGGAGGCTCCATCGCGACCTCAGGGCGGTGGCCGGCGTCGGCATGGTGACCGAGAGGTGCTGGCCGCGATCGTGTTCGTGGCAACGTCCGGCTGCACGTGGCAGCAGCTGCCGTCCGCGTCGTTCGGGCCGTCAGGAGCGACAGCCCACCGGCGCTTCTCCGAGTGGACGAAGGCCCGAGTGTGGGCCAAGCTCTACCGCCTGGTCCTCGACGAACTCGGCTCACGAGGCGAGCTGGACTGGTCCCGCTGTGCGATCGACTCGGTGAACATGCGGGCCTTGAAAAGGGGGACCTGACAGGCCCGAATCCTGTGGACCGGGGCAAGTACGGGTCGAAGATCCATCTGATCACCGAGCGGACCGGTCTGCCCATCTCTGTCGGAATCTCGGCGGCGAACCTGCACGACAGCCAGGCCCTGATCCCGCTGGTGAAGGGCATACCGCCGATCCGGTCCCGCCGCGGACGCAGGCGACGCAAGCCGGGCAAGCTTCACGGCGACAAGGGCTACGACTACTCCCACCTGCGGCAATGGTTACGCGAGCGAGGCATCACCCACCGCATCGCCCGCAGGGGCGTCGAGTCCTCGCAGCGGCTGGGCCACCACCGCTGGACCATCGAACGCACTATGTCCTGGCTCGCCGGCTGTCGGCGACTCCACCGGCGCTACGAACGCAAGGCCGACCACTTCCTCGCCTTCACCAGCATCGCCTGCACCCTCATCTGCTACCGCAGACTCACCACCTGATTCGTTGAAGCCCTGCCAGGCGAACGGATTCGCGTTATGAGCCCTCGACAGGCAGTCTCGCAACGAACTCTGAAAGATCGGATGCTCGGGGCGGCGCCTGCCCATGCAGGAACCGCTGGTAGTGGTCGGCAACGAGACGACGCAGGTCGGCCTCGGCCGATTCATCACCACTGAGCTCAAGAGTGACCTGATGCGGCTCACCCGTCATGCGCAACGGTCTGGCCAAGGCGTCGAATCCACAGGCGTACTCGTCGGGCATCTCCCACCATGCCTCGGCGGACGCTCGGTCCTGAAGGACGTACATGTAATGGTCGTCATCGAAGAGAATCACAGGGCCTATCGGTGTAGTCACTCGTGGAGTATGGCCCAACCTGCAGGTCAGATACGCACCACAGCAAGCCCGAGCTCTACTCTCACGCACCAAATGAGATGACGTCTAAAGCGGCCGATAGGTCTGGTACTTGCCTTCCAGCGGCGTGGCCGCCGCATCAGCCACGTCCGTCCGCGGACCTGCCACACACCTCTCCAAGAATGCGTGGACCCGCTCTCCTGGCCATCCGGCTGCTGCTGCCGCAGCCCAGAAGCGCAGTCCATCGTGAGAGTGCAGTGGTGCAAGAAAGTCGAGGATGTAATCGACGGTCTCCGGCTCCGGCACCGCGCGCAGCATGGCGACAGCGCGGAGGGCTCCGTCGGCAAGCATGGGTGTTCCGCTGCACAGGGACCGAGATTCCCTCTTCCGCGCCGCGCAGCCGCACGATCGAGTCACCAAGGGCGACATACACCATGGTGGCTTCCAGGGGCCGCTGAGCCAGATCGCTCAGGAACGGGACCGCTGGCCGGTGATCACACGCTCCCAGCGCCATGACCATCTGGTACTGAGTTTCCCATGTCCGCAGGTCGAGCACCTCGCGTTGGAGAGCCAGCAACAGTGCCGGTCCGGCAGCCTCGACAGCGAGTTTGCGCAGTCGTTTCGCGGCCGCACGGCGCTTCGCCGAGGACCTGTCGTCAAGCTGAATAACCGCCTCGTCCAACGTCAACACCGCGTACGCCTCCCCATGAGGTCCGCTCAAGTGCAACGCTACGTGCTTCGACTGACGCTGAACGGCGTGCAATGGCTTCGGGCGCCCGATATGAAACGACGTCTTATGCCAGACACCTCGCCCTGGTCGCCCGCGACATGCTGCACGCCATCCGGGACCACCGGGCGGGCCGCGGCGCGTTCGTGAGCCGTCCCGGTCTGCCGCTGCTCGCTCCGGAGCCGTCGTCACCGGCTGGCAGCGCCACGCCGGGTATTGCGTGGTCATCCTCGGCGTGCTCATCGTGCTCGCCGTCGCGTTCGACCCATGACTCCTGCCCGATCGGGCGAAGCGTCCGCGACGGCCACCCCAGCTGGAGCGGAAGGCAACCCCACAAGGAGAGCAGATGACCATCGCCGACATACTCTCCGAGGTCACAGATGACGGTTTCTCCCTCATGCTGGCCCACGCGGTGCCTGGCGACTGGTGTTCCGTCGTACCGGATGCGGACGGTGTGGCCAGGGTGCGCAGCCGTACTGGTCCGGGCGTTCTTGCCAGGCGGCTCGGACTGCCGCCTGGCAACACCCCATCCGGACTGCGTCCCCTGGCGGGGGACGAAATCGCCGGGCCCTTCCCAGACCGGCCGCGGCCGATGCTCTGCCCGAACACGCCCAGCCCAGGCCTGGACCGCCCCGGATTCCGGCGACATAGCCGCCCGCATGGTCGACCCGGATTCACCGTCCGCCGGCTCATATCGGGCCCAGGACCTCGCTGGGTGTAGCTGGCAGCTCGAGGGTCTCGAGCACAGTGAGCAGCTGCCGCTCCTCGTAGCGGAAGTGATTCTCCATGATCGCGGCGATGCCTTCGAGGTGCTGGTCAAGCTCCTCGGGGGGCGCAGCCCGCTCGATCGCGGTACGAAGGCCGTTGATCAGGTAGGCGATCATCGAATGATCCTGCTGTAGGGAGCGCAGTACCGGGCGCAGCTCGGGGTGTGCAGCTGCGATGGCCGGGAAAAGGTTGCGGTCCTCGCCCTGATGGTGGCCGTCGAGAGCTGCGCAGAAGCCGTGGCAGTACAGCAACAGTTCGCGCGTGGCAGCCTCACCGGGAGTGCCGTCGGCAAGGGAGGCACGGGTTACGGACAACGCTTCCCGTAGTCGGTGGTGCACTTGACGGAGTTCTTGGCTCCAGGCGACGAGCCTGGTCGTCTCGCGCTCAGTCACGCGAGAGCGAAGGGTGCGACGAGTACATCGTCGGCCTCCTTCGGTCCGGCGCCTCCATGCCTGACACGGTCTGCCACCGGCACGCGACGCTTCCCACACGGTACAGCACGAGGGCGCAGGGCCTACCGCTCAAGGTGAACTGTCCGCTCCTACCGAAAGATCAGCTACTCCGGCCGCCCGGCCTCGTAGAGCTGAGGTTCCGGAGGGAAAGTGCGGGAGGGGGCTGCGTACGCCAGCCGGCCGGCGGCGCCCAGGCGGGGTCAGGTCCGGCACCGCCGGCCGCGACAGGTCCACCGTCTTCTCCTCGTGATGGTGAGCGCGGAGGGCTCCTCGCCCGCCCGGCGGGCAGCAGGTCATCCTCGCTGCCCGCCGTTGTTCCTGCGGCCGCCGCCGGTGCTCTACGGCAGTGATGGGGCTTCTTCGGGCTTTCTGGCAGCCGCTCGGATGGGCCCTTCCTCCGCTGCGAGGAAGAGCACGGCGATCACCAGCAGTGCCGTGCCGGCCAGCGCGCTCGCGTTCAGTCGTTCGCCCATCACCGCGATGCCGATGGCCGCGGCGGTGAGCGGTTCGAACAGCGCCACCACGGAAGCTGTTGTCGCCCGCACGACGCTGAGGCTCGCGAAGAAGAGGCTGTACGCCAACGCCGTCGGTACAGCTCCCAGATACAGCATCAGCCCCAGCGTCACGCCTGGACGATCCATGTGCGGCACGATGCCTTCCAGCAGTGCCATGGGCAGAAGGCAGACAGTGCCCACCGCGAAGCCGGTCACCGTTGATGCAAAGGGGTCACTGGTGTGCTTTCGACCCGCAGCGCGTCCGAGCAGGGTGACGCCCGCGTAGCCGGCGGCGGACACCAGCGCGTATCCGATGCCCAGGGCGGGGCTTGAGCCAGCGCTGTCATCGGCCCCTCCCATGAGCAGTACGAGGCCGACAACGCCGCATGCGACGGCAGCGACCCCAGCGGCGCCGATGCGCTCGCCCAGGAAAATCCGGGCTCCGAGGGTGATCAGCACAGGCCCCGCGCCGAGCGTTACCACCGTGGCCAACGTCAGCCCCGCCTGTTGCACGGAAGCGAAGTAGGCGGTCTGGTAAACGGCCAGCCCGCAGCCTGTCGTCACCATCCGCCCCTTGTTCGCGGCGAACATCGTGCGCAGCGACCCAGCTGTCCCCCGCCGCCCCGAGCGTCGGACGCAGTGAGCGGCAAGAAGCAAACCCAGCCCAACGACGAACCGCCAGAAGGAAACGGCTACCGGGCCGATGCCGCCGGATTCATACAGCCAGGCGGCCGCGGCTCCGCCCGTACCCCATGCCGTGGCCGCTATAGCGACGTAGAGGACACCCTGCCGGACTGGCAAGGCAGAAGAGGACTGCACCTGATATCTCCTCGATCGATTGCCAACACGATGTACGCGTGGGCAACCCACCCGGCCCCTCCACAAAGGTGACCGGGTCGAACTGCCCGCCTAAGCGGCGGGCGGAGGAGTGAGAAACAGCTGCATGACCTCAACTTACCCTGCCGTGCGCACACGTCGCAGTCGGTTTTCCACCCACCGAAGCCGGCTCGCAGCAGGCGCTCATCCAGTCGGGGATGGGCGCGGTCGTCACCGTCGGCACGAGGTCGCACCGACCTCGCTCTTGTTTGCGTCTCTGGGTCGCGACCCGCTTGTGAGGCCCGGCAGCGACGAGGGTTGACCCTCGGACCTCGACGGCGGGCCCGCCGTGTGTGTCCTGCCTGGGGTGGTGAGGCAGAATCGCATGACTCCTGGGCTCCCGGGCTCCCGGGCTCCTGGGCTCCTGGGCTCCTGGGCTCCTGGGCTCCTGGGCTCCTGGGCAAAGCTACTGGCGCAGCAGAGGAGACGTGTCCTGAGCGATCCGTACCCCGGCCGGGACACCTCCATGATCGATTGGTGGTCCGCACGCTCCCACACGATTCGCGACTGCTGAGCCAACGCCTGAGCGGTCGTACGCAGACGCACCCGGCCCTCCCCCACGCCCCGTTGAGCATCAGTCACTGACAACGGCGGAATCTTCGGACCGGGGTCGACTCAGCATCCGAGAGCGGGTCTCACATCACGAAATGGCTCGCGGACCGGGCTCGGTCCCACATGCCTGGGATTTGCTCGCCGGGACGCTGCTGTTCGCCGTGCAGGGCGTTGAGTACCACCAGACATCCAGTGAGCGCCGGCACGACCCACTGCGCGCAGGTCAGCTGCCGCCGGGCCTTGTCGAGGTCGATGGGGTGTTCCCGCGCCTTCTGCGCGTCCTGCGGGTCGGAGGAGGAGGCCAGTTCGACCTTCTTGCCCAGGACGCGGGCGTAGGCGGTGGCGGCCAAGGCCGCGGCGGTGACGACGGTCTTGGCCGTGGTGGAGGCGGCTACGCCCTGCTGGGTGGCGACGCGGGGGGCGTTCACGGCCAGCAGACCGCCGCCACCGAACAGGTGCGCGCCGAGCGCGACGGCGTTGACGGGTGTCCACTTCGCCCAGCCGGCGGACGCAATCCGGTCCGTGGTCGCCGCCGTGCCGCCTTCGTCCTTGGCTGCGCCGTTGAGTCCGATCGCGCCCATCAGCGAGCCGCCGAACCAGACGGCCAGGCCCACATCGTGCAGGCTGCGAATGAAGGTGTGGCGTTCGGACATGACAGTGCTCCTCGGAGAGGGGATGGGTGTCACCGACAGACGTACGCACCCACCTTCGTCGGCCCCCGTCGCCACCGCCATCACGGTGATCCGAACGAGGGTCCTCGAGGTTCCCCACGCCTGAAGGCGGTACGTAAGCGGGATGGACTGCCCCGTGAAGGTGGCCCCAGCCGACATCCTCGCCACTTTGGCCGTTGCCGTGTCCCGGCGGCGGGTCCGTACGCGGTCGCTGCGCCGGTGAGTGGCCAGGACACGATGTTCTCGTGGCGCCATGCGAATGGTCAGGAGTCGCCTGTTACAGATCTTCGTACGCCTGGACGCAGCCACCGGAGCGCGTCCCGCTGCCGCGCCAAGAGGAGCTGCATGACCTGCTCGGCCGAGGCAGTAACCCGCTCTGCCCGTGGATAATCGGCCCTTCTCGGGTGGACGCCCCGGTGTGCACCGGCAAGGTCTGCGGCTTAGCTTCGCAGTGCGATCCCGTGTGCCGTCCGGCCGCGGCGCGTCCAGGCGGGCGGGAGGACATCCCCATGGCAGTCGTGATGACCTTTTCCCGGCCCGAGATCACACCCGACGTGTACGACGCGGTGCGCCAAAGGGGGCGCTGGGAAGAGGACGCACCGGACGGGTGCGTGTTGCACGCCGCCTGGTTCGTCGACGGCGGCCTCAACGTGATGGACATCTGGGAGTCGCAAGATCACTTCAACCGGTTCATCGAGCTAGGGTCGCCCCCGTACTCAAGGGTGAACTGGGCGTGCAGAGCGAAGCGAGCGATCCCGAGCCGACGTTCCACCCCCTGTACCGGCGCTTCGTCGCCCCTGGCGTCAGCGGCGCCAGCTCCTGACGTACGTCTTGCGCGCCAGGGGCCGCGGCAGCGATGCCTCGCCGCCTTCGCCCCGCATGTCGCGCCGCAGGGCCCCCAAGACTCTGAGGGTTCAGCGGTGCGCCTACCTTACAAAGTCCGTCGAGGAGAAGGCCGAGACCCAAGGCGAACTCTGGTCGAGGGTGACTGCAGTGAGGCTTTCGCCCGGGGCGGCGATAGCCGGGGCAAGGCGGCCGTAGACATCGGCGAGGGGCGGGCCGTCGGCGAGTGCGGACAGCGACTCCGACGGGCCGTCATCGCCGCCGCCGGTCACGCGGACGATCCCGCTGCTTCCGGGGCGCAGCAGCCCCGCCCCGGTGTCTCGCCCTCTCGTTCGGCGGCCTGACGCTTCGGCGCCGTACAGAACGACTCCGCCCGCACCCGCCTGGCCCTCCGCCGGCCGTACGCGCCAGTGGGGCGCGGTGGCATCCGGTGGCCCGCGTCATGCCCGGCCCACGCCGGCGCTCGGCTCAGCCACATGATCACCAGACAGCCACTGGCTTCGGCTGCGCATCATCGACATCAGCAGCCCATGGATCTCGCCGTCGGCAGCGACCACGAGCCCACGACCCCCCTCGCCAATCGGGGCACCGTCGACCCCCGTGACAACGCAACCAGCCGCCCGGCACAAAGCGATACCGGCCGCGAAGTGCACGCTCCTGGAAAGGTCGCCGCCATCGGTGACATACGCGGCGCGCTTGCCGGCAGCGACCCAGGCCATCGCCAGAGTCGTGGATACGACGCGCGGCTGAAACCGTTCGACGAACTCAGGGTGGGCCAGCAGATCCACGGCCCGGAATCCGGGCGCACTGGGGAAGGGCGGATCCAGGTTGACGTCCACCAATCGGCTATCGGGTGTGGGCACCAGTAGTCGCTCGGCCCCGTCGTGTTGCACCCACGCGGTCTCCCCGTCGGTGAAGAAGACCTCTCCGCTGAACGGGTCGGCCACCGCGGCCGCCCCATCGCGCAGCGCCACGTTGACGGCCACCAGCATGTTGCCGACGGCGTAGTTCAGTGTGCCGCACAGAGGATCCACCAACCACTGCCGCACAGCGCCGGTAGTGCCCTGCTGCCCGCCTTCCTCTCCGAGTACCGCGTCATCAGGCCGTGCGGCACGGATGACGCCGAGGATGGCCATCTCGGCCTCCACATCGGCGGCGGTGGCAAAGTCCCCGGCACCCTTGTCGATGCGGTCGAGCCGCTGGCCGTACATGTCGCGGACCACGCCGGCGCCGGCCCGCGCCCCGGCTATCGCGACCGCAGCATCGTCAAAGCTCGCATACGAGGTGATCACGCCGTGCAGACTATCGAGGTGTACGGGTGGATGAACTCGCTTTGCCCGTGGGTCGGTTGCACTGGCGTCACGCAAGAAGACCGACCGGTCCGGCCCCGCCGCGAGGGTGACTCCCGCAGACCGATCACGGCCCGATATGCGCCCTGCGATCAGCCGAGACCACGATGGGCGGCCCACAGCGCCCCGGCACGGCTGGCGGCGTCGGAGACCAGAGTCGCCAGTTCGGGGTTATCGGGGACGGGGAATGAGACATATGCACCCCGACCACCACCGACTGGTCTGCCATAGGCCTTCACGGCGAGGTGACCGTCCCGGAGGAGCCGGACGTTGAGCGTGGTCAGTGTGAACGCTTCACCGCGTCGAGTGTCCGTCCAGCGGAGCGCCTGCGGGATCGTGACATTGATCGCCAGAGCGCTTACTTCCAGATCGCTGCTCATGGACGGATGATCTCACGCGGTGCGCCGCGGGCGGCCGCCACCGGCCTGTGCAGCAGGCGGTTCGATCACGGCTCGATGCGCGCCCGAGCAGCTGCCACGTGGGCCGAGGGACAGCACGATGACGGCGTTCTTGTCCCATGGCTCGGACCTGTTGCCGGCGAGGAGGAGCGCCAGTTGTTCGGATCTCCTGTCGCGCCGGGGAGATCGGGATGTTCATGCCGGCGGGCCGCCCTCTCCCGATGCCTCTTCCGCCGGCTTCCGGCCGCCGAGAACAAGGGCATGCGCCCGGCGTGCACCGCGTCCTGTGGACGGTGCCCGGCAGACGCTGCGAGGGGCCCGGGAACGCATCCCGGGCCCCTTCACAGTCCGTGGCGCGGCAGACCGCGTCGGCGTGGGTACGCGAGGGCCGGGGCTCTTGGTCTCCCGGCCCTCGCGTGTCTCGGGTGCTACTTGAGCACGCCCGACCCTGTCGTCGTCGCCAGCGACGTCGGCAGGCCGCTCGCCGAGGTCTCCAGGCCCGTGATGAGGGTCGGGGTCCAGTTGACCGTGGTCTTCAGGTCCTTGGACGAGGCGGCGTTGTAGGCGGCGACGAGGTCGGTCACCGTGCCGTTGACGAAGTTGCCGGAGCCCTTGATCGATCCGGTGCCGTCACCGCTGAGGAGCTTGGCGGCCTTCGCGCCGGCCGGCAGCTTCCAGTAGTTGTTCTCCGCGACGACCTGAGCTTTGGCACGGGAGTTGATGCTGTACTGCGTCGTGTACCCGTGGACGGGCGTGACGTCGTAGTAGTTGTTGTAGATGTGGATCTGGCCGATGCGGGCCAGCGGGGCGCGCTGCATGATGCCCTTCCACACGTTGTGGTGGATGGAGACGCGCAGCCTGCCGACGCTGTCGGTGTCGCTGCTGCCGATCAGCATCGTCTTGTCGTGGTTGGTGAACTGGTTGCGCGAGACGGTCACCAGGTCGGATCCCTTGGTGATGTCGAGGGCGCCGTCGTGGATCTGGTACTCGCGGCCGAAGTACTTCGGGTTGGCGCTGTCGAAGTGCGGCGCGTCGGTGAACGTGTTGTGGTCCGCCCACACGTGGGTCGCGCCGCGCAGGGACACCGAGTCGTAGTTGGAGTTCCAGTTGCCGTCGTCACCGTCGGTCGGGTCCCACTGCGGGAAGCAGTCCTCAGTGGCGGCGAAGGTCAGGTTGCGGACGATGACGTTGTCCACGTTCTGAATCTGGAGCATGGCCCCGGTGAGGCCCGCGTTCGTGCCAGGGACGCCCACCATGGTCGTATTGGCTGGCACCTTGAAGACAATGTTCTTGCCCTGCTTGGCCTGGGCGGCGGCGCGTGCCTGCTCCTGGGTGCCGGAGGGCAGCTTGGAGCGGCCGTAGGTGGCCGGGTCGTAGGCCTTGAGGTAGGCCGGCAGCGAGTAGCCGGTACCGAGGGCGTAGTCGCCGCAGGTCAGCTTCTTTCCGCTGTCGTCGGTATTGGCGTCGATCATGCCGTTGATCTTGATGATGCGGGGCGTGGTGTCGGAGACCGAGCCCAGCGCCTTCACCAGCTGCGCGCGGGTGGAGACGGTGAAGGTGTGGGCGGCGTCGGCCTTCGTGCCACCGGTGGTCCCCTTACCGGAGGACGCCCAGCCGTCCGCCGCGGTGAGCGTCTGGTGGTACAGGTCGACGGTCCCGGCATTGGCGTTCATCACGGCAACACCAGCGCCGACGCCTGCGGCAACGACGGCCGCGCAGATGACGGCGGCACGACGGGAGCGGAGGGATCGGCGGTGGGAGTGAGCAGCCACGGGGCTTCCTTACGGGGGAGAACGGGGTTACGCCCTGTCAGTGGTCGCCGACCCGTGCAAGGTTGCCGCGTGCGGGGATCTTTTTTGCAGACCCGGTCACCAACCGAACCTCATCGGGACGAAGAGGTCGTGGGCGCGGCCAGGTGGTCACCGGGGCTCCGACGCGTCAACCAGCCGGACTCAGCGGGGGGGCCCAGAGCGCGCCGCGCCGAGTCCGACGAGGTAGTTGGCCTCGGCCCCGTACACCGCCGACTCACGCCAGCGCTCTGCGCCATGACCGGATGTGCGACTCGAATCCGGCGAGCCGGGCGGCCAGCTCGGGGTACGCGTCTGGCCGCTCCGCCCCGTCGGCCCATGCCCTCAGGTCCTCGGGCGAGGCCGTCTGCTTCCCGTTCTCCAGCTTGCTGACCTTGGACCCCTGCCAGCCCTGGCCGCTGGGCGAGCCGCTGACCGGTGAGCCGGCCAGCAGGACAGGAGGCGATCGCACCAGACTGACGACAAACCCCTGACTCAGGACACTAGCGGTACCGACTGTGTACGCCGCCCTTGTGCCCACAAGGGCGGCGTCATCGGCGTGCGGCCAGCCAGGTGATCAGCACCGTGAGGCCGACTACGCCGGCCAGTGTGCCCGCGACGCTGTACAGGAAGGCTCGGAGTACGTCGGGATGCAATGCGCGAGGGTCGGTGCGCAGTGCCCTCTGGGCCCGGCGGCGCGGCCAGGTGGTCAGGGCGCGCAGTAGCAGTGTTCCTGGTCCTCGTGCGGGTTGTTCGCGAGCGAAGACGAGGCGCGCGATGTGTACGGCTTTACGCCAGGGAAGTTTCATTCCTGGGTCTGGTGTGTCGGGTGGCAATGTGCTGTCAACGATCCGGACAAGTGCGCCGGCTAGGTCTCGCATCAGTTGTTTCCCGTCCTCCGTGTCCGCCTGGTCTTTCAGCAGGGCGGTGTCCTTCTTGTCCGCGTGGGCCAGGTGGCCGTGCAGCCATGCGAGAGCCTGTTCCTCACGTGGGAGCGCCTGGCTCGCGGCGATGCCCACGGGCGCCTCCTCTTTCAGGATCGCCAGGTGCAGCCTGCGTTCAAAGGCCTGGCGGTCCGCTGGGGAGAGCGTGAAGAGCGATAGAAGGTGGTGGGCGGCGTCCAGGCGGCCCCAGGCGAAGTCGGACCTGCGCCATTCCGGGTCGATGAATGCTCCGAAATGTCCGAGCCTCAGTCCGTACAGCTTTTTGTCCCCGATACCAGTGAGCGCGGGGCTTTCGACAAGAGGGCCCATGCTGTCCGGGCCCAGCCGCAGGAATGCGAACTGCGGTGGCAGAGGCGTGAGGAATCTCGCCGGCGTCGCGTATACCCGCGTCACTACCTCGATGGCGAGGCAGTAGGTGACGACTGTGTCGGCGGTCCAGCCGTTGCCCAATCCGGAGCGCTCCAGGGCGCTCGAGTACGCGGTACTCGCCTCTTCGACGATGCGGCGCAGTTCTTCCGTGAGGTGGAGATCCTCATACACGCGGTCGATCAGGGAGGTCAGTGTTTCGGTGTCGACAGGGTGCCGGGTTTCCTTGGCCTTGGTTTGCAGGTCGTCATCGACTGTTTCGACCACGGCCAGGACCTTTCGTAGGGCCTCGGTGATGCTCTGGGCGCTGTCGATGAGAGCGTCCCGGGCGGCTTCAGGGAGCGGCCTTCCTTCGGCCTCGTGGTCGGCCAGGCGGCGCAGGTGCACGCTCAGGCACTGCAGGAGGCGTTCCGCTGCGGCCAGTCCCCAGCGCCAGGCGCCGCGGCTGCCCGTCAGCTCGTCAGGGTGCCACCGTGGGACCCAGGCCAGATCGCCGCGCCGGAGCAGAACGCTCGCGCAGTCTTCGATCTCTTCAGAGTCGGCCTCGTGGAAGGTGACCTCGGTGGTGCCGTCGGCGAGCCGTCGGCGGGCGTCGAGCACGACTGCGTAGGCACGGTTGCGGCGGTACTCGCCAAGCAGGTCGCGTGCGGCCTTGACCAGATGATCGGCCAGACTGGCACGGCCAGGTGATGTCTCGGTTTCACGTGCTTGCTCCCACATCCGGCCGAGAAGGTCGCTGGGCATGTCCCGTGCTCTGCCCTGCAGCCTGGTCAGCATCTCCTCCACCGAGGACCGCAGGTTCGTCTCGGTCGGGTACTGCAGTGCATGCATAGGCGGCTTGTAGATGGGGATGTGACCGCATACGTCGGAGTCACTCGCGTTCGTGACGCCCATGCCTACGGACGGTACGACGTAGACCAGCACGCGCCGGACTGGGCTGTGCGCCATGCCCCGTCGTGTGATAGCCGCCAGCACCGGTTCGAACGGTGCGTTGTTGAGGACGCCGCCGTCCATGACGCAGCCTGCGTCGGCTTCGGACAGGGGCCGGCGGCGCAGCTGACATGCCTCCAAGGGCTTGCTGTCAACTGGTGGAAACGCGGCCGGGAAGCTGGCGGAGGCCCTGGCGGCGAGTACCAGTCGCTCAGTGAAGTTGTCCCCGAACTCCTCGTGCCACGCCTTTTCGAATACCCATCCGCTTTCGGACCGGTTGTACTCCCATCGGTCACCGTGACGAAATTGGTAGAGGCGCCGGTGGTCCTCGACTTCGAACGGGTTGCGGAAGCTGTCCCTGTACGGCCATGCCGGCCCGCCGAGGGCCGTGGCGGTCACGAGCAGCTCGACCGGGTTGGCCGCGCCGCTCCCGGACTTGTCGATCAGCTCGATCGCCTGCGCCACCTCTGTCGAGAAAGTCTTCCCGTTGAGGATGCTCGATGTGTTGACCCCGTCGAGAAGACGGGTGAGTGAGGCGGACTTCTCCCACACGTCACGCAAAGAGGGAAGCGCACGACCCCGAGCGATCGCGGTGGCCAGCAGCACGCCGTTCAAGCCTCCGGCTGATGTCCCCGAGACCACATCGACGACTACCCGCTCGCCGGCTGCCGCCAGGACTTCGCTCCAGATCTGCTGGACCTTGCCCAGGGCAGCTCCGTCCTCCCTCTGCCGGTGCGGTGAAGCGTTGCGCAGGAGATCCAGCTCGTGTGTGACACCGCCCATCCAGACGGCGAGGCTGACTCCGCCGTTCATCACCAGGGCGAGACGTACCTCGCGCTGTACGGATCCATGGGACGGCTCTACCTGCGGAGCGGCTTCCGGTGTTGCCATACGGGCATCTTGTAGGCCGCTGAGACCGGGGGCGAGGACGCGCGCTGACGCTCAGCCGAATGCACGCGCGCGCAACGTCCACCTGGGCCTGCACGGTCTCCAGGGTGGTCAAGCCGGTGGCGTGCCATCGCACCCCTGGGAGTGACGGTCGGGAAGCGTAGCGAGGAACACCCCTCGTCTGGTCCTGCCCTCTCCCAACCGGTACCGAGGTGAGCCGCATGAAGGACATGGGCATCGAAGCAATAACCGAAGCGGTGCTTCATCGCGTCGCCCAGTTGGACGACCGCCCCTATGACGACATGCTGCTCCCGTCGAAGCAGTCACCCCGCCACCTCTTCCTGCTCCACCCGCTGGGGCCGGCCTGGCGGCTGTCCAGACCGGCTACGGGGCGACGTCACGCAGGGACGCTGAGCGGCGGGCGCTCGAGCACGCGGGGCTTGTACTCGACCAGTTGGATGCGGCCGTCGAAGGTGCGGTGTTCGATCATCTCCAGGGCGACATCCGGATAGCCGTCGTAGATGCGTTCTTCGCCCGTGGCCCCGGTGATCACCGGGAACATGACGACCCGGAAGCGGTCGACGAGTCCGGCGCGCAGCAGGGACCGGCACAGGCTGAGGCTGCCGATCGTGCTGAGGAGCCCCGAGCCACTCGACTTCATGGCGCGGACCGCCTCGACGGCGTCGTCGCGGACGAGCCTGGAGTTGGCCCACGTCAGTGGCTCCTCGAGTGAGGAGGAGAACACCACCTTGGACGCCTGCGTGAGCTCGTCGACGGACGCCTCTTCCTCGGGCCGGAACTCGTCTTGGCCACTCGGGACCTCGCCCGCGGCGAAGCCCGACATCAGCCGGTAGGTGTTCGCCCCCATCAGGTAGGTGACCTCGGGCTGCTCGCCGAGCCACGCGAGATACTCCGGGCCCTCGAGGCCCCAGAACCCGGGCCATCCCTCCCCCGATGCGTAGCCGTCGAGAGAAGTGATGAAGTCGACGAGAAGCTCCGACATGGCGGTGTCCTTTCCTTGAGGTGTCACCAGCTTGGACCGGCCGGGAGCCACAAACTCATCGGCCGCGCTGTGGAGCAACGACAAAACCGTGACGCATTAGCCGATCAGATCGGCGCAGCAGCGGTGGTCCTGGAACCGCTGGCATAGCCGCGTTCATGTCTCTCACGGCGAAGGCCCAGGCCGGCGGCCAGGGCCACTCTGTGGCGAGTGGCGTGGCCGGGCTGGCCCCACAGCGGTCGGTGCATCGCCGCCGGTTCCCTCACCACCCCGCCGAGCGCACGCGTTCACCGGTCAGCGGCTTACAGCGAGTCGTCGACGCCGTCACGGGAGCTGCCTTTCAGGGTTCCTGGACGTTGCAGAGACTGTTGCGGCCTGGGGCTGGACGGGCGAACGCTGGCCCTCCTCCATACCTGGTCGATCCGACGGCCCGAGGCGCCGCGGCCTCCAGACGGTCCAGGCGTTCGCAGAGGGGCGCGGACGAGACGGGCGCGGTGAGGGCCACAGCGCATGTGCTGTCGCGCTGAATGGCAGCTTCCGTGTCCGCCGCGCGGGGCGGCCTGGCAGCACAACGGCACCGTTTCCGCCGTCATCTCAGTACTGTGGGAGCGGCCGCTCCCTACCGTGCGGAGCACCGGAAGGGAGCATGCATTCGATGGCTGGTCTGAGGCTGGGTCCGCTCCTGCGACATGTGGACTGGGAGTCGGGCACGAGCGCGACGGTGTGGGTCGAGGCTGACCGGGCGTGCACGGCGGAGGTCCGGTGCCCGGGCGGCGCCGGTGGTTCGGCCCCCACGTTCCAGGTCCTCGGCCACCACTACGCACTGGTGGTCGTGACCGGACTCACCCCCGGGTCCGCCACGACGTACGAGGTGCTGCTCGACGGCGAACGCGTGTGGCCCCTCGCCCACTCGACCCAGCCGCCCAGCACCATTCACACACCGCCGGTCCCGGCGACGGGCGCGGTGGTCGCCTTCGGCTCGTGCCGCTGGGCGGCGCCTGCCGTGGGCGAACCCGATCCGGTGGGACCCGATGTCCTCGACACCCTCTCCGCCCGGCTCGCCGCCAACCCGGAGGCCGAGCGTCCGGACGTTCTCCTCCTCCTCGGCGACCAGGTGTACGCGGACGAGACCTCCGCCGACTCCCGCGCCTGGATCGCCCGACATCGGCGGGCCGCCGGCACCGGCTCCGCCGCCCCGCCCGACCAGGTCGCCGACTACGAGGAGTACACCCACCTCTACGACGAGTCCTGGGGCGACCCCGAACTGCGCTGGCTGCTCTCGACCGTACCCAGCTGCATGATCTTCGACGACCACGACGTCATCGACGACTGGAACACCAGCGCCGCCTGGGTAGCCGACATGCGGGCAACGCCCTGGTGGCACGAGCGGATCACCAGCGGCCTGATGTCGTACTGGGTCTACCAGCACCTCGGGAACCTCTCCCCCGCCGAGCTCGCCGAGGACACGTTGTACGCGGCGGTACTGGCGGCAGACGACGGTACGGAGGTACTGCGCGCGTTCGCCGAGCGCGCCGATGCCGACCCTGCGACCGTGCGCTGGAGCTACCGCAAGGACTTCGGCCGCACCCGGCTGCTCATGGTCGACACCCGGGCCGCGCGGGTGCTGGAGGAGCAGCAGCGGGCGATGCTGGACGCCGAGGAGGCGGCCTGGCTTCGCACGCAGGCCTTCGACGACCCCGGCGGCGTCGACCACCTGCTGGTCGGGACCTCGCTCCCCTGGCTGCTGCCCCCGATGGTCCACTTCGCGGAAGGCTGGCACGCGGCGCTCTGCCGGGGCGAACGCGGACCACGCTGGGCACGCTTCGGTGAATGGCTGCGCCGACGCGCGGACCTGGAGCACTGGGCGGCGTTCACCTCGTCGTTCGAACAGCTCACGGAGACGGTCGCCGAGGTAGGCAGATCCGAGGCCGCTCCGGCGACGGTGTGCGTGCTCTCCGGAGACGTACACCACGCGTATGTGGCCGAGCCCGTCTGGGCCACCGGACAGCAGCCGCGCTCCCGCGTCTTCCAGTTCACCTGCTCACCGCTGCACAACTCGGTCCCCGCAGCCATACGGGTCGGGTTCCGTTTCGGCTGGAGCCGGTTCGCGAAGATCATCGGGCATCTCCTCGCCCGCCACGGACGGGTCGCAAGACCGGAGGTCCGCTGGGAGCGCACCGGCGGGCCCTGGTTCGGCAACCAGCTGATGACACTGACACTGCGCGGACGTACCGCGCGGCTACGGCTGGAAAAGGCCTCGGCGGATGGGAAGCAGGGGCGCCGCGGGACCGACCGCGCCGGAGCGCGGCTCCTCGGTGTCCACGACCGGAGTCTGACAGATGGAAGCTGACCCCCAGCCGGACCGTGCCCCACACACAGACCCACGCGCCGCGGCGACGGTGGAGCACGAGACGCTGCCTGTCTGCCCGCTCCAGCAAGCCTCGCAATGGAACAACGATGTCTCGCTCCGCGACGGCTTCCCAGGATCCGTGCCAGAACCGAGTTCGGGAGGCACCAGGTCTCCTGCCAGGACAGCATGGGGATGCTCTTGGTGAAAGGCGTTGGTCATCCGCTTGCGGTGATCGGTTCGAGTCGTACTCGCCCGTCATCGCTCAGTGGGTGGGTGTCTGCGAGGTGAAGCAGTGGCCGAGTTCGGGGGCGAGGCCCTGGTAGTGGCGGAAGTTGAAGATGAGTGGACTCCAGAGGGTGGGGTTGATGTGCTGGGTGCCGGGCACGACGATGCTCCGGTCGGCATGGACGCGCGCGACCGCGCACTCCACGATCAGGAAGTGACCCTCCGCGTCCGGTGAGCTGCGCCGGACCTGGGCCTCGAGCTGTAGCGGGCACTCAGCGACGCGCGGAGCCCGTACCGTCTCGGACGGTACGGGTGTAAGGCCGGCCGCGGCGAACTTGTCGGGCTCGTAGCGGTAGCCCCGTGACTGCTTGGCGGCGGGCACGGGAGATGCTCCGGTGAGCGGGGCGAGCCGCTCCACCGCGGTCCAGATGCCGGGCGACGGAAGGTTGATCACGAGTTCCGGCCGGGTGGCCAGGTTGGCTGCGGTCTGGCTGTCAGCGCCGAGGCCGAGCACCACCGTCTGGCCGAGCGCCCAGGCAGAGGAGACCGGGGTCAGGTTGACCGAGCCGTCCGCGTTCTCGGTGGTCAGCAGGGCGACGGGGGTACCGAAGTACAGGATGCTCGGGGTTATCGCGATGTGCGAGGGCGCGTGTGTTGCTGTCGTCATGGAGTCGAACCCTAGGGTCCGGACCCTTCGTCGGCGGCCGAACTGTCGTCGGGCGAAACTGTAGGGGTGACCAGCTTCGACGGAACCTACGCAGACGGCCCTGACCTCGCCGGATTCGCGGGGCTGTTGGCGGACCGTACTCGCGCGGCGTTCTGTCTGGCGTTGCTCGACGGCCGTGCCTGGACCGCGTCGGAGCTGGCACGCACCGCGGGCGTCGCACCATCCACCGCCAGCTCGCACCTCGACCGGCTGGTGCGGGGCGGCATCCTGGCCGAGGAGAGGCAGGGGCGGAATCGGCTGCTACGACTGGCGACCGCGGACACCGCCGAAATGATCGAGAACCTGGCCGCCCGGGCACCGTCCCGACCAGCCCCGGTCCGCTCGCTGACCGATTCCAACCGCCGCCGCGCCCTGGCGCACGCCCGAATCTGTTACGACCATCTCGCGGGCACGCTGGCCGTGGCGATCACCGACGCGATGACCGAACGCGGGCTGCTGGCCTGGGACTACGGACCGACCCTCACCGCGACGGGCCGGGACTGGCTCCGCGACCTCGGCATCGCCGACGACCGCCCCAACGCGTCCTGGCGACCTCACGTTCGCACGTGTCTGGACTGGACGGAACAGCGCCCTCATCTGGCCGGCGCAGTAGGCGCGGCGCTGTTCCGCCACGCGCTGGACTCATCCTGGCTGGTGCACCGGAGCACGACCCGGAAGGTCACAGTGACCGCTGCGGGCCACACCGCACTGCGCACGCGGCTCGGCCTCACCGACGAGGTGCTCGCCTGTCCAACGACGCAGGCCAGGGCCTCGACGAACAGCGGGCTGCCCACGGGCGACATGTAGACGGGGGCATGTCGACAGCTCGGTGCCCGGGCCGGCTTCCTACGACACTGTCGTCATTTCCCCTCGACATCCACGGCCCAGTTGATCGCCAACTGCCCCCAAGCCCGCGACAAACGCTGTTACCGAGAGGCACGAAGCCGCTCACCCCGTGCTTCGGGGACATGACACCAGCGCTGCGACCGGCCGGTACCAGCCCGTCGCCACGCCGGTCGCCCGGTAGCGGCCATCAACGAGTGACTGTTGGGCCATCAGACGGGGGATCCACTTTCCACGTCTCTGGCAAATCGCTGCAGCAGAAGACGCAGGCGAAGTCGTCCTCGTGCACGATGTCGAGCTCCCGGCAGGGAGGAAACCGGCCAAACACCAGCTCATGGGCGTAGCCGGAGTGCCGTTCGAGCCCTAACTGATCGTTTCAGAATGCCGCCTGGAGGCGTCGGAGGCAGATGATGCTGCAGGCAAGTTCGAGGAGCCCCTGGTGGAGGTCGGCACGTCGCTCGTAGCGGATGCGGAGCCGTTTGAACTGGTGCAGCCAGGCGAAGGCGCGCTCGACCACCCAGCGCACCTTCCCCAGTCCGGAGCCGTGGGCGACGCCGCGTCGCGCGATCAACGGCTTGATGCCGCGCTTCCACAGCATGCGGCGGTACTTGTCGTAGTCGTAGCCCCGGTCCGCGTACAGCCGCCGGGGCTTGCAACAGGAACGTCCCCGCAGTCCCCGGATCGACGGGACGGCGTCCACCAGTGGGAGGAGTTGGGTGACGTCGTGCCGGTTCCCGCCGGTGAGCGTCACGGCGAGCGGGGTTCCGTGGCGATCGACGATCAGGTGGTGCTTGGAGCCGGAACGAGCGCGGTCCACGGGCGAGGGACCGACGTGAGCCCCCCTTTGAGGGCCCGGACGTGGGACCCGTCCACGGAGCAGTCGTCTAGATCCAGCAGGCCGGCCCGGCGCAGCTCGGTCAACAGGGCGGCGTGCAGGCGCGGCCAGACGCCGGCCTCGGTCCAGTCCCGCAGCCGACGCCAGGCCGTCACCCCGGAACAGCCCACTGTCTGGGCAGGGACATCGCGCCAGGAAACGCCGGTCCGCAGGACGTACATGATGCCGGCGAGAGCCGCCCTGTCCGAAACTCGAAGTCGCCCGGGATGGCGGTGGCGTCGTTCGGGAGCGGGTGGCAACAGCGGGGCCACCCGCTCCCACAGGTCGTCCGGAACAAGGTCAGTACGCACCCGGACACCCTGCAGACCAAGATCGCCGAGCGCAAGACCCACAGTTCAACACCCGGAAACGATCAGTAAGAGCATTGGATCACATCTCTCGCCGGTTGGTCGGCCAGGGGATCTCCTGGAGAACGTCCTCAGGAGTCAGTACCGCGTCAGGGAAATGCTGGCGGATCTCCCGGACTACCGAGGCATCCGTGGTGCAGAGGTCCCAGCTCGTGCTGTCGAACTCCCGCAGCACCACGGTCAGGTCATTGCCTGCATACCCCGCGAAGTCCGCGTCAACAAACTGAAGGTCCGGCGCGACCAGTGCCAGTAGCTCCAAGGTGCCGATCCCGACACCGGAGGAGGCCTTCTCGATCTCGGCAAACCTGGTGACCAGTCCAGCATCGTCGATCCGTACCTTCCAAGTGAGGCCGAGCCCAAAGCTCCCGAGGCGCACAAGGAGTTCCGCCAGCGTGACGTAGTACCGATCGGAGGCGCGGTCCTCCCGAGGATGACGGTCACGCCAGGCCGCGAACGTGATCGACTGAAATGCGCCAGGGGGTCTTGCCATCGACGTGGCTCCGTTCGCTTGTGAGGCTCAGTGTGCTCTCACAGCATGATCTTCCTTGACCACAGCTGCGAATCATTTTGAAACCGTCAAGCAAGTGGATTCCCAGCCCAAGACTCGGCTGATCTCGACGGTCGGGCGCGCACTTGGTGACCCGCCCTGCCCTGGTTGGTGGATTCAGCCCCGTGCTGAACCCGGCCTGGGGGATGATCACCATATGAAGCCCAGGTTGACCCTTGAAGAGCACGTCGAGATGGGCCAGGCCCTCGAGATGATCCGACACGAACTGCTCAAGCGATCTGTCCAGCTCGCCAACGCTTACCCCAGGGCGGGTCAGCCGGGCGTCCCCGCGAAGAAGCTGTCACAGGCACTGAACGCCGTTGATTCGGCTCGATCGGAGCTGGACAACCTCCTGGTTCCAGGAGCATCCGCAGGGGGGCGAGGTCACGATGTACTACCCCCAAGAAAAGGACCGGATCCGACTCAGGTAGGGCACTGGCCCGGACCTGCGCGGTCAGGCACCCGCTGACCGACACGGATCGCAAAGCCTGTCTCCCCCATGGCCCGCCCTACGTCCCCGGTCCGTGCTCTGGACCGGGAAGGCACCGGTCTCCGACCGGCCCGCGCTGGACGCTCCGGGGGCGCGCGGGATGCCGGGCGAACGAGTTCACCGGAGAGACGGTCACGCCCGAGCTGGATCCCCCTATGCTCGACGCCCCACATGGGGTGCCCGAGCGGGCATCATCGACCTCTATCAGTCGGTCATGGGGTTGGGGAGGCGGGTAGCCCCTCCCCCGCCCCGGGTGGGTGCGGCGGCCCGGTGCGGTGGCCCGGCGGTCGGCCAGGCACGCAAGAGCCCCGGCGCGGGTGTCCAGGCGGGAGCTGCGCGACGATCGGGGGGCCGTTGACGGAGCGTCGTGCAGGTCCAGCAGGACGGCGCGGTGCAGCTCGGTCAGTAGGGCGGCGCGCGGGCGGAGCCGGATGCCGGCCTCAGTCCAGTCCCGCAGCCGGTGCCAGTCCGTCACTCCGGAGCGGCCGACGGTCCCCGCAGGGACATCCCGCCGGACGACTATGGTCGGCAGCGTGGACAGTACGCCGGTGAGCGCCACCTGGTCGGGATCACGGATTCGCCCGGGGTGGCGACGGCGGCGTTCTGGAGCGACTGGCAGCAGTGGGACTGCCCCCCAGTTCGTCCGGAACAAGATCAGCACGCCCCCGGGCGCCCTGCCGACCAGGATCGGCGAGCGCAAGACCCATAGCTCAAACCGATCTGAAGCGATCAGTCAGAAGGACGAGCGCCAGAGCCAAGCCAGCGCGGCCCCGGGCGTCACGCAGGACAGGAAGGCCGCCGGGCGCGCCAGGCCGCCGGCATCCCAGCCCAGGGCTGTCGGCAGGAGGAGGAGCAGACCGAGAAGGAGGATACCGAGGGCGGGGAGGTGTACGGATGGGGCGAACCGCCTTACTCTGCCCGGCATTTCATAAGAGAGTGCCCCTGTCAGGACGACCCCTGCGAAAAGGACCGGGAAGGCGGTGATGAGGAACATGCGGGAGCCGATCACGCCCGTGCCCCAGCGGCGGCCGTCCTCCAGGACGGGCGAGTCCGGGCGGGCGTCGCCCGGCGCGTAGGAGACGTCGATCCTCATGCCCGCTTTCGGGGGGTGGTAGCGGGTGTACATGTCGGGCATGGTCACCTCGCGCGGACCACTGTCGTACGGGATACGCAGGACGAGGTCGGTTTCGAAGTACACCGGTTCGTCGGAGGCGTTGTGCCCGCGGACCGGGTCTCCTGCGAGCCGGACGACGGTGACGGAGTACTGCCCGTACCGGGCCGCTTCCAAGCGCTCGGTCTCCCGCCCGTACTCCGAAGACACCATGAACCCGAGGTTGAAGCAGGCCAGCGTGGCCAGCGGCACCAGCCAGGCGACCAGCCACACCAGCGCGCGGCCTTTGGCCGGGGGAAGGCCGGTTCGTTGCGGGGCCCGGCGGGAGGCGGCGATCCAGGCGGCGGCGAAGATCACGCTCAGCGCCGCCAGGCCCGTCTCGGTGACCAGCGGCGGATATCGGCCGACGCCCCACAGCGTGCAGCCGACCGCCCCGGCGGCGCTGAGCAGCATCCCCCAGCCGGTGAGCGTGGTCCACACGCTCCGCCGGGACGCAGGTCTCACCCGCGCCGGCGCCTTCTCCAACCGGACCATGTCCGCCCCCTTCGCGCCCCCGCACGTGCGCCCCTCAGCCTAGGCGAGACAAGGGGCCGTGACCTCAGCCGGGCTGGGGTCCTGTCTGCCTCCGTCGCCTCCGCACCTCATTCTGAGACAATCAGTGAGCTTGTCGTGCAACGACTCTGCATGGTCATCAGGCCCATGCGTTGAAGAGCGTTCCGCCCAACGTGGTGATGCCGTAGGAGCGTATGTGGCGCCACTCGGCCTGTGTCATCTCCGCCGTGTCCACGTCGGAGAGAGGTGTGGCGAGCTGCTCGCCACTCAGGACCAGGAAGCCTGCTTCCGCGAAGGTAGAGGCCCAGGGTGGAGGGGGGAGGAACTCCTCTGCGTACCAGTTCCGGCGTTCGTGTGCGAAGGCGATCCAGGGGTGATGGGCGTGGCACAGGATGACGCTCTCGCCGGTGCGATCGACGACTGACGCGGTGTGGAAGGTCCGGGGGTATTCCTGGCCCTCGATCTCTTCCACGTGGCCTTCGACGACTCGGGCGGCGGCGTACAGAGCGGTCCGGAACGCCCGTAGGTCGGTTTCCGGAAGGGGGCCCTCCTTGGGTACGAAGAAGCCTGTCGCACCCCGCGGCAGTGTGAAGCCCGTGTTTCCCTCGTTGACCATGGCTCTCATCCTGCCCGGTGGGAGACACACTTGGCCGTCGTAAGTTCTGTGGGCTGCGGTTTCATCCTGTGCGGTGGGGCGTGGTTGCTGTCTTGTGTCGAGTACTACACGCTCCTGGAGCGCGGCAGCCTCAGAGGTGTCTCCGACACCCAGTACGGGCGCACGAGCGGTGCCGACATGTGGCGCGCCCCGGCGCCGCAAGTGCTGGGCCGGGGCGCGGGACGGCGTGTGGCGTGTGGCGTGTGGCGTGTGGCGTGTGGGGATCATGCCGGGTGTTCTCCCCCACATGCCCCTCTTCCCGGTGTGCCCGCCATCCCTCAGCCGTCGGCGTCATCCGGTTTCGGAGGGAGGCCGACCTCCTTGCGGTCCTCCTTCAGGCGTTCCTCGAGCTCCTCCCCTGCCCGGCGGCGGGACATGACTACCCGTGGCATCCAGTCCCTCATGTGCCATCCGGTACTCGCGGGGGTGGTCACCCGCTCCGGGCAGCGAAAGGGCGGTACGGAACTCCCGTCGTGCCTCGGCGCGGCGCCCCATCGCTGTGTAGGTGCTGCCAAGACGTATGCGGACTCCCATCTCCAGCCATGTGCTCGTGTGCGGGGTGAGCTGGGAAAGGGCCTCCTGGTGGAGGTCGACGGCCGAGCGGAGATCGCCGCGGTTGTGCTCCGCGGCGGCGAGCTGCGACAAGGCCGTCGTACGCAGAGGCTGGTCCTCGACATCGCCGGCCAGTTCGGTGGCGCGCCGTAGCAGATGCGCGGCCTCCGCGTGTCTGCCGAGGGCGAGTTCGAGTTCGGCGGAGAAGCACAGGGTGCTGCTGATCGTCCTGGGCCGACCGTTCTTCTCGGCGAGTGCGAGGGCGGTGTCATAGTGCGTGAGCGCCTGTTCGTGCCGTCCTTGCCGGTGGCGAAGGGAGCCGAGGTTGCAGTGTGAGACCCCCGTGAGCCAGTCGTCGTCGACCTCGGCGGCCAGCTCCACCGCCCTGCTCAGCCGGGCGACCGCCTCCTCCGGGTGCCCCAGCTGCCCCAGCACGATGCCCGTCCCGGCGATGGCCCGGGCCTCTTCCCGCAGGTCGCCCAGCGCGCGGCCGTACCGCAGGGCTTCGGTGAACCAGGCACTCGCCTGCCGGAACCGCCCCTGGTAGACGTCGACGAGGCCCATGCAGTTGCGCAGTGCGGCCGGCATCCGCGCGTCGGTGGCCCTGTCCGCACAGCTCAAGGCGAGCTCGAGCGTGGTACGGCACTCGTGGTGGTGCCCTTGGCCGGCCAAGTGGTCGACCAGGGCTTCGGCGATCCGGCACGCGTGGTCGTCCTGGCCGGTGGCGGCGGCGTGGGCCACCACGTCGACGAGCTCTCCCTCCGCCGCGTCGAGCCATGCCGAGGCCTCCCGCCAACTGGTGAACGACGATCCGGGTACGGCTCGACCGGCGGCATCGACGACGGGCGGGAAGCAGTTGGGGCCCCAGTCGCTGGCCATACGGCCTGCCGCCGTATAGAGGTACAGGACGGCGTCGCGGTGCGCAGCGGTCTCCTCAGGTGCCTCGGAGGCGACGCGTCGCGCATGAGCCCGTACGAGGTCGTGGAGCCGGTACCGGCCGGGTTGCGGCTGTTGCAGCAGGCTCGCGTCGACCAGGTCCTCCAGGACTCCCTCGGCATCCTCGCGGGAGCCGCCGAGCATCGCGGCGAGGGTGGTTCTGTCGAAGCGGACGGTGGGAGCCGTGCCCAACGCGCGGAAACCTCGCCGGAGTTCTGGACCGAGCTGGTCGTACGACACCCGGAAGGCGGCCTCCACGCTGCGGTCCTCGGCCCGCAGCTCGTCGAGGCTGCGGGTGCCGTCGGCCATCCGACCGGCCAGGAAGGACAGGGTCCACGACGGGCGGCTCTGCAGCCGGGCGCTCGCGATGCGCAGGGCCAGGGGCAGGCCCCCACACTGTCGTACGAGCTCGCGCGCCGCCTCGGGCTCGCTGTCGGCCCGGGACTTCCCGAGGAGTTCTCGGAGGAGTCCGACGGCGGGGCCCGTGTCCAGCGGCTCCACGGTGAGCCGCAGATCGGCGTCCAAGCCGGTCAGGCGCTGGCGTCCCGCCACCAGGACCCGGCTGCCCGGTCCGGCGGGAAGCAGCGGCCGCACCTGCTCGGCGCTGCGCGCGTTGTCGACGACCAGGAGCAGCCGCAGCGCGCTTGTGGCTGCACGCCAGGCCGTGACGAGGTCCGCCAGGTCGTCCGTAACGTCTTCTCCGGCCAGGGTGTGAGGCCCGGGTGGAGGGGGCGGCAGCGCGTCACCCTCGTCGAGGACCGCCCGCAGCATCCGGCGAAGGGCCCGCTGCGGGACGACCTGCTCATGGGCGCCGTGCGCGTGCAGGTCGACGAAGAGACAGCCGTCGGGGTGGGCGTCGGCGAGCGACCAGGCGGCACGGACCACCAGAGCGGTCTTGCCCACTCCCGCCGTGCCGTCGACGGTCGTCACGGACACGGCCCTGGGCGACACGGGGGTGGTGAGCAGGGCGAGCTCCGTGTCCCGCCCGACCAGGCAGGCGGTGTTGCCGGGCAGGTCGTTTCGACGCGTGCGGGAAGGGAGCCCGTCGGGCAGGTCGTTTCGACGCGTGCGAGGACTGAGCCGCCCGTGCGGGTCGTCGGGTCCTTCGGGCAGACCAGAATCGTCCGCAGCCGGCGGCTTGGACGCAGAGTCCTGGGGCGCGGTGCGATCCGCGACTACGGTCGTTGCCGCGCGCTTTTGTCCTGTCCGGCCGAGCAGCAGAGAATCGTCCCGGCGCAGGAGGGCCTGGTGCACCCGCCGCAACTCCTCCCCTGGTTCCAGGCCCAGCTCGTCGACAAGCCGTCGACGCGTCTCGCGGTAGACGGAGAGCGCTTCGGCCTGCCGGCCGCTGCCGTACAGGGCCCGCATGTGCAGGGCGGCGAACGGCTCGTCGTACTGCTGCGTGACGGGTGCCGCCAGGAGGGTGTCCAGGGCCTCCGGGCCGCGCCCGAGCAGGACCAGACACTCGGCCCGATCCAGGTGGAGCGCGCGCCGCTGTTGGCCCAGGCGTTGTCGCTGGGCTTCGGCGAACGGGCCCGGCAGACCGGGGAGCGGCTCCCCGTGGAGCAGTTCCAGGGCCCGGCCGCCGTGATCGAGCGCGGCGTCGAGGTCACCGGCGGCCTTCGCGCGCAGGGCTCTCGCGGTCTCCTCGGCGAGCTCGGCCAGGTCGGTCCGGACTCCGTCGGCTGCGAGGCGGTAGCCGCCACGTCCCCCGCGGACGACGGAAAGCTCCGCCGCGGCGTGCGGCTCGTCCAGTGCCTTTCGCAGCGCGTACACGTAGCTCGGGAGGACCCGGTGTCCCGTGCCAGGGGGCTCATCTCCCCAGACGTCGTCCAGCAACTGCTGGTACGTGACGAACGCCGGAGCCCTGAGGATCAGCGAGGCGAGCACGGCCTGCCGTCGCACCGGGCCAAGCGTGAGCGGCACATCGCCGCGCCGGGCACGGACCGACCCGAGCAGATCGATGCGCAGGTCACTCCGTGCATCGGTGGCATCGATGTCCGTATCCCGTGAATGCACGCCCACGTCGAATCCCCATGCCCCCGTACGTCCGGTGCCACTCGCTGCCGGAGCCCCTTTCAACAGGACTTCATCGGAAGAGCAGCGCTTTACGCCAGAGTCTGTCAGGACCGTGGCCGGCCGTGCGCAGCCAGGTCGGGTGTCTTCACTGCTCGGTCTGTGCGGGCGCCGGGAAAACGGTCGGCAGACCTGACTCGGCGGCGAAGCCCAGGGGCGTCCCAGGGCGTCCCGTCGGTGGCCCGGCCCCGCCATTCCGTGGTGGGCAGCCCGGCGTGGCCCGCGGCGGCCGAACCCGTCATCGAGAAAGGTCAAGCACTGTGTCTCAGGCCCATGGAACATCCGGTCTCCCGCCCACCCGCCGGGGCGGACGGTGGGAACGCTACCGCGTCACCCACCCCTTCACCGCACGCGATCTGGCGCTCCTGTGGGGGGCGATCGCGGGCGTCCTGGCCGTCGCCCTCCTGCTCGGCTGGGCACTCGACATGAAGGGCGGCGTGGTCCTGGTCGCGGCGACCCCCTTCATCGTCTCCTGGTTCGAGAAGCGGCGCACGGCCTTCCAGTTCGACGCGGCTGGCGCCCGATTCGGCGAGGTCCTGCTGCCGTGGTCCGACGTCACCCAGTTCGTCGTGTCGACCTCGCCCGACGAGGAGTACGCGCTCATCGGTGCCCGGCTGCGCCCCGGCGCCTCCCTGCCGCACGGCGCGCCCGTTCCCCCGCGGAACGAGGCGATGCCCGTACCGATCCACGTCGCCGTACCGCGTTCCAGGTTCGATCTGACGAAGATGACGAGGAAGGCACGCAAGTACGCTCCCTCCCACGTCCGGATCGTCCTCGCCGAGCCGTCCGGCGAACGCCCCGCGGTATGAGGCGGTAGCTGAAGGCAGAGGGAAAGCGGCCGTGTCCCCTCACAGCCGTGATGCGTGCCGCGCCCGGCATCGACGTGGCCCTTGACCACGTCGGCGGCCGGACGGCGATCACCGCTGCCGGTACGGGCTGCTCCTCCGCGCTCCTGACCTTCGCCGTATGCCTGCCCGCCCTTGCCCGTCCCTGCCCGCCGTTCACGCCGTAGGCCCCGTGGTCGACATGGGGCGTTTCGGCAAGACCGCCGCAGCCATCGATCAGAACAGCTCTCCGAGGACCAGTTCCACGGGGAGCCCGCTCGCACCTTCACAGGGGGAAACCGGATGCCGCAGTCGCACGAGCCCTGGTACAGGCACCGCCCGCCTTCGTGGCCCGCGCCGGACAACCCGTACGCCCCTGGGGGTTACGGTGCACCACCGCCTCGCCCACCGCACCCGCGCCGCCGCGGATGGCTCCTGGTCGCCGCGGGCCTCGCCCTGCTGCTGCTCGTCGGCGTCGGTGTGTACGTCCTCGGCGAGCGGTCCGGACCGGACCGCGCCGGGCCGCGGAACAGCGCTCCGCCCTCCACGGCCCCGTCGACGGCGACGGCCCGCCCCAGCCCGACGCCCTCCCGCATCCTGACCACCGGGGAGATCGCTCGGCAGCGCCGGTCCGGCGAGGCGAGCGCCTGGATCGTCGACGACCGCACCGATCTGCCCCGCCGGAACATCCCGACCCAGGACCTCTGGATCGTCGGCGACACCGCCGTCCAGGCCATCTACAAAAGGGTCGTCGCCCACCGGCTCAGCGACGGGGCCGAGCTGTGGAGCGTCACCCTGCCCACCCCCGTCTGCGAGACCCCGGTCAACCCGACCCCCGACGGCAAGGTCGTCATCGTCCTTCAGAACATCGAGGCATGGTCCGGCGCCCGGTGCAACAAGCTCCGCATGATCGACCTGCGTACGGGCAAGGAGGGTTGGCGCAAGGAGTTGACCGAGACCGGCTCCGGGGACGACACGATCATCGTGGACAGCGCCATCAGCGGCGGCACCGTCGCCATTGTCCAGAGCATGAAAGCCGCCGCATACCGCATCGCCGACGGACGGAAGCTGTACGACATCCCCAGGGAGGACCCCGGCTCGTGCTACCCCGGCAGGGTGGCGGGCGGCAGCCGGCTCCTGGTGCTCGCCAACTGCGCGATCACCTCGATGGAGAAGGTGTACGACCAGGTCCGGGAGATCGACCCCGCCACGGGCAAGGTCATGTGGCGCTACCGGACGGAGCCGGGCCGAAGAATCGGGCAGGTGCTCTCCGTCGCCCCCGGCGTGATCACCACCGCGAACCGGGAGACGCACGCCGAGGACTGGCGGGTCGTCGCCCTCGGGCCCGACGGGCGGGCCCGCAGGACCATCGACCCCCGGGGGAAAGGCTTCAAGCACTGCGGCGACACCCTGGACACCTCCGCCAACGCCCAGGCGTGCCGGGAGGCCG
Organism: Streptomyces sp. NPDC036822; assembly: GCF_055609145.1. Classification (NCBI taxonomy): domain Bacteria; kingdom Bacillati; phylum Actinomycetota; class Actinomycetes; order Kitasatosporales; family Streptomycetaceae; genus Streptomyces; species Streptomyces sp. NPDC036822. The sequence continues at coordinate 32,011 of NZ_JBVJPY010000028.1, forward strand.
TCGTCGGCGGCGGGCTCGTGCTCCTGGGTGGCGAGGACCGCGTCGGCGCCTACGACCTCGGCACCGGCACCCTCGTCTGGGGTGTGAAGTCGGAGGGCACCTCGTACGGCTACTTCCCCTTGCGCGTCGGAGCGGGAAAGACCGGTTTCGTCTACCAGGTGGGCACGGGCAGCCGTCCCGGACGCGTCTTGCAGATCGGCCCGGGCGGCGCCGACTCCACCAAGGACGTACTGAAGCTCCCCGCCTCCACCGCGAGAATCGAAATCCGGATGGGCGGCGTCGGGCGGAACGCCTACGTGGGCGACCGGCTCGTGCTCGCACCCGCGGGCGTGGACGGCGACGACGCCCGTCATGAACCCCGCATGCTCTCCTTCGCTCCCTGACCCCGACTCGGGTAGGGAGACAAGGACGACCGGCCGCCGACGCGCGTGCGCCCGAAAAGGCCGGCTGTGGAACCGGACCGGACCGCCTCCCGTCGCCAAGAAGGGGGCGGGCCCCGGCGACCCGTTACGCCTGCTGATTCCCCGCTGCATCGCCCGCCCCATCGATGCTCGGCAAGCTGATGACCGAGTGAACACGGAGGCACCTTCAACCCCCTGTCGCCGCCCCCTTTAGGGGGCGTCGGCGGCGTGCGGGTGTCAGGTCCTAGGCGGGCTGTGGGGCGGGCCTTTGTGGAGCGGCCGCGACGCTGCGGGTCTCGCGCAGGATCAGCAGGCCGGTGCACACCATCAGGGTCGCGGTCAGGCAGTGGACGCCGAGGGCGGTGGCCACGGAGCCGTGGTGGGCCAGCACGTTGGCCATGTCGCCGTACGCGGCGAGCGCTTCGATCAGCAGCGCCCAGCCCAACGCCCGCCGGTGACCCGTCACGAGCAAGATGCCCAGCACCAGAGCCAGGACGACGTCGCGTATTCCCTTGATGATCAGGAAGCCGTCGCCGTCGCCGGGCGGCCAGCTCGGCAGGCCGTAGCCCGGCGCCGTCGTTTCCGGACTCACGATGTACTCCGTCCCGAACCAGAGAATGAAGAGGATGAAGGCGGCGGCCAGGACGGTATTGATCTTCTTCAGCGACATTGGTCTTCCCCATGTGAGTTTTCGTCAGTCAAGTGGTCTGTGTGACGCTTGCCGAGCCGTGTGGGGCTCATCAGGCCGCCTGTAAGCGGGCGTTCGAGGGGCGCGGCCTGTCGGGACCACAGTCCGGGGATCTGCGCGGCGGCAGCATGCCCGGATGTGCGGCCGGCCCCCGAGGATCCGGGATGGGCCGGCGGCGTGACCTCTGCCTGCGGGCAGCAACCCGATACCCTCTCCGGCTCATCGCGATGGGGCACAGCCGTCGTGGGGAACCGGTGGGCGTCGGGGTGGGGGTGCATCAGGCGAGGGCGGCGACCAGCAGGGTGAACGCGGCGACGATGACGGCGACGCGAACGTAGTGGTAGCGCTCCCAGCGGTGCAGCTGGTCCTTCCAGTCGGCGGGCCGGTTCTCGGGGGTCCAGGTCTTGTTCCGGTTGTTGATCGGGACGAGCAGCACGATCGACATGACCACGCTGAGGATCAGCAGTCCGGCGGCGGTGACGACGAGTCCTGCGCCGGGGTGGTGCCATCCGGCGGTGGCCCAGGCCGCGACGAGGACGAGCGAGCCGATGTACCAGAACGGCATCAGCGCGCCGAGCATCCGGCCGCCGTGGGAGTGGCCCACCTGGCCGCTGTCCTCGGGAAGCGCGTCCAGGATGCGGTTCATGATGAAGGCGACGGAGAACTCCACCCCCACCATCAGGCCGACGACGACGGTGGTGACGACTTGGAGTGTGTTGAGCATGGTGACCCCTCCTGTGATCTAGCGACGCTAGATGATGAAGCAACGCTAGACCTGCTCGTGCTCGATTGTCTAGCGATGCTAGGATCGAGTTATGTCGGTCAAGGAACGCAAGGAGCGCGAACGGGCGGAGCGCGAGCGCCTCATCGTGGTGACAGCCCGCGAACTCGCCGAGCAGCAGGGCTGGGACGCGGTCACCACCCGTCGGCTCGCCGAGCGCATCGAATACAGCCAGCCCGTCCTCTACAGCCACTTCCGCGGTAAACGCGAGATCATCGGCGCCGTCGCCCTGGAAGGCGCCACCGAGCTGGCCGCTTCTGTGCGGGCCGCGACGTCCGGAGGAAACAGCCCTCGCGAGCGGGTCGCTGCCCTCGCCCGCGCCTACCTCGACTTCGCCGAGCACAACCCCGCGGTCTACGACGCCTTGTTCCAGCTTGATGGTGGCCTGGCGTACGCACAGGAAGACACCCCCGAGCCACTGAAGGACGCCTTCGCCGCCCTGCTCGAATGCCTCGCCGAGGTCGCCGGCGACGGCGTCCACCCAGGAACGTTCACCGAGGTGTTCTGGGCGGCACTGCACGGCCTGGCGACCCTGACCCGAGCGGGCCGCCTGCTACCCGAGGACGCCGAGGTGAGAGTCGAACTGTTGGTAGACCGGCTCGCACTGGTCTGACGCCCTGCAGCCACAGCGACGCCTGGAGAAGCCAAGAACGGCCCTTCAGCGGGTGAGGTCATCCAAGCTGTTCAGTGCCGTGTCGATCTCTGCCGGAGTGTTGATCACGGCGGTGCCGATGCGGGTGTAGGTCAAGGTGGACAGCCGCACGCGGCGAGCAGCAGCGTGGTCGACCACTTGTTGATGAGTGTGTCCGGCCACGCTGAAACAGGTGATCCCCGCTGACAGCTCCGCGTCGTCAGGAGTGTGCACGGTGACCCCCGGGATGCGGCTCAGTCCCTGCTTCACCCGCGTCGACAGCTCAGTGATTCGGGCGGCAACTCGGGCCCGCCCCAGCTGCTCATGCAGCGCTACGGCGACCGGCAGGGCAAAGCTGTGCTCGAACGCCAGAAACCCCCCAGGCGACAGAGCCGCAGCTCCCCCACTCCCGATAAAGCTTACGAACGTGGGCCGCAGCTGGTCGAGGACGTCCGGCGCCACCCAGACCAGCCCCGTTCCCCTGGGACCGAACAACCATTTGTGCGTTCCAGCGACCATCACATCCGCGCCCAGGTCGGCGGCATCCTCATCGACTGCCGCCAGTCCGTGCACGCCGTCGACGACCAGCAGGCATCGGTCGGCAGGCCTGCGACCGTCATTGGCTCGGCGTACCACCTCGGCCACCGCACGCACCGGCATCCGAAGCCCCGTGCTCGACTGCACCCAGGTGATCCCCACGACTCTGGTTGTCGGGCGAATCGCCTCGCCAACCGCCGCTGCGATGCCGTCCGCCGTCGCAGTAGTCGGCTCGGCGAACCAGGAGCCCAGCCGCACCGTGTTGCCATGCTTTTCGGCGGCCAACCGAGCGGCGGTTCGATGGGAGATGTGGTCGTGCTCGGACAACAGAAACTCCTGTCCCCGACGGGTCACGACGCCGTTGTAGACGACACCCAGACCGACGCTCATGCTCGCCGTCATCGCGATGTCCTGGGCCCGCCCTCCCACATAGGCCGCGAGCGCCTGGCGCACCCGAGGCCAACCGGTCGGACCGTCGGGCAGCACCAGCCCCGTGGGCACTGACAGAGGATTGGCGTCGACCTGTGCGCTCAGATACTCCACGGCATCCCGCACCACCTTCGGTTGCGAGGCCAGATAGAACAACGAGAGGTTCACCCATTGAGGCTCCAGACGAAACTGCGCCCGCAGGGCCTCCCAGTCCACTCGACCATCGGGCGTAGTGACCGGCCTTTCCCGAGGTGCGCTCGCCCCTACCGCGCAGGAGCTGGATACGAGGCTGACCGCCAGTGCTCCCGCCGATCTCGTCATGAGATCACGTCGACTCGTCATCGACTCCAGCACCCCTTTACAACCGCGACCGGCGGAGCGGTGGCGGAATAGCTGTGGGCGCCCTTCCGGTGACAACGGTCCGCAGGGGGCTGCGGGTGCCCACAGCACTGCCACCCGAACGACCTAGGCCGGGCCTCCTCAAGAAGCAGCCCTTCGAACGCGACGGAACTGCCCCGTGAGCTGCCCGTCTACTATGCAAGGCAAAATCGGGATCAGCGCAGAGGACACGGGCCCGTCCGTCGGCCGTTCGTGAGGTCGTCGACGACATCACCCTCATCGGGACGTCGCATACGCCACCGTGGCGACGGTCACCAGCATCCTCCTCTCCCAGGGCCATCTCACGCGCGTCAGCAAGGGTCGGGTCTGGCGGTACAAGGCTGTCGCAACCCGCCAGTGGCACTCGGCCGCGCTCATTGAGGGCGGCCTGGAAGCCGGCGAAGACCTGGCCGCGACCCTCGTCCCGTTCGCGGAGAGCCTCGCCGCCGACGAGGCTAGGGACATTCATCAGTCGCTCCCCTGGCCGGCCCGCACAACGGACAGACGAGACAGGGCATCCCAGGGACGACCTGCGCACCTCGAAGGTCAGAGGAAGGAGAAGCCGTCATCGGTGACACCAATAGCGCCTGGTGACGCTGATAAGAGCGCTCCGGTGCCAGTGACCTCTCGGCCATGGGTACAGGGCCCCCGGTGGGTGCACTGGTGCCACGCTGTGCCTCTCTCACTTGCAGCGCCGACTGGAGGCGCTCGACCAAGGCGCCCGCTCGGCTACACACCCGCCCCGGCAGAGTGGCCCGCGCACGTATTGACGTGGACACGCAAGCTTGTTGGAGTGACCTGACAGCGCACCCGGCCGTGGCGGTAAGCCCCACCCGGCCAACCGACTGGCCCCGCCGATCCGACCGATCCGACTGCCACGAGGAGACACCTCCGTATGCACCGACACCCGCGATCATGGAGACGCACCACCGCGCTCGTCTTCGGTACAGCCTTCGCCGTCCTGTTCACGGGCATGGGCACCCCTTCCGCCACCGCGGCGCCCTCCGCCCACGGCACCGTCGACCGCTCCTTCGTACAGGCCGGCGGCGAATTCGACGTCCCCCGCGACCTGCTCGTGGCGATCGGGTACGGCGAAAGCCGACTCGACTCCCACAAGGGGGAACCCAGCCACGCGAACGGCTACGGGGTGATGCACCTGGTCAGCAACTCCCGCTCGCGCACTCTGGAACTGGCCGCTGAGCTGACGGGCGAGACACCGGCCGCGCTGCGGGACAGCACCACCGCCAACATCCGCGGCGCGGCCGCCGTCCTGCGCTCGTACGCCGACCGGCTGGGGCTCGCCGCGGACGACCGGGACGACGCCGATGCCTGGTATCCGGCGGTGGCCGAGTACAGCGGCAGCACGGACGAGCGCGCGGCCCGCCTCTACGCGGACTCCGTCTACGACTTCCTGGCGAACGGCGTCCGCGCCACCACGGACGCGGGCGAGACCCTCAACCTGCGCCCACGCGCCGTACGCCCGGAACGCGGCCGTTACGCGGACGTGCCGGCCCTGGACGAAGGAGGCTCGGCCGCCGCAGGCACACTGAGCACCGACTACCCGCCCGCCCTGTGGGTGGCGGCGAACAGCGGGAACTACACCGTGGGACGCACCTCGGCCATCTCCGCCGTCGTCATCCACGTCACCCAGGGCTCGTACGCCGGGTCCATCAGCTGGTTCCAGAACCCCAGCTCGAACGTCAGCGCGCACTACGTCATCCGCTCGTCCGACGGACAGGTCACCCAGACCGTGCGCGACAAGGACACCGCCTACCACGCACGCTCGGGCAATGCCTACAGCGTAGGCATCGAACACGAAGGCTACGTCGACAACCCCGCCTGGTTCACCGACGCGATGTACCGGTCGTCCGCCGCTCTCACGCGCCACTTGGCCGACAAGTACGGCATCCCCAAGGACCGCGCGCACATCGTCGGGCACTCCGAGGTCCCCAACAACGACCACACCGACCCGGGACCGAACTGGAACTGGTCCTACTACATGCAGCTCGTCGGTGGCACCGGCAGCGGGACCGTCAACCTCGACTTCCCGTCCTACGACACGCTCCGCAGCGGTTCGACCGGCCCCCAGGTCACCGCGGCACAAACCCTCCTCAACGCACAGGGGTACGCCGCGGGTACCGCGGACGGCGTCTTCGGCACCAAGACGGCGACCGCCGTCAAGGCGTTCCAGACCGCCCGCGGACTGCCGGCCGACGGGATCATCGGCCGGCAGACCTGGACAGCGCTGCTCTCGGCCGGAACGAAACCCGTCCTGCGCGAGGGCTCCTCGGGCACCGACGTAAAACGGCTCCAGCGATCACTGACGGCCGGGCTGAGCCGGACCGTGGGCATCGACGGGACCTTCGGCCCCGGCACCGCCCAGGCGGTCCGGGACTACCAGAGCAGCCGAGCGCTGACAGTGGACGGCATCGCGGGTACGGCGACCTGGACCGCCCTTCAAGCCGGGCGGTGACATGAGCGCGCGGGCCGGGCCCCCGGACACCGGCCGCTCGGCCCGCGCTCACCGGATTCCGCACGCCCACACCGGCGGGCTTCGCGCATCGGAACGTGACGACGCGCCGCGAGCCCGGCGCGGGTCGCTCGTGGCCGTCTTCGACTGTGGCGCCCGCGGACCCCCCTACGAGCGGCCGAGGACGCTCTTCCTCGCCGACACGGACGGCCAGGCGGATCACGTCGGTGTTCGGGCACGCGCAACCTGCTGCCGTGCGCGGCGTTTTGGAGTGGGTTCCCGCACTGTGGAAACCGACATCGTCGTCCGGAACTCGCATACGTCGCCCCGCCTCGGCACACCCTTCCGGTGACCGAAGACGAGCGAGACGGGACGGTCGCCGCCACGGCGGCACTGGATGCGCGAGGCCCGAACACCCGCCGGACCCGCGATGGTCGCGGAGCGCTTCTCCTCGGGCGAGACGGGCAGCCCCGGCGGGTGTACGTACGCCGTGAGCACTGGCGGCGCAATCCGGCCCGGCGACTGGTCGCCGAGTCGGCGGCATTCGCGAGGACGGACGGCAGCCACCAGTCGCTCCGCCTGCGCACCCATCTCCCTCGCCGAGCGCAGAAGCGCTGCGGCGGTCCGCGGGAGAGCTGGTGCTGCACGAGCGGCCCGAGGCACCCCGGAGAGGCGCAGAGAACACTCCGCTTCGAAGCACCCGTGGTTTAAGTGAAAACGATTATCGTTTACTCTGTCGGTCGACGCCTTGATCTGCACGACCGAAAGACGAGAACGCGAACCATGAGACCCCGCCGTCGATATATAGCCGGCCTGCTCCTCGCTCCCCTGCTCACCGGCTGCTTCGCCTCCGGCGACGGCGGTTCCCCGGCCGCCGACTCGGCAGGCTCCGGCGAAAAGGCTCGGCTGCGTGTGGCGATGGCCTTCCCGCCCGCGGAGAACTTCTCCCCGTTCGGCGAGGACGCCTACCACCTGTCCAGGCTCGGCGTCTCCGAGTGCCTGACCCAGCTGGACGCCAACGGCAGCCCGGCCCCGGCGCTCGCCCGGTCCTGGACCAGCGAGAACGGCGGCCGCAGTTGGCTGTTCACCCTGCGGGACGCGAAGTTCCAGGACGGTGGCCAAGTCACCCCGAACGCTGTCGTGACTGCCCTCACCCATGCCACGCAGGCCAAGCCGGTGCCGGTCGCCCTGGCCGGGGTGAAGCTGTCCGCCGAGGTGGTGGGCGACGACCAGGTGCGTATCCGTACCGAGGCCCCCGACCCCGTGCTGCCGCTGCGGCTGTCCAATCCTCGCTTGGCGGTCTTCTCCCCGAACGCGTACGCGAAGCAGGGCTCCGTGAACCCGGTCGGCACCGCCACCGGGCCGTTCGCCCTGAAGAAGATCACCGGCGCGACGGCGGCCTCTTTGGACCGCTTCGACGGCTACTGGGGCGGACGCCCCCAGGCTGCCGGCGTCGACGCCACGTTCATACCCGACGGCACCGCCCGGGCCAACGCCCTGCGCACCGGCCGGGTGGACATCACCGAGACGCTGCCCGTCGCTCAGATCTCCTCCATGGACAGGAAAACGGTCCACGAGAAGCCGACCGCGCGCAGCGTCGTGCTGAACCTGAACACGAAGGCCGGCCCGTTCGTCGATGCGGGGCTGCGTGCGGCCGCCCGGGTGGCCGTCGATCCCTCCGTCCTCGCCAAGGACGTGTACGAGGGCTACGCCGAGCCGGCCCAGGGCATCTTCGGCCCCGCCCTGAACTGGGCCGCCGCCAAGCGCGTCGTGCCGAAGGGACGGTCGAAGGCCGCGGATCCGAACGGCGCCACCATCAGGATCGCCACCTACAGCAACCGGCCCGAGCTGCCGGAGGCCGCCCAGGTGCTGCAACAGCAGCTCCAAAAGGCCGGGTTCACGGTGAAGCTGGAGGTCCGTGATCTGGCCCGGTTCGACGGGGACGCGCTGGCCGGGAGATTCGATGCCACCGTCTACGCCCGCAACGTCCTCGCGGACACCGGCGATCCCGTCTCCGTCCTCGCCAGCGACTACACCTGCCAGGGCGGCAACAACCAGTCGCAACTGTGCGACAGGAAAGTCGACCAGGCCGTGGCCCGGGCCGCATCCGTCACCGACACCAGCCGGCGCCAGGAAGCCGTCATGGCGGCCGAAGCCGCCCTCCTCGCCACGGACGCGGTGATCCCCCTGGTGCACATGAAGACGGCCATGGGCATGGGGACGTCGGTCGAGGGCACACTGATGGACCCGTACGAGCGTCTCCTCGTCGGCACGGGAACCCGGCGCTGACCCGATGACCCAACCGGTGAAAGACGGGACCACCGCCCTGCGCGCCTTCGCGCGGGGCGGCGGGCCCGCACTGATGTGGCGGGGGCTGCTCACCGCCACCCTTGTATGCGGAATCGGCCTGCTGCCCTGGCTGTCCCGCACGGACCCCGCTCTGACCGTGCTCAGGGCACGCTCAGCAGAGGGCGAACCCACCCCCGAGGCGCTGCGGACCGTACGCGAACAACTGGGCCTGCACGACGGTCCCCTGGCCTTGCTGGGGCGATGGCTCGCCGGTCTGCCACACGGGGACGCGGGCCGCTCATGGGTCTCCGGCAGTGAGGTGCTGCCGTCCGTCACCCAAGCCCTCGGAGTCTCCCTGCTGCTGATGGCCGGCGCCCTGGCGGTCGCCGCGATGACGGCCGGAGCCGTGTGCGCCCGGACGCTGTGGCTGGGTTCGCGACGCCGGCTCGGTGAGCGAAAGCCCGGTGGCACCGGATCGGCCGTGCTGGCCGCGCTTCCCGAGTTCCTTCTCGCCTCGGTGCTCGTGTCGGTCGTCGGGGTGCAGCTCGGCTGGCTGCCCGCCCTGGGCTGGTACGGGCCGCAGTGGACAGTTCTCCCCTCGCTGGCCCTCGGGCTGCCTGCCGGAGCGGTACTCGGGCGGATCCTGGACTACCTGCTGCCCGGCGCCTTCGCCGAACCGTGGACGCTCGCCGCCGCCGCACGCGGCATCCCCGCCCGGTCCGTGGCCCGACAGGCGATGCGCCGCTGCCTGCCCGGAGTGCTGCCCAATCTGGGACTGTTCATCGTGGGCCTGACCGGCGGCGCGGTCGCCGTGGAACATATCTATGACATCCCCGGCCTGGGCCGACTCACCCTGAGCGCCGCGCTCGCCCAGGACCTGCCCGTCCTGCAGACCGGGACCCTGGCCCTGGTCCTGCTCGCCGCGATCGCCACCACTCTGGCCCGGCTCGCCGCCCGGGCGCTGACCGGCCCCGCGCTGCGCGACGGAGCCCTGCACTCCCTGCACCGCCCCGCCCCGCCCGGCCCCCGGATCCTCCCCCTGGTGTACGCGGCGGTACTAGCCGCCGTCATCGGCCTCGGCCTGCCCCGCGACCCGCTCGCGATGAAGACCGGTGCCCGCCTCCAAGCGCCCTCGCTCACGCACCCGTTCGGCACCGACGCACTCGGGCGGGACATCCTGGCCCGGATCGCAAACGGCGCGGTGACCACCCTCGGCGACGCCGTGGCGGTGAGCACCGCGGCACTGGTCGTCGCCGTCCTGCTTGGGCTGCTCCCCCGGCTCTCCGAGCCGCTCGCCGACACCGTGAACGCGGTACCACCAGTGCTGCTGGCCCTTCTGATCACCGGCACGGCGGGCAGCGGCCCGTGGACGCCCGCTCTCGCGGTGGCCACTGTCGCCTGGTCGCCGCTGGCCGCGCACACCTCCGCCCTGCTGCGGCAGGAACGCGCGGTCACCCACGTGAACGCCACCCGTGCGCTGGGCGCGAGCACGTGGTACCTCCTCATTCGCCGACTGGTCCCGGCCGTCCTGCCGCCCGTGACCCGCCACGCCCTGCTCCGGCTGCCGGGAGTCGCCCTGGCCCTCGCCGCGCTGGGATTCCTGGGCCTGGGCTCCCAGCCGCCGTCCCCCGAGTGGGGTCTGCTGATCGCCGAGAACCAGCCATACGCCGAGCGGGCACCATGGGCGGTCCTCGCCCCGGCCGCCGTCCTCGCCCTGCTGGGAGCGCTGGCGGTGACCACGACGGGCGGAGTGCGCCTGCCCCGGTTCCGGCGATCTTCCGGCAAGCGCCCCGCAGCGCCACCGGCGCGTCATACCGACACCGCGCCGCCGGTCACCGAACCGGCACGTACTCCCGTCCTCACCCCCGCCGACTGACGGATTCCGATGCCCGCTGTCTTCTCCCGCGTATTGCCGCAACGGAGTACCAGGACCTCCAAGTCCGCGCGCCAACGGACCTGGAAAACCCTGTCCCCACTCCTGAAGCTGCTCATCCTGACGCAGCTCGCCTTCAACGTCGGCTTCTACGCCGTCCTACCGTTCCTCGCCGGGCACCTCGGCACCACGATCGGCATGGCCGGGTGGCTGGTCGGTCTCGCCTTGGGTCTTCGAACCTTCAGCCAACAAGGGCTGTTCGTCATCGGCGGCTGGCTCGTGGACCGCTATGGCGTACGCCCCCTCGTCCTGGTCGGCTGCGTGCTACGCGTCATGGGATTCGCCTGGCTCGGGTACGCGGAGCAGACCTGGACGGTGATCGGCGCGGTCTTCCTGATCGGCTTCGCCGCCGCCCTGTTCTCCCCCGCCGTGGAGTCGGAAGCCGCCCGGCAGGCCGTGCTGTCAGAGGAGGCGGGGCACGGCCCGCGCACCGGGGTACTGGCCCTCTTCTCGGCGGCGGGACAGGCCGGCGCCTTCGTCGGTCCCCTGCTCGGCGCCCTGCTGCTCGCCGTGGACTTCCGCACCGCCTGCCTCGCGGGAGCCGCCGTCTTCGTCATCGTGCTTGCCGGACACGCCCGGCTGATGCCGCAGCACATACCCGGCCGGGTCCCGAATCGCGTCCGGGGCGGGCTCCGCGCACTGCTGCGCAACCGCCCCTTCATCGCCCTGTGCTGCGCCTATGGCGCCTATCTGCTCGCCTACAACCAGCTCTACCTCGCCCTGCCGGAGGAGGTGCAGCGCGTGACCGGCTCCCAGGCCGCGCTGTCCTGGCTGTTCGCCCTGGCCTCACTCCTGGCCGTGTGTGCCCAACTCCCCGTGACCCGCTGGGCGGGCGACCGGCTCGACCTGCGCCGCTCGATGGCCGTCGGACTCCTGCTCATCGCCGCCGGATTCGCGGTCGTGGCCGCCGCCCGACCCGCTACCTGGACAGGCATCACCGGGCTGCTGCCCGCCACCGGATACGTCCTCCTGCTCACCCTGGGCCAGATGCTGATCGTCCCGGCCGCCCGCGCCTGGGTGCCCGACCTCGCCGAGGACGGCCGCCTCGGCCTCTACACCGGAGCCATGGCCTCCGTCTCCGGCCTCATCGTCCTCCTCGGCACCTCGGCCACTGGATCCCTCCTCGACCTGGGCCTCCCGCCGGCCGTACCGTGGCTCATCCTCGCGGCTCTGCCTGCCCTGACCGTAGTCCTGCTACCGCATCACCCGGGGGGCGGGAGGAACTCCTCCCCCGGAGGCTGACGCTTCTGACGGATGACCGGTTCACTGCCATCGGACTTGGCAGTATGCCGCCGCCCGCAAGTCGAAGGGGGGCCTCTGGAGAGACACGGTCACCGGCTCGACCCGGATCATGGAGCAGACGTTTCCGCGACACTGAAGCATGCGGCAGTGGGTCGCCACCGCCCCGAGCAAATCCGATGGCACCGACAGCCTTACGGCGACAAGACTGCACCGGTGAACACCCTGCCACCGCCGACCGACCCGCTCCTCCAGCCGGTACGGGACCCGCGCGCCCGTGACCTCGTTCTCGACTATGCGGACATGCACGCCCTGGTTGCCGACCTGGTCCTGCCTGGTGACGCGTCGATGTACGTCATGAGCGCGATGGAAACCTCCCGCGAGCTCATCCGGCACTCCTACTACCGGTACGAGTTCGCCACCGTCGCCGTCACGCATTCCCTGTTCGCCCTGGAGCACGTCCTCGCCGAGCGTCTGGCCACGAACGCACCACTCCACGACCTGATCGAGCGGGCCACCGACGCAGGGCTCATCACGGCGGGACTCGCCGCCGAACTCGACCGCAGCCGAGTGCTCCGCGACACGCTCACGCAGGGCGCCGAGTCGAGTGCCGCCCTCCGCCCGATCCGGGCCCTCGCGATGGTGCGTGCCGTCTTCGATGCCGTCTCCCTGCTCCTTCGCCCCCCGTCCGCGGCAGAGACGACAGCCCCCGACGTGCTGCGCGGAGCACAGCCCGAAGACGGACTCGCCCGGCTGTGGGAGGACCACCTGCGCGCACTGTTCCCCGACGGCTTCCGCGGCGTGGACTTCGACGGCATAGACCTGGTGCTCCTGGACGCCGACGTCGCCGGCCTCGTACAGAGGGAGCTGGAAGGCGGCCTCGACGACATCGGCATCGCCTACCTGTGGGGCTGCATCGCCGATCTCGACACGATCGTGCCCCTGATCAACGAGGAGTACTGCGCCTCCTACTTCAGGAGACTTCGGACGATGGCCCAGGTCGCAGCAGCGCCCTCCATCCCCACCGCGATCTGACCACGGGGTCGAAACAGACTCGGGGTGTCCCATGCCCCTAGGGCCTGTGTGATGTCGTGATCATTGGGTGCTCTTGAGCAGGTCGTCGATCCAGATCATTGCGGCGCGGAGGTGGAGACCGGCGAGGTAGCT
>NZ_JBVJPY010000029.1:0-37707 GCF_055609145.1 Streptomyces sp. NPDC036822
CCGTCGAGCGCATGATGCGCGACGCCAAGATCACCCAGATCTACGAAGGCACCAACCAGGTCCAGCGCATCGTCATGGCCCGCAACCTCCCGTAACACCCGGCCCGCTCACGCGGACGGACGAGAGGCCCCCCACCTCACGGCGGGGGGCCTCTCGTGTCACGCCGGGACGGCTCAGCGGTCCGACGTCACCGTGACCTTCTCGTCGTTCCGGATCTGCTCCACCAGCTGCTTCACCTTCGGCATGTCCCACTTCAGGGAGCCCTGCGGCGCGCTGCCCGAGATCGGGATGTTCATCGACTTCCCGTCGCCGCCGCTGATCCCCTTCATGGCGAAGAACATCTTGCCGAGGTCGTACAGCGACATGTCCTTGTCCACGATCAGCGTGTCCAGACCGGCGCCCAGCGTCGGGTAGAGCGCGAACGGGTTGAGGATCGTGCCCGGCGTCGCCGCCTGGTTGGCCAGGGCGGACAGGAACTTCTGCTGGTTCTTCGTCCGGGCCAGGTCCGACTCGGCGAAGGCGTAGCGGGTACGGACGAAGGCCAGCGCCTGCTCGCCGTCGAGGGTCTGCCGGCCGGCCTGGAAGTCGGCGCCGGACTTCTTGTCCTTGAAGCCCTTCTCGATGTTCATCTCGACACCGCCGAGCGCGTCCACGATGTTCGCGAATCCGGCGAAGCCGATCTCCGCGTAGTGGTCGATGCGCAGCCCGGTGTTGTACTCGACCGTGCGGACCAGCAGCTCCGGCCCGTCCATCGCGTACGCGGCGTTGAGCTTGGAGCCGCCCCGCGCGGCGAACTTCTTGCCGGACTCGGAACCGACGAAGGAGGGGATGGTCACCCAGGAGTCGCGGGGCAGGGAGATCATCGTGTTCCCGCTGCCGCACGCGGCGAGGATCATCATCGAGTCGGTCCGCTTGCCCTCGGCGGAGCCGGTGTGGAGCTTCTTCTTCTCCTCGGCCGACATGCCCTCACGGCTGTCGGAGCCGACGATCAGATAGGTCGTGCAGTCGCCCTCGGCCGGCCGCTCGATGACCTTGGCGAGATCGACCTCGTTGCGCATCCGCGAACTGGCCCAGGCGTAGGTTCCGACGCTCCAGGCGAGGACCGCCACCAGCAGCACGACGGAGCCGACCTTGATCCGGCGCCGCCAGTCCGGCGCGGGGCCCGGCGTCCGCGGGTCGTACTGCGGCGGGATGGTGCCCCGGCCGCCGCCCTGCGGGCTGCCGTAGACCTGCCCGGTGTTGTACCCGGAGTCGTAGCCCGGCTGCTGCCCGTAACCCTGTCCGTGCTGCGGGTCGTACTGCGGCGGCTGCGGGGGGACCTGCGGACGCTGCACATGGCGCATCGCACGCGCCCCCTCGGGCTGCGCGCTCGCGCTGCCACGGCCGTATCCGCGGTCGTCGGTGCGCCCATCGGGCCAGTCATTCATGCGGACAGTGTGCCGCCCTGTCGGCCCGGGCCGACAGGGCGGGGGGAATATCGGGTCGGCGCTGTTGCCAAGCTGATGCAAAACGGACGGCGCGAAGACGCCTCGGGGACCGGCATAAGGTGGAGGGCATGACAGATCAGGGCGATATCCCGGGCAAGCCCACCTCAGCGTCCCGCACCACGCTCAGCCACATCATGACCAGCCACGACACCAACCTCCTCGGGACGGTGCACGGCGGCGTGATCATGAAGCTGGTGGACGACGCGGCGGGCGCCGTCGCCGGCCGGCACTCGGGCGGCCCGGCCGTCACCGCCTCCATGGACGAGATGGTCTTCCTGGAGCCGGTGCGCGTGGGGGACCTGCTCCATGTGAAGGCCCAGGTCAACTGGACGGGCCGGTCCTCCATGGAGGTCGGCGTCCGCGTCATGGCCGAGCGCTGGAACGAGTCCACGCCCGCGCAGCAGGTCGGCTCGGCCTATCTGGTCTTCGCGGCGGTCGACGCCGACGGGAAGCCGCGGGTCGTCCCGCCCGTGCACCCCGAGACCGAGAAGGACAAGCGGCGCTACCAGGAGGCCCAGATCCGCCGCACCCACCGCCTGGCCCGCCGCCGCGCCATCAAGGAGCTGCGGGAGCGCCGCGCGGCGGAGGGCTACGAGGACTGACGGTCCGCCGCGGTCCGTCGAGGGCCCCGGGCCGTCCCGGGTCCGACGAGAACCCCGTACAGCCGCCTACGGGCAGACCACCTGGTCCCCGGTGACCGCCTCGAAGGTGCCCGAGGGCGACTCCGCGCGGACCGCCGTCACGCCCCGGTAGTCGGCGCCCACCGTCACCCGCATCGTCCCGCCCTGCCCCTTCACCGGCCGCAGCTCCGCCCCCGGCAGCGCCGCCGCCAGCGACTTCGCCGAGCGGTCCCAGCCCGGGTCGTACTCCACCACCGTGCTCCGGCGCTCCGGCCCCTGACCGGTGCGCGGCACGCCGGTGGTGTCGAAGCCCGTCCCGCGCAGCGCGTCGTCGACCTTCCGGCCCAGACCGTCGGTGCGCGTCCCGTTGTAGACCTGCACCCGGACCGTCCTCGGCGCCACGTCCACCACCACCGTCCGCGGGCCCTTGGCTGCCGTCCGGTGCGGCGCCAGGGGCCGGTCCTCGCGCAGGGACTGGAAGAGCTTCTGCGCCTTGGCCGCGTCCCACTTCACCGTGGAGCCGATCCCCTTCACCGGGAAGCTCATGTCGCCGATCGGCACCGACACGAACTCCGACGACGCCGGCGAGAAGGTCCGCATCGCCTTGGCGAGGCCCAGCATCTCGGTCGTACCGAAGTCACGGTCGGCCCGCACCGACGTCAGCATGGTCGAGGCGACCGTGCGGAACCTCACCGGGTTGAGCAGCACCCCGCTGCCGGCCACCTTGTGGATCAGCGCGGCGACGAAGCGCTGCTGGCGCTGCATCCGCCCGATGTCCGCCGCCCCGTCGACATGCCGCGAGCGGACGTACTGCAGCGCCTGGCCGCCGGTCAGCTCGTGCGTCCCGGCCGCCAGGTCGAGCCCGGTGTACTCGTCCTTCATCGGCCGGGTGGTGCAGATCCGCACCCCGCCGACCGCGTCGACCGTCCGCATGAAGCTGGTGAAGTCGACCTCCACGTAGTGGTCGATCTTGACGCCCGTCATGTTCTCCACGGTCCGCACGGTGAGCCCGGGCCCACCCTCGGCGTACGCGGCGTTCAGCTTCACCGGGTGCGCCTGGTGCCGCTCGCCGGTGGTCGTGTCGACGTGCTCCGGCATCTCGGCGTACGAGTCGCGCGGCAGGCTCACCACACTCGCCCGCTCCCGGTCCTGGGAGATGTGCACGATCATCACCGTGTCCGTGCACCGGCACGGCGCACCGCCGAGCCGGTACGCCTTCCGCTCCTCCTCGGTGATCCGCTCCCTGCCGTCCGTCCCCACGACCAGCACGTTCATCCCGTGCCCGGCCTGGGGACGGTTCTTCATGTCCTTGAACGGATCGACCCGGTCGATGCCGGTGTCCAGGCTGGTGACCACCGCGTGACCGATCCCACCCGCGCCCAGGACCAGCACCGACAGCGTCGTCGCCATCCGCATGCCCCACCGGGGCCGCGCCGCCCGTCTGACACGCCGGTCCTGTCCCGGACGGGCGGGAGCCTGGCGGGGACGGGGCGGGCGGGACGGTGTGGGCACCGGGGGACACCTCCGCGGTGTGACGAGGGGGACCGTGAGCACCGTAGGCCCATACGATCAGCGCCAGCGGGCACCGGTCCCCGCGGCGCGCGTCCGTGTCCCCCATTCGCGGTAACGTGACAGGGCCTACGCCTCCCCCCGTGACCCCGAGGAAGAGATGCCCTCCGCCCTGCCGCCCGTCTCCGTGATCATGCCGGTCCTCAACGAGGAGCGGCACCTGCGCAACTCGGTCCGTCACATCCTGGAGCAGGAGTACGACGGCGAGATGGAGGTGGTCATCGCGCTCGGGCCCTCCACGGACCGCACCGACGAGATCGCCGCCGAACTCGTACGGGAGGACCCCCGGGTCCACACCGTCCCCAACCCCACGGGCCGCACGCCCGCCGCGCTCAACGCGGCGATCAAGGCGTCGCGTCACCCGATCGTGGTGCGGGTCGACGGCCACGGCATGCTCTCGCCCGACTACATCGCGACGGCGGTCCGGCTCCTGGAGGAGACCGGCGCGCAGAACGTCGGCGGCATCATGCACGCCGAGGGCGAGAACGCATGGGAGGAGGCCGTCGCCGCGGCGATGACCTCGAAGATCGGCGTGGGCAACGCCGCCTTCCACACCGGCGGCCAGGCCGGCCCGGCCGAGACCGTCTACCTCGGCGTCTTCCGCCGTGAGGCCCTGGAACAGCAGGGCGGCTACAACGTCGAGTTCATCCGCGCCCAGGACTGGGAGCTGAACTTCCGCATCCGCGAGGCGGGCGGCCTGATCTGGTTCTCGCCCGAGCTGCGCGTCCAGTACCGGCCGCGGCCGAGCGTGCGCGCCCTGGCCAAGCAGTACAAGGACTACGGCCGTTGGCGTCACGTGGTGGCCCGCTACCACCAGGGCTCGATCAACCTCCGCTATCTCGCGCCGCCCACCGCGGTCTGCGCGATCGCGGCCGGCCTGGTGGTGGGCGCGACGCTCACCCCGCTCGGCTTCGTGATCCCGGCCGGCTATCTCGCGGCGATCACCGCCGGATCCGTCCCGGCGGGCAAGGGCCTCCCGCTGAAGGCCCGGCTCCAGATCCCGGTGGCGCTCGCGACGATGCACATGTCGTGGGGATACGGCTTCCTGACCAGCCCGCGCGCGCTCGCGAGGAAGGTCATCGCGAGCCGCCGCCCGGCGGTGACCGCCGAGAAGGTCTGAGCCCCGTTCGCGTACGCCGTCGTACGGCTCCGTGCGACGGCGCGGGGCGAAGGGCGTGGCAGGACCAGGGCTTCGTACGACGGCGAGGGCCGGGAACCCCACGGGGTACCCGGCCCTCGCCGTACGTGCCCGGACGGATCAGCTCTTCCCGTCCCAGCGGTAGACGCTGTAGACGTCCATGCAGTCCGTCTTGTCGGCCGCGCCCTCCGGGAGGTCACCGGCCACGTCCTTGGGCTTCTTGTACGTCGTGCCCTCGCGCCAGTCCGCGCCGATCACGAGTGCGATGCTCTCCGCCGTGCCGTCCGCACGGACCGCCGAGTCGGGCAGGCCGAACGCCCTGGCCACGGACAGGGCGTCCGCCTTGCCCTGGTCGCCGTCCGCCTTCGGGTACTTGACCACGGTGTCCTTGCGCGGCTCGGCGCTCCGCGAGGACTCGGCCCGCGTGAAGCCCTTGCCCACGAGGGCCTCGGCCAGGGCGCCGGCGCGGCCGTCCACGGACGCCTCGCCGCCGCCGCCCGTACCGTTGATCACCGTGATGTCCAGAGTCCCCGGCGCTCCCGCGGCCGGGCCCTTCGGCTTGGCGGAGGCCGAGACGGTCGGCTTGGCGCCCGCCGGATCGCCGTTCTTGTCGAAGGCGACGTCGTCGCGGAGCATCGACCAGATCTTGTCCGCGGACTTCTCGACCATGACGAGCTTGTTCTGGTCCTGCGCCCAGGCGGCCGTGGGGACGGTCGCCATCGTCAGACGGTCCAGCTTCACGTTCTTCAGCTGCATCGACAGCTCGAAGAGCTTCGCGACCGTACCGATCTCGTCCGACACCTGAAGCGCCTTGGTCGCGGTCTCGGCGAGGCCCATCAGCCGGCCGGTGTCGCTCCAGGCGTTCTGCTTCTGGAGCTTCTCGACCATGCCGTTCATGTACATGTGCTGCGCCTTGGCGCGGTTCTGGTCGCTGCCGAAGGCGTGCCGGGTCCGCAGCCACTGGAGCGCCTGCTCGCCCTTGACCTCGGTGGTGCCCTGCGGCAGCTTCAGACCGGAGCCGCCCTTGACCTGCCGGGTCGACCGGTCGTGCACGCCGGTCCTCACGCAGACGGGGACACCGCCGACCTCGTCGGCCATCGCGACCACACCCGCGAAGTCGACCATCATCCAGTGGTCGACGTAGACGCCGGTGATGCTCTCCCACGTCGTCAGCGTGCAGCCCGGACCACCCCGCTGCAGCGTCTCGTTGATGGGCTTGGTGGTGGTGGCCGGGTAGGGCGTGCCCTTGTCGTCCTTGCACTCCGGGATCGGCACGATCGTGTCGCGCGGTATGGAGACGACCGAGGCGTTCTTGCGGTCCGCCGAGATGTGCAACAGCATCTGCACGTCGGCGAGCGGCTTGCGGTCCCGCTCGTTCTTGCCGCCGCCGAGCGCCACGTTCCGGGCGTCGGCGCGGCTGTCGGAACCGATGAGGAGGATGTTGAGGGGGGTGTCGCCGAGCGCGTTCGGCGGGGCCTTCTTGACCCCGCTGTCGCCACCGGCGCGGCCACCGCTGCGGATGTTGCCGTTGAGGTGCTGGTAGTAGAGGTATCCGGCGCCCGCCGTGCCGAGTATCAGCAGCGAGAGCGTGGCGGCGACCCAGCGGAATATCCGGCGTTTCCCGGACTTCCTGGCACGTCTGCGCGGCCCTTGGCGCCGGTGGCCCGTGCCCGTACCGCCGGCACCGCGTCCGCGGCTCCGCCGCCCGCCGCCGTCCGGCAGGCCGTCGCCCTCGTCCTCGGGACCCGTGCCGCCCCCGGCGCCCCGGCGGGTGGTCCGGGTGCCCCCGGCACCCTCGCCCTCCTCGTCGTACAGACTCTCGTCCCAGCCCAACTCGCGGGCGTGCGGAACGCGTCCCCGCGTCCCCTCCCTGCGCACGCTGCTCTGTCCCACCCCAGGGTCCCCTCGTTGCTCAGGCGTCGCCCGCGACCCGGTGTTTCCGGGTCACTTGGCGCACACCTGCTTGTCGGCTACTACCTTCTGCACACCGTCCGGCGCCTTTGCCGGTCCGGTGATGGGCACCCCCGCGCCCTTGAAGTCCGCGCCGAGGACGAGCGTCATGGGCTCGCGCTCCCCGGCGTTCTGCGTGCCCGGCTTGAGCGCCGAGGCGGGCAGACCCATCATGTCCGCGAGCTTGCGGGCCTGATCGGCCTGGTTCGGTGCGTACGTGAGCGTGGTCTTCGCCGCCTTCTCGGGGGCGTTGCTCTTGTTGGAGGACCGGAGCACGCCCTGGTCGTTCTGCAGCCAGTCGATCGTCTTCTGCGCCGCGCCCGTGATGCCGCTGCCGTTGTAGACGTCGACGCGCACCTGGGAAGCGGTGGCGCGGGCGCCCTTGAGCAGCGCCGCCTGAGCGTTCTTGGCGTCCTGCTGCTGCTTCTTCACCTCGGTCAGGGAGGTGTCGGACTGCATCATGGCGAACAGCTGCGGCGCCTGGGTCGGATGCGGCACGACCGTGATCGGCGTCGGCTCGTCCGGGTTGTCGATGACCGGAAGCGTCGCGAAGGTGATGTTCTTCGTGTCGATCTTGGCGAGTTCCTCGGCGAGCGACGTGAGCTTCTTGATACTTCCTATGCCCGTGTCGACGGTCAGCGCGTTGGTCGCGGCCTCGGCGAGCCCGTACAGCTTGGTCGGGCTGGTCAGGGTGTCGTCCGACTTCATCTGCCGGATCATCGAGCTGAGGAACTGCTGCTGCACCTGGATGCGGTCGAGGTCGCTCTTGTTCCCGAAGCTGGAGCGGGTGCGGACGAAGGCCAGGGCCTGCTCGCCCTGGATGGTCGACTCGCCGGCCGGCAGCTTCAGATGGGACTTCGGGTCGTCGACCGGCTTGGCCAGGCACACTTTCACGCCGCCGACGGCCGTCGTCATCTCCTTGACCGCGTTGAAGTCGGCCATCATGAAGTGGTCGACGGTCAGCCCGGTGAGCTTCTGGACGGTACGCATGGTGCAGCCCGGGTCGCGGCCGTCCTGGCCGAGGCTGTTGTTGAACCGGTCCGCCGCCTTGCCGGGGATGGTGGCGGTCGATCCGTCCGGCTGCTTGGTCTCGCAGTCCGGGATCTCCGTGATCAGGTCACGCGGGATGGACATCGCCGTGGCGTTCGTCCGGTCCTTCGAGACGTGGAAGAGGATCGTGGTGTCGGCGTGCCCGGGGCTGCTCTTGTCGCCGTAGCCCTCGTTGCCGTCGCCGGTCCGCTTGTCCGTACCGATCAGCAGGATGTTGACGGGCTGGTCCTTCTTGAACCCGCCGCTGCCCGCTCCGGCCACGTCGACCGTGTCGATGTTGCCGTCGAAGTGGCTGTACAGCGCGTACGCGCTCGCCGCGCCGGCCACGAGGACGACCGCCATCGTGCCGCCGGTCCACAGCAGGACCTTCTTCTTGCGGGACTTCTGCGGCTTGCGCTTGCGCCGGCCCGCCGACGGCTGCCCGCCCGTCGTGCCCTCGGTGACACGACGGCGGCGCTGCCCGGGTACGGGCGCCTCGGTGGCGGTGCGGGAACGCTCGGCGCCTCGGCCGTGGTCGGCGCCGTGCCCGCGGTCCGTGCCCCGGCCGTGGTCCGCGCCGCGGCCGGGCTCGGCGGTGCGCGAACGCCCGCCGGATCTCTGGCCGGGGGTGGTGGCACCGCGGGGATGGGACGGAAGCGACGACTGCCCACCGGAGTGGTTCAGTCGCAGTTCGTAGTTGCCGGTCTGCGGGTTGAGGACCCACTGGTCGGCGGGGTCGATCTCATCCGCCCGTCCACGGCTGTGCGCGTCCACGGTTACTTGAATCCTCCGTCGGTGCCACGCGAGGCGCCTCCCCCGTGGCGCTCGGTCGTTCGATCCGTATGAGTGCGCGACCACGTGGTCGGGAGCACCGGATCGCGTCACACTATCCGCCCAGTTCAGCGTGGGGCGACGTCCGTGACAAATTCCACGCCCCTTACAACCGGGCAATTTGCTCAAACCTCATGCACCACAGCCCTCCCCTTGAGCTCCGCTTTACCCGCCGTCCGGAGGGCAGGCCCTCTCCGCCGCGTTGTGCCCGGTGAACGTCGGTGTCGGCGCCACGCTCGGCGCTCCCGCGTCGTCCTGTTCTTCCGTCTCGCCGTAGCGCGCCACCGTGACCGGCTTGTCCTCGCGCAGCCGTGTGAACAGCTGGCTCGCCTTGGGTTGTACGAGTTCGTCCCGGTTCGGGTCGTACGTGTACGGGCGGCGCGGCACCGTGAGGAACTGCACCTTCTCCGTCGGGATGCTCCGCATGGAACGCGCCAGGTTGTAGAGGTCCCGCAGCGAGTCGAGCCCGGGGTCGGTCGTGATCGACTTGGTCGCCGCGTCCAGGACCGGGTAGAGCCGGGTCGGGTTGAGCAGGACGCCGTTGCTCTGGACCTTGTTGACCAGGGCGCCCAGGAACTGCTGCTGGCGGTCCATACGGTCGGTGTCACTGCCGTTGCCGAGCGTCTTGCGGGCCCGTACGAACCCCAGAGCCTGCTCGCCGCGGAGCGTCTGGCGCCCGGCCGCCAGCTTCAGATGGGCGTCATCGTCGTCGATGGGCTCCCTGAGGCAGACCTCCACCCCGTCGACGGCGTCGACCATCTTCTTGAAGCCCCCGAAGTCGATCACCATGTGGTGGTCGACCCGGATCTTCGTCAGCCGCTCGACGGTACGGATCGTGCACGCCGTCCCGCCGATCTCGAACGCCGAGTTGAACTGGGCGAACTGCTCACGACTGCGCTTTCCGTCCGTTTCCCGGCAACCGGGGATGTCCACCATCAGATCGCGCGGGATGGAGACGGCCGTGGCGCTCGACCTGCCGGCCGAGATGTGCAGCAGGATCGTGGTGTCCGAGCGCTGGGTGCCCTTGTCCTTGCCGTACTTGGCGTTACCGGCGCCCGCCCGGGTGTCCGAGCCGATCATCAGGATGTTCCTCGCGGCCGACACCACGGGCGCGGGCCGCTCCTTCTCGTACTTGAGCAGTTCGGCGGCGGCGGTGGTGTCCGTGGTGATGTTGCCGTCGAGCTTGCGGTAGAACCACCAGCCCGCGGCGGCCGCGCCCAGCACGACCACCGAGACCCCGAGCGCCGTCCAGCGCAGCCAGTGCCGCCGCCTGCCGGGGGCGCCGCCGTCGGGCGTCTGGCCGTCCCCCGAGCCGCCGCCCGCCGGGCCGCCGTCTCCCGGACCGCCTCCGGAGGCGCCGAGGCGCCCCAGGGTGCCGGTCCCGCTGGCGGTGCCGGCTGACACGGCGGCGGGGGTGCCGGGGGCGCCGGGCTGCCGTGCCGGTCCTGCCGTGCCGGACCCGGCGGCGGCGCCGGGCTTGCTCGGCGTACCTGCGGTGCCGGGCTTGCTCGGCGTACGCGCCCTGCTTGGCGTACGTGCCGTTCCCGCCTTGTCGGACGCTCCGGTGGTTCCGGGTTTGTCGGCCGTGCTCGCCGTGCCGGCCGTGCCCGCGTCACCTGCCGTACCAGCGGCACCTGCCGTGCTCGCCGCACCTGTCTGGCCCGGCTTGGCCGGCTTGTTCGTCCGGCGGGCCGCCTTGCGCGCCTTGCCCGCCTGTCCGGCGGTGCCGGGCGCGTCGGAGGTGCTGGACGTCTCGTCCTCGGCCGGGTGGTCCGGTTCGGCGGGCGTGCCAGCACTGTCCGTCACGTCTGAGTCCGTCCTTCATGGCGTCGGCGGCGCGCCCGGGCCGCCGGTCGCAGAGGTAGACGGCTGAACCTGACGCTTGGTTGTGCGGGAAGGGATGCGTACCCGCCGATCATGTACCGGAGTTGACGCGCAGACCCGGGGACTCGGCGGGTCGTTGCGCCGTACGAGTGGATCTCCGGCCGGTCGTCACACGGCTGTCGCGGTGACGCGCTCGCTCTCCA
Source organism: Streptomyces sp. NPDC036822 (assembly GCF_055609145.1). Taxonomy (NCBI): domain Bacteria; kingdom Bacillati; phylum Actinomycetota; class Actinomycetes; order Kitasatosporales; family Streptomycetaceae; genus Streptomyces; species Streptomyces sp. NPDC036822. The sequence goes on from NZ_JBVJPY010000029.1 coordinate 10,652, forward strand.
CGCGCTTGCCCAGCGCCTCGGGCGCAAGCCGGTCCAGGTTCCGGCACAGGACGACCGAGGCGTCGGCCGCCAGGGGGGCGTACAGACCGGCGGAGACCCCGTCCCAGGTGTCGTACGAACGCCCGGACAGCAGCCGTGCCCCGGCGGTGAGGCCCAGCGTCCCGGCGTCCGCGCGGGCCCGCTCGACGAGCTGGGCTCCCGTCAGTTCCGTACCGTCGACCAGGAGGGCGGGGGCGTCCGCGTCGACGGGTACGAAGGGGGCGAACCGGTCACCCTGGCTCGGCACCTCGACCGCGTAGTCGGCGTATCCCGCGGGCGGCGCCGGGAAGCGGCGGCCCAGCGGGGCCAGGGAGAGCGCGATCCGGTCCCCGGAGCAGGCGAGACCCGCCTCCAGGGTGTCGGGGCCCGCGACGACGTAATCGGCGTCGGCCGGGTCGCCGCCGAGCTCGGCGGTCACGCCGACCGAGGAGCAGGCGAGCAGCCAGGCCGCGGTCTGCCAGTGGGCGGGCAGCAGCAGAGCGAGCCGGTCGCCGGGGGAGGCGGACAGCTCGCCCTGGAGCAGGTTGGCCGTCTTGGCCACCCAATTGGCGAAGGTGGCGACGGACAATTCCACGCGCTCACCGGTGGCGTCGTCGTAGAAGGTGACCAAGGGGCGGGCAGGATCCGCGGCGAGCGCGGATCGCAGCAGGTCGGCGGGGGTGCGGTCGCTGGCGTTCACGCGGGCAAGGGTACGCGCGGAGGCGCGTGCGGACCCCCCGTACCGGTGACACCGTCCACCGGTCGGACCGACGGCCCGTCAGTTTCCGGGCCTCTTCCCGCCGAGCGGAACGGCCCGGGGATACGGACGATCTCTCCATGCGTGCCTACCTCGTTTCCTCGATCGCCGTCACGTGCGCGGCAGCCCTGGCGCTGCCGCTGACCCTTGCGACGCCCGCGGCGTCGCACCCCGGCGGGCCGCCCGTCGGTCCTGCCGCCGCCCCCTCGGGTGAGGGGGGCGTCGCCGGATCCACCCAGTCCCTGCGCCTCGTGCCGCTCGGAGGCGGTGAACGGACCGTCGGAGGCGATCCCGCCGAGCGCGGTCTCGCCCGACGGGACGTCAGGCCCTTCTCCCTGCTCGGAGTGGTGTGGGACGACGTCAGGGCCCCGCTGCACGGCACCGTCCAGGTCCGCACCCGGGCCACCGGTGGCTCGGCCTGGTCGGGGTGGCAGGACGTGGAGACCCACACCGGCGAACACGGGGCCGACCCCGGGAGCCGGGAGGGCGGGTCGGGAAGGCTGCGTGGTGCCACCGCACCGCTGTGGGTCGGCGACTCGGACGGCGTCGAGATCCGCGTACGGCCGGACGGCGGGGGAGCGGCAGCGCTGCCCGCCGGGCTGCGACTCGAACTGATCGATCCGGGACCGGAGCCGGGGCAGGCCGCACCGGGCGCGTCGCCGGAGGCCGCCGAGCGGTCGACCTCCTCCGTGGTGTCGCCCGCCGCCGCCTCCGTCGCCGGAGTCCCGGCCGCGGGCGCGGCCGTGCTCCCGGCGCTGTCCCGCGCGGCGACGGCGGCGGCGGCCGGGTTTTCGACGTCCGCCGCGGCGAAGCCGTACATCGGACCACGCCCGAAGATCGTGACCCGCAAGGGCTGGGGCGCGGACGAGAAGATGCGGGAGAAGGGCTTCGTCTACACCAAGTCGGTCAAGGCGGCCTTCGTCCACCACTCCGCCACCGGCAACAACTACACCTGCCGCCAGGCACCCTCCGTCCTGCGCGGCATCTACCGCTTCCACGTCAAGAGCAGTGGCTGGCGTGACTTCGGCTACAACTTCGCCGTCGACAAGTGCGGAAACATCTACGAAGGCCGCGCCGGGGGTGTCTCGAAGCCGGTCCTGGGCGCCCACACCCTCGGCTTCAACACCAACAGCACGGGGATCGCGGTCATCGGCACCTACAGTTCCACCAACCCACCGGCCGCCGCCTTGACGGGTGTGGCGCGCCTGACGGCGTGGAAGCTGGGGCTGCACGGGGGGAATCCGACGGGCAAGGCGACCCTGACGTCCGGCGGCGGGAACCGCTACAAGAAGGGCAAGAAGGTCAAGTTCAACACCATCGCGGGCCACCGTGACGGCTTTGTGACGGACTGTCCCGGCGGACGCCTGTACGGCAAGCTCGGCAGCGCCAGAACGGCGTCGGCGAAGTACCAGGGGCGACGGTGACGAGGAGCGGCCTGACCGTCCGCATAAACTGACCGGTCATATCGCACGGACGAACGATGTGCCGGACCCGGACAGGAAGCAGAGACGACAGGTGACAGAAGCGATCCTCCTGGTCGGTGGCAAGGGCACACGGCTGCGACCCCTGACGGTGAACACCCCGAAACCGATGGTTCCGGCGGCGGGTGTCCCGTTCCTGACGCACCAACTGGCCCGTGCCCGGGCGGCGGGAGTCGAGCACATCGTGCTCGCCACGTCCTACCTGGCGGAGGTCTTCGAGCCCTACTTCGGCGACGGTTCGTCGCTGGGGCTGAGCCTGGAGTACGTGACCGAGGACGAGCCGCTCGGCACGGGCGGCGCGATCCGCAACGTCGCCTCGCGCCTGCGCTCCGGCCCGGACGACCCGGTCCTCGTCTTCAACGGCGACATCCTGACCGGCCTGGACATCCAGGCGCTGGTCGCCACCCACGCCGCGTCGGGCGCCGACGTCTCGCTGCACCTGACCCGGGTCGAGGACCCGAGGGCGTTCGGTCTGGTCCCGACGGACGGCAGCGGCCGCGTCACCGCCTTTCTGGAGAAGCCGCAGACGCCGGAGGAGATCGTCACCGACCAGATCAACGCGGGGGCGTACGTCTTCCGCCGCTCGGTCATCGACACGATCCCGGCCGGCCGGCCCGTCTCCGTCGAGCGCGAGACGTTCCCCGAGCTGCTGGCCTCGGGGGCACACCTCCAGGGCATGGTCGACTCCACGTACTGGCTCGACCTGGGCACCCCGCAGGCCTTCGTCCGCGGCTCGGCCGACCTGGTCCTGGGCCGCGCCCCGTCCCCGGCGGTCCCGGGCCGCTGCGGCGACCGCCTCGTCCTGCCGTCGGCCCGCGTCGCCCCGGACGCCAAGCTCACGGGCGGCACGGTGGTCGGCGCGGACGCGGTGGTCGGCGAGGGCGCCCGTGTCACGGGCTCCGTGCTCCTGGAAGGAGCGGTGGTCGAACCGGGCGCGGTGATCACCGACTCCCTGATCGGAGCGGGCGCCCGCGTCGGCGCCCGCACGGTCCTGACGGGCACGGTCATCGGCGACGGCGCGCACGTGGGCGCCGACAACGAGCTCCGCGACGGCGTCCGCGTCTGGTGCGACACCCGCCTCCCCGCGGGCTCGGTCCGCTTCTCCTCGGACCAGTAGCCCGGGCACGAACGGGACGGCGGCCGGTGGCCGTGCGGGCCGGGGTCTCGGTGGGGGCGGGGTGTGGCCGGCGCCGTTCGGCGGGCTTTCGGGCCGGGGCCGGCCGCATGTGGGCGCGGGGCGCCGTGGGTCACCCGGCGGCCACCTCCGGCGCGGCGCTCTCCGCCGGGGCCGGCCCGAGCCGCCCTCCGGCGGGACTCGGCCACCCGCCCGTACTCCGCGTCCTCCCCGTCCCCCGGCCGGTGCGGCGCCGCACGGTGCGACCCGCCGGGTTCCGGACGCTTACCCTCGTACCCATGGCCGGCCGCTTCGCTCCACGTCCCACCCGCACCAGCGTGCGCGGCGGTCACGTCCCCGTACCCGCTCCTCGGGTGGCCGGCGCCGCTCCCGTGGCCGGGGTCACCCGTCGATGGGTGCCGGACGCGCCCCTCGATCTGGGGCTCACCCTCGGCCCGCTGCGCCGCGGTCCCGGTGACCCCACCTTCCGTGCCACCCCCGACGGGTCCGTCTGGCGGACCAGCCGCACACCCGCCGGGCCCGGCACCCTCAGGGTCGCCGCCCGGGGCGGCGCGGTGGAGGCCGAGGCATGGGGACCCGGCGCGGAGTGGTTCCTCGACCGGCTGCCCCAGCTCCTCGGCGCCGACGACGACCCCTCCGCCTTCACCCCCCGCCACCGGCTCCTCGCCGCCACCCACCGCCTCCGCCCCGGCCTGCGGCTCACCCGGACCGGCCTGGTGATGGAGTCGCTGGTCCCGTCGATCCTGGAGCAGAAGGTCACGACGGACGAGGCGTACCGCGCCTGGCGTCTTCTCGTACGGAAGTTCGGCGAGCCCGCCCCCGGTCCCACGCCGGAGGGGACGTACGGGCTGCACGTCGTGCCCGACGCCCGCACCTGGTCGCTCATCCCCTCCTGGGAGTGGCACCGCGCCGGCGTCGACGGCAAGCGCGCCGCCACCGTCCTGCGCGCGGCCAAGGTCGCCCGCCGCATGGAGGAGGCCGCGGCGATGGAGCCCGAAGACGCCCAGCGACGGCTGGAGGTGATCCCGGGCATCGGCCCGTGGACCTCCGCCGAGACGGTGCAGCGCAGCAACGGCGCCCCGGACGCCGTCAGCGTCGGCGACTACCACCTTCCGAGCATCGTCGGGTACGCGCTGGCGGGCGACCGCACCGCCGACGACGCCGCCATGCTCGAACTGCTCGCGCCCTACGAGGGGCAGCGGCACCGCGCGGCCCGGCTGATCCTGCTCAGCGGCCGGACCCCACCGCGCCGCGCGCCCCGGATGACCCCGGGCAACATCGCGGCGCTCTGATCACCGCGCTTCCCGCCGCGACCGCCCTCCCCACGACCGTGCTCCCCACGACCGACCGAGTGAGCGACGCCGAGGCGACCGAGGTCGGACCGGCCGACCGCAGCGGCGACCGAAACGACCCGACCACCGACGTCCCGGTCCCGCCGTCAGCGCACCTCGATGAACTGCCCCGCCTGTCGCGCGGGCCGTTCCTTCGGCGGCGCCGCCGCGTGCCCGACCGCCACGGCCCCCATCGGATCCCAGCCTTCCGGTAGTCCGAGCACCTCACGGACGACGTCACGGCAGAACATCGTCGAGGACACCCACGCGGAGCCCAGCCGTTCACCGGCCAGCGCCACCAGGAAGTTCTGCACGCCCGCCCCGGCGGCCACGACGAACATCTCGCGTTCGGCGGCGTCCCGGCGCGGATCGCCGTAGTGGTGGGAGCCCTCCATGACCAGGCAGGGCACGACCAGGTACGGGGCGTTGCGCAGCACATCGCCGCGGCGGACCCGCCGGGCGACCGACTCCTCCGACTTGCCGTCCCGGCGCAGGTCCGCGATCCAGGCGTCCCGCATTGCGTCGAGCAGCCGGGTGCGGGACTCGGCCGATTCGAGCAGCACGAAACGCCAGGGCGTGGTGTGGTGCGGGGCCGGCGCCGTGACGGCGGCCGCGACGGCGCGCCGCACCGCCCCCGGGTCGACGGGCTCGTCGGTGAACTCGCGGACGGTACGCCGCAGGGTCACCGCTTCCCGTACCGCCTCCGAGGTGCCGAGCCGGAACATGTCGTCGGCGGCGCTCCTGACCAGCGCCCGTGCGCCCTCCTCGGCCTCGCCCACCAGGTGCGGCAGCCCGCGCACGACGGCGACCGGCAGGCCGCTCGCCTTGCCCTTGACGAGATCCCCCGCCGCCGCCAGTTCGTCGGCGGTGGCGACGACGGTCGCGCCGAGGGGGTTGCCGTGGGCGTCCGTACCGCCGCGCAGGTCGTCGAGGACCCGCACGCCGGCGGCGCCGATGGCCACGTCCGTCAGACCGCTGCGCCAGGGCCGGCCGAAGGTGTCGGTGACGACGACGCCGACGTCGACCCCGAGCGCGTCCCGCAGCCCTTCGCGCAGCGCCCGGGCCGAGGCGTCCGGGTCGACGGGCAGCAGCAGGACGGTCCCGGCGGGAGTGTTGGACGCGTCGACCCCGGCGGCGGCCATGACGAGCCCCTGCCGGTTCTCGACGATCCGGAGCGCGCCGCGCCGCGCGACCACGCGTACGGTCTCGGCGTCGATCGCCTCCTCGCGGTCGTCGGCGGCGATCATCCGCCCCTCGGCCTTGCTCACGATCTTGGAGGTGACGAGCAGGACGTCGCCGTCCCGGAGCCCGGGGGAGGCGGAGGCGATCAGCTTGGCGAGATCGTCCCCGCTCCCCACCTCGGGAAGCCCGGCGAGCGCCCACACCCGATAGGCGGGCCCGGCCGCCTCGGCGACCTCCACCGTCCGCGGGACCTCGGCCGCCACCGGAACCCCGGCCGTCTCGGCGACCTCCATCGTCCGCGGGACCTCAGCCGCCTCGGCGAGCCCGGCCGCCACCGGAACCCCCGCCGTTTCGGCGACCCCGGCCGACTCCGTGACCCCGGCCGCCTCGCCAACCTCCGCCGACTCCCCGACCTCGCCCGTCCCCGTAACCTCGCCCGTCTCCGTGAACTCCATCGCCCCCGACACCCCCGCCGCCCCCGTCATCCCCGGACCTCCTCCGCCAGGGCCAGCGCCTCGCGGGCCATCGCCGTCGTCGCGTCCAGGTCCGTCATCATCAGCGGCACCGCCCGGCAGCGGATCCCCGCCGCCTCGACGTCCGCCACGCTTCCGCCGTCGACCGTGTCGACCAGCCAGCCGTCGAGCAGCCCCGAGCCGTAGTGCCGCGCCACCGCGGAGGCCGTGGGCTCGACACCCACCGCCGCGAGGACCTTGTCGGCCATGCCCCGCACGGGCGCGCCGCCGACGATGGGGGAGAGGCCGACGACCGGCACGTCCGCCTCGGCGATCGCCTCACGGATGCCCGGGACGGCCAGGATCGTGCCGACCGACACGACGGGGTTGGAGGGCGGGAAGAGGACGACGTCCGCCTCGGCGATCGCCTCCAGGACGCCGGGCGCCGGCTTCGCGGCCTCCGCGCCGACCGGCACGACGGCCTTGGCCTCGACGGACGCGCGCAGCCGCACCCAGTACTCCTGGAAGTGCACCGCCCGGGACTCGCCGTCCACGTCGATGGCGACATGGGTCTCGATCCGGTCGTCGGACATCGGGATCAGCCGCACGCCGGGCTGCCAGCGGGCGCACAGCGCCTCGGTGACGGCGCTCAGCGGATAGCCCGCTCCCAGCATCTGGGTGCGGACGATGTGGGTGGCGAAGTCGCGGTCGCCGAGACCGAACCACTCCGGCCCGACCCCGTACGCCGCGAGCTCCTCCTTCACCGTGAAGGACTCGTCCTGACGGCCCCAGCCCTGCTCCTCGTTGATGCCACCACCGAGGGTGTACATCACGGTGTCGAGGTCGGGGCAGACCTTCAGCCCGAAGAGATGGATGTCGTCACCGGTGTTGCCGATGACGGTGATCTCCGCGTCGGGCGCGGCCCGCTTGAGACCGCGAAGGAAGCGGGCACCGCCGATGCCACCTGCCAGAACCACAATGCGCATGCGAACAGTCTGTCAGGCGAAGACCGATCCCCTGAGGGGTGGTGGCCGGGCGGCGGGCGGGCCCGTCGGGCGAAGCCCGTCCCCTGCCGGGTGCTCGTCCGGGCGTCAGGCTCCCAGCGGCGCGGGCGCCGGCGCGGGCGCCGCCTCCGCCGACCCGGCCCGCTGCCGGTGGGAGGGGTGCACGGGCATCTCCGTCAGACCGGGGTAGTAGACGTGCAGGCTGACCGCCGGCTCCAGCGAGTCGTTGACGACCTCGTGGACGTACCCGGGCGCGAACACCCGCTGCGCCCCCGCGCCGAGGGTCCGCAGGCCCCGGTCCGTACGCTCCGTCAGCTTGCCCTCCAGGACGGTCAGGACGCCGGACGAGCCGCCGTGGTCGTGCGTGCCGCTGCCCTGGCCGGGGACCCAGGACAGCAGCCAGACCTCGTAACCGGGGCCGGTGCGCAGCCGGTGGTACCAGCGGGTGGTGGCGTCGTACCGGACGTACGGGGCCCACTGCGCGCGGTCGGCGGCGATGGAGTGGGCCAGGCCCGCGAACTCGGCCACGGTGGAGGGGTGCTCGCGGGCGGGCTGGAGGAGGTGCTGAACCTCGAGGATGTCGCCGGCGATCTGGAGGTCGCTGTCGCTGCTGTTCATGGGTGCGGTGGTTCCTCGGCAGGAGCAGAAGTGTGCAGTGCGGGGGTGTCGCGAAAAAAGTGGGGGTGTCCCGGGAAAACGGGGGTAACGCGAGAAGGGTGACGCGAGAGAGCGAGAGGACCGGCGCCCTACGGCATCGATGGCCGGGGCAGCGACAGCCGGTCGACCGGCGGCTGGTGGATCAACAGCCGGGACAACAACAGCAACAGCGCGCCTGCACAGCGCGGCGGAACCCACGGGCGTGGGTCGCGGCGGGCGCTGAGGTCGCTGGCATGGCACCAAAGGTGACGGGCGGGCGTCCCGACTGTCAACTCAATGCCCGTTTTGGGGGTAATGTTTCACCTCATCCGGTTACAGCGCCCGGAGAAAGGTTTGTGCACCCCCGGACCAGGAGACATGGCGCAGCAACCGAGCCCGTAAACGCGGCGGCAGTCCTGTGATCGGACTGTGATCCGGATCGCTTCCGTGGCTGAATCGCAACAAGATCCAAGCCTTGGGCGTCCTTCCCTGCGAGGAGGGGCGGTGGGTCAGGCCGGTGGCATGTGTCAGGTTTTTGGTGATTTGAACACTTTCCGCATAGCCTTGGTTCCGCAGAGTGAATACCGGGCCCAATAGCAGATTCCGGCTTGACTCGCACAGAGCACGAACTTGTAATTTCACTCGTGTCGTTCGGCCGGAATCGGTAACGGCTACATCACGGGGACGCAAAAGACAGACGAGGGGCGCACATGACCGAGTTGTTCCAGGAACTGCTGGTCGAGGACGCGGACGAGGAACTCGGCTGGCAGGAGCGCGCACTGTGCGCCCAGACCGATCCCGAGTCCTTCTTCCCCGAGAAGGGCGGCTCGACCCGTGAGGCCAAGAAGGTCTGCCTGGCCTGTGAGGTCCGCTCCGAATGCCTGGAGTACGCCCTGCAGAACGACGAACGCTTCGGTATCTGGGGCGGTCTGTCCGAACGCGAACGCCGCCGTCTGAAGAAGGCCGCCGTCTGACCGGAGCCCGCCCGGCTCCGCTTGCCGCACCGCGTACGCCGGCGCACACCCGCCGCACGCCGGAAAACCGCGCACACCTGTACACACCGAACGGTCCGCTCCCTGTGCTCTGTCCACAGGCGGCGGACCGTCGCCGTTGACAGCCGTTAGTGTGGGGCCCCGTCCGAGACGCACCCACGCCCCCCGCGGGCGACCCCGGCCGGAGGGCCCGTACCTCGATGTCCTCAACTCCCGAGTTTCCGCGACACGTCGTCACCGCCGTGCTCGTCGCCCACGACGGCGCCCGCTGGCTGCCGGACGCCCTCGCCGGGCTGCTCGCCCAGGAACGCCCCGTGCAGAACGTCGTCGCGGCCGACACCGGCAGCGCCGACGACTCCGCGCAGCTGCTCGCCGACGCGATCGGCGCCGACCGCGTCCTGCACCTCGCCCGCCGCACCGGCTTCGGAGCCGCCGTCGAGGAGGCCGCCCGCACCGCCCCCGTGCTCGGACCCGAGGAACTGCCCTACCTGAAGCGGCCCAGTGGCTGGGACCCCGTCAGCCGGACCTGGCGCGACGACGCCTACGACCTGCCCGAGCTCCCCCACGGGGAACCCGTGCAGTGGCTCTGGCTCCTCCACGACGACTGCGCCCCCGAGCCCGACGCCCTCGCCGAACTCCTCCGCGTCGCCGACTCCGACGCGTACGCCGCCGTCGTCGGACCCAAGCTCCGCGGCTGGTACGACCGCAAGCAGCTGCTCGAAGCCGGTGTCTCCATCGCCCGCAGCGGCCGCCGCTGGACCGGACTCGACCGCCGCGAACAGGACCAGGGCCAGCACGACCAGGTCCGCTCCGTCCTGTCCGTCTCGAGCGCCGGCATGCTGATCCGCCGCGACGTCTTCGAGGAACTGGGCGGCTTCGACCGGCGCCTGCCCCTGATGCGCGACGACGTCGACCTGTGCTGGCGCGCCCACTCCGCCGGGCACCGCGTCCTCATCGCCCCCGGCGCCGTCCTGCGGCACGCCGAGGCATCCGCCCGCGAACGCCGCACCGTCGACTGCGCCGGCCGCTCCGTCGCCAACCCGCACCGCGTCGACAAGGCCGGAGCCGTCTTCACCCTCCTCGCCAACACCCGGGGCGCCGCCCTCCCCTACGTCCTGGTGCGGCTGATCCTCGGCACCCTGCTGCGCACCCTCGCCTATCTCGTCGGCAAGGTCCCCGGCCAGGCCGTCGACGAGGTCATGGGCCTCTTCGGCACCCTCCTGCGGCCCGAGCGGATCCTCGCCGCCCGCAAGCGCCGCAAGAACCCCGCCGTGGCCGCGAGCGAACTGCGCCCGCTCTTCCCGCCGCCCGGCGCCACCGTCCGCGCCACCGCCGAACAGGTCGTCGCCAACTTCGGCGGCTCCGACGCCGACTCCGGCGGCTCACGCCACGGCGCCGTCGAAACCGGCCCCGGCGGCGACGACGCCGAATTCCTGGAGATCGAGCAGTTCGCCCGCCTGAAGAAGATCGCCGGCAAGCCGGGACCGCTCCTCTTCGCCCTCCTCCTGATCGTCTCCGTGGTCGCCTGCCGCGGCCTCTTCGGCGGCGGCTCGCTCGCCGGCGGCGCCCTCCTGCCCGCCCCCGACTCCGTCTCCGGCCTCTGGGAGCGGTATGCGGACGCCTGGCACGCCATCGGCACCGGCGGCACCCAGACCGCGCCGCCGTACCTCGCCGTCCTCGCCGGACTCTCCGCGCTGTTCCTCGGCTCCACCTCCTTCGCGCTGACCCTGCTCCTGGTCTGCTCGGTCCCGCTGGCCGGCTTCACCGCCTACTTCGCGGCCCGGCCGATCGTCGAGTCCCGGCTGCTGCGGGCGTGGGGCTCCATCGCGTACGCCTTCCTGCCCGCCGCCACCGGAGCGCTCGCCACCGGACGCCTCGGCACCGCCGTCCTCGCGATCCTGCTCCCGCTCATCGCGCGAGCCGCCGTCGCCGCCGCCGGACTCACCCGCCCCGACCGCGGCAGCTGGCGCGCCACCTGGGCCTACACCTTCCTGCTGACCTTCACGATGGCGTTCACCCCGATCGTCTGGCCGCTCGCGGCCGTCCTCGGCGTCGCCGTCCTCGTCCTGCGCCGCGACGACATCACCGCGTACGGACTCCGCTTCCTCGCCACCGTCGGCACCCCCCTGCTCGTCCTCGCCCCCTGGTCGCTCTCCCTGCTGACCGGACCCGCCGCCTTCCTGCGCGAAGCCGGGCTCGACATCCGTACGGGAACGGCCTCCGCCCTCGACCTGCTCGGGATCAGCCCCGGCGGCCCCGGCACCGTCAGCGGCGTCCTCCTCGTCGGCGTCGTGCTCGCCGCCCTGGCCGCCCTGCTGCGCGAGGAGCGGCAGTTCGCCGTCCGCACCGCCTGGGCCGCCGCGCTCGCCGGCCTCCTCTTCGCCGCGCTGTCCAACGGCGCCGGCGGCACGGGCTGGGCCGGACCCGCCACCCTCGTCTACGGCGCGGCCCTCCTCGTCGCCGGCATGATCGGCGCCGAGGGCGGCCGCACCCGCGTCGCCGCGCACGGCTTCGGCTGGCGCCAGCCCGTCGCCGCCCTCATCGCCCTCGCCGCCGCCCTCGGGCCGGTCGTCGCCGCCGTCACCTGGATGATCGGCGGCGCCGACGGCCCGCTGACCCGGCGCGACCCCGTACAGGTCCCGGCGTTCGTCGCCGAGGAGAGCGGCACCCGCGACCAGCCCCGCACCCTCGTCCTCGGCGGCACCTCGCCGGGCGAGGTCGCCTACACCCTCGTCCGCGGCTCCGGCGGCCGCCTCGGCGACGCCGAACTGGCCGAGGCCGGCGGCGGCGACCCCCTCCTGGACAAGGTCGTCGCCCACCTGGTGGCCGGCTCCGGCGCCGACCAGACGGCGGAGCTGAGCGGCTTCGCGATCCGCTACGTCCTCGTACGCGACGGGGCACCGCGCCAGATGAGCCGCGTCCTGGACGCCACCCCGGGCCTGAGCCGCCTCAGCCAGCTCGACGGCAGCGCCCTGTGGCGCGTCGACCGCGAGGTCGCCCGCGCCATGATCGTCCCCGCCGCCCCGAGCGAGAGCACCCCGGGCGCGGGCGGCACGGGCCAGAGCGGCACGGAGGCGGCCCGGCCGGTCGCCGTCGCCGCGGGCCCCGTCGAAGCGCACACGAAGATCCCGGCGGGCCCCGCGGGACGGATCCTGCGCATCGCCGACCGCGCCGACGACGGCTGGACGGCCACGCTCGACGGCAAGGAACTGAAGAAGACCACCGTCGACGGCTGGGCGCAGGGCTTCGCCCTGCCCGCCGAGGGCGGCCGCCTCGACCTCACGTACGACGAGCCGCTCACCCACACCGTCTGGATCTGGGCGCAGGCCGGCCTCGCCGTCGTCCTGCTCGTCCTCGCCCTGCCCGGCCGGCGCCGCGAGATCGACGACGACCTGCCCGAGGAGGAGGTCGCCATCCCCGCAGAGGCCATGGAGGGCGACGGCCGCCGGGCACGCCGACTGCGCGCCGCCGCCGAGGCCGAGGCCGCCGGGGCGCCGGACGCCGCGGAGGAGGCGGCGGCCGCACCGTCCCCGGAGCCCGTCCCGGTGCCCGCCCAGCAGTCGTACGCCCCCGACGAGTGGCAGCAGGCGGCCCAGGACCCGTACGCCCAGGCCCAGCAGGGCTACCAGCAGCAGTACGCGGAGTACGCGGCCGACCCGTACCAGCAGCACCCGCAGCAGTACGACCAGCAGGCGTACGAGCAGACGTACGAACAGACCTACGGTCAGCAGCAGTACGACCCCTACCAGCAGCAGGGATACGAGCAGCAGCCCTACGGACAGCAAGGGCAGCAGTACGATCAGCAGCCCCCTGACCAGCAGCAGCGCGACCAGCAGCCCCACGAGCAGCAGGCGTACGACCCCTACGCGTATGGCTACGAGACCGAGCAGCGTCCCGACGGGAGCAGCAACCAGTGAAGCGCACCACCCTCTCCCTGATCGCGGCCGCCACCGCCCTCGCCGCCGTCACGGGCTTCGCCGCCCTGACCGCGCCCGACGGCACCACCACCGCCCCGGCCACCGCCGGCCGGTCGCTGCCCGTGGAGCGCTCCAGCCTGCTCTGCCCCGCGCCGAGTACGTCCGAGGTGGCCGAGACGGTCTACACCTCGTACACCCCGGCCGGGAAGAGCGACGCCGGAGCAGGCACGCCGGGTACCGGCAAGGCCACGGCGGGTAAGGCGGAGCTGAAGCCCGCTTCCGCCGCCGCGCCCGCCGACGCCAAGCCGAAGAAGCCCGGGGCCGTCAAGCCCCCGGCGACCGCCGGTCGTCCCGGCACGCCCGTCACCGCCAAGGCCGACGGCGGAGCCGTCCCGGCCCTCACCGGCTCGGCGACCGGCTCCCTCGCCCCGGGCTGGACCGTCCAGCAGACCACGGTCGTCCCGGCCGGCGGCTCCCGCGGACTCCTCGGCGTCTCCTGCACGGCACCCGACACGGACTTCTGGTTCCCGGCCGCCTCCACGGCCAAGGAGCGCCAGGACTACGTCCACCTCACCAACCCCGACGACACCGCGGCCGTCGCCGACATCGAGCTGTACGGCCCCGAAGGGGTGCTCCCGTCGCAGCTGACCGAGGGCATCCCCGTCCCGGCCCACGCCACCGTCCCGGTCCTCCTCTCCACGCTCACCGGGGAGGCGCCGAAGGCCGACGTGACGGTCCATGTCACGACCCGCAGCGGCCGCGTCGGCGCGGTCGTCGGGGCCGCCGACGACAAGCTCGGCAGCGACTGGCTCTCCGCCTCGGCCGACCCGGCCCCCCGCGCGGTCCTGCCCGGCATCCCGAAGGACGCCACGTCGGTGCGCCTGGTGGCGTACGCGCCCGGCGACGACGACGCCGACCTCAAGATCCAGCTGGTCGGCGAGAGCGGCACGATCGTGCCGGCGAGCGCCCCGTCCCTCCAGGTGAAGTCGGGGATGACCGCGGCCGTCGACATGCCGGACCTCACCCGCGGGGAGGCGGGTTCGCTGCTGCTGGCGCCGGCCGACCCGAAGAAGCCCACCCCGGTGGTCGCCGCCCTGCGGGTGGTCCGCGGCAAGGGCGACAAGCAGGAGGTCGCCTTCATCCCGGCGACCCCCGCGATCACCGCCCGCGCCACCGTCGCCGACAACCGCGCGACCGGCTCGACGCTCTCCCTGACCGCCCCCGCCGAGACCGCCGAGGTCAAGGTCACCGCCTCCGCCGGATCGGAGGGCGGCACCGCGGTCTCGAAGACCTTCACGATCAAGGCCGGCACGACGACCGCCGTGGCACCGCCGGTCCCGGCGGGGCTGAAGGGCTCCTACGCGCTGACGGTCGAACGCGTCTCGGGGGGCCCGGTCCACGCGTCGCGCGCGCTCGCGCTTCCCCAGGACGGCGTGCCGATGTTCACGGTCCAGACGCTGTCCGACGACCGGGGGACGGTCGAGGTCCCGACGGCGAGGCAGGATCTCTCCGTCCTGGACGACTGACGCTCATGAAGCTCGTACGGGGAGGGGCCGAGGTCCGGACGGCTACGGGGCTCGGACGGGGACGAGGCTCGGACGAGGCCGGGCAGGGCCGGGCGAGGCCACGTAAGGCATAGGCATGCCCGCGGCCACGCACGGCACGCGCGCGGCCGTTGGAGGTGCCGGTCCCCGCTCGTCAGTCCTGCCCGTACCGGGGATCGACCGACTCGGGAGACAGGCCCAGCAGCTCCGCCACCTGCTCCACCACGACCTCGTGGACCAGCAGCGCCCGCTCGTCACGGCTCTTGGAGCGGATCTCCACGGGGCGCCGGTAGACGACCACCCGCGCGGGGCCGCTCTTCTCCGCCGGCGTCGAACCCCCTAGGGGAACGGCCTCGCCCGACACCGACGGCGGTACGTCCAGCACCATGAACTCCACGTCCGCCAGCTGCGGCCAGCGCCGCTCCAGCCGCTCGACGGAGTCCAGGACGAGATCGCGGAACGAGTCCGCACGACTCGCGGACAGCGGGACCTGCGGCGGGGCGACCGGGCCGCGCATCCCGCGGCCGTGCCGGTCGCGGCGACGCGGTCGCGGCTCCGTCGCAGCGGAGCCCGACCCGCCCGGCCGGGATTCGCCCGGACACGACTCGTGCGGGTTCGACTCGCCCGGATCCGACCGGCCCGGACCCGCATCGGCCGGGTTCGACTCCGCGGAGGCCGGCTCCGCGGGGTTCGACGTCGGACGGGACGAGGGGCGCGGCGGCACAGGACTGTCCATCACTGACGCAGCGTAACTCTCCTCGGTGTTCCACGGCCGGGGCGAACACCGGCCAGGCCCGGATCGGCCGGACCCCGCCTGTCGTTTGTTGAGCATTCCGGCCAAGCGACGGCTCGATTCCATACGTCGCCGCGATCGGCCGTCTGGCCGTCCCTGACCGGATTAAGGTCGACCGCTGTCCGGATCGACGGTCGCCGCCGCCCCCGCCGCCCTCCTCCCGCCCAGGTCAGCGGGGCCGCGCCCAGAGGGACCGTGGCCGACGTCACACCGCGACACGGGCGAGTGACCTGGCGGAGAGTCGTCGCGGCCCGCTCAAGAGTGCGGTACCGTCCAACGTCGTGAGCCCTGTACGTCGCTGTTCGCGCACCGCGTGCGGCCGCCCTGCCGTCGCGACACTGACGTACGTCTATGCCGACTCGACTGCGGTCCTCGGCCCGCTCGCCACCTACGCCGAGCCCCACTGCTACGACCTGTGTGCCGAACACAGCGAGCGCCTCACCGCCCCGCGCGGCTGGGACGTCGTGCGGCTCACGGACGGCTCCGCCCCGTCCCGGCCCAGCGGGGACGACCTCGAAGCCCTCGCCAACGCGGTACGGGAGGCGGCGCGCCCCCAGGAACGCGCGGCCGAGGCGGGCGGCAAGGGCGGCGGCCGCGGCGGCGACCCCATGGAGGTCGGACGCCGCGGACATCTGCGGGTCCTGCGCTCCCCGGACTCCTGACCCACCCCCGCGCTCTCCGCCGTAACGCTTCCGCTCCGGCGGTCCCGTCGCCCCGGCGGGAGGGTGGCGACGCCCGCCGTCCCGGCACGTGAGCATCCCGGCACGGGGCGAAACCGGCCACTCCCCGCCGACCGACCCCTCGGTCTGCGTCGCCGTGCCCCCGCCCGGGTAGTTTGGGCGTTCCGCACACGCGCCGCATACGCGTGCAGAGACCTCAGGAGGGTTGTTCCGTGGCTGCTGATCTGTCGCAGATCGTGAAGGCGTACGACGTCCGCGGGGTGGTGCCGGATCAGTGGGACGAGGGTCTCGCCGAACTCTTCGGCGCCGCGTTCGTACGGGTGACGGGCGCGGACGCGATCGTCGTCGGCCATGACATGCGCCCCTCGTCGCCGGGGCTCTCGGACGCCTTCGCGCGCGGCGCCGCCCGCCTGGGCGCCGACGTCACGCTGATCGGGCTCTGCTCCACGGACCAGCTCTACTTCGCCTCCGGGCAGCTGAACCTGCCGGGCGCGATGTTCACGGCCTCGCACAACCCGGCGCAGTACAACGGCATCAAGATGTGCCGCGCGGGCGCCGCCCCGGTCGGCCAGGACACCGGCCTCGCGGAGATCCGCACGCTCGTCGAGCAGTGGTCGGAGCAGGGCGCGCCCGAGGCCGCCCCGGCGGCCGGCGCGATCACCCGGCAGGACAGCCTGCAGGACTACTCCACGTACCTGCGGAACCTCGTCGACCTCACCGCGATCCGTCCGCTGAAGGTCGTCGTGGACGCGGGCAACGGCATGGGCGGCCACACCGTCCCGACCGTCTTCGCGGACCTCCCGCTGGACGTCGTGCCGATGTACTTCGAACTCGACGGCACGTTCCCCAACCACGAGGCCAACCCCCTCGACCCGAAGAACATCGTCGACCTCCAGGCCCGCGTCCGCTCCGAGGGCGCCGACCTCGGCCTCGCCTTCGACGGTGACGCCGACCGCTGCTTCGTCGTCGACGAGCGCGGCGAGCCGGTCTCCCCGTCCGCGATCACGGCCCTGGTCGCCGCGCGCGAGCTGGCGAAGCACCCGGGCGGCACGGTCATCCACAACCTGATCACCTCCTGGTCGGTCCCCGAGGTCGTGCGCGAGAACGGCGGCACGCCGGTCCGCACCCGGGTCGGGCACTCCTTCATCAAGGAGGAGATGGCCAAGACGGGCGCGATCTTCGGCGGCGAGCACTCCGCCCACTACTACTTCAGGGACTTCTGGAACGCCGACACCGGCATGCTCGCGTCCCTCCACGTCCTGGCGGCCCTCGGCGGCCAGCAGGGCACGCTGTCCGAGCTGGTCGCCGCGTACGACCGCTACGCCTCCTCCGGCGAGATCAACTCCACCGTCGCCGACCAGACCGCTCGCATGGCGGCGGTCAAGGCCGCGTACGCGGGCCGGGACGGCGTGACGCTCGACGAGCTGGACGGCCTGACCGTGACGGCCGAGGACTGGTGGTTCAACCTCCGCGCCTCGAACACCGAGCCGCTGCTGCGCCTGAACGTCGAAGCCCGCGACGAGGCCACCATGGCCGAACTGCGCGACGAGGTCCTCGCCCTCGTCCGCTCGACCGCCTGAGCCCTGAGCCCCGAGCCCCGGGCCCCGAAGAGCAAAGCCCGCACCGGCCCCGGCAGGCCCCCGCAAGGGGTCCCGCCGGGGCCGGCCCGCATCGGCGGACCGGATGCGGCGGGCTTTCCCTGGAACGGGTTCCAGGGCCTCTACCGGGCCCCGGCTCCGCACCCGCTCGCGTCCCGGATTCGGCCGCCGAACCATCTCCTGCCTCTGCGCGGGGCTGACGCCGTCGCCGTACCGCACACCAGGCGGGTCCGACACCGTCCCGTACGGACTCGAAGGAGGCCAACGCCGTCCGGTACGGACGAGGCAGGTCCGACGCCGCCCCCCGTACCGGAATCCGATGCCGGCTTCGGCTCCCCGGCTGCTCCTACAGGGGCCCGACAGGTCCCGGCGAGGTCCGCCGGGCTTCGATCCGGTCCCCGACCTGCCCCCGGCAGGCCTCCGCCGCACCCCGCACGCCCTCGCGGCACCCCCGCCCGTCCCGCAACGGCTCCGTCGAGTCCCCGACCGGCTCCACCCACGCCCCGTCAGACCCCCGACCGACTCCCGCCACACCCCCGCCACGCCCCCGTCGGCGCCCCGTCGATTCCCCGCCGGATCCTCGCCGAAGGACAGGGCGGGCACGGAGCCGCGCCCCTGGTTCCCCGGCGGTAGGCTGACCTGGCCCGAAGCCAGCCAGCACCACCATCGTTTGTTCGAAGGGACCCCTCATGCCGCTCGAAGCCGGCCTCCTGGAGATCCTGGCCTGCCCGGCCTGCCACGCGCCGCTCAACGACCGCACGGCGGCCGAGACCCCCGAGCTGGTCTGCACGGGCGACGGCTGCGGCCTGGCCTACCCCGTCCGCGACGGCATCCCGGTCCTCCTCGTGGATGAGGCCCGCCGCCCGGGGTAGAGGCGAACAACAGCCGCCGACGGCGCTGTCCGGCCGCGGTACGCCCGCCGGCCGACACCCCAGCCGCAAGGGTGGTGCGCGTGGCAGCACGGGCCCGGCCGACGGCCGGGCGCGCCACCGGGACCACCACCACCAAGCCGCACGCCCCGCCCTGCTTCGGAGGCCCCATGCTGGACGAGACCCTCCTCGACGCACCGGACGCCCTCGCGCTCGCCGACCGCCGCGGTCTCCTGCGCGGCGCCGCCGAAGCGGGAGCACGGGTACGGACAGCCGCCCGCCACGCCGCCGAGGCCGGTATCTCCGATCTCCGCCCCGAGGGCCGCCCCCGCGCCGTCCTCGTCGCGGGCCCCGGCACCGCGGCCGCCGGCGTCGCCGACCTGGTCGGCTCCCTCGCCGGCGCCTCCGCCCCGGTCATCCGGCTCCAGCCCACCGGTGTCGCCGCCGCGGCGGGCGCCCTGCGCTGGGCCCTCCCCGGCTGGGCAGGCTCCGTGGATCTCCTGCTGATCCCGACGACCGACGGTTCGGAGCCCGGTCTCGCCCTCCTCGCCGAACAGGCGTACCGCCGCGGCATCACCGTCGTCGCCGTCGCCCCCCGGACCTCCCCTCTCTCCGAGGCCGTCAACGGCTCCCGCGGCCTGCTCGTGCCGATGGCCACGGCCCCGTTCGAGAGCGCCGAGGAGACCTCCGACGACCTCGCCGCCGGCCCGAGCGCCCTGTGGGCCCTGTTCACCCCGCTCCTGGTCCTGCTCGACCGCGTCGGACTCCTCGACGCCCCCCAGGAGACCCTGGAGAAGGTCGCCGACCGCCTGGACCGTACGGCCGAGCGCTGCGGACCGGCCATCGCCACGTACAGCAACCCCGCCAAGACGCTGGCCGCCGAACTCGCCGACTCCCTGCCCCTGATCTGGACCGAGGGCGCCGCCGCGGGACCCGCGGGCCGCCGTTTCGCCGCCGTGCTCGCCGAGCTGGCCGGACTGCCCGCGCTCGCCGCCGAACTCCCCGAGGCCCTCCCCGCCCACGGCGTCCTGCTCGCGGGTGCCTACGCCGCGGGCGCCGACCCCGACGACTTCTTCCGCGACCGCGTCGACGAGCCGCAGGCCCTGCGCGCCCGGGTCGTGCTCCTGCGCGACCGGCCGGCCGGCGGCCTGACCGCCGCCCCCGCCGCCCGCGAACTCGCCCTCGGCCACGAGACGGCCATCAGCGAACTGGAACCCGAGGAGGGCAGCGAGCTGGAGGCCCTGGCCGAGCTCCTCGCCGTCACCGACTTCGCCGCCGTGTACCTCTCCCTCGCCTCCGCGGGAATCACCCCGCACACCCCCTGACACCGGATCGCCAGGTCACCACCGGCCCCACCGCCGTCCACCCGCACGACCCGTACCACCATCCGCCCCATCCGCATCACCCGTACCACCGCACCGAGGAAGGCTGGAAGGCCCCATGGACCGCCTCGTCAACACCGTCCGCCCCTACGCCTGGGGCTCCACGACGGCCATCCCGGAACTCCTCGGCACCACCCCCAGCGGTGAACCCCAGGCCGAGATGTGGATGGGCGCCCACCCAGGAGCCCCCTCCCGCACCGAGCGCGGAGCGCTGAACGAGGTCATCGACGCCGACCCCGTACGCGAACTGGGCGCCCGCACCGTCGAGAAGTTCGGCCCGCACCTGCCCTTCCTGTTCAAGGTGCTCGCGGCCGGCGCCCCGCTCTCCCTCCAGGTCCACCCCGACCTCGCCCAGGCCGAGGCCGGATTCGCCGCGGAGCAGGCGGCCGGCATCCCCGTCGACTCGCCCCGGCGCAACTACAAGGACCCTCAGCACAAGCCCGAACTCATCTGCGCCCTCACGCCGTTCACCGGGCTCTGCGGCTTCCGCGCCCCCGCCGAGGCCGCCGACACCCTCGCCGCGCTCGGTGTCGACTCCCTCAAGCCGTACGTCGACCTGCTGCACGCCCACCCCGAAGAGGCCGCCCTGCGCGAGGTCCTGACGGCGCTGCTGACAGCCGATCGCGAGGAGATGGCCCACACCGTCGCCGAGGCCACGGCCGCCGCCGACCGCCTGGGCGGTGACCACGCCCCGTACGCCACCCTCGCCCACCACTTCCCGTCGGACCCCGGCGTCATCGCCGCCATGCTCCTCAACCCCGTGCGGCTCCAGCCCGGCGAAGCCATGTACCTCGGTGCCGGAGTCCCGCACGCCTACCTCGACGGCCTCGGCGTCGAGATCATGGCCAACTCCGACAACGTCCTGCGCTGCGGCCTGACCCCGAAGCACGTCGACGTACCGGAACTGCTGCGCGTCGTCCGCTTCGAACCGATGGACCCGACCCTCCTGCGCCCCGAGGCATCCGAGTCGGGTGAGGAGGTCTACGACACCCCCATCGACGAGTTCCGGCTCTCCCGCTACGTCCGGGCGGAGGGCGCGGTCCCCACCGATGTCACCGCGGCCGCCCCGCAGATCCTCCTCGCCGTGGCCGGCCGCCCCCGTGTCGGCGAACTCCCCCTCGCACCGGGCGAATCGGTCTTCGTACCGGCCGGCGAGAGCATCGAACTGTCAGGTGCGGGTACGGTCTTCCGCGCCACCGTCGTGGCCTGATGTAAAAATGTGCGGCCGCACAGCGGCGGCGACAGCACGGCCGGAGCACCGACGAAGGGAACACGTACATCCATGAGCGCGTCAGGCGGAACCAAGGCGATCGTGGCGGCACTCGCCGCCAACCTCGCGATCGCGGTAGCCAAGTTCGTGGCGTTCCTCTTCAGCGGTTCGTCCTCGATGCTCGCCGAGAGCGTGCACTCCCTCGCCGACTCCGGCAACCAGGGCCTGCTCCTCCTCGGCGGCAAGCGGGCCCAGCGCGAGGCGACCCCGCAGCACCCCTTCGGCTACGGCCGCGAGCGGTACATCTACGCCTTCCTCGTCTCCATCGTGCTCTTCTCCGTCGGTGGCATGTTCGCCATCTACGAGGGCTACGAGAAGATCAAGCACCCGCACGCCATCGAGGCCTGGTACTGGCCGGTCGGCGTCCTCGTCTTCGCGATCATCGCCGAGACGTTCTCGTTCCGTACGGCCATCAAGGAGTCGAACCAGATCCGCGGCGGGCTCTCCTGGACCGAGTTCGTCCGCCGGGCGAAGGCCCCCGAGCTGCCGGTCGTCCTCCTGGAGGACCTCGGAGCGCTCGTCGGCCTGGTCCTCGCCCTCGGTGGCGTCAGCCTGGCCCTCGTCACCGGTGACGGCCTCTGGGACGGCATCGGCACGCTCTGCATCGGCATCCTGCTCATCGTGATCGCGCTCGTCCTGGCCGCCGAGACCAAGTCGCTGCTGCTCGGTGAGTCGGCCGGCACCGAGCAGGTGAAGCAGATCGAGGATGCGGTCGTCGACGGCGTGACCGTCACCCGCCTCATCCACATGCGCACGCTCCACCTCGGCCCCGAGGAACTCCTCGTCGCCGCCAAGATCGCCGTCCGGCACGACGAGACGGCCACCGAGGTCGCGACCGCCATCAACGCCGCCGAGGACCGCATCCGTGCCGCCGTCCCGATCGCGCGGGTCATCTACCTCGAGCCGGACATCTACAGCGAATCGGCCGCCGCCTCCGGCACCGATCCCGCGAAGTCGCCCGGCGGATCCGGCCACTGAATCCGCCACCCGCAGGGAGGGCCCCGGACCGTCCGGTCCGGGGCTTTTCCCGTCCCCGGGCGGCCTCCCGACCCCCTGTCGAGGCCGGATTCGGCCGAATCCCGGCCCCGGGCGGACTGTGGGTCGACGGGCTGATCGGTGTAGATTCGTGACCAGCCAGACGTCGCTGCTGATGGCGGTCGGGCGGTCCACGGACCGGCCGAGGGAGAGAGGGCCTCCGACGACTGCACCGCGGGAGTACCCGGGCATTCGTATGCCCGCGGTGTCCCGAGCCGCGGTGTCAGGCGCTTCAACCGACCCTCGAACCCGATTCACGAGGAGCAGCCCAGTCATGACGACTGTCGCCAACCAGCAGGACTTCAAGGTCGCCGACCTGTCCCTGGCCGCCTTCGGCCGCAAGGAGATCACCCTCGCCGAGCACGAGATGCCCGGCCTGATGTCGATCCGCCGCGAGTACGCCGAGCAGCAGCCCCTCGCCGGCGCCCGGATCACCGGCTCCCTGCACATGACCGTGCAGACGGCCGTCCTCATCGAGACCCTGGTCGCCCTGGGCGCCGAGGTCCGCTGGGCCTCCTGCAACATCTTCTCCACCCAGGACCACGCCGCCGCGGCGATCGCCGTCGGCCCGACCGGCACCCCCGAGGCCCCCGCCGGCGTCCCCGTCTTCGCCTGGAAGGGCGAGACCCTGGAGGAGTACTGGTGGTGCACGGAGCAGGCCCTGACCTGGCCGAACACCCCCACCGGCGGCCCGAACATGATCCTGGACGACGGCGGTGACGCCACCCTCCTCGTCCACAAGGGCGTCGAGTTCGAGAAGGCCGGCTCCGCCCCGGACCCGTCCACGGCGGACTCCGAGGAGTACGGCCACATCCTCACCCTGCTGAACCGCACGCTGTCCGAGTCCCCCCAGAAGTGGACCCAGCTCGCGTCCGAGATCCGCGGCGTGACGGAGGAGACCACCACCGGTGTCCACCGCCTCTACGAGATGATGTCCGAGGGCACCCTGCTCTTCCCGGCGATCAACGTCAACGACGCCGTCACCAAGTCGAAGTTCGACAACAAGTACGGCTGCCGCCACTCCCTCATCGACGGCATCAACCGCGCCACCGACGTCCTCATCGGCGGCAAGACCGCCGTGGTCTTCGGCTACGGCGACGTCGGCAAGGGCTGTGCCGAGTCGCTCCGCGGCCAGGGCGCCCGCGTCATCGTCACCGAGATCGACCCGATCTGCGCCCTGCAGGCGGCGATGGACGGCTACCAGGTCGCGACCCTCGAGGACGTCGTAGAGACGGCCGACATCTTCATCACGACCACCGGCAACAAGGACATCATCATGGCCGCCGACATGGCCAAGATGAAGCACCAGGCCATCGTCGGAAACATCGGCCACTTCGACAACGAGATCGACATGGCCGGCCTGGCCAAGATCGACGGCATCGTCAAGGACGAGGTCAAGCCCCAGGTCCACACCTGGAAGTTCCCCGACGGCAAGGTCCTGATCGTCCTCTCCGAGGGCCGTCTGCTGAACCTGGGCAACGCCACGGGCCACCCGTCCTTCGTGATGTCGAACTCCTTCGCGGACCAGACCCTGGCCCAGATCGAGCTCTTCACCAAGCCGGAGCAGTACCCGACCGACGTCTACGTGCTCCCGAAGCACCTCGACGAGAAGGTCGCCCGTCTCCACCTCGACGCGCTGGGCGTGAAGCTCACGACCCTCCGCCCCGAGCAGGCCGCCTACATCGGCGTCAAGGTCGAGGGCCCGTACAAGCCGGACCACTACCGCTACTGATGCCACGACCGACGGCGCCCGCGCACTGACGCACACCGTCGGCAGCACCCGTAGAGGACTCAGGCAGGCCCCCGCACCCCCGTGCCGGGGGCCTGCCGCGTCCCTCACCGGGCGTCCCGGCCCGCACCGGACCTACCGCCCCAGGAACCACCCGAGGACCCATGCCCCGCGGCCGCTATTCGCTCCATGACCCGCACGATCGCACCCCCCTCGGCGAAGAACACTTCCACTGCGCGCCCGGCCCCTCCGGCTGGCGCTACGTCTCCCAGACCACCACCCCCTCCGGCGACCACACCGGCTCCGTCGACCTGGCCATCGACGAGCTCGGCCGCCCCATCCGTCTCGAACTCCACGCCGCGAGCTGGCAGGTCCGCGGCGCGGCCCTCGACGGCGTCACCTGGGTCCGTACCGACCCCACCGGCACCCATGCCACGGAAGGCAACGTGCGCGCCCATGCCTTCACCGGCACCTCACCGGCATTCCTCGTCGCGATCACCCGACTCCTGCGCCTCACCCCCGGCTCCCCCGCGACCCGCGTCCGACTCGTCGCCTTCACCGGTGGGGTGCTCGCCCCCCTCACGACCGACCAGTCCTGGGCCCTGGTGAAGAGTGAAGCGCACGCCACTGACAACGGCCCCCTGACCGTGGACGAATACCAGGTCGACGCCCTGGACACGGGGGAGCGGCACACCCTGCACATCACCGGCGACGTGGTCCTCTCCGCCCCCGGCATCGAGCTCGAAGCCCTGGAGACCCCGCCCTCGGTCTTCCCCTGAAAGACGCCCTAGGCGGGAGGCGCGAACCCCGTAGCGGGAGGGGCGGGGTCGGAGGTGGGCTCAGCGGATGGGGCAGGAGCGGCCGGAGCCGCCCCCACCGGGGCAGCGCCGGGCGCCGCGAACCCGGAGCTCTGCCCGGCAGCCTGGCCAGGCTCCACCGCCGGCACGTAGCCGCTCCCCACACCGCTCGCGTGGCCGCCCCCGACGCCGCCGGCCGCCCCGGCCGGGGCGAAGGCGCGTCGCGCCTCCCGCGCCTGCCGCTCGCCGACCACACCCGCCAGATAGTCCGCGGCCGGCACCCCGGGCGGCGGAGGCGTCCCGGTCCGTGCGACCAGCTCGTCGGCCAGCCGCTCGGCGAGCTGCCGCCCCACGCCCGGATCCAGCTGCCGCATCCGCGTCAGGTACTGCCGTATCTCCAGCCACAGCCCGTCCGGCACGGCGGAGAGATCCAGCTGACCGAACCTTCCGACCAGCCAGGGCGGGGGAGGAGGAACAGCCGCTGCCCGTACCGCCGGCACCCGCTCGCGCACGACGAGCGCCCCCGCGAAGACATCGCCGACGCGCCGCCCCCGCTCGGACACCAGCGAGGCGATGCACGCGACGACCCCGAACGTCATGAGGATCTCCACGACCCCCATCGCGCCGCGCACCAGCGCGTGCCGGAAACGGATCGGCCCCCCGTCGTCCCGCACCACCCGCAGCCCACACGCCATCTTGCCGAGCGACCGCCCGTGCGACAGCGTCTCCACCGCGATCGGCGCCCCGACCAGCACCAGCAGGAACGAGGCGATCGAGAGCGCCATCTGCGCGGCCTCGTCCAGCGAGGCCGTGGCGAACGCGAGCCCGACGGATATCAGCACGTACACCGTGAGCACCACCGCGAGGTCGATGCACAGCGCCAGAGCCCGGCTCGGCAGCCTCGCCGGCTGCAGCCCCAGTACGACGGCGTCCCCCGTCACAACCCCGCTCACGACGCCCACCCTTCTCCGACCTTCCCGACCCCTCGGTACGACAGTCTGCCAAGCTGACCCGCAGCGCGCCGCAGTAGTACGCACCCGTACGCACCCAGTGCCTGGAGCAGCAGCCGATCATGGACCTCGACGTCTACGTCACCGCCCACCGCGCCGAGTGGGAACGCCTGGACCACCTCCTGCGCCGGGGCGGCAAGCTCACCGGCGCCGAGGCCGACGAACTCGTGGCCCTCTACCAGCGCACGGCCACCCACCTCTCGCTGATCCAGTCCAGTGCTCCGGACCCGATGCTGACGGCCCGCCTCACCCAGCTCGTGGCCCGCGCCCGCGCCGCCGTCACCGGCACCCGCCGCGCCTCCTGGCGCGACGCCGTCACCTTCCTGACCGCCGGATTCCCGGCCGCGGTCTACCGCTCCCGTCACTGGTGGGTACCGACCGCCGTCCTCTCCACCCTCCTCGCGGCGCTCATCGGCTGGTGGATCGGGACGCACCCGGAAGTCCAGTCGGCGATCGGCGCCCCGGCCGACCTGCGCGAGATGACCCGCCCGGGCGGCCAGTACGAGACGTACTACTCCAGCCATCCCGCGGCCTCCTTCGCCGCCCAGGTCTGGACGAACAACGCCCAGGCCGCCGCCATGTGCCTGGTCCTCGGCGCGTTCCTGTGCTTCCCCGTGCTGTGGATCCTCTTCCTCAACATGCTGAACCTCGGCGTCGGCATCGGCCTGATGTCCGCCGCCGGCCGCCTCGACGTCTTCCTGGGCCTGGTGCTCCCGCACGGCCTGCCCGAACTGACCGCCGTCTTCGTCGCCGCCGGCACCGGCCTACGGCTCGGCTGGACCCTCATCGACCCCGGCCCCATGACCCGCCGCGCCGCCCTCGCCCAGCAGGGACGCGCCGCCGTCGGCATGGCCGTGGGACTCGCTCTGGTCCTCTTCGTCTCCGGCCTGATCGAAGGCTTCGTCACCCCCTCCGGCCTCCCCACGTGGGCCCGCATCACCATCGGAATCGCCGCTGAACTGGCATTCCTCGCCTACGTCTACGTCCTGGGCGCCCGCGCGGCCCGCGCCGGAGACACCGGCGACGTGGAGGAGTCCGACCGCAGCGCTGAGCTGCCGACGGCCGCCTGATGTGCGGAGCACCCCGCTGACCTGCTAGTCTCCTCCTCGCCCACAAAACCTGTTGACACGGGGGATGTGGGGAGGTAGATTCAAACGGTTGCCTGGACTGGACAAGTTCGAGGGCGACCCGATAGTGTCTCTCTCGCTCCGGTCGGAAACTTCGATTTCCACGGAGCCACCCGATTCCTTATTCGAATCACGAAAGCCACCGATTAGGTCGGCCGGATTGAATCTGATAAAGTCGGAACCGCCGGAAAGGAAAGCGCGAAAGCGAATTCCTGGAAGGCGAAACCCGCTCCAGCGGGTGGCGGAAACGGAAATCGGATCTGCTAAGCTGGAAACACGAAAGACCGAAGGGAAAAAGCCCGGAGGAAAGCCCGAGA
>NZ_JBVJPY010000030.1:0-34542 GCF_055609145.1 Streptomyces sp. NPDC036822
GGACGTCCTGAATGAGTTGAGCTGCGGGACTCATGCTCAACGATCTTCATCGGCAGGGAGTCCGGAGTGCGCACCGATCTTGTTCCTGACCGCCTGTGGGAGCGGGTCCCCGTTGCTGCCGCCCGCTCGCGAACGGCGCCATCGCCACCCCGGGCGGCTGCGTATTCCGGACCGGGCGGCACTCGCCGGCGTCCTGTTCGTGCTGCGGACGGGTGTCGCGTGGCGGGATGTCCCGACGGAGACTGTGGGCTGTTCCGGTGTCACGGCGTGGAAGGGATTATTCCATGGGCCGCCAGCGTTCCGCAGGACAGCATTCTGAAACGATCAGTTATGTGCGTTCCGCCATGTCGAGGACCCAGATGACCGAGATGATCGGAACGTTGCTCATCCGGTCGTCCTGTTGCCAACCGGTCACATTCGCACGGCGGTGCACCTGTCGCCCGGCGGTGAACGACCGAGCCGGCGAAGACCACCCCACCGCCGGCCCGTACGTCATGCTGCCGCGTTCCGGACCGTCCAGGCCCCCGCGGATCAGTACCTTTGACACCACACCGAGAGGCTGGGGGAGACTACGGATGACCCGAATGACCGGCGCGATCGGCGTACTTCTGCCCTGCGACATTCCGCCGGCCGACATGGTCGCCTTCGCACGCGAGGCGGACACCTACGGATTCGACGAACTGTGGGTCGTCGAGGATCTCGGATACCGTGGAGGCCTCACCCAGGCCGCCACCATGCTGGCCTCCACACCGCGAATCCGCGTCGGCATCGGTCTGCTCCCCGCCGCGGCCCGCAACGTCGCCTTCACCGCCATGGAAGCCGCCACCCTCGCCCAGCTGTACCCCGGACGACTCGACATCGCCGTCGGCCACGGCATGCCCGAGTGGATGCGCAGTGCGGGCGCCTGGCCCGAGAGCCCGCTGACACTGCTGCGCGAATACATCGACGCCCTCAAGACACTGCTGGCGGGCCGAACGGCCGCCACCACCGGCCGCTACGTCCGCCTCGACGGACTGCGCCTGCAACCCTCCACGGTGCCCGAACAGAGCCCCGACGTCTTCGCCGGGGTCCGCAGCCCCAAGTCACTGGCCGTCTCCGGCGAAACGGCCGACGGCACCCTGCTCGCGGAGCCGGTCACACCCCCGTACGTCCGCCAGGCCCTGCGCAGCATCAACCCCCAGCGCCCCCACCGGCTCACCGCCTACAACATCGCCGCCGTCGACAAGGACCCCCACGCCGCCCTCGCCACCGTACGGCCCGCCCTGAAAGCCCTGGGCAACCCCGACTGGAAGCCGCACATCGCACCACTCGGATTCCACGACGAACTCGCGGAACTACGCCGCAGCAGCACGGACGCCCAGGCATTCGCCCAGGCGATGCCCGAGAAGTGGGTCGACCAACTCGCCTTGGCAGGCACCCCCGAACACGTCCGCGCCCGCCTGGACGACCTCTTCGCCTCCGGCGTCACCAGCGCCGTACTCATCCCCACCGGCCCCGACCACAGAGCCTCACTCGCCGCGCTGGCAACGGTGCTCTGAGCTGAGCCGCGGGGTTCACTCCGGCCGTGTCACGGGTGGTCCAGCACTCCCGTGACTGTCGGGCGATCCACCTTGAGGGCTCGCGCACGGATGATTTCCCGTGTCCGCGCGTAGCAAGCCATGACTCCGAAGATGCCGCAGAGCAGGTAGCCCAGACGTGTGGGCAGCCACTGTGGCTCCGCGACCGCGAAGCAGAACCCGAACACGCCATACAGCAGAGGCACGCCGGCCTTACGGAGCCACAGCTTGATCCCGTCCCACATGTCCCACCCCTGAACTTCCCCCGCCGATGTCCGGCGACGACCGGCAGCGCGAGCATACGGGCCCGTCCGGGCGGTCGATCCCCGCACCGCCTCGCCCGCTACGACGAAGACGGCGAGCCGGCCCAGCGCCGGGCCCGGACGTTCCGAGGCGGACGCCCTGCGGGTCTCACCGCGTCGCGGCCGGTTCCTCTCGTCGAGCGCCGGGCGTACCACCCCACCGCACCTATCATGGGGACGTGAGTTCGAATACGGGTGCCGAGACGCGACCAGAGCCAAGTGCGGCGTTGAGCGGGGACGAGTTGTCCCGCTGGTACTGGACGCTGGCCGAGCTGACCGTGCTTGCCCGCGAGCTCGGGGTGCCGCGGGGCGGTGGGAAGGCGGCACTGACGGAGCGGCTGCAGGCCGCATTGGACGGCGTCGCCCCGCCGGCCGCGCCGCCCCGCGCGAGCAGTGCCGGCCGCCAGCTCGCCGCGCCGGTGAACGGGTTCACCGTGATTCCCGAGGGCCAGCGGTGCAGCCAGGTGCTGCGCGAGTACTTCCGCCGTGAGATCGGCGAGGTCTTCCACTTCGACGCCTACATGCGGGCATTCGTAGCCGAAGGTGCGGGGCGCACCCTGGCCGATGCCGTCGCCCACTGGCATGCCACGCGCCAGGCCGCCGCCCAGCCGCAGGAGATCGGCTCGCAGTTCGAGCTCAACCGCTTTCTGCGTGACTGGTATGCCGAGCATCCGGCCGGCAGCCGTGCCGAGGCGCTCGCCGCCTGGCGCGCTCGGCGTGACCGGCCTCGTCGCCCGGCCGCGAGGTGACCGGTTCACAGCACATCGAGGCGCCGCGTTCGCGGCATCCTCTGCAGCCCCTACAACGTGAAAGAGTTGACGCCGTATGAGCACATGCGCCGTCGCGTTGCCGGCTCTGCGGGTCCGGACACTGACGCATACCTTGCCGGCCCGACGCGTGCACCCAGAGGCCCGTGCCATCCGCAGCCGTGACGATGCCTACCCGCCCACCTCCTGGGCCTGCGTACACGACGGCTGGGCCGGACCGACCGCGGATGCCGGCCCGTCCGGCTCACGTCAGGTCGAGGAACGGCACGACAGGGCGTGAGCGGCAGGGCGCACTCGGAGGAGCACCCCGGAACCGACAAGCGGATCAACTGTCTCAAGAGGCACCGCGTGGTCGCCACGCGCCACGACATGCACGCGGTTCGGTACGAGGAGACCGTCCTCATCGCTGCTGTCAATGAGTGGCTGCGAGCAGCACCTGCCGCTTGAGCTGCGGCTTCATGAGGGGGAGGAGTTACCGGTCCAGCCGCTGTAGGCCGCCATGACGATCTCCATGCCACGGTTGTCCTCCTGCCGGGCCGGGTCGATCATCTGGTTCATCACATAGGCCACCGTCATGCGTGCGTCGGGATCGCTTGCCACCAGGGAGCCGCCCCATCCGCCCCAGCCGAAGGTGTTGCCGAACCTGCCGAAGCCCATGGTCCAGGACATCGGCGTCCGCAGGACGCGGTCGTCGCCCCGGAACACCTCCTGCCACGCGGGCTCGCAGCCCTGGGCGGAGAGCAGCCGTACGCCGCCGACGGAGCCCCGGTTCGCCAGTACCGACTGCACACGGGCGACGGACCGGGCGTTGCCGAAGCCGTTGACGGCCGGGATCTGCGCGCGGCGCCAGGCGATGGAGTTGACGTCACTGACCCGGATGGCGGTACCGGTGTACTCACGGTGTGCGCCGTCCGGTCCGGGCGGTGGGTCGGCGGCGTACGCGTCGGTGAGTGACGGCGGCGGTATGAGGTGGGCGACGCGGTGGTCGTGCTCCGCGGAGAGGCCGATGTGGAAGTCCGCGCCCAAGGGCTCGGCCACCTCCTCGGCGAAGAACTCGCCGATACCGCGTCCCGTGACGCGGTGGACGATCTCACCGACGAGAAACCCGAAGGTGAGCGCGTGGTAGCCGGCCGCCGTTCCGGGTGCCCATTCCGGAGCCTGCGCGGCCAGCCCTGCCGTCACGCTCTCCCAGGCGTAGAGCTCCTCGACCTTTCCCAGCCCGGACAGGTCCGGAAGTCCCGCGGTGTGCGACAGGACGTGCCGTACCAGCACGTTCTCCTTGCCGACCGCGGCGAACTCAGGCCAATAGGCGGCGACCGGCGCGGACAGATCGAGCAGGCCTCTGTCCGCCAGGATCAGGGCACCCAACGCGGTCATGGTCTTGGTCGTCGAGTTAACGCAGGTGAGGGTGGAGCGCTCCCAGCCGACGGAACGGTCCGCGTCGGCGTACCCACCCCAGATGTCGACCACCGGCTCGCCATCCACGTACACAGCGACCGAAGCCCCGACGTCGTCCTTGGCGAGCAACGTCGCGAGTGCCTCACGGACCGGGGCAAACCGCGGCTCGTAGAATCCCTTGATATCGGTCATGGAACAAGCCTCAGGTCAGGCCAGGGCTGCTGCCCGATACTTCCCGTACGGGATCTGTCGGGCGGGGCGCGATCCACCTACAGGCCGCCGCGCGCGGCGCGGGGCTCCGGACCCGGCCGCTGTGGTTTCCGCGGCTGGCGGCCGGTCGGCAGGGTGGGTGTTCCCGTAGGGGAGACACGAGAAGTGAGGACGGCTACCGGTGCTGGAGCGGATGAATCAGGCGCTGGACCACCTGGAGTCCCGTCTCGACGGTGAGGTGGACATGGCCGAGGTGGCCCGGATCGCCGCGGTGTCGGAGTACCACTTCCGGCGGTTGTTCTCCGCGCTCGCCGGGATGCCGCTCCCGGTCTACGTGCGGCGTCGACGGATGACGCTCGCCGGGGCCGAGGTGCTGGCGGGGGAGGCGACGCTGCTCGATGTCGCGGTGCGGTACGGGTACGGCTCGGGCGAGGCGTTCGCCCGGGCCTTCCGGTCGGTGCACGGCATCGGGCCGGGCGAGGCCCGGCGGACGGGCGCGGTGCTCACGGCGCAGCCGCGCATGTCCTTCCGTGTCGTCGTCGAAGGGAGGACGGCCATGCGGTACCGGATCGTGGGAAAGGAGCCGTTCAGGGTCGTCGGCAGGAAGGCCCGGGTCCCGCTCGTGCACGAGGGGGTCAACGAGGCCGCCGCGGCGCACGTGGAAAGCCTGGACGCGCAGGCGATCGCACGGATGAAGGGGCTGGCCGGCCGGGACCCGGAGGGGATCCTGTCGGCGGTGGTGCACCTGACCGACAGCCGCGAGGAGGGTGCCGAGGTGGATTACTGGGTCGGCGTGGCGACCGGTCCCGAGGCGGTCGTCGAGGAGCTCGACGTCCTCGACGTGCCGGCGGGGACCTGGGCGGTCTTCGACAACCACGGGCCCTATCCGAGTGCCCTCCAGGAGCTGTGGCGGGACGTGTTCACGCAGTGGTTCCCCTCGAACCCGTACCTGAGCCGACCGGGTCCGGAGCTCCTGCTGACGCGGCCGGTGGAGATCGGCGCGGAGACCGACTCGCAGCTGTGGATCCCGGTCGAGCGGGGCAGCGACAGCGCCAGCGCCGGGGCGTGAACACCCGTACCCGGGTCAGCGGCCCGGGACGGGTCAGGTCGTACCGCCGCCCACCGTGCGCGACGCTGATCACGCGTGCCGGCGCGATCGTTGCTCACTGCCGGCTGACGCCTCGCCCATCGGGATGGCTGATCAATTTCGCCTCGCTCCGCAGCAGCCGCTCGCGCGCGTCCGCGGAGAGAGGCGCCCGTGGGTGAGGCGAGTCAGGAGGTGGAACCGCTGGTGGCGGAGTCAGGCTGCTGTGTGCTCGTGCTCGCACGTGTCGTCGATGCCGTACGTTTCCCACTCGGGGAAGTCGTCCTCGTCGGATACGGCCTCGTCCGGGCCGAGCAGGCAGGCGTCGAGCGCCGCATGGAGCGCCTCGGGGCGCAGCCGGGTGCCGATGAACACGAGTTCCTGGTCCTGGGTGGCGTCCGGGCCGCGGGCGCCGGAGGGTTCGAAGCGGGCCACCGCACCGGCCTGCGACCACAGCCCGGTGACGTGGGGGCGGCTGGCGAGCCAGAAGAAGCCCTTCGAGCGCAGGATCTTCCCGAAGGTGCCACTGTCGAGACCCTTGGTGACGAAGTTCCACAGGCGGTGCGGGTGGAACGGCCGGTCGGCGCGGAAGACCAGTGAGGAGATGCCGTACTCCTCCGTCTCCGGTACGTGGTCGCCGTTGAGCTCCTTGACCCATCCCGGGGCCTGTTGGGCCCGTTCGACGTCGAACAGGCCGGTCCCGAGGACCTGCTCGAGGGCGACTCGGCCGCGTACCGCGGGCACGATCCCGGCTTCGGGGTTGAGCCGGGACAAGGTCGCCCGGAGCCGCAGAGCCTCGTCGGGCCCGACCAGGTCGAGCTTGTTCAGCACGATGACGTCGGCGAACTCGACCTGATCCATGAGGAGGTCGCTGACCGTGCGCTCGTCGTCCTCGTACTGATCGAGGCCGCGCGCGACGAGCTCGTCTCCGCCGTCGAGCTCCGTGAGGAAGTTCGCGGCGTCGACCACGGTCACCATGGTGTCCAGACGGGCCAGGTCGCCCAGGGTCGCGCCGTCGTCACGAGGGAAGGAGAAGGTCGCGGCCACGGGCATGGGCTCCGAGATGCCGCTGGACTCGATCAGGAGGTAGTCGAACCGCCCTTCGCGGGCCAGCCGGTCGACCTCCGTGCGCAGGTCGTCCCGGAGCGTGCAGCAGATGCAGCCGTTGGTCATCTCGACCAGCCGCTCCTCGGTGCGGGACAGGGCCGCCTCGCCGCCGCGCACCAATGCGGCATCGATGTTCACCTCGCTCATGTCGTTGACGACGACCGCGACCCGCAGGCCTTCACGGTTCGCGAGCACATGATTGAGGAGGGTGGTCTTTCCCGCGCCGAGGAATCCGGACAGGACGGTCACCGGCAGGCGGTCGTGCGAGGTCATGGGCTCAGCCTTCGGGACGGATGAGGCCGCGCTCGTACGCCTTCACCAGCCGCTGAGGGACCTGGTGGACCGAGCCGTCGATCGTGATCGGGACGAGTTGGGGCGTGGTCGCCTTCCACTGGGCGCGGCGGTGGCGGGTGTTGCTGCGGGACATCTTGCGCTTGGGTACGGCCATCGGAACTCCTGAGGACGCGAAGGGGAATGACGTGACCGTATATGAAAACGGTTGCCATTATCAATTCAGGGGGCGTGGGGGGCCGCCGCGGCGCTCGAGGAGCATCGATGGCCGGTCCCGGCCCGGCCGGCAGCGTTTGCGAGGCCGGGCTGAACGCGACACGACCGCCGGGAGGTGCAGGTGCGGAGCCTGTGGCACCAGGACGTCCGCCGGAACACGCGGGTGGTGGCCGACCGTGACGAAAGGGCCGTCCTCGCCGTGCACGAAGCCCCGGTACGTGCCGGTCTTCGATCCGGTAGGTGGTCGGGGCGGTCCCCGCGAGAGGCCGCAACTCCCGCTCGGCGGCCCTTTTTCGGCCGAATCACGGCCGCAGTCAGCGCCGGAAGCGGGCCGTCTCTCCGTCGATCCGGATCAGAAAGTCTGTGATGGGGTCGCCACCTCCGTCGGGGACGAGGACGAGCCCCTCGGCATGGATCGCCTCGTCGGCTGCCAGTGCGGCCTCCTCTTCACCGCGATCCCATGCCTCCCGCGAAGCGGCGAAGAGAGGGCGGAGGTCGTCCCACGCCGGAGCAGGCTCGAAGTGGCAGTCCGACCAGAACATGTCGTTCTCTTCGAGCGTCAACGTCCCCACGAGGCGCTCTTTCTGTCTGAGCCGCCAGCTCGTCTCCGCCATGTCATTCCCTTCCCCGATGCGACGAGTACTCCAGAACCGGGCGCCAGACGGACACGGCGCAGGAGAGGGTCGACCTCTGCGATCCACGCGCGGTCGTCACCTCACCGCCACGGGCGTCCCCGACTGGCGCCACTGTCAGCCCACCCACGCGATCCCGTCATCCGGTGTCGACCGGACCCCGAAGGCGCGCGGGCTGGAGCGCTCGAGGCTCCAGCCCGACCCCGCGGCATGCAACGTTCGGTGCCGGTCGCGCAGTCGCGCGAAGGCGCGCCTGGTTCAGGCGAGGACGGCCGAGTAGCTGTCCAGGGTGACCCAGGTGATGTCGTTGGTGGCCGTGCCGCCGAACACGGTGATCCGGCCGGTCGTGTGTACCTCCACGCGGCAGGAGTTGATGCCCGCGGAGTTGTTGCGGGGACAGACCGCGCGCACCACCTTCGGCACCGTGATCGTCGTCGGCATGGTGCCGATCACGGCATCGGCCGTGAACGCACACGTGAACCCGCCGCGCATCTGCAGAAATTCCGTACCCGCGATGTTCACGACGCGGACGGCCGGTACGTCCACGGCGGGGGTGACACCCGAGGCGAGGACGAGCGGCTGCCAGTCGTGGACCACGCTGATGCCGCTGGGGAGGTCGGCCGCGGAGGCGGAGGTGGCGAGCATCGGTGCGCCGACCGCCGCCGCGGGGACGGCGACGGCGGCGGTGAGCAGTGCGCGGCGGCTGGTGTGGTTCTGGGGCATGACTGATCCTCCGGGATCGTTGAGAGGGGGGCGACGGAGAGAGGCGACGAGCGGACGGACCGTCAGCGCCAAGCCGCCGAGAAGTTGTCGAGGTCGATCCAGGAGATCCTGTTGTCGGCGGTCGGAC
Organism: Streptomyces sp. NPDC036822; assembly: GCF_055609145.1. Lineage (NCBI taxonomy): Bacteria > Bacillati > Actinomycetota > Actinomycetes > Kitasatosporales > Streptomycetaceae > Streptomyces > Streptomyces sp. NPDC036822. Next base: position 8,414 of record NZ_JBVJPY010000030.1, read on the forward strand.
CGAACACCGAGAGCTTGCCCTCGGGGTTGGCCTCGACCCGGCAGACGCAGCGGCCGCCGTTGTTGTTCCGCGTCACGTCGGCCCTGACCGTACGGCTGGGGGTCAGAGTCGGTGGGAGCTGTGCGAACGGGCCCTCGGCGGTGATGTCGCAGTCGAAACCGCCACGAAGCTGCAGGTAGGTGGTCCCGGCCATGGACACGAGGCGTCCGCGCGGGCTCATCACGCCCGTTTGCGGGACGGCTCCGGATACGCCCGTGAGGGCGGTCCAGTCCGTCAGCAGCTTCACGCCCCGTACCGGCGGATCCGTCGAGAGGAAGCAGATCGTCGCCTCGCGCGGGGTGGTTTCGCTGCCGCTGAAGCCGAACAGCAGCCGAGCCTCGTCGCCCATCGGCTCGATGCACATGCCCTCCGGCTCCCGGCGCTCCAGTCCGGGCACGGCGGTGATGTGCTGGGGCTGTCCGACGATGGAGCCGTCCGCCCAGGACAGAACGGTGATGTGGGCGTTGTTCACGTCCGGGCTGCCCGTGTAGACGTAGAGGTACTCCCCGAGCGAAGCGAATCCCTGAGGGGTCGGGACGTGGGCAGTCGCGAACATTCCGCCGGTGGGCAGCTCGATCGTTCTGGTCGCGGTCCAGGTGACGTCGCCGGTGAGCGGGTCGATGGGGTACTGGCTGAAGAAGGCTCTTCTGCCTATCACCCACCTGATCGTGAGGCGGTGGTGGACGGGATCGACGTTGGGGGAGGTTTCCGTGGCGTCCGGCGTCGGGCGGAAAGGCGCCGAGACCCCGGACGACGTCATGGTGAGTGTCTGCCCGGGGCGGTAGGGGACCCGCGCCACGCGCGTTCCGTACTTGTCGATCAGGGGCCCCGCGTCCGTCCACAGATGGGTCGTGCCGCCGATGTGCTGAGCGCCGATCTGGTTCCCGTGGCCGAAGCCGTTGAGATGCATGTTGTCGATCGGCCGGCCGGTCTTCCGGTCCATGCGGTAGACGCAGAGGTTCCCGAGCGTCGGTTCGTCCCGCACCTGCACCACGAAGAGTTCGTGGGTGACCGGGTCCACGGCCATGGACTGTCCAGCCCGGGTATGAGTCTCATGGTCGAGCGGCGTGCCGCTGAGTATGCGGCCCCAAGGGCCGGCCAGGTCGATGAGATCCGAATGTGCCATGAAACAGGCCCCTCCCCTGCGGGCCGGCGTGGACCGCACCGCAAGATCATAGGTTGTCGGTCGGTCGATCAGGCCGCCGGGATCCTTGGGCGGCGAGAAGCACGCGCGCGCCATGCGTGGTGGCCTCGGCCGGATGGCCACGAGGTACGGACCACCCGATCCGCATGCATCCGGAGAGGGCCGGACGGCGGAAGGACGGAACAGAGCCCCCACATTCTGACATTCGGCGGAGGTGGGGGCTCGTCCGTGCTCGGCCAAGGGCGCCGGTAGCCGATACCGAGGACCGCGGAGGCCGCGAAGAACCCGCCCGCACCACCCCGTAAGAAGGGATGATGAGTCCCATGAACCTGAAGAAGCGCATCGTGCAGCTACGCCCGGACGCCGTCGAGTGGGCGAGAGCGAACGGCCTCGAGCCGGACGAGATTGCCGATGACGTAGAGATCGTCAACGGAAGGTTCATCCGGTACCGGGAACGAGTGGTCGGCCCGGACGGAGCGCAGACCTACAGTGCGCCGCGCCTCGTCCCCCTGAAGGTGCCGCCGACCTTCTGACATCCCATCCGAGATCGGCCCCGCCGCGCCCCGTGCGGCGGGGCTCCTTCGTGTCCCGATCCGGTGGATTGCCCTCCGGCCGCACCGCGCGCACGGTACGTTCACGCCACCTCCACACCAGGACCATCAGCGAGGGGACACCGTGAGCCAGCCATACCCCGGGCCGCAGCAACAGCCGTATCCGCCCCAGCAGCCGTATCCGCCGCAGCAGCCCGGCCGGACACCCGCATGGGGACAGCCCCAGCACCCCGGACCGTACGGCCCGCCCCCGCCCCCGCCCCCGCCCGGGAAAGGCCTGTCCACGGGCGCGATCGTCGGCCTGACCATCGGCGGCGCCCTCGTCCTCCTCGTCGTCCTCGGCGCGCTCGTCGGAGGGGGAGACGGCACCAGTGACAGCAAGGCCGGCGCAGCGGCCCCGACGAAGAGCGGCGCCCGCGGGGGCGCACTGCCGGCGGAGAAGGCACCCGTCACGGTGACCGTGGTGAAGACGGCTTTCAAGCCGAGTGTGCTGCACGGAGGCGGGAAGTACACCAGCGTGAAGGTGACGGTCGCCAACAACGGCGAGAAGAAGATCGACGTCAACCCGCTGTACTTCACGATCACCGACACCGACGGCGCCAAGCACGGGGCCGAACTCGGCATGGACGAAGACCAGATCGCCACCGTGGAACTGGAGCCGGGCGAGAAGGTCACGGGCACCGTCACCAGTGGAGGGGAGTTCACCCCGCAGTACGTGACCTACGTCGACGGCCTCTTCGGTAAGGGCGTGCGCGGGAACGTGTCGTGACTGCGGAAGGCCCGTCCGGCCGTCACATCGCTTCCGGCCCCGTCGGGATCTCCTAGGCTCCGGGAATGCAGCGAGCCGAGGTACTGAAGCGAGTGATTGGCATCCTGACGGAGGCGGAGGAGATCCGTCGTGCCGCGGAAGCAGGTGAGGACGAGGACGACTCGGAGCTCGGGCCGAGCGTGGTCACGCAGATGCTGAACGAGATGCTGCCCGCGATCCGCGTTCCGGCCGATGCCGCCCCGCAGGAGGTGGCCCGGCTCGTCGCGCGCGCTCTTGGTCCTGCTCTGCAGACCATGATCTCCGGCTTCACACTCGCCTTCACCAGCCTTGCCATGACGCACGACAGCGGGCAGACCGACGTCTCCTCGGCCGAGGTGTTGCAGACGCTGGCCTTCCAGGTGGAGGCCGGGCTGTTCGACGAAGGCGCCTGATCCGGCCGCCGACGCGGCGGGACCCGCGGGCGCCGACCGCCGGCGAGGAGCGGTGCTCTCCGCCGGCGGCCACACCACCGTGGTCGGGGCAGGTCGGGGCAGCTCGGGGTGGGTCAGGTCAGTTGGGATGCCTCGGCGTCTCGACCGCTGAGCCGTGGAGGCGCGCGGAGCGGGTGGACTCGTCCCACGGGAACGCCTCCGCCTCGGTACGTTCGACAGGGCCGTGAGCCGCGCGCTGATGTGGGGGAGGGGTGCGTCGCCTTACGCCGGTACTGCCCAGCCGGCCGAGGAGGAAGGCGACCGGGATCGACACGAGGACGACCGTCTGGAGCGGGAACCAGTCGACGTGCCAGTCGGGAAACAGGGCCAGGGGATTGCCCGAGAAGACCGGGCTGGAGAGCTGCAGCCCGACCGCGCAGCCCAGACCTCCGTACAACGTCCAGAGCAGGCCGGCGCGGGTGTAGCCCTTCCAGAGCAGGGTGTACACCAGCGCCGGAAGCAGGGAGGAGGCGGCCACCGCCAGGGAGAGCGCCGTGAGGAACTGGACGTTCCACCCCTGGACCCAGACCGCCAGGGCGATGCTCAGGACGCCCACACCGGCGGACGCCAGGCGGGCGGCGGCCACTTCCCGGCCTTCGGTGGTGCGCCCACGACGCAGCACGTGGGTGTACAGGTCGTGGGCGATCGTCCCCGCTGCCGCCAGAGTCACGCCCGCGACGACGGCCAGCGTGGTGAGGAAGACCCCGCAGGCGACCAGGACGACGAGCAGCGCCCCGCCGGCGCCGGCGTCCGAACCCCCCGCCAGTTCGCCCGCGAGCAACACCAGCGCACTGCTTCCGCCCGGATCGGCGGCCAGGATGGTCGGTGTGCCGATCAACGCCGAGGCGGCGAACCCCATGAGAGCCGTCGTCAGGCAGAACGCGGCGACGATCGTCAGGGTGTGGCGTACGGTACGGCGGGCCGTGGCGGCGTCGGGAGCCGTTCCGAGTTGCAGGGCGACGTGGGGCAGGCAGGCCACGCCGAAAACGATGGTGATCATGAGGCCGATGAAGTCCAAGGTGCCCGCGGGCTCACCGCTGCTGTCGAAGCGGAGGCCAGGGCGCAGGTAGTCGGCGGGGCGGCCGCTTCCCTGCTCGGCCGCGGAGATCAGCGAGTCGAGGCTCCAGTGGAAGCGGTGCAGCAGGACGGCGGCCAGGGCAAGGGCCACGCAGAGCAGCACCACCGTCTTGATCACCTGGATCACGACCGTACCGCGCATGCCGCCGAACGCCGTGGTGCAGACGACGAGAGCCCCGATCATGATGACGGCCGTCTTCTCGACGCCCGGACCGGAGAGCCCCAGCAGCGCCGCGGTGGTCACGCCCGCACCGGAGAGCTGCACGACCAGGTAGGGGACGCAGATGCACAGCGTGACGACGGCGACCGCGATCCTCACGGCGCGCCCGGGGGTGCGCAGGCCGAACGTGTCGCCCAGCGTGTAGCCGGCGCGCTCGCGCAGGGGCACGGCGAGCAGGAGCAGTACGCCGAGGGAGAGCAGGGTGCAAAGCGCGATGAACAGGCCGTCGTACCCGAAGACGGCGACGCTTCCCGTGGTGCCGAGCACGGTGGCCGACGAGAGGTAGACACCGGCGAGGACGAGGGCGCCCCGCAGCGGCCGCAGGGTGCGGCCCGCCGTGTAGAAGTCGTTGACGCGGTCCCTCGGGGGGCCGCTGAGGACGCACAGGAACAGGATGGGGACGACGAACGCCACGAAGCAGCCGAGGACCAGTGTGTGGGTGTCCGCGTCCAGGGAGCCGGGCGCGGCGAGGGGTGGCACGGGTCTCATCAGTACCCCCCGTGTTCGCGCGCGGCCCGGTGGCAGTCCGTTCGGGACGTGCGGGACGCGCGGCGGTCGTAGCGCGCCGCCGTCCACACCAGCAGCACGGCCTGGAGGAGGAGTGCCGGGATGCCGATACCGGTGCCGCCCTGGGCAGGGGCGGCCATGAGGTCGGCGAAGGCGCACACCAGCAGCACGTGCACGGCGAAGGCCGTTCCGTTGACCACGGCGAAGGACAGGCCTGGGCGGTGAGGCCGGGAGCGATGCGAGGGGCGAGGGACGGGCGGGTGGGACATAGCGGTCACCTCTGGCGGGCCTGGGGGCGGATGGATCGCCTATGAACGAGTCACACCAGAACACCTGGTCCTCGGGTCGTCCACGCGCTGCGCCGCCACCGGTGTGCGTTCCCAACGTCCGGTGGGCGTGACTGTGCCGACGCCCAGGGGGTGAGCCGGCGCCCGGACGGGGAGGAGGGGGAGGAGGGTCAGGCCGGTCGGCGGCGCCGCTGTTCGTCGTCGGCGACGGAGCCGGCGGAGCCCGCCGCCGCGGCTGGTCCCAGCAGGCGATGGGCGTCGAGCGCGAGGGTGAGTCGGACCAGGTCGCGAGGGCGGGACAGGGCGAGGCCGGTGATCTGCTCGACGCGGCGCAGGCGGTTCAGCACGGTGTTGCGATGGCAGAACATGTACCGCGACGCCTGGACGGTCGAGCCGCCGCATTCCATCCAGACGCCGATGGTGTCGAGGAGGAGGTCGCGGTCGCCGGGTTCCAGTTCGTACAGGGGCCGGAGCACCTGGCGGACGAGTTCGCCGGAGAGGTCGGGCCGCGAGACCAGGAGACCGTCGGGCAGGCGGGAGTCGAGACGCACGACCTCCCCGTCCGCTCGGCAGGTGCGCACGGCGACTCCGGCCAGGTCGCGCGCGCGGGCCAGGCTCCCCAGGCCGGTGACCACCAGGCTGACCCCGATGCGCAGCCCAGGGCCGGCGACGAGGCCGGACGCGAACGCCTCCAGCGGGCGGTCTCCCAAGTGGGCGACGAAGACGGCGCGTTGACCCCAGGCGTGTCGCAGGACGCGTATGCCCCTCACCTCCGGAGCGGTCCTGGGCACGCGGCCGTACGGTGGCGTCGCCTCCGCGACCGCCACCGCGTAGCGGCCGCCGAGCGGCAGATCGAGGATGTCGGCCGCGTTCCGGGCGAAGTCGGGGTCGTGAGGCGTCTCCAGCAGGGCGGCGAGGATCAGACGGACACGCTCGGCGTGCCGGCCGGCCACCCCGTCGATGACCTGGCGGTAGGCGTCGGCGACCAGGACGGCGTCGCGGTCGTTGCTCTTCCACACCAGCTCGGCGACGTGCACCAGCCGGCGCATGTCGCCGAGGCCCTCCCGCTCCACCACGTCGATCATCCCGCTCCAGACCTCGGATCCGGCGACGCGGAAGGCGTGCAGGACCTCGTCCAAGGGGCGGCGCTGTTCCGCGCGCCGCATGCCCAGCTCTCTCGTGAACCGCTCGACCTCCACGATCCTGCCCGGATCCACCCCGGTCTCCAGGCCGTGACGGATGCCCGTTCCCACGGTCTCGCGGACGTCCGGCGGTGCGAGCACGGGGTCGGCGTAGTACGGCACCTCGGCGCGGATCGTCTCCAGAACGGCGTCCGTGAAGACCGTGCCGTACCCGAGCAGTCGTCGGCACGCGCGGTCGAAGAGCTCGACGGACGACGGGTCCGTGGCGCTGCCGGTGGCGGAAGCGGAACTACGGTGCATGGACGCTCCTGGTGGACGGGGTGCGGGCGCCACGCGGGGTACCGACGCGAGGCGCCCACCTGCGGTGCCGACGTGAGCTGCGCGTGCTGCGGGGAGGCCTTCCGGCCGGTCGCCGTGGGCGACGGCCGGCAGCGTCCTTCCCGGAATGGGCATCATGCTAAGCGGTCGGTCAGGGAGGGAAGGGGTCTCAGCCGGATCGTAATGTTCCTTATGCACGGACCCGCGGACCGGAAGTTGCGGCCCCGCGCTCCCTCGACCCCGTGACGTGGACAGGAGGGCCGGCCGCGACGCCGTAGCCTGCCGTCCCGACACCCGTAAATCCCTTGTCGATGAGCATGTGAGATGAGATGGAAGGGCTTGCATGGACACCGCCCTTCTCGATGAGCTGAACAAGACCGTCGATCAGCTTGTCGTGCACCACGGACACACGAACTACATGCGCGACTACGAGGTCGTCATCGACGTCGGGTGTGGGACCCCTCACGGTAGGACGCCCGCCTACCTGCGGTACCTCTTCCGGTACTGCGTCGAGGCCCGCTGCGAGACGTTCTTGTCGGCGGAGACCTGGCGGGCGTCCTTGGACGACGGGCTTCTCGACCGCGATACCGCCGACCCCGACCTCGGCGGTTACGTGGGGGGTGCGACGTTTCATGAGCTGTACGGAGCCGAGGGGCTGGAGGCGGGCCGCTGCCGCCCACGGGGGCGGCGCTCCATCCCCGTTGTAGTGATACGTCGACAAACGGCTGTCGGTGGGCCAACTTGTCGAGATGTCAGCGGGGTTGTCCAAAACCTGGCAGCCTGACGGGACGCTGACCCACCTGGGAGGACCCGCCGTGACCGAAGCTCTGATCGACCCTGTCGACGCCAGTGGCGACGACGACTCCGACCGCGAGGCGGTCGAGCGTGAGCGGGACGAGTTGCGGGACTTCGTCAAGGGGTTGAGCCCGGACGACATCAAGTCGGGCGGCTGGTTCACCAAGCTCAGCGCTCAGGCGATGAGCTCCTACACCGAGAAGGTCGACTGGCGGTACTTCCAGGAGCGGTACGAGGGCGTCCCCGCCGATGCCATCGTCGATCAGCGCATCAAGATGGCGGCTCGGTACGCGGCACTCGAAGGCGGACTCTCCGCCGGGGCCTACACGGCGGCCGTCGTCGCCACCCTCGGCAGCCTTGGTGGTGCCTCGCCGGCGACCGTCCCGGCCGCCGTCGCGACCGTCATGGTCGATGTCGCGTACATCACCCGGCTCCAGATGCGCCTTGCCTACGACATCTCCGTCCTGTACCGGGTCCCGCTCGACCTGTCCGATCCCGACGACATGTGGAAGCTCATCCGGGTGGCCTTCACGATCAAGAGCGGGGAAGTGGTCCGGGGAGGCGTCACCAAGGCGGTCCCGGCCATGATGCGGCCGTTGATCAAGCGGTTCTACTCCGGAGCGGTACTGAGCGCTGCGAGAGGGCTCCCCGTCGTGGGGAAGTTCCTTCTGCAGCGCAACGTCATCAAGATCGGTATCCCCGTGGTCGGCGTGCCCCTCGCGGTGGTGCTGAACCGCTACACGACGCTGCTCGCGGGGCGGCACGCGCAAGCCGTCTTCCGGAACGAGGCGCGGGTGATCGAGATCGCCGAGGGCCTGAGCGACCGGAGTCGGCACCCGCGGTTGATGTTGTGGGTCGCTTGGCTCGTCATCACGGCGGACGAGAAGATCGCCGACGACGAGGCGCTGTTGATGCGGCACCTGGTGAGGCTGGTCCGGGATCGGCATCAGGTCGTCGACGAACGGCTCGCTCGACTCGTCGACGTCGATCCCGCCGAGGTCTGGCGACACCTGGACGCGGAGCCGGGAGACGTGAGCGACCTCCTCGACGTCGCCGACCGGGTGGCCGCGGTGTCCGGTCCCGTCAACGCGCGCGAGAAGGCGGTCATCTCCGAGCTTCGGGAGCGCTGCCGCCGAGTCTGACGCCGGGTGTTCCCCTCGGCGCGGTGGGGCGACCGCCGCCTTCGCGGGGCGGGGCGGACGCGAGTTCGGGCAGCGTGAGTACGATCGCCCACGCCGGTCTGAGTACGTGAGGGGTTGCTCGCCGCGCGCGGCGCGGGAAGGGTGGGGCGCATGCGCCGACTGCTGCTGCTCGCCCCGCTGTTGCTGTTCACCGCCGGCTGCGGCATGGTGCCGACCTCCGAGAACGCGGCGTCCGACGTCGCACGGGACGTTGCCCGGAAAGCGGGCGAGCGCCTCTACGGCCAGCGTCCGCGCACCGCGGAGGAGGTCGGGCGCTCCGCTTCCGGTATCGACGGGGTGGAGGTACTGCGCGTGACGGGTATCTCCACCCACGACGGGGACGGCGTGGAGGTGGTCGTCCGTACCTCCGGCTCGGCGTACAACGGATGGACCGACGCGGAGGAGGTCGTCGTCCGGCGCTGTTTCGCGGTGCGGGTCTCGCCGAAGGCGGAATGGCGGGAGGAGCCCCGTGACGTGGACTGCCCGGATGGCCCTCCGCTGACCTTCGCCCCGCCGCCCGAACCGCCCCGGCTGCCGTACGAGGAGCTTCGCGCGACGCTGCCCCGGGTACCGGAGGGCGGCCGGGTGGACGAGGCCGAGGTGCGCCGCCGGATCGCTGCTCTGGACCTGCATCCGGAGATCCGTACCGAGGTGAAGGCGGACGGCGGCCGGGTCGGAGTCGTGTTGTCGGTGAAGGGCAACGGCTTCGACGCGCAGGACTGCCTTCTCGCCCGCGTCAGCCCCGGGGACACCGAGGTGTGGGTGCCGTCCCGGATCCAGCGGATGCCCGGAGAGGGCGGCTGCACCGTCGCCAACGCCCTGAACCCGGCACCGCCGCCGCACTGAACGAGGAGCCACTTCAGCCCTCCACGGATCGGCGTGCTCGCCAGCGCCCGCCCCGGCCGACGGTTCGCTGATCCAGTTCCGTGGGGTGGGGCACATGAACGTGCCGGACCTGGAGCGCAGCCACGGCGGTGCGGCGCAGCCCCATTCGCGCGGGCGGCGTCTGCCCGACAGCCGTGCGGCGGAAGTTGCCTCCAACGGCGGAATCCGTGCGCCCAGGAGTCATTCACATGCTGGTGAGGCTTCTTGCCCGGCAGTTCGGATGCGGAAGCGTCAGCGGTAAGCAGGCAGACCGGTCCGGAGCGGTGGGGACCATCGGCGGGAATCACGGGTCTCCACGTCGCGTGGCAGAGGGCTTGAGCTTCTGCGGGACAGTCGGACCGCAATGATGCTGATGCTTGGCGAATTTACGAATTCACCTTTACGGCCTCACTGACGGGCAAGGACCGGCGATCTGGGTGCTCGGCGGTGATGCGCCGCGCAGATGGGGGGCAGCCATCCGGCTCACCATTGATCATACATTTCTTGATGCGGATGGATGATTTCGGCGACGGCACCCGAGTGAATGGTTGTCGGGGTTAGGTGCCTGCGTAATATGCCGCCGACAGAAGAGGCGATTCCGATGGATATGGAACGCCGGACGCCACCACCCCGCACAGGAGTTGGCTCCTCGATGACACTGAACATTCCCCATGCGCCGCCACGGCGCACAATGACGGCCTGGATCGCCGGGGTACTCACCCTGTTGGTCGCTGTTGCCGTCGTGGCAGTGACGCCTACACGAGCACATGCAGCAACAGCAGTCCCGTTGGGTACCGCGGAAACCTTCGCCGTACTGGCTGGTTCGACGGTCACCAACGAAGGAAATTCGCAGGTCACCGGCGATGTCGGTGTCTCTCCGGGAACGGCCGTGACGGGATTTCCGCCCGGAACGGTGATGGGCGGGACGATCTACGCAGGCGCGGCGGCTGCAGGAGCGAAGGCCGATCTCGCTACGGCGTACGACAACGCCTTCGGCCAGCCCACGGAATTCAACCTCTCCCCGGCGCCCGTGACTCCCACGCTGGCTCCCGGCACCTACGCCGTCGAGTCCGGTCTCCTGGTCAACGGCACGTGGACTCTGGATGCCCAGAACAACCCCGACGCCGTCTGGGTTTTCAAGGTTCCTGCGGGTCTGACAACCGCGTCCGGGAGCACCATTGCTCTTCAGAACGGCGCCCAGGCGTGCAACGTGTTCTGGGTGACCGATGAATCGGCCACCCTCGGCTCCGGCTCAACCTTCGTGGGCACCCTCATGGCGCTCACGCAGATCACCGTCAACAGCGGGGCGACCGTCGAGGGCCGTGTGCTGGCCCGCAATGCGTCCGTGACGCTGAACAACAACGTGATCACCAGGCCGGAGTGCGAGAGCACCACCACCACGACCACGGGCGATGCTGCCACGGGTGACGCTACGACGGGCGATGACGCTGCGACGGGTGACACCGCGACCGGTGACGCTGCGACGGGCGATGCCGCGACGGGTGACGCTGCGACGGGCGATGCCGCGACGGGTGACGCTGCGACGGGCGATGCCGCGACGGGTGACGCTGCGACCGGTGATGCTGCGACCGGTGATGCTGCGACCGGTGATGCCGCGACGGGTGATGCTGCGACCGGTGATGCCGCGACGGGTGATGCTGCGACCGGCGATGCCGCCACGGGTGACGCTGCGACCGGCGATGCCGCCACGGGCGATGCCGCGACCGGCGATGCCGCGACGGGTGACGCCGCGACCGGCGATGCCGCGACCGGCGATGCCGCCACGGGTGACGCCGCGACCGGCGATGCCGCCACGGGTGATGCCGCGACGGGTGACGCTGCGACCGGTGACGCTGCCGTCGGCGGGCACGACTCGGGTGGGCATGACTCGGGCGGGCATGACTCGGGCGGATACGGCGACTGCGCGTGTGACTCGCCCGTGAAGCCGGGGAAGCCCGGCCACCACAGCAAGCCGGGGAAGCCCGGCCACCACAGCAAGCCGGGGAAGCACAACGTGCGCGAGGCGCATGTTTCGCACTGAATGTGAGATGGGTGGTGCGCGGCGGATCATCATCGATTCCGTCGCGCACCGCCCGTGGGGACAGGAGCAGCAGGTGCGAGCAGTCAGGATGGGAAGGACCGGGTGGGGCAGTGCTGAGCGGTGCTGAGTCGACAAGCTTGGAGTATCCGCAGAGGGCGGGCGCCGAGCCGGCCGGTCAGGACGACGGCGGGGGGCCGGAAGGCACCCGTGACCTTTCGGGGCCGCCCCGCCTGCTGAGTGCTGGAACAGGAGTCGCGGTGGCACTGTGCCTGGCAGTGACCCTGGTCCATGTACTTCTGGTGTTCCTGTACGTGGCGCCTCCGAATGCCATCTCGAAGGCGTACAGCCGACAGGTCAACGCGTGGGTCCGGCCGATGTTCGAGCAGAATTGGCGCCTCTTCGCGCCGAATCCACAGTCCGTCAACCGACAGATTTCGGCGAGGATCAAGCAGACGGCGCCGGACGGCACCACGAAGGTGAGTGGCTGGATCGATCTGACTGCTGAGGACGATTCCGCGGTCAAGCACAACGTCTTTCCGAGTCATACGGCCCAGAACATGCTTCGCCAGGCGTGGAATTCATACCTCAAGACGCATGGCGGCTCCAACCGGACGCGTTCGGAGCGGGCTCTGATGATGGAGAAGTACCTGCGCAACATCGCGGCGGATCGCGTCGCCGCCCAGCGAGGCGACACTTTCGATTCCATCCAGCTGCGTGTGATCTCGCGGCCTATCGCTGCGCCCGGTGCAGCGGTTGGATCCCGCCCGGCCGCCGCAGCACCGACACGGGCCGAAACCCGTTACCTGCCATGGTGGAAGGTGGCCTCGCATGCAGCGGACTGAGCAGGAACCCGTCGCAGCGCCGAAACTGCCGGAACGCACCGCAGAGCGGACCGACGTACGCGTGCCGCAGCGCGTACTCGACCGGGTCCATGCATGCGTCGGCCTTCTGACCGAGCGGCCGGTGTCTCTGTACGCGGCGGCGGTGCTGCGCATCGGGTACGGGCTGCTCTATCTCGTCTTCCTGCTCCGCGAGTTTCCACACCGCGACGTGATGTGGGGCCCAGGGTCACCGTGGACACCTACGCTGGCCAGGCAGATGTTCGACCAGAGCGGATGGGCGAGCGTCCTCACCCTGTCCGACAGCTCGGTGTACTTCGAGTTCTGCTACGCCATGGCTCTCGTCACGTGCACCCTGTTCTTGCTGGGCTGGCGGACGCGGGCGGTGTCCGTCCTGTTCGCGGTCGTGGTGGTGTCGTTCCACGCCAGGGCGCTTTTCATGGCGGACGGCGGGGACAATCTCATGGTCCTCATGGCCGTCTACCTGGTCTTCACCGCGTGTGGCCGGCGCTGGTCTCTCGACGCCCGCAGGGCCCGCCTCCGGGCGTCGGCGGGCAGAACGGCAGACCCGCGGGGCGGCGCTCTCCGGCGCCATCTCGGTGACACCCGCGTTGTCCTGACGACGGTGCTGCACAACTGCGGCATGCTCGTCATCGCCGCCCAGGTCTGCTTCCTCTACGGATGTGCGGGCCTGTACAAGGTGCAGGGCCCCAAATGGGGCGATGGGACGGCACTCCACTACGTCCTGAACATCGACCTGTTCCGGCCCTGGCCCGAGCTGTCCCAGATGGTCGCAGGCCACCACGTGCTGATTGCCGTCGTCGGATACATGACGGTGCTGGTGCAGGTTGCCTTTCCGTTCGTCCTGTTCGGCAGGCTCAAATACCCTGTTCTGGTGCTGCTGTTGGGCATGCACGTGAACATCGCGGTGCTCATGGGGCTGCCGCTCTTCTCGGGCGCGATGATCGTCGCGGATGCCGCATTCCTGCCCGACCGCTTCTACCGAGCCGTGGGAGGGATGTGGCGGCGTACCTTCCAGCGCACAGGGGGCAAGGGAGCGGAGGCCCCGGTTGGCGCAGTACCCGCTGTGGTACCGCACCAGCCGGCACAGGAATAGGGGTCAACGGTCCGCATGCCCCCGCATGTGGGCTGGGAGAGAGCAGGTGGCTGTGCCGCCCGGCAGGCGATGGCGGTTCCTCGCGACAATCCGATAGACGCCGCTTGCCATCCAGTTGACGGGCGGTACCCGAAGGGCAAGCCCGAGCCACCGCCAGCGCCTTCGTCCGCACATCAGCACGGCGGACAGGGCGCGCGGTCCGCCGTGGACCTTGCTGCCGCCCGGGCTGATCCAGAGGACCTCGCGGTCGGCCCGGGCGGCGGTGACCTTGAGAGTGGCGAGGTCGGCGTGCTGCCAGGGGACGAATTGCACACACGGCTGAACGGTGCGCCGAACGATCTCAACAGTCCTGTTGCAAAAGCCGCAGTCTCCGTCGAACAAAAGAATGGGCTGGCTTGCCATCTGGGCTCCATTTCTCGACGTGCCGCGCTGAATGCCTCCAGTGTGCGGTGCAGCGAGACCGATCGACGGGCAACACGACCTACCACGCGTCCACTGATTCGGCTTCTGTCAGGGGGCAGGACCAGTGCGCGTCAAGCCAACAATCGACTCAGGTCGTCAGGTACGCGAAGACGAAGTCTCCTCGAGATACGTCTTGGCGGCGTCGGCGATGAAGTCTCGGGTGGCGGCCGGGTCGAGAGCCCGGGTCTGAAGGTGGTCATACATCGTGCTGTAGTGCCGCACGTCGGAGATCTTCTCCAGGTAGAGGCCGTTGGCGAACCGTTCCAGGTGCACCACTCCGGGGTGAAGGCTGTCGGTGAACTCCAGGATCGAGAACTGCCCTGGCAGGCCCGGGTGGGCGCCCGCGGTATAGGGGAGGACCTGCAGAGTGATGTGCGGCTCGACGCCGAGTGCGTTCAGGTGCAACAGTTGTTCACGCATGATGTCGGGGCCGCCGACGACGCGGCGCAGTACCGATTCGTCCAGGATGACCTGCAGGCGTAGCGGGCGGGTCGGATCGTAGATCCGGTGCTGCCTGCGTAGCCGTACCTTGAGGCGTGTGGCGGCCTGATCGGTGGTGGGCAGGGGGATCGTTTCCTCGATGACTGCCTGGGCGTAGGCGGGGGTCTGCAGTAGTTCGGGGATCGCCATCGGCGCGTAGGTGTGGAGGGATACGGCGTCCGTCTCCAGGCCGATATAGGCGCTGTCGGCGTGGTCGCCGTAGGGGTGCCACCAGCCCCTCTGACCGGATTCCCTGGCCATCTCCATCAGCGAGTCGATGACCTGCTGGTCGGTCACTCCGTAGATCGCGCACAGGTCGCGCACATCACGAGGGCTGGTGGCGCGGTTGCCGTTCTCCAGATGGCTGATCTTGGGTTGCGAGACCATGAGCCGTTCGGCTACTTCCGCGCTCTTCAGCCCGCTCGCCATGCGGAGCTGGCGAAGTTCGGCCCCAAGACGGCGTCTCCTGATGGTGGGGTTGGGTCTCGCCGCCACGCCTGTTGTACCTCCGGTTCCAAGTCCGTGTGCTGGGCTGAAGGTTGCCACAGAGCAGGGGTTGTCGATCCGTGCCATCCCGCCATGATCACAAGTGGGCGAAAATGTACTCTTACCTTGGCATTTGCCCATGGCAGGGCACGTGAGGCCGGTCGTCTGCCGGCTTCGCCGATGTCGGTCGGAGTCTCGCGGAGGCTGATGCTCGGGCGGCTTCCGCGTGGCGGATGGCCGCGACTTCCGACAGGCCGAAGAACTCCTGGCCGGGGGAGAGGTTGATGACAAGGTCTGTCTTCCTCGAGTCCTCCGCCGGTGCCGGTCCGGTGGGTGGGGGTGTGGGGGGCGGCGAAGACGTGGAGGCGTTCGGGGACGGAGCCTGGGCTCATGTACGCACGACGCGCAGGACTGCCTTCTCGCACGCGTCAGCCCCGGTGACACCGAGGTGTGGGTGCCGTCCCTGAGCCGGCGGATGCCCGGAGAGGGCGGCTGTACCGTGGCCAACGCCCTGATTCCGGCACCGCCTCCGCACTGAACGAGGAGCCCCTTCAGCCCTACAGGGATCGGCGTCCTCGCCCGGAGCGGCGCACCCGGGAGGCTAGAAGATCATGCAGGTGGTGGTGGCGTGGGCGATGAGTCGGCCCTGCTCGTCGAGGACCTTGCCCTCGGCGGTGGCGGTGCGGCGGCCGGCGTGGATGACCGTGCCTTCGGCGGTGAGGGTCTGGCCGTCGGTGCGGGCGGCGCGGATGTAGTTGACCTTGAGTTCGAGGGTGGTGTAGCCGGTGCCGGCGGGCAGGGTGGTGTGGACGGCGCAGCCCATGGCGGAGTCGAGGAGGGTGGCGGCGATGCCGCCGTGGACCGTGCCGAGAGGGTTGGCGAAGTCGGGGCGGGTGTCGAGGGAGATGACGATGCGCCCGTGGTCGACTTCGTCGAAGCGCATGCCGAGCAGGCGGCCGATGGAGGGGATGTCGGTGGGGCGTTCGGTCTGAACCCAGCGCATCAATTCCAGGCCGGTCATGGTGGTGAAGTCGGTGGTGGTCACGGGTCGGTCTCCTTGCGTGGTGCGGGTCGTGCCGCCGCGAGGGCGGGGTGTTCGTCAGGGGTGAAGTGGCTGGACGCGGGCGGGGACGTGTTTGTGCCAGGGGGTGCCGGCGATGGGGTCGCGCCAGGCGAGGTCGGTGAGGGTGTTCAGGGCGACGCCGGTGCGTGCGGTGCCGCCGTCCTCGGTGGGAATCCCTCGCCGGTCTTCTCCTGGGCTCGCCACCGTGGGTGTCCCGCACGGTCTTCATTCGGGCGGCGATCTCCCGTACGGCGGTGTCCCAGCCGACGGGGGTGAAGCTGCCGTCGCTCTCCCGGCGCAGCGGTGTCGTCAGCCGGGCGCCGCCGTTCTGGTAGTGGTCCAGGCGCAGGGCCTTGTTGCAGGTGTAGCCGGCGGTGGCCACGTGTTCCTTGTCGCCGCGGATCTTGGTGAAGCGGCGGCCGTCGGTCTGGATCTGGATGCCGCAGTTGTTCTCGCACAGGATGCACGCGCTCTTGTGCCAGGTGGCGGTGTCGGCGGTCATCGGCCCTGTCTCCTCAGGCGGTGGGCGGCTGGCGGATCCCGTGCCCCCGGGGTCAGCCGGGGGCGCGGGGCGTGCGGGCGGTGGGGAGTCGGTCAGCCGAGCGGGTCGGCGGTGTCGCGCAGGGTGGCCAGAACCGGGGCGTACATGCGCGCCTTGATGGTGCCGAGGGTGTCACCGGCTTTGCTGACCTGTGCTCGGGCGATCTCGATCGCGGTGGAGCGCACCGCGTCCTCGCCGACCGCGTGGTCGACGATTCCGGCGGTGGCGGCGTCGGCGCCGCCGTAGCGGCGGGCGGTGAGCATGGCCACGTGGGCGGTCTGCGGCGTCAGCCGGGCCTGGATGAGGGCGGCCATGCCGGGGGTGAAGGGGATGTTGATGTCCGCTTCGGGCAGGCACCAGTAGCCGCGATCGGCCCGCATGACGCGGAAGTCGTGTGCGAGGGAGAACATCGCGCCGGCGGCGAAGGTGTGCCCTTGCAGCGCGGCCACCGTGACGACCGGCAGTGACAGTATCCGCGCGAACAGCTCGTGAACGGAGACGACGTAGTCCTGGTGCTGGTCGGCGTGGGCGAACAGCCAGTCCAGGTCGAGCCCGTTGGAGTAGAACTTGCCGGTGGCGGCGGTGACCAGGGCGCGGGGGCCTTCCGCCTTCTCCACCTCGTCGAGCGCGGCACCGACGGCGGTGAGCCAGTCGGGGTGGAAGCGGTTCTCTCCGTCCCCGAGGTCGAGAATGAAGACGTTGTCCTGACGGTCGAGCGAGGGCATGGCGACTCCTTCGGCTGAGCAAGGTGAGGTCACGCGGCCGCGGACCACGGGCGGGGCCCGGGCTATGCGCCGGTACGGTCGCGCAGGGTGTGGAGGAGCAGGTCGTGGATCTCGGCGGCGGCCGCCTCGATCGGGGCGGTGCTCTGCTCGGCCCGGCACATGATCACCGCGCCTTCGACGGCGGCGATGACGAAGGCGCCCAGCCGGCGGCTGCGTTCCTCGGTCAGACCGTGCCGCAGGAAGAGGGCCGCGAGGGCGTCCTGCCAGCGGGTGAACACGGCGGCGGCGGAGCGGGCGAGATGGGGGGCGTCGTCGTTGGTCTCGACGGCTACCGCCACGATCGGGCAACCGGCCCGGAAGTCGCTCTCCACGAGCCGCTCGCGCCACAACACGAAGAACGCGTCGATCGCATCCACCGGATCATCCGCCCGCATGGCGGCATCGATCAGACCCGCGATGAAGTCCCCCGCCAGCGCCACCGCTTCGTCGATGAGCTGCGCCCGCCCGCCGGGGAAGTGGTGATACACCGAGCCCCGAGGCGCTCCGCTGTGCGCGAGCACCCGGTCCACGCTGGTCGCGCTCGCCCCGTACTCACGCAGCAGCGCGGCGGCACTGAGGATCATCCGCTCACGGCTGTCACTCTTGCGCGGACTCACCCGCCCACCACCTTCCCGACGACGAGATGGCCCACCGAAAGGGCTACCGGTCGGTAACTTATGGGGTATGGCATAGAACATGCAAGGGTCGGGAGCCTGGAAATATGCGCCCTGGGCCCCCTGCCCGCGCGCCCGGCTCCAGGCGTCAGCCCCGACACTCGGTCTCGGGGCAACGATTTAGACGTCATCTCATTTGGTGAGCCTGCGTTAGCAGATGAGGGTGCAGGCGATGCTGGTGAAGGCGAGGAAGTGGTCGGCTTTGCGTTCGTAGCGTCGGTGGAGCCGTCGGCAGCCGGCAAGCCAGGCCATGGTGCGTTCGATGGTCCACCGGTGCCCTCCGAGCCGCTGAGAGGATTCGATGCCTTTGCGGGCGATGCGATGTCGGATGCCGCGGCCGGAGAGCCATTGCCGCAGGTGGCGGTAGTCGTAGCCCTTGTCGGCGTGGAGCTTGCCGGGCTTACGCCTGCGTCGGCCGCGGCGTGAGCGGATCGGGGGGGGTATGCCCTTCACCAGCGGGATCAGGGCCTGGCTGTCGTGGAGGTTCGCCGCCGAGATTCCGACGGAGATCGGCAGACCGGTCCGCTCGGTGATCAGGTGGATCTTCGACTCGTACTTGCCCCGGTCGACAGGATTCGGACCTGTCAGGTCCCCCTTTTCATCGCCCGCATGTTCACCGAATCGATCGCACACCTCGACCAGTCCAGCTCACCCCGGGAGCCGAGCTCGTCGAGGACCAGGCGGTGCAGCTTGGCCCACACCCTGGCCTTCGACCACTCTGCGAACCGACGGTGAGCCGTGGCCCCGGACGGCCCGAACGAAGCGGCAGGTGGTTGCTGCCACGTACACCCGGAGGTCGCCACGAACACGATCGCAGCAAGCACCTCCCGGTCGCCATGCCGACGCCGGCCACCACCCTGCGGCCGCGAAGGAGCCTCCGGCACCACCCGCTGAAACAACTCCCACAACCCGTCAGGCACCAGACGCTCAACAATCCCCACCACGCCTCGCACCCTACCGACCCGTAGGAAGCGTGCCGTAAACGCGACGCCCTGCGATGACAGACCATGGCAGGATCACCGGATGTCCAACGACGTCGCCTATCCTGTCTTCCGTACCCCCGACCCGGCCCTCGCCCTGCGCACCGCGCGCCGTCTCATGGAGTTCGGCCGCTGCGAACACTCCGAGGTCTCCGCGTACGCGGAGCTTTCCTCCGTCGCCGAGGTGCGGCGGATGGCGAAGGCCATGCCCCAGGGGCGGTTTCTCGGGGCATCTGAACTGGACGAATTCGAAGGGGTGCCGTTCGAGGACCAGCCTGCTCTCGTTGTCGGTGTCGAGGCGAGCGGCATGCCGACCGAGGAAGCCGCGTTCGAGGGACGGCTGCCGGTGGAGTGGGAGGCGTGGAACCTGCCGATCGGCAGTATCGAGGCAGATCTCACCGCGGCGATCGGTCCAAATGTGGGCTTGATCAATTGGGATGCGCTGCAATGGCCGGCCGCTCCCGAGGCGGGATTCCACGGAGAATCCAAACACGCCGAAGTGACACTCCTCTTCAACACCCACACCCGCGAGCTCGATGAACCCACCGACGATCACAGCGTCCTCATCCGTGTCCGCAGCGCCGTCTTCGACGGCCGCCAGAGAAACGAGCCGTACGTCCATTGGCTCGCCGCGCAGGTGGGCCTCACGGTCATAGGGCCCGCGCAACGGTGCTGAAGGAACCTGCCAACCCTCGGAAACAGCTCCCACAACTCATCCGCTACCAGCCGTTCGACGATCCCCGCCGCGGCCTGCCGGCTACCCAGCCGCCGGCGGCCCAAATAGGCCGGGCCGATCATCCGCTCAGCGCTATCGTCTGCGGACAAGAGCCTTACGCCCGGGGGGAAGCGTCTTGAGACAACGGATTCTCATGAGCGCCGCAGTCACGCTGCTGGTGACATCGGCCGGTTGTAGGTCGGGGACGGAACAACCGCGGGACTCCTCGAAGCCCGCAGCAGTGAAGTCCTCGGCCACGACACCCTCGGCGGCCACCCAGCGGCCGTACGACAAGATGCCGGCGCGGCCGCTGGGCCAGGCGGCGGTCAGCGGCCGTGATCACGCCTTCCTGCAGGAGGCGTTCGCGATCCAGATGCCGGCAGGACACAAGATTCCGCCGGCCGACGAGGTGGCCGTGATCCGTCGCCTGGACGCCAAGAACGGGGAGCTGGCCTGGATGTCCGACGGACGGACCTTCTGCTACGGCAAGATCCGGGAAGGCTACAGCTCACTCAGCTGCGGCCTACTTCCTGAGGAGGCACCGGCACCCGGACTGCTCTTCACGATCTGGGGTGAGCCTGACCGGGTGAGCAACGGGGAAAACAACGACCAGGTCCGTGTCGTGGGCTTCGTGATCGCCGAGGGTGGTCCGGCACGGTTCGACCACGTCAAGCGGAGTAAGGGGACGGGGCCGGTGCACCAGGCGGTCGCAAGGTTCCCTTCCGGTCGCATGGTCACCTTCCTGACCTTCGACCGTGCCTACGGGCCCATCGACCCGGAGGCGGAGATCTGCAGGAGCGACCGGAAGATCTGTTTCCCGTCCGAGGACCTGCCGCACTGACACGACGGCGGTGCGCGGCCGTCAGCTGCGCACCGCTCCGCAAGGGCCTGCCGTCTGGTTCAGTCCCACCAGAGCGACCACATCGTCGAGCGGGCCATCGTGTCACCGGTCCTCACCGCATCGTCCACGGTGTCATGGCAGTAGGCGCGCAGCTCCGCGGCGGCCTGCGCGGCGCCCCGCGGGTCCAGGGGCGGCCGGTCGACGACCAGCTCCAGATAGGAGCCGTTGGCGAAGAAGAGCTCAGCTCCCCACTGCTCGTGCCAGCGGCGCAGGAGCGCGGAGGTGTCGAGGGGGGTCAGGCCGCGGTCACCGTACCCGGCCCATCCCCACGTCGTGTAGACACGCGGCAGAAGCACCGGAACCTCGTAGCCACCGCGCGCGGCCACGAAATTCACCCACCGCCAGTCCTTCTCGAAGAAGTCCCGGGTCCCGGTCGCCCACTGCGACACCCCCTGCAGCGGCCGCTCCACGGCCGGTGCGAGCAGGGGTGCCAGCCGGTCGGGGTCGTAGTCGGACCGCCAGAGGTCCAGGTCGTCGCCCGCGTTGGCGACCTCCTCCACCGCCCACCGGCAGGCCGACACCAGTATGGACGCCGCCCTCGCATCGTGGTCCTGAGACGAGGCTTCGCCGACCCACTGCTCCAGCACCTCGGCATCCCACGCCGTATGCCCGTGCCACTCCGTCGCATCGCTCGGCGGGCTCAACGTGACGTACGGCCACCAACCGGTCTGGTCATGCCTGCCGCGCCACTCCTCCCACACCGCGCGAGCCTGCTCGCGCGGCACGCGGACGCCGAGGGCCTCGACCCCCGCCGCGGTCACAGACCGCTCGGCCTCGGAGGTGGGAAAGGACATCCGCAAACGGTGAAAGAGATCATCGTAGGAAACCAGCGGCGCGCGGAGGAACGATGTCATGAGATCAGGACCCTAGACGATCCCGGCATGGCGAGCCCCTCCCCTGCCTCCGCCTCGTCGAAACAGCAGTGATTCTGGCCGGGTCGACTCCCTCTGGACTGGTAGCCCTCTCGCGAAGGAAGCCATCGTCACCGCTGACGCATTCCACCTCACGCTGAGCCTGTCCATCCTTCATCACTGCTTGCAGGAGTTCAGGACGCGTCTGCTCGCCCCCTTCGCGCGAGGCACAGGTTCGGGCCTCCCGTTCCGTATCGCCAGGGTTCGTGCACCCACCAAATGAGATGACGTCTTAGGGTCGGCCCATGAACGAACCGACGTCTGCACCCTTGCCGCCGGCCCTGCACTCCTTCGAGACGTGGGAGCCGCTTCTGCGGGCGTGGGTGGACGGGTTCGCGGGGGAGGGGGCGGGCGAGGACGGGCCGGTGCGCGTGGCCGGTGCCATCGGCAGGGACGGCTGGATGTCGTCATCCGGCGCCCGGCCGCGGGGGAGGGCTTCGGCCGCGGAGCGGGGGGCCGTTGAGCGCGTGCGAACTGCCCTTGAGCGAGCCGGAGTGGACTCCGTGACGTTCTCCGCCCGGATCGACTCCTCGGGGAAGACCCGGCTGCGGGTGAGGGGCCCCAGCCCTGCCGTGGAGTCCGGACCGGCGGGCGGCGGGGCCCTGCTGCTGGTAGCTGGTGCCGTCCCCGCGCCGTGGCGGCGGCTGCCCGACCCGGCCCCCCATGCTCAGCCGGTCCGGTCGGCGGATCCCGCGGCGCTCGAGCGGCGGTTGCGCGCGAAGCTGCCGGGCGCGGTCGGGGCCGGCGACGAAGGGCTCGCCGCCGCCGAAGCGCGTCTCGGTCTGCGACTGCCCGCGGAGTTGCAGGCCCTCTACCGCGTCGTGCGAGGCGGAGGGGAAGAGGGAGAGCGCGACACCCGAGCGGGGGCTGCGCTGTACGACGCCGTCGGCTGCGAAGTCCTGCCCGTAAACGACGTGTACGTCGCCGACTGCGCGTCCCGGCCCGCCCCCTGGAGGTTCGCCGCCTGCGAGGCCGCGTTCACCCCACCCGACGCCGCAGTCCAGGGCCTTGTCGGCTCGCCCGGCTGGATCGTGTTCGGCGACAACGGCGGTGGCGACCGGCTCGCGGTCGACCTGACCCCAGGGCCTGCGGGCCACATCGGACAGATCGTGCTGCTGAGTCACGAGTCGTTCCTCGGCGCCGAACTGATCGCGGACTCGCTCAGCGACCTGGTACGAGGGGTCAAGCCACGGGGCCGACGCCGGGCCCGGTTCCGCCGACGGAGCGAAGGGCCGGCCGTGGCCCACGTCAACGTCGCCCACCTGC
This sequence comes from Streptomyces sp. NPDC036822, assembly GCF_055609145.1. Classification (NCBI taxonomy): domain Bacteria; kingdom Bacillati; phylum Actinomycetota; class Actinomycetes; order Kitasatosporales; family Streptomycetaceae; genus Streptomyces; species Streptomyces sp. NPDC036822. The sequence goes on from NZ_JBVJPY010000030.1 coordinate 31,018, forward strand.
GCAGCGTCGAGGCTGCCGCGCACCCGGAGCTGGAAGTGCTCTGCATCGGGGTCCGGGACGACCCTCCGGTCCACCTCACCCCTGTGATCGGACTACCGCGCCTGCGGACCCTCACCGCCTACCCGGGCACCCTCGCCGACCCCCGGCAGATCGGCCGGCTCACCGAGCTGGAGTACCTCGAACTCGGGCCTGCGGAATGGCGAACCCTGCTGGACGCCAGGGCCGTTCCGCGCAGCCTGGTGGCGGCCGGCATCACCACACACGGCCTAAGCGACCACCCCGGGCGGCTCACCGACCTCTCCAACGAGATCCTGGCCCTCTGGGGCCGCCCGCCGATCGTGCGGACCGTCATCGACGGCGTTCTACACCTGGGACCGCGCGATTGATCGTGGGACACCTTCAGCGACCTGTGGCGCTGCCTGTCCGGCTGCGCGGAGGAAACGATGGATTCATGGCTCGGTCCGGCGCCCACCACCTCGACGCGCCCGAATATGGGCACCGTGCGCCGCTGCCCGAGCGGTCCGTCCACCTATGGGCTGCGGTCGGATTCCGGGTGACGGTTGGTCGGCCGAGCCTGTCACCCGGACGCGGTTTGCGATCGCGGTGCCGGGATGATGGCGGGTGAGCCCCTGGGCCTCCCTTCCTCGGTCCGCCCGAACCGCTTGGCACTAGGGCCTGTCCGGCGGATCATGTGACTGTCTCGGCCTTCAGTCGTTGGCATGCTCATGGGGTGGGGAGATCTTAGAGGGCGGTTCGTGATCTGATGTCCGTTTCCCGGTGAGGTTGGGGCAGGACCGCTGGTCGCGGGGCTCGGTCGGCTGTTGCTACCTGGCGAAGCTGCCCGTGTCGATCTCGGTGAGGATGCCGAGCTTGACCAGGCGTTTCAGCTTGGCGCGGGTGCCCTCGATGTTCTTCGGCAGCAGTTGTGATCGAGGGCTTCGCGGACGTCCCGGGCCCGTAGCGGTCCGGTCGCATCGTCGAGGACACCGAGGATGCGGGGGTAATCCGGGTGCTCGGGCAGGGCCGGTGGGACGGCCGGTGGCCGGTCGGCGAGGCCAGTGAGGGTCTTCCGGGTGATCGCGAGGTGTTCGAGGTGGGTCTCTGCCTCCCGCGAAGCACCGACGAAAGGTGCCTCGTCCCTGTGACGGAAGTCGCTGGTGGCGGGGCACCTTTCGTGGTTCGTCCGGACCTCCTGCCGGGGTCGCTGCTCGATCGCGGGAAGCGAGCGCTTTGCCCCCCTTGATCACGCCGGTGTGCCTAGGTGCATGATGTGCCTGGACATAGGGGGGACGCATGACGCAAACCACGCCGCCGAAATGGGGGCTGACACCGCCGGGGGCTCCTGGGAATCCGGGTGTGCCGCCGCAGGGGTTCATGCCCGTGCGGCCTCCTGACGGCGGGAACGCTGCGGTGTTCACCGTCGGGGCTGTGGCCATCGGGGCTGAGACCGTGATCGCCGCGCTGGTCGCCGTCCTGTACAGCTTGCAGTCCGAGTCCCACGGAGGCGAAGGCGGCCTCGGATGGCTGTTCGGCACCGTATTCGCGTTCGTGCTGCTGGCAGTCATTTCGATGATCGCAGGGCTGGCCGGTTCGGCGATGGCGGTGCTTCCCCTCGTCCTCCTCGGGCGTGCGGTGGCCCGCCGTACGGGGCGGCGCGACAGCTGGCAGCTCACCCTGGCCACTGTGGCGGTCGTTGCCGCCGCCCTTGCGCTGCTCATCGGCTCCTGCATGCTCCTGGCCGGCTTCGACGGCCCCGGCGACCTGCTCGTTTATCCCGTCCTTGCCCTCAGCCTCATCGTCGGGCTGGCACCCGCGACCCTGTGCGCCCGGGCGGCGGGGAACCCCGGAAAGCCCGGGGCCCGATGGCGGGTGCTCGGGGGCGTGGCGCTGGGCGGTCTGGGGCTGCTCGCGGTGACGCTTGCGGTCGGGGTCGTGGCGTACAGCTCGGGGATCCTCAAGATCTACGAACCGCCCCGGCTCACTGAAGCCGACATGGTCGGCACCTGGACGGACGGCGACGGCGGAAGCCTCCGCTTCGAGGCGGACGGCACGGTGACGGCGAAGGGCGTCAACGAGTACGAGGCCACGGGTGAGCAGTCCGGTACCTCCAACTGCACCGGGAAATGGCAGCTGACCGAGAACGACGGTGTCGGTCGGCCGTTCGAGCTCAGCATCGCGGACTGCGAGAGCCTGTCCTTCGGCTGGGACATCGGCGGTACGGAGGAACACCCGACGGTCTTCACCTGGATCGGCGAGCCGGATTCGGGTGAGCGGTACATCCTTACGCGGCAGCGGTAAGCCATCCGGTGCTGAGGTCTCGGGCCTGGCCGGGTGTAGGTGTGCGGTCACGCCGCCCTCGATCCGTGCCTCCACCGCCACATGGGCCCCAGCCGACTGCCCCGAAGCTACCCCGTAAGCACCACGCAGTACGCCAGGAACGTGGGAAACGATCTCCACCAACGTGGGACAGCCCTTAGACGCCGGTCTGTCCGTCGACGAGTTCACGCACGACATCGAGGTGACCGTTGTGGCGGGAAATCTCTTCGATGAGGTGGAGGACCACCCAGCGCAGGTCCACGTGGCGGCCGTCGCTGATAAGACGCTTGGCCGTTGAGTTCAGGTCGTAGTCGGACACCACGCGGCGATAGCGCGCGCTCTGTTCTTCGTACTCGGCGAGAAGCTGGGGCAACGGGACGTCGACCGCTGTCCGCATCTCGGGGTCGGGGTTGTCGTCGGTCGCCTCCGTGAGCGGCCCCTCGGGCTCCTCACCGAGAAACATCACCTGGACCCAGTGATACTCGACCCATCGCAGGTGGCTGATCAGCCCGCACATCGTCATCAACGGTGAATTCGGGAGCGGTGCCTTGCGGGCATCTTCCTCGGACACACCCTCACACTTGGCCCGCGCCGTCTCACGGGCGTAGTCCAGGAAGGTGGCCAACTGTGTACGTTCGTCCCACGTGGGGGGTGTATCGGTTCGTTGTGTCATCGCGGGTGAGGTTCCCACAGCTCGAAGGCGGTGTCGCGTGATTTAGAAGCCGCGCAGGCAAGCCTGCAACCACCACCTGCGCCGGCATCGGCCTGCAAGATCCGCCGGACAGACCCTAGACACCCCGTTCTGAACCGGCGATGTTTCCCCGTCCTTGCGCATGCCCCTCATGTGCCAGAGGCTCAGGCCCACGGGCGCTTCACACTCCGACCGTATGATCATCAGCATGATTCACCCCACCTCGGGACCCCCTACGTGGAGACACCTGGCCTCGGCACTGGTGCTCGTATCGCTGATCGCGAGCTGCTGGTACGCCATGCAGCCGGTATACGCAGACTGCGTGTACTTCGGAAACCACTCCATCGAGGAAGCTGTCGAACACGGTCAATGCGAGGCTCCCCGGATGCGCTGGAAGACATGGACGGAATGACGCTGTGAGCTCTCAGTGAGCCTTTTTCATCCTGCCCCTGAAGGGCTATAAGGCCTGGTCAGCTGGGGTGGTGACGTGGCAGAGCCCCCGGTCGTTGGCGGTGTTG
>NZ_JBVJPY010000031.1:0-26740 GCF_055609145.1 Streptomyces sp. NPDC036822
CGGCTCAGCGTGATCGGGGTACTCGGCTCAGCCTGCTCGGCTCAGCCTGCTCGGCTCAGCCTGCTCGGCTCAGCGTGATCGGGGTGATCGGGGTGCTCGGCTCAGCGTGATCGGGGTGATCGGGGTGCTCGGCTCAGCCTGCTCGGCTCAGCGTGATCGGGGTGATCGGGGTGCTCGGCTCAGCCTGCTCGGCTCAGCCAGCCCAGCTGCTCCGTGGATGTCTGGTGACGTTCTCTCTCACCACACACCCGGGTCTCTCACCTGGCCGCCCAGGAGCTGTCTCTGGGAAGGTCCTCTCTCACCACACACCCGGGTCTCCCGCCCCATCCATCCTCCGGGCGGTGTCGCTCAATGACCTCACCTTCACCCCGGCTTCCCGCGGGTGCTCTGACGAGCAAGCGGGCCATGACCCCGACGTCGCCCCGCCGCCGGCCGACCCCTCGGCCCATGCCCGGAGTTCACGAGTAATGCCGACCCGTGAGCCGCCACCTTGAGACACCGGGGGTTCGGGCGGTCCCGGCGCAACATCCCCGACCCAATAAAACAAAGGCACAGCCGCTCCTGCGGCGGGAAACCGCCGCAGTGGCAGCAAATCGGCCCCCCTCCGAATGACTCGCCACCGGGAGGATCCAGGGCGGCAAATCTCAGGTTCGGCCGCTGACCGTCTGCGACACGAGAGGTCTCCTCCTGCACGTCTTTTGGTGACGAGTCTGCGACGGCGCTCGCCTCCCTGCGGGGGATGGGCGTCCGCCTCGGCAGCGAACCGGAGGGTTGCAGGGATCGCGCAGAGAGGTCGTGGAAGGTCCCGGTTGTCCCGAGGGAGAGCTCTTGCTGTGGGGACTCCACGGCTCCTGAGCCGTGGAGTACGCGGCTGTCAGATGGCCTGAGCAGGGAACAAGGGACGTTTTGAAGGCATTTGCCCCCTCCAGGGCAATGTGATCTACATCACATTGCCACCTGTCCTCTTAAGGTGAATTCGCCCCGACAGGTCTAGACATCCCACAACCAAGCAACCTAAGCGGAATCTCTACCTTCGACTCGCGGTGGGTCCTGAGGTCAGGGCATCGGTAGGCCACGTCATCCACCGACAGACGTGGATCCCGCGGCGAACGACGCCACATCCGCCGTGGTGACGTCCAGCCGCAGGTGCACGAAGCGCAGCGGGTGTCGCCACGCGCCGCGGTCGATCGCGGTGTCGGCGCTGATCTCGGCGACTTGGTCGGGGACGACGAGCGTCACGTGGAGCGGGTCTTTGTTGCTGCCCCAGGTGGCGGTGAACCGTACGCCGCTCCATGGATGGTCGGGGCCGGCTGCGGTGAGGTGGCCGGCGAGCTGGCGGGCGGTGTCCGGCTTCAGCGGTGTGGTGCGGCCCACGGCGTGCAGCTGTCCCCTGGTGTCGTAGCGGCCGAGGACGAGAAGCTGGGGCTGCTGGAGTGTGCCGGTGATGCCACCGATGATCGCTTCGGTCGTCTCGCGCCGCCTGACCTTGGTCCACCCTCGGACTCCGGGCCGGTACGTCTGCTGCAGGCCCTTGATGACGATGCCCTCCACGCCGGGCACGTCGGTCCAGGAGGTCAGCCATTCGCGGGCGGTGGCCGGGTCGGTCGTCATCGGGCACAGCGTCCAGGAGGCGGTCAGGCCGTGTGCGGTGAACAGCTGCTCCAGAACCTCGCGGCGCCGTTCATACGGTTCGGGTAGCAGTTCCTGGCCGTCGGCTTGGAGGACGTCGAAGGCGATGAAGTGCGCGGGCATCGCCCCGGCGAGCTGTGTCACGGCACGCGCGCTGGCGGAGGCGCGGTGCTGGAGCGCCTCGAACGACAGCCGGTCTTGCGACCAGACGACGAGTTCACCGTCTAGGACAAGGCCGTGCGGCAGCTGGGCCGCTGCGGCGGTGAGGTCGGGGAAGCGGTTGTGGATCAGGGCGCCGCGCCGTGGCTGCAGCAGTGTCGTCCCGCCGGGCCTGGGCGGGGTGAACAGCAGTGTGCGGAAGCCGTCGAACTTGGCCTCGAAGGCCAGCCCGCCGGGGAGCGCTCCGGGCCCGGGAATGGTCTCGCGGGCCTGGGCGAGCATCGGCTCCACCGGAGGCGTCAGCATCTCTCAGGTCTACGACGCCAGCCGCTGGCCCGCGACCGGGCCCTCCCGCGCCCTTTGACGCCTGGGGCGTGTCCTGACCTGGCCGTCGCCGGTTGATCTCCGCGTGGAGACCTGCGAGCCGGTGACCGGCGACTACCCCGACGAGCCCCGTCTGCCCTGCTGACCGCCGCAGAGGCGCGGGACGCGGTCGGGTATATGAGCCTGCTGGAGACGCTCGACCTCACGCCGCGCGGAGCGGCTGCGGGGCAGCTCGCCGCCGATCTGGCCCGGCGGATCCCGGCCCCGTAGCTGTCCCGGGACCCGGACGAGCTCCGCCTGCGTAGCAGCCGCGCGCGCGTACCTGGCCCGTGAGGCGTCGAACACGCTGTGCACGAGGGGCAGGAGCACGCGGTGAAGCTCGCCGTATGGCTGTCCAATCAGCGTGCCCGCCGCGCGTCGCTCCCTGCGGACCGGGTCGCGGTGCTGGAGGAACTCGGGGTTGTCTGAACGGGCGTGCAAGAAGGCGCCCCTGCACCAGAGCGGTGGGGGCGCCTTGTCGTTTCGGGTTCTGCGGGAGCCGGGCGTGTGCGCTTACCGGCGCAAGACGTTGACGCACTCTGTCGCAAGCGTGCTCCGGGGCCCGGCAAGCGGCCGGATGTCCCGAGGCCGTGACGAGCACGGCACCACCCGACAGACGGTCGTCGGCTGGCTCAAGACGTGGGCGGACGAGGGCGCGTAGCGGTCTGCCCTCGGTGCCAGCTGTCGGCGCCGCCTTGGCGAGCGAGAGGTTTCAGGCGGTGGTGCGGTTGCTTTGGCGTGCGGCAAGCGCGGCGTCGGCGCTGGGAAAGGCGGGAAGGAAGGTGTCCATCCCGGTGACGCTGAGCAGGCGGCTCAGCCGGTCGGGGATGGCCGCCAGGGTCAGCGAGCCGTCGGCGTCCTTGGCGCAGCGCCAGATGCCGACGAGGGCGCCCAGCCCTGAGGAGTCGCAGAAGGTGACGCCCGACAGGTCAGCGACCAGGTCTGGGTGCCCGGCCGCCATGAGTTCCAGGGCGCGGGCGCGCACGGCAGGTGCGGTGGTGATGTCGAATTCACCGGCCAGTGCGATCACGGCCAGGGCGCCGTCGGTGTGCGGGACGTCGATGTGGAATGCGTCGGTCATGGGCGTCGGTTCTCCTGCCCGACAGGGACGTCGGCGGTCGGGGCGGCGGCGCTATGGGCGGTGGTGGTGATGCCGGCCGGAGCGGCATCCGCAGTGGGGACAGACAGGGCCAGCAGCGCCACGTCATCGCGTTCGGTGTCGGGGAGGGTATCCAGGAGCACGACGGTGTCGTCGATCAGGGCGCCAGCAGTGACTGGGGCCGGTCGCTTGGCCAGGAAGTTCGCCAGACCACTGTCGGCGAGCATGTCACCATCGGCGGTGCGTGCCTCGGTCAGCCCGTCGGTGTAGAGCAGCAGTCCCTCGCCGGGCGCCAGGTGCAGGGTTCGTGAGGCGAAGGCGGCTTCGGGGAACGCGCCGACCAGCATGCCGCCCTTGGCGCGGACCGCCTCGACCCGTACACCGCCGGCCTCGGCGGGGCTGAGGTGGTAGGCCGGCGGGTGCCCGCCGGTGGCCAGGGTGACCGTGAAACCGCCGTCCCGAGCCGGGTCGAGCAGGCCGAAAATGGCGGTGCAGAAGCGGGTGCCGACCGCCGCGTCCAGCAGCAGCGCGGCGTTCAGGGCTTTGAGCGCGGCCATCGGGTCCGCGTCGACGAGGGCTGCGGCCCGCAGCGTGTAGCGGGTCAGTGAGGTGACCGAGGCGGCTTCGGCGCCCTTGCCGCACACATCGCCCAGGAAGAACGCCCACCGGCCTGCGCCGACGGGGAAGACGTCGTAGAAGTCGCCGCCCACTTCCTGCGGGGAGGCGGTCTTGTAGTGGCAGGCCAGCTCCAGCCCCGGTACCGCGGGGAGAGCGGGAGGCACCAGGGTGCGCTGCAGTGTGGAGGCGAACGCGGCGATGGCCGCCTTGTCCCGCTCCGCCCGCTTGCGGGCTTCCTCCTCCGCCTGGCGCTTCTCCTCCTCGACCTTGCGGCGCTCCTGCTCGGCGCGCACCACGTGCAGCGCCGACAGCCGCAGCTCAAGCTGGTCACGCACCACCGCCGCCAAGTCCGCGAGCGTGGCCGAATCCGCCTCGCTGATCTCGCGGGGGCGGGTGTCGAGGACGTTGACCGTGCCCAGCCGGTACCCGTCAGTGGTGATGATCGGAGCGGCCGCGTAGAACCGCACCCCCATCGGGCCGGCGACCAGCGGGTTGGAGCAGGCGCTTGGATCGAGCAGGGTGTCGGGGATGACGGTGGTGTCATTGGTCAGCACCGCCGAGGCGCACAGGCCCGGATCGCGGCCGATCTCGGTGACGCCTTCCAGACCGTGCGTGGCCTTGAACCAGATCCGGTCCTCGTCCACGATCGTGACCGTCGCCACCGGCACCTCGAACAGACGCGCGGCCAGCGCCGCGACTCTGTCGTAGGCGCCGTCCGGAGGGGTATCGAGAATGTCGTAACGGCGCACCGCCGCCATCCGCGCCGCCTCGACCGACGCGGCCAAAGGACCGCTCGGTGCTATCGCAGGCGGGCTCGCTTGCTCGGGCATAACCCTCGTCTCGTTCATCCCCCCCCAGGAAGGCGCCGACCAGACAGTCAGCACCCAGGCACTGTACCCAAACGCCTCAGCGCACCTGATCCGACGACGAGCTTCACGGGAACGGCCCAGTCCGGGAAGGACGGCCCCCGGTCGCCCACGGGGCCCGGGTGCACGAGAGCAGTCGACATGAGGGGATGATCTGGCGAGCGGCCCATTTGCAGGTCAATGTGAGACGGATGGGCGACATGAGGGGCACGCACGGGGAGCTGGTATGCCGGGTGAGGCGTGAGCTGCTGCGGGCAGGTTTCAGCCTGGTGGACGGAGATGTGAGCGGGGCGCCCGGAATGCGAGTGGTCCAGGTGCCGGCGGGAGCCATGGTGAGCTGGACCCCCTTGGGCGGATCGGCCGAGCTGACCGGGCCTCTCGACCGTTCGGGTCAGAACACACAGGCGGCTGTATTCACAGCGGTGAGGGCTGTCCTTGCCAGCCGGGGACACAACGTCATGGTGACCAACGGGACGTTCGACCTCATCGTCCTTCCCCCTCCTCAGAGCTCTTGATACCGGCGGGGGTATGCGGCCTGCACATCCCCAAAGCCGCACGGCAGCCATCAGCCCGCTGACATGCCCGACCACGGCCGCCACCCGCCCGCGCACAGCAGGCCGCCTTCAGCGGTCGCCAGCGGTGCCCCGGCCGACCGCGCCCTGCCGCCCCTGGGCAGCCACTGCGGATGGACAGGCCCGCCCGGGGCAGCGCCGCCATCCCTGCGCATCAGGCGGCACTGAACTGGTGAGCAGGCCAGTCGCGCCACTCCACCCACCGAGGATCGTCCAGGACGGCATCGGGTTCGGTGATACCGGCGCCCTCAAGGAAGACAACCAGGTCGTGGTCACTGTAGGCGGTGCCGAGGATCTCATCCCGGCCGTACTGGTGCACGGTCACTCTCCGGCCACCCGAAAGGGAGGGCCGGTGCACGACGATCGGCGCGCTGCTCACGCCTCCCAGCGTGCCCCGCGCCGGGCTGGTGGGCGAGTCGGCCCGGCGACGATCCGGGCGTGCCACCAGTCGAGGCGCAGCGGGAGCGGCTGGGCGCGCTCGGCGTCACGGCGCCGGAACCGGCCCCGCGGCGAAGGCCGGCGGCGGCCGGGTGGCCGCGTTGGAGCGGGTGTCGCAGGGCGTAGGGATCCTGCTCGCTGTCCAGCAGCGGGCGCAGGAACTCGGCCGCCTCACGAGCGAACGGCATCTCGTCGTCCATGACGGAACGAATGCCGAACCCCAGGAAGTTCACCGTATCGTTCCCGAAGCGCCTGCGGCTGAGAGAAGGCACCTCATGCAGCTAAGCCGTCAAGTCGTGGGAGGCTCGCCGGCCCATCGGGTCCTTTGCACTTCGGCCCTGGCCCCCGGCTCCGGACCTCGCTGACACACCAGAACTGACAGCGAAGCCAGTCACACGTCGCCCAGGAAACCAGGATCGGACGGCCCCATCTGCCGGGCGAAGTCCGCTGCGACTCCTAGCACCTCGCGCATTGGCACAGGTCGCCGACTCGTGGCCGCGAGATCGGCGTGAGCTTCCTTCGACCACAGGAACGGAAACACGGAAACACCCTGCTGGAAAGCTAGGGCTGCGGCCTCCTCACGCCAGCCGGGCCAGCGCATTCCGTCGTAGAACGTCTCCAGCCTGCCCGAGAGCAGCCAGGAAACCCACCCGGAGTGGCCCATCTCCATCGCCTCCCACTCCAGAGTGTCGGGAGCGAAATACGTCATCTGGCCGGGTGCTCCAGGACGACCGGCGGCCACGGGGTCGCCACCGTTCAACGCGAAGACCCCTCCGACAATGTCGTGGCCGACGACAAGACCTGTCGCGGGCTGCCAGTGCGGGTCGAAGGCCGAGGGGAAGCGGTTGACCTGCGCCAGACTCGGGAGTCGCCCATCCGCGACCGAACCAGAGCCCCCGCCGAACACCCGCAGCCACCCGTTGTCCACGAGGAGTCCACTGGTGTGCAGCGTCAGTGCACCGAGCACCGATCGCCCGGTGACCTGCATCTGTTGGAGGCATCGGCGGCCCTCGTTGATGTCGCCGGGCAGCACTTGAACCGGCACGGAGCTCGTCCTGAGTACCTCCTGCAGCTCAGGCCATGCCGGATCGTCCACATTGACCAGTTCATCGATGCCTCGCATCCGACGATGGTCGCACCCTCCGGCATCGGCTGATCGTGTGGGCTAGTGGACGAATGGATCAGGTTCGCCCGCCGTTACCCGGCGTGGTCGAGCTCGTTGACCACGCATGAAGATCACTAGGCGGGCGATCGCCATTGTCGCTCTCACCGGAGCCGCATTGTCGTTCACCGGACCCGCTCTCGCCGACACGATCAGTGACAAGGGCGTGAGGGTCAATTTCTGGCAGGGAATCTCGGTCACCGACGAATCCGGGGACACGGTGGACCTCCTGCCCGTGGGGCCCGGCGAAGTGAGCCCCTGATTGAGGCCTGGGCCGCTCGCGCGGCGGATGCCCCAGTATCGACATCGCCCGCGATGCCTCCGGTCTCTGGCGCCATGCTGCGCGCTGGCATCGGCACGCCTCAACCTCTTCCCGCCGCCCCCTCTGCTGACGACGGTGCACGCTGTCCCGCTGGCAACCAGCCGGACAGCGGGGCGCTCCGCTAGGTGACCTTTTCGCCACGCCTGCCGTTAGCGACCGTGCGCGCGGCCCGTCCGCGACGGAGAAACCTCCATGACGATGACCAGGATGGGTGCGTGATGACCCCGTGACCACGACGCTCCCCAGCCCGAACCCGGTCGACGGCTGCTTCCTCACCTTCGAGAGGGAACAGCCCTCGTTCCGGCCCTATGTCGGCGCGGTCATGCATGCGACCGGCTCGCACCCGAGTCTGAGCCAGGTACGGGAGCAAATCGCCGGCCGCGTCGACCGTATGCCGACCCTTGCGTGCAAGGTCGGCAAGCAGGGGCGCCGGACGGTCTGGGAGCTCGACCCCGGCTTCGACCCGCGTCGCCATGTGCACGAGATCCGCACCGAGGACGGCCTCGACTCTCTCGACCAGGCGGTGGACGCGCTGTTGAGTGAGCCGATTCCCACCGACACCCCGCGCTGGGGAGTCTGGCTCATCCACGGCTACTCCAGTGACACCTACGCGCTCTTTTACCGTGCCCACCACTCCACTCAGGACGGGCAGGCAGCACTGGACGCGCTGACGGCTCTCTTCGGGGTAGGTCCGGCCCTCTCTGCCCGGCAGCCTGACGCCGAGGCGCCCGCCGACCGTCGTACACGGGCGAAACGGGTCCCGCGTACGTGGTCGGAAGGGATTCCGGCGCGGGCGCTGGCCCAGAACGCGGTCGATTCCGTCCGTGGCCTGCGGTCCACCTTGACCTGGTCGCCGCACCGCCCCCTCTCCGGCCGAGCGCGGCTCCTGTCTGCGGCCGTGCCCGTGTCCTGGCCGCGTGAGGTCGCGGAAGTCCTGGGAGCCACACCCAACGACGTCTGCCTCGCCGCACTGGCCGAGGCGGTGCGCAGGTGGGTGCCCGAGGACTGGCCGGCTCGCCCCGCTCACGGGCGTGAACTCCACGTGGCCATGCCCATCAGCCTCCGCTACCCGGAGGAGCGGTACGTGGTGGGAAACAGGATCTCGGCCGTCCGCATTCCGCTGTCCTTCTGGGCGTCGTCCCCCGTGGACCGGTTGATCGCCGTGGCGAACGCGACCAGCCGCGTCAGGACCGAGGGGATGCGCCGGGTACTCCGAGCGCAGCTGGAGCTCTTGCCGGAGTGGCTTATCTATCGCTTCGTCCGGCAGTCCTGCGCCGCGAGCAGCGCGGTGGACAGTTCCGGGCTGCTGCGTGTGCCACGGCGCCTGGCGATGGGCGCGGATCCCATCGAGAAGGTGGTGCCCACGCTGTTCCTGCACGGCGAGCACCTTTTCGCGGTGTCGTTCCTCTCCTACCAGAAACACGTAGTCGTGAGCTTCACCCTCGACAGTGCGCTGGTTGACGTCGGTGACCTCGCCGATTTGTGGGCGGACGCCGTCGAGCGGCTGTGGCGGGAGATGGCGGCACCGGTGAAGGGCCACCCATGAAAGGCGCAGCAGAGGAGTCAACGGCCCTGGTCACAGGCGCCAGTTACGGCATCGGCGCGGACATCGCACGCGCTCTCGCCGCCCGCGGCCACCACCTCGTCCTGGTCGCCCGCAGCGCCGAGCCCCTGGAGCGCCTCGCTGCCGCTCTGGAAGCCGCCCACGGGATCAGCGCGCGTCCGTTGGCCGCCGATCTGACCACGACGGCTGGCCTGGAGCGCGCGGCGGCGGCGGCGCGTGACGCCGACATTCTGGTCAACAATGCCGGTGCGGGCCTGGGCATGTCCTTCGAACGCACGACGTGGGCGGAGGAGCGGCGCATGCTCGACCTCAACGTCGTCGCACCGTCCCGGCTCCTTCACGCCGCGCTCCCCGGAATGCTCGGGCGCGGCCGCGGGCGGATCCTGAACGTGTCTTCGGTGGCCGCCGCCGGGCCTGTCTGGCAGGGCACTTCGTATGGCGCGTCGAAGTCGTACGGTGTGGCATTGACCGAGTCGCTGGCCTACTCGCGCCGTATCCGCACCTCGCCGGTCGCGTTGACCGCCCTGGTGCTGGGGCACACCACCTCGGAGTTCCATGAGCGCGCCGGCATCCCGCCGTCCCCTCCGTCGCTCACCCTCGCGTCGCCGTACGTGGCCGAGCTGGCGGTGCGTGCCATCCACCGGCGCCGTCCGCCAGTGGTCTGTGTACCGAGCGTCCGCTACAAGCTGGTGGCGGGCTTGCTTCGGCATCTTCCGCACCGGCTCCTGGCCTTGCCCCACCTGGCCGACGACTTCACCGTCACGTCGTACGGAGCCGACCGGCCCTGTTCCGGGCAGTGGGCGTCAGTCGGGGGTGACGGCGAGGACGGCGTTCTGTCCGCCGAAGCCCATGGACAGCGAGAGTGCCAGCCGTAGGCTCCCCGCCCGGCACTCGGTGGGGATGTCGAGGTCGATCTGCGGATCGGGGTTCTCCCGATTGGCGGTGGGCGGAACGAGGCCGTGCTCGACGGTGAGGACCGTGAGCGCCGCCTCCACCGCCCCAGCCGCGCCCAGCAGATGCCCGGTCACCGGCTTGGTGGACGTCACCGGCGGGCGGTGCGGGAAGAGGTTGGTCAGTACGGCGGCTTCCGCCCGGTCGCCGACCGGGGTGCCCGTGCCATGGGCGTTGACGTGTGCGACGTCCTGGGCGGTGGCGTCGGCCTGCACGAGTGCTTCTCGTACGGCCGCGGCGAGGCCGGAGCCTTCCGGGTGGGGCTTCACCACGTGGTGCGCGTCCGAGGACGCTCCGAAGCCTCTGATCCGGGCGCGGGCCCGCGCCTTCCTGGCCCGGGCGTCGGCGGTGCGCTCCAGGACGAGCATCCCGGCTCCTTCGCCGATGACGAATCCGTCCCGCTGTCCGTCGAAGGGGCGCAGCGCTCCGGCGGGATCGCTGAAGCGGTGGGACAGGGCGCCGATCCGGTCGAATCCCGCGATGTGGAACGGGGTGATGCACGCATCCGCGCCGCCGGCCAGGACGATGTCACAGCGGTCCAGGGCCAGCAGGTCCAGCGCCGTGCCGATGGCGGTCGCGCCCGAGGCGCAGGCGGTGTTGACCGTGAAGCTGGCTCCCGTGGCCCCGAACTCGATGGTCAGCTGCGCCGCCAGGGTGTTGCTCAGGGAGGCCGGCACGGCGAACGGCGACATGTTCTGGGCGCCTGCTGCCAGCAGCGCGCGGTGCTCGGTCTCCAGGGTCTGGGCTCCGCCCGCGCTTGAACCCACGATCACGGCGACGCGTGCGCCGTCCCATCGTGCCGGGTCCAGCCCGGCGTCAGCCAGCGCCTCGCGTGCGGCAAGCAGGGCCAGCTGTGCGCAGCGGTCGGGCTTGCGGGCCCGTGCCCGGCCGAGCCGGGCGGGGTCGTAGCCGCCCACGCGGCAGACCAGATGGGTCGGGACCGTCTCCTGTTCGAGCTCAAGTACGGCGGTTGGCAGGCCTTTGCAGACCCGCTCCCAGCCAGAGGCCCAGCCATCGCCGGCCGGGGTCACGAGGCCGAGGCCCGTGACGCACACGTCCTGTGGAGTGGTCACGCGGATCACCGGGCTCCGACGAGCGCGGCGACATCCGCGACGGTGCGAGTGGCGCTGATCTCCTCCTCCGTCACCGCCACCCCTTTCTCGCGGCGGAGAACCAGAGCCAGTTCGACGACAGCGATGGAATCCAGGCCGGCTTCCTCGCGCGTGGCATCGGGGCTGATGTCATCCTCGGAAATCCCGAGAGAGATAAGAACGATTTTCAGTTCATCGTATGACACTTTTTCTCCGTCGCGTGGGGGGTGTAGAAGGTGCCCAAAGTACCATCCTCGCAGGAAGTGAACTCCCTAGATAGAGCAATGCGACACGCGAGCGACCGGAGAACATGAGATGGATATTTTGGAAAAGTGCCGACCGTGGAACGAGGGGCATCTGCGGCGGACCGGGTGGGATTGCTACTTCCGGGCAATCGGCGACACGTTCGACGGCACGGAGGCGGAATTCGAGGGCCGCAGGGTGATCGTCGCCGCCTCCCACGACTACCTTGGGCTTTCCGCCGATCCCCGGGTACGCGAGGCCGCCATCGCGGCGGTGCGGCGCTTCGGCACCTCGCTGGGCGGGTCGCGCGCTGTGAGCGGCACGCTGGAACTACACGAGGAACTGGAGAGCCGACTGGCGGAGTTTATGGGCCATGAAGCGGCCGCCGTCCTGCCATCCGGTTATCAGGCAAATTTGATGCTGGCTCCGCTGCTCACGGACGGGGACGTGGTCTTCAGCGATTTCTTCAATCATGTCTCACTGGGCGAGGCCGTTGCTCTCGGCAGGGCCAAGGAAAGAAAATTTCTGCACGGAGACCTGGATCATCTGGAGGAATTGCTTCAGGCCGCCGACGGCACCGGCACTGACGTCGGAAAAATTATTTTCACGGACGGAGTCTTCTCCGCGGAGGGGGACCTTTGCGACCTGCCCGGGCTGATGAAGCTGGCGGCCTGCTACGGGGCACGGGTGGTCGTCGACAGTTCGCATGACCTGGGGGTGCTCGGCCGGACTGGGGCCGGAGCGGGGGACCACTTCGGGCTGCACCCCGATCTCGTCACCAGCGCCTTGTCCAAGAGTCTGGCCTCGGTGGGCGGTGTGATCGCCGGGCCCGCCGACGTCATCCGCTACCTGCGGTTCCACGCGCGTACGGCTATGTTCACCGCGGCCGCGTCACCGGCCAACGTCGCCGCCGCGCTGGCTGCGCTGCAGATCCTTCAGACCGAGCCCCAGCGACGTATCCGCGTGCTGGATCTCGCCGAGCGGCTGCACAACGGCTTGCGGGCGCTCGGCTTCGACACCGGTGCGTCCGTCACTCCAGTGGTGCCCGTTCTCGTGACGGGCCGCGAGCGGTGCCTGCGCATGTGGCAGGAGTTGTGCGGGGCGGGGGTGTTCACCGCGCCCATGGTCCACCCGATCGTCAGGGCCGGCCGCGAGGTACTGCGCATCACCCTGACCGCCGCGCACACCGATGCGCACCTGGAGCGTGTCCTGATCGCGTTCGAACAAGTGGGCAAAAACGCCGGAGTCATCCCCCGCTCCGCACCCGGTTCGCACACCCCGGTACGCATCGCCCGCCCAAGCGAGGCTCCGCTTTTCGGCCCGAACAACGTTCGACTCATCCCCTGAGCACCGCGGAGGCATAGACCGACCGGTTGGTGACCCTGACCCCGTGGCCGGGATACTCGGGGGAGGCGAGGCACCGTCGGCGGTACACCGACGCCCTGCACCGCCCAGACCGCGCGTGGGGGTTACTCGAGAATGCCGAGGTCGGAGTCGGGGCGGCATATCTCGCAGGCCCGGATCCCGCCGGCGGTGATCGCGTGGCGGGCCTCGTCCTGGCCGAGCGGCTTGCGGTGCGGGCCGGCCAGCTTGCAGTCCCCGATGTGGATGCTGTCCGCGACGGGACGGCCGCGCTCGCGCAGGTAGGACAGGACCCATCCCGGGCCTTCGGGCAGGTGCCGTACTGGCCGCATCGCCGCCTCGCGGGCTTCGAGCTCGGCGATCCGCCGGCGGACCCGTTCCAGGGACAGCACCAGCCAGTGCTCCAGGGTCTGCAGGCGCGGCAGATCGGGTGGCAGCTCGGACACCGCGATCACGCCCCGGTCAGGGTGCGCAGCTTGTTCTGGGCGGCGACCTCCGTCTGGTGCTCCTGGCAGAGCGGGTTCCCGCCGAATCCGTACCGGTGACAGGGTTCCTGCCACCTCGCGCAGCGGCCGAGAAGCTGAGGCGGGCACATGTTCGCGGGGAGATTCCGCGGGGCGGGGGCGGTCATGGCGAGTCCTCGGGTCAGAACCAGATCACTGGCGGGGCCAGGGTAGAACCCGTGTTCCCGTCGGGGTGTGCGGCAGGGCGTGCACTAATATTCGAACACATGCTCTACTGAAGTCTATGACGCACCACCCCCTCCACGACGACTCCGCCGCCGCCCAGCGCTCCCCGGCAGGCCCCGCCGACCGCGCTCCCGGCCCCGCCGAGCCGCCGCACGGGGGCGCCCGCCACCAGGCCGATCCGACCGCGTTCACCATGTGGCACGTCCGATGCCGCCCGGACACCAGGCCGGAGGACTACCGGCACGTCCTGGACCTCCTGGCCGGCTTCACCCCCCTCGTGCAGCCCCTCCCCCCGCTCGCCGCCCTCGCACAGGTCAAGGGATCACTGCGCCTGTTCGGCGTGGACGCCGGCGAGCTCGCGCAACGCTTCCGCATCCAGGCCCTGCTCCAGACCGGCGTCGACACACACATCGGCGTCGCCAACACCTGGGCCACCGCCGCAACCGCCTCCGCGCGCGTCGGAAGCTCCGGCGTGCTGCACCTGCCCGACCACCGCGCCATCGAACACTTCCTCGGCCCACTCCCCGTCCAAGCCGTGCACGGCATCGGCCCCGCCCAGGCCCAGCAGCTCGAGGCATTCGGCCTGCACACCATCGCCGCGCTCGCCGCGATGCCCGAGCCCGTCGTCTGCCGGATCCTCGGCGGGAAGGCCGGACGCACCCTGCGCGAGAGGGCCCGCGGGATCGACCCCCGCGCCGTGGCCGTCGCCCGCATGCCCGAGTCCACCAGCGCCTCGTTCGCCTTCGACCGGGACATGTACGACCCCGTCCTCGTCCGCGCAGCCCTGCTCGACCTGGCCGTCGAGCTCGGCGACCGCATCCGCGGCCGCGACCAGATCGCCCGCGGCCTCACCCTGGCCGTCCGCCTCGCCGACGGCGGCACCGCCCAGCGCACCCGCCGCCTGCCCGCACCCTCCGCCCACACCGAAGACCTGCGCACCGGAACTCTGCGCCTGCTGGACGCCCTGGCGTTCCAGCGGGCCCGGATCCGCCGCCTCACCCTGACCGCCGAAGACCTCACGCCAGCCGACGACGGCCCGGGCACCCAGCTCTCCCTTGACGAGGCAAGGGAGAACAGGCTGCGCCTGGAGCCGGTGGTCGACCGGATCAACGCGAAGTACGGCCGGCGCATCGCCGGACCCGCCGCCGCCTACCGGCACGCCAGCTGACCCCATCCAGGCATCCAGCATCTGGCGGGGTGGCGGCCCCGGGGCGAAGAGCTCCGTGTGTCCCCTTCTTAGCTCAAGGGCGTAGGTCGGCGTGGGGGCGGAGCCGCCCGTAGCAACTCCCATAGCGGGCGGGAGCCTGACGCCCACATGGCCAGGGTCTGCCGGTCCACGAGGTGCAGCCGCTGGTGCTTGGCGAAGGCCACTGCGGGCCTGGTCACCCGGCCGTTCGTCACGATCACGGCGACGTCCGCGCCGTGTACTTGCCGGGCCGTTCCGTTGAGTACCTGCAGATCGGGAGTGCCCACCGCCGAGCCGTGGGCTCCGTTGCGGCGGTGCTTGCACTGGATCACCCAGCGCCGGCCGTATGGATCGGTCGCCTTCACGTCCGCGCCGAGGTCGCCGCGGCCGCCGACTCGCTGGGCATCCTGGCAGCCGTCGCGCCGCATCAGGTCGCGTACCGCGTCCTCGAACTGAGAGTGGTGCAGCGCGTCGAGCTGCGGCAGTCCGTAGCGCAGGCCCTGGGCCCGTACCGCCTCCCACCGGGCGCGCTGCTGCCGGTGGTACAGCCAGCCGGCAACCACCAGTACGGCGAGCACCAGGGCGGCGATGAGGAACCACCAGTGCGCGAGGAGCCAGTTCACCACCATCATCGCGAGGCTGACACCGGCCGCGGCCGCAACCGCGAGGGCGAGCAGTTGCGTGTCCCTCTGCCGCTGTCGCCTGCTCGGCCGCCGGGTACGCCGCCGTGCCGGCGGCCTCCGGCGGGTCACCGTTCCCACGGAATCGGGTAGGACACCGTGGGCCGCGGCTCAGGCGCCCGTACCGGGACGGTGTCGAACGTGATCGGGTAGGTCACTGCCGGCTGCGGCCGGACAGGCGTCGGCTTATGGGCGTTGGAGACGTTGCCGTTGCCTAACGCGACCACGGCTAACGCGATCACCCCGAAGATCATCGTTTCTCGTCGCGCCCCCGGCGCCCATCGCGTGTGCCCCCGGACTGCCGTGCCGTCCCGCCGCATGTACGGCCGTACCCAGACCATCCATACCTCCCCCTTGAAGGTGCACTCCCTGCGCAACCAGCCATGGTGACAGGGGGCACTGACAATCGGTCAGCACACCACCACTGGGGGTGATCAAGGAAGGGGGAATCAGGCCAGGTCACAGAACGGAGGGCTCCCCGTCCCCCAATGGCCAGCCCCCTACGGGGGGCACAAAAACGGGTGCCAGCACCGATCGGTGCTGGCACCCGAGAGATTGGGGTCAGGCGGTCCCGATGGCTTTACGGGCCGCCTTCTTGGCCGCGTCCACGCGCCGCTGAACCTTGGCGACCTCCGCTTCGATGGCCTCGGCCTGCTTCAGGACCGCGTCCGGGTCTTCCTGGACCAGCTGCTCGATGCGCTTGGGTGCGAGCACCTTGTAGGCGTCGGCGAAAGCCAGCCGAGCCGCCGCCTCGGGTCGCCTGGCCGGCGCAGCGGGCTGCGCCTTGGGGGCCGGGGCCACGGCGTGGGGCAGGGCTCCGAGGTCGCGGGCTGCTGCGGTCAGCGATGCGGCGGACAGTTTGCCGGTGTCCTTGGCCGCTTGGAGGACCAGTGCAGCGGCTTCCGGGTCGGCTTTGTACAGCGGGGCGAGGACGGCGGCCTGGGAGGCCACTACGGGGGTGGAGGTCTCTTCGATGAGCGGGGCCAGCAGTCGGATGTTCTGGGCCGCGCCGATCAGGTCGTAGACGTACTGCCGTTTGATTCCCAGGGTCTCGGCGTAGTCCCCGACGGTCAGGCCGCGGTGCTCGTGGGCGCGTCGGTCCAGCAGTAGTTGGAGCAGTTCCCCTTTGAGGACGCTGCCTCGCATTCTGGCGAGCTGGAAGCTGGCGACCTCTGACCGGTCGGCGTCCCAGTAGGCCGCTTCCAGCGTCTCGACCTGCTTGGCCTGGTCCATCCCGTCCAGGGCGGACGCCTCGAAAGAGGGAGGCATCAGGGAGGGGGCTGCGGGCACCTGCGCCGGCGGGGCCTGCTGGGGCAGGGCGGGGTCCCTGTTGGCGTCGGCCGCACGGGGGATGCGGCTCACGCGCTGAGCGGTCTCGGCCTTGAGGCTTTCCAGCCCTTGGGTCACCAGGTTCTTCCTGCTCACTTGGCCACCCCCGCAGCGGTGCCGCACCCGTTCCCCCCACCGTCAGGCAGGCAGGAGGCGGCCTGTCTGGACACGACCAGTGCTGACCGCTGATCTGGCATCGTGCGAGCGCGACGTCGGCCTAGGGTGGGCTGAGTGAGTCATGGTGATGTTGGTCAGGCGAGCGTGGATGAGGCCGTGGCGGATGCCCGCCTCGCCGCGTTGGAGTTCGACGGTGCCCGGGCATGGCTGGAGAAGGCGCGCCGGCATCCGATGGAGCCGCTCGCGGCCGAGGCGTGGGTGACCGATCCCGAGTTCGAGCACGTGCTTTTGGTGAAGCACCGGGTGCGGGGATGGGTGCCGCCAGGCGGCAAGGTCGAGCCGGGGGAGACGCCGCGGGAGGCCGCTGCGCGCGAGCTGCGGGAGGAGACCGGTCTGCGGGCCGAGCTGCTGTCGCAGCCCGCAGCCGTGGCGGTGCGGTCCTACCGTGCGGACTGGTCCCCAACGCTGGGCCTTTCGTACGCCGCGATCGTCGGCCGTGAGGTGCCGCTCGGCGGAGAGCAGGGGCAGCCGGCGGCATGGTTCCGACTGAACGAGAGGTGGGAGAGCGTGTTTCCCGAGGACCGTGACCGCATCCGTGCCCACGTTCGGCGTCTGGCGGCCGGCCGGGCGGTCGGCGCGCGCTGAAGCGCGTTCCCGGGTCGTTCACAGGATGGTGTCGATCCGGTCGTGGCGGTCCATGGGTAGGGCGATCAGTCCGAGGACGTGCGGGCATCCGTATTCACGGCCGGGCCTTGGGCCGCTGCGCGACGACGACAAGCCAGCTCGTCACTGTGGGGGTGTCGGGGGTGGTCAGTGCGTAGGCCGCGTCCAGGATGTCCATCCGCTGGGCGTGGGTAAGGCCGCCGTCGGCGGGGCGGGCGAACACGGGGATGGACAGCCACGCCTTCTTCTCGGCCATGGTGCTGTGCTGGGCGGTGATCTCGGTGCCGAGGAGGGACAGCCCGGCGGCGGCCAGCTGGGAGGAGACAGTCTCCGGCGGCAGCTTCGGCGCGGAGTCCTTGGCGGGCGTCGGGGTGTATCCGTGGTCCCGGGCGGCGATCTGGCGGATGAGGGCGTTGAGTGAGGGTCCTGTGCGGTGTGCGGCCTCGTCGGGGTGCCGCACACCGGCGAAGCCGCCGCCGATGTTGAAGACGAACCGGCCGCCTGGGCGCAGAACGCGAGCGACGGCGGCGAACACGGCGCGGGTGTCGGTTTTCCAGATCGCCGAGTTGCACACGACCGCGTCCGCGCTGCCGGGGAGGACGTGGCGGGTGAGCTGCTCGGCCGGCGCGGTGATCCAGGAGATCCGAGGATCTGGCAGGGTCCGGCGTCCGACGCGCTGCATCGCGGCGGCGTTGTCCACTGAGAGGATCTGTGCGCGCGGGGCAAGGTCGAGAGCGACGCGGGCGGTCGCGCCGGCTCCGCCGCACAGGTCGACCACGAGCCGGGCGTCGGCGGGTTCTGCGCGGCGGACAAGGTCGCGGCTGGTGGTGTCGTACATCGGGTGGGCGCGGGTGAACGCGTCGTATGCCTCGGCGTTGGCGTCTTCGTCCCAGCCGAGGAGGGCGTCCTGTGGTGCCATGATTCGGTGCCTCGCTTCACGGTGCGGGCCGGCCAGCCGGGCCGGGCCCTTCGGACAGGGTTAGAAGAGCGCGGATTGCACGACGGCAGGCGGGGAGGAGAACGCGGGGCTGAGGGTGATGCGGTGGCCCTTGAGCGAGCCGAGGTCGAGCAGGTAGGTCAGGTCGTCGCCGTCGAGAGTGGCCAGGATTTGTGAGCCGAGGCAGGAGAGCACTGTCAGGCCGTGCTCGCCGGTGCGCGGGTCGTGCGGGTAGAGGGCCCGCTCGGTGTCCGGGGCGCGGAGCAGGTCGCCTTCGCTGGGGGGCGTCCATGGCTCCGGGACGGCGGGTACGTTCATGTCGGCCAGGGCTTCGGATGCGCGGCTGAGGTGGTGGTGGTGGGCGGCGCGGGCCGGGGCGAGGTCGCGAAGGTCGGCCATCGCCTTCAGTTTGGCGGCGGCCCTCACTGTCTGGGGGAGGCCGAGGCGGCGGGTGAGTGCGTCCTCGATGAACCGTACGGCGCGGCCGTCGGCGCTCTTGGTGAGGTAGGTGGCCACCAGGGCGCCCTGTTCGTCGAGGCGGGAGCGTTTGCGGGGTTCGGCCGCGGTGCCGACCTTGGTGGTGCCGTCGGCGAACGTCGCCAGGTACAGCCAGTGCGGCTGGGCCATGTACGCGACGAGGACGTCAGGGGCGTGGCCGCCGGCGTGGATTTGGTGGGCGAAGCGGAAGTCGTCCCGGCTGGTGCAGTCGCTGCACTGGCCTCCGGCCGCGGCGGAGGCCCGGTTGGGGCAGGCGACGGCTTCGACGCGGACGCGGTCGGTGAAGCGGTATCGGCCGGTGCACCACCGGCCGATACCGGTCACCTGGTAGCCCAGGCGCCGGCCCGTGACCCCGGCGTAGAGCAGGGGTCCGCCAGGCAGCGGGGCGAGCAGGAGACGGGGGTCTCCGCTTGCCCAGGTGATGCCGTGGCATACGTACGTTCCGCTGGTGGGCAGGGCCTGGTCCATGGGGTGTTCCTCGTCGATCGGGGCGGTCAGACGGTCAGGTGCAGCCGGTCGGTGAGCGCGGCGGCGGCGGCCTTGAAGACCTGGTCGCGGTCCATGCCGGCGACGGCGAGGGACAGCCAGCCGCCGTAGGTCGCTTGCTCGCGCATCTGGTCCAGGACGGTCTCCTGATAGCGGATGAAGTCCTCGTTGCCGCCGCCGGAGTGGCCGGCCTCCAAGGAGGTGAACGAGCCCTTGCGGGCGAGGGCTTCGCGGGCGGTGAGGTCCAGGAAGAACACCAGGTCGGGTTCGGTCAGGTGCGCGAAGACCTGTTCGGTCAGACGAGCGGGTACCTCGGGGTTGACCGCGTAGCGGGCAAGGATCTTGTGGTGCGCGTTGTCGAGGACCACGTGGGTGCCGGCGGCGAGCGCGGGCCGGATCACGAGCCGGTCCTGAAGGGTGTACCAGGAGGCGAGCGCCAGCAGCCAGTAGTGGTCACCGCATGCCTGCGCGACGCGGGCGTCGCGCCGGTAGACCAGCTCGTTGAGGCGGTCGAGGTACGCGGACAGCTCCGGGTCCGCGGGGACGTCGGTGCTGTGCTTGCCGACGAGGATCGCCTCGTGGCCGGCGTCGGTCAGGGCCTGGTGCAGGCGGGCGGCGAGGGTGGACTTGCCGGCCCCGTCGCCGCCGACGAAGGTGATCAGCCGCCCCGACATGGGAGCGGTCGGCGCGTTCATGGAGTTCCCTTCTGGGGGTGGGCCGGGCTGCCGTTCAGGCGGCCGGTGATGATGGCGCGGATCCGGTCGATCAGGACGGCACGTCGGCGCAGGACGTCGTTGTGACGCTCATTCGACAGGTCGGCCGGGTAGTGCGCGGCCAGGTTGTTGGAAATGACGTGGAGGTAGCCGAATCTGATCCCCGCCTGGCGGGCTGCCGCGCCCATGGGGCCGATCTCCGGGTCGACGAAGGCGTACGAGGGAGAGTGCTGGGCCAGCCAGTCGCGGTTCTCCAGCAGGATGGAGGGTGAGGAGACGTGGAGGCCGGTCTGCACGCCGCCCTGGGCGGAGGCGTAGTCGCCGAAGAAGTCGTCCCAGCTCACCAACGCTCCGCGAACCAGGCTGGTGGTGCCAGTGGCCAGCCACGTGTTCGGCTCGATGCCGGGGGTCAGCGAGCCGACCTTGCCGACGTAGATGACATCGCCGGCGCCGAGCTTGGCCAGACGCGCGACGACCTGTCCGGCGACGTCGCCCCAGATGCTGTGGAGGAAGCCGAGGTAGACCAGGCGGCGGCCGGCGACTTCGGCACGCTGCCAGGCGTAGCCGGGGCCGCGAGTCCACACCCCGTTCTTGGGAGCGAGGCGTTGCAGGCCCCAGCCCACGATCACCAGCTCGCCGTCCAGGTCCAGGTCGAGCGCGTCGAGGGCTGTCCGGCAAAGCTCCTGGCCGGGCGGCTGGTAGGTGACGGTGTCGGCCGGACGGTCTGTCATGGCCAGGTAGGTGGCGATGATCAGCGCGTAGTGCTGAACGTAGTCGGCGCCGGGGAACGCCCGGACGACCAGGTCCCGACCGTGGACGGTGGCGGTGGGCCGCTGAATGTTGAACAGCTTCCCGGTCTTCTCGTACCGGGAGACCACCGCCGCGCGGTCGTAGCCGCCCACGACACGGATGCTGTCCCACGTCTCATTCTGGATGAGGTGGTGGACCTTGATCTGGAGGTAGCGCAGGAGACGGTCGCGGCTCATCGTGTGCCTGGGGGCGTCGATCGGGGCCGCCCGCAGCAGCCCAGGAGCGGGTTCGGCGAGCAGGGGCGTCATCGGTGCTCCTCGGCGCTCGTGACGGTGCTGCCGGCCGCCGCGCGGACGACGGCGATGTTCTGCCGGATCAGGTCGAACCGCTCCTCGGCGATCGGGCCGAGCTTCTCGATCCGCGGCGTGGAGGGCTTCTCGTACGGCCCGTCGGGCAGCAGGGCAATGCCCATCGCGCCGAGGATGACCGGCGCCGCACCGTCCACGGAGGAGATCCACTCGTGCGCGCGCTGCTCGATCAGCTCCAGGTGCCCGGTCCGGCCCAGTCCTAGGAGGCGGTAGACGACTCGCTCCTCAATCAGGTTCCGATCCTCCAGGTACGCGGTCGCCAGCCAGCGGTTGCGGCACAGCTGACGGTCGGGGTCCGGGCGGCGCGAGGCCGGTAGGGCGATGGCTCCGGCCCAGGTGCTGGTCACCAACGCGTCGTAGGTACGCCGCCACTCCTCGTCATCCGCGGCGTGCAGGACCCCGCATAACCGGAAGGCGTCGCCCGACAGGTCCCGGATCTCCCGCGCGGCTTGCTCGCTCGCTTTTAGGGTCGCCGCTCCGTCCCGCATCACGTCCGGCAGGATGATCTCCTGGGCGGACACCGCGAGCGCAGCCTCCACCAGGCGGGCCGAAGGCAACGCGTAGCCGAGGTCGAAGAGCCCGTTGTCGACGATGATCTCGGCGCCGCGTTCGGCCTCCCGGGCGAAGAAGGCCCGATACGACTCGTCTGCAAGGACCCGCTGGGCGGCGACATGATGCACCCGGGCGGGCTCCTGGGCGACGAAGGTGTTCAGGTAGGCGGGCGGGGCAATCACGGAGAAGTCGATGCGCTGGGCCATCACACGGCTCCCCACTGCCCGGCGGCGACGGTGAGGAACTGCTGGGAGAGGAGCGGGTCCGCGCCGAACCGCCCGCCGGTGTGCATCGTCGTGGTGCGGGCCTCGTGCATCCGCACCCCGCGCATGCTCATGCACAGGTGCACGCCGCGCACGGCAACGGCGACGTTGTCGCTGCCGACGACGTCGGCGAGGTGCTCGGCGATCTGGCGAGTGAAGCGCTCCTGGACCTGGAGCCGACCGGCGAAGTGCTGGGCGATACGGCCGAACTTCGACAGACCCACCACTTGCCCTTCCGGCATGTACGCGGCCGCGACTTCCAGCTGCATGGGGATCATGTGGTGTTCGCAGAACGACCACACGCTCATGCCGCCCACCACGACCATCTGGCCGCTCAGGTGGGACTCGCTGAAACACGTGGCCGCCGGGGCACTGTCCGGGGAGAGGAAGTCTTCCCACATGGCTGCGACGCGGCCGGGGGTGGCGGCCAGGCCCTCGCGGGTGGGGTCTTCACCCAGCTCGATCAGGAGCTGCCTGATCAGGTCGGCGACTCGGCCGGCGTCGATACGCATCCGGGCGGGTGCGGGAACGTTGGCGCTCAGGGCCCCACCAGTGGTGGCGGTGCTCGTCATGACTATCTCCTCGCTTCCGGGTTGAAGGAACGAAGGGTGCGAGCGGTCGGGACGTCAGCGGCCTCGGGCGTCGGCGAAGGCCAGGACGTGCAGTCGGGTGGTGAAGTGCCAGTGCCGGGCCGCGACCGTATCCGCGAGCGCCCGGGTCGTCGCCGTGATCGCCTCTGCCGTTGTGCCCTCCGGCATCACCCACACCGGCGGAAGTCCGTGGGCTTGTGCGAGTTCCGCGATCCGCTCGAGGTCGGCCGCCGTGGAGGCGACGAACTTGAACGTCGCCTGTCCAGAGCCGGCGAACGCTTCCAGTACGGCGGGGTGGAGGCTCTGGGACTCGTCCACGCCGAAGCTGTTGAGCTTCGGGGATACGTTGAACCGGACGCCGTCGAGCAGCAGCGCAGGATCCGGCGCGATGGTGCCGTTTGTCTCGAACTCGACGCGTTTCCCGGCCGCAAGCAGCCCGTTCACCAGGGGAACGAGGCTCCGCTGCTGGATCAGCGGCTCACCACCGGTGACCACGACCAGCTCCACGGGTGAGGATGCGGCCCAGGCCACCAGGTCCGCCACGGAGCGCTTCGTGGACTCCTGGCGCGGGTCGAAATGCGTCCAGTCCCACGTGTACTTCGTGTCGCAGCGGCCGCAGGTCAGGTTGCACCGGGACAGGCGGATGAACAGGGCCGGGTGCCCGCAGGACGGGCCCTCGCCTTGGAACGTGGGCGTCTCGACGCCGAAGCACTCTGCGACGATCAGCCGAGCCGAGGAGCTGGTCGACAACTCCACCGGTACGGGACCCGGCGCGGTCACGCTTCCTCCACGTCGAACCGCGCCCAGCTCCGGCTGGTCTCGCGGACACAGACGCCCACCAGGCGACCTTGAATGTCGGGCTGTACGTTCTGGACGAACCATCCGGCCAGAAGTTGGGCCAGCAGCTCGGACGTCGGCTCGAAGCCAAGAATCTCGTGCAGGTTGTGGTGATCAAGCTCGGTGTCCAAGAACTTCTTGAACGGGCCGAGCGCGCCGAAATCCGTGACGAACCCCGGGGCCTCCAGAGCGGGCGCGGTGAGGATGACCTCCACCTCGTAGCTGTGGCCGTGCTGTCGGGAGCATTTGTGCTCGGGCGGGAGGCTGGGCAGCCGGTGCCCGGCCTCGAAGTCGAAGGACTTGCTGATCGTGAACGTGCCGTTCGGCAACGGCACCATGCTGAGGTCCATGCGTGTGCCCTTCACTGTCATCTGCTGACCAGCGGGTCTGGAGCATGGTCAGCGGAGTCGGAATCTCGGCAGCTCTAGCGCTGCACGGTCATCTCTGCTTCGCCTAGTACGAGTTCGGCCATGACCGGTGTGACTGGGAGTGATGCGCCCGGCAACCGTGGACTGGGAGTTTGGTGCCCCTGTTGCCGGAGCCGGATCCGCTCCGGCAACAGGGGGTGAGGCCCGTGTCCGGCAGGGGGACGGTCACTGCCGGACACGGGGGTTCAGGGGGTGAGGCCCAGGCGGTCCGCGAACGCGGCGTGCGGGGTCGGCTCAGGCCTGCACTGGGTCAGGGCTTCCCAGAGTGGGGCGGCCGGGACCAGGCGGTCGCTTGCCGAGGGCCGGAACCAGTACGGGCCCGGCGTACTCGGCGGCGCCGTACGGTCCAGGGACGGCAGCATGATCTTGAACGGCGCGCCGAGACAGACAGCGTGCGTGTGCGGTTCCCACCGGCTGGTGGTTCCGGGCGGGACCAGCCAGTAGAAGAGGCCGTCTCTCGTGTCCTCGACGATGGGGCCGCATCCGCCCTGGACCTGGTCCATGAGCGCGGCCGCCGCACGGGCCTGGACGCCGGAGCTGGTGACGACGACGTCGAACAGGTTGCCGCCCGGACGGACGCGGGTGTCCTCACGGGCGGCGACCCCGAGGAGTGTGCGCAGGAGTTCCGCCAGGTCGGCCATGTCGGGGGCGGGCATACCGGGCGTACCGGCAGCGTCGACGAGGCTCTGCATCATCGTCGCGGAGTCAGGCGCCGCGGTGGCGAGGGCGGTCACAGGTCCACCGGGCCCGGCTGCAGCGTGGCGCGCACGGTCTTGCCCTGCTCGCCCGGGAACCAGGAGAGGGCGGCACCGAGACGCTGAGCGCCCCACAGGCCGCGGCCCAGCTCTCCCTGCACTGCCTTGTCGAAGCTGGGGAAGTCGGGGTTGTGGTCTTGGACGTCGATGAGGAGCTCGCGGCTCTCGTTGATCCGGAGCCATGCCTCCAGCCTTCGGCCGGCGCTCTGTTCGGTGAGGCCGTGCTCCACGGCGTTCCGGACGAGGACGTACAGGACGTCGGCGGCGACGTGGTGGGGGCCGGGCCAGGCCATGATCGTGAGCAGTGTCCGCGCCCAGATTCGGGCGGCCCCGGCCGCGGAGGCGTTGGGCGGGAGCGGCAGCGCCGACTCGTGTACGACCTGCGCGGTGGGCACGGCGGGGTCCATCGGGGAGGTTCCTTCGGTCAGGGGGAGGGTGCACCAAACCGTCGTACGGTCCTCGCTGACGCCCCACTCCTTGGCCAGGGCGTCCACGATGACGAGTCCGCGGCCGTGCTCGGCGTAGAGCCCGGTGGGGCTCGGCAACCGGCCGTAGGGGGCGCCGTCGTTGATCGTGAGGAGGGTGCCCTCGGTGTAGACGCGAACGTCAACGGTCGGGCCGTCCGTGTGGACCAGCGCGTTGGTGACCAGTTCGGTGAGGAGGAGCTGCGCGGTGTCCACCAGGTCCGGGTGGCCCCAGTGGTGAAGGCTTGCGCGGAGGATGCGGCGGAGTCGCTGGGGCATGGCGGCATCCGCCTCGGACAGCCCGGCGGAAACGGGATCCGGACACCGGGTGATCGACAACTCAAAAGCCGTCCGTACGTGCTCTCGCTGCGCGGTAAACGCAGGCGTCATGTCGACCTCCGGAGCATCCAGGGCGGGGTGGCAGAGCCCAGCGACGTCGCACTGAAGTACGAGTTTTGTCCGCTTGTCTGTCACGGCTTGCGGTGGCTCAACTACCGTGGCTTCCAACCGGTTTGGGTTGCAACCGGATCGCCGCTGAATTTTCATCGGGGACTCAATTGGACTATGCCGGAACCTGCACAGGGGGCTGCGGTGAGTGCTCAGCAGATGTCAGACTCTGCGCAGGGTGATACTCGGCCAGCGCATACGCATGGGGGTGGTGCACACATGGCGGCAAAGCGAGGGGCGTCCGGGCGGCGCTTGGAGCTCGGAATCCAGCTGCGGCAGTTGCGCGAGAATTGCCCTCCGACGGAGGTAGGTCGCTCCCGTGGGATGACCCGCAAGGCTGCGGTGAAGGGGCTCCGCCAGATGTCCGAAGCCTCCCTGGCACGCATCGAGACCGGGGAGATCAACTTTCGGCGAAACGTCGGGGACCTGAGGACGCTACTGAAGCGCTACGGCGTCGACGACGAGGAACTCGTCGAGCAGCTCATCGAGCTGAACCGTGAGGCGCCGAGCGAGGACTGGTTGACCCAGTTCCGAGCGTTCATGCCGACTGGGATGCCGCACTACGTCGGCCTGGAGGCCGAGGCGCGGGAAATCCTGGCCTACCACCCGAACGTTGTGCACGGTCTCCTGCAGACCGAAGGCTATGCGCGAGCGTTGTTCGAGGTGCAGCGCCCTGTCGAGGACACCACGAGCGAGTTCATACAGCGCCACGTGCAACTGCGGATGGAGCGCAAGCGCCGAGTCCTCGAACGGGAGGACGTCCGGCTGCGCGTCATCCTCGGGGAGGCGGCCCTTCGTATCCCTGTCGGGGACGAGGACACGATGCGGGACCAGTATCTCGAGATCGTGAAGTTGGCACGGGAAGACCGCGTTCAGGTCCAGGTGCTGCCCTTCAAGCGCGGGTACCGGGCCAGCAACGACTTCGCCATCCTGGACCTGGGGGAGCTGCCCTCGCGTGTTCAGACGGACAATGCGTGGGGGGCTGTCTCCACATCGGACAAGCCCCGCGAAGTCGACCGGTTCACACGCCGGTTCAACGCGATGGTCGGGGCCGCACTCGGCCTCGAGGAGACCATCGAATTCCTGGAAGCACTCACCGGAAAGTAGTCGAGCTATCAACACACACCGAGACCACAAGCCCTCAACCGACATCGCACCCGAAGCCGCGTGGTTCAAGTCGTCGCATAGCAGCGACGGCACCGGCAACTGCGTCGAAGCGGCGGACCTGACCCTGACGGCCGCCGTCGCCATCCGGGACTCCAAGGACAAGCAGGGCCCCGCCCTGACGTTCCCGCGGGGCTCCTGGAATACCTTCGTCGCCGGCCTGGCCGACGGCAGCCTCAACCAGGAAATCCGCGCCTGAGAGTCCGCGCGGCAAGGTGGCCCCCTCAGACACATTGAGGGGGGCCACCGTCGCCGTTCTACCCATCACCGACGTCGTGACAGCGCGGGCAGGGACTGTAAAACGTTCGGTGTAACTCCCGATCATGGAAGATGCATCGATGACCAGCAGCAACGTGACCGAGATCGAGTCCGACGAGCCGTCTGA
>NZ_JBVJPY010000032.1:0-26118 GCF_055609145.1 Streptomyces sp. NPDC036822
GGCGTCTGGGCCGCCCCGGGGCGCGTCAACCTGATCGGTGAGTACACCGATTTCAACGACGGCTTCGTGATGCCGATGGCGCTGCCGCACACGGCGGTCGCCGCCGTCGCCCGCCGGGACGACGACGTGCTGAGAGTGCACTCCGCCGATGTCGAGGGCGGGATCGTCCTGCTCGACCCAAACGCTCTGGAACCGCTCGCCCCGCTCGCTGGAGGGGGTGGCGCGAAGTGGGCCTCGTATCCAGCCGGTGTCCTGTGGGCCCTGCGTGAGGCCGGGCACCGGGTGGCTGGGGCGGACATCCACCTCGCGTCGACGGTCCCGACCGGCGCGGGCCTGTCGTCCTCCGCCGCCCTGGAGGTCGTCACCGCGCTCGCGCTGAACGACCTTTACAACCTGGGGCTCTCGCGCCCCGAGGTGGCGGTGATCGCCCAGCGCGCGGAGAACGCCTTCGTGGGCGTCCCCTGCGGGGTGATGGACCAGATGGCGTCCGCGTGCTCCGTCGCGGGGCACGCACTCTTCCTCGACACCCGGGACCTGTCTTACCGTCAGGTGCCCTTCGACCTCGCCGCGCGGGGCCTGCGGCTCCTCGTCGTCGACACCCGGGTGAAGCACGAGCTCGGGGACGGCGCGTACGCGGAGCGGCGCGCCGGGTGTGAAGCGGGTGCGCGGGCGCTCGGTGTGCGCGCCCTGCGCGACGTGCCGTACGCGCACCTGTCCGAGGCCCTCGCGCGTCTGGACGACGAAACGGTTCGGCGCTACGTCCGGCACGTCGTCTCCGACAACGAGCGGGTCGTGCGGACGATCGCGCTCCTCGACGCCGGGGACGTACGGGCGGTCGGCCCGGTCCTCACCGAGGGGCACGGCTCGCTCCGGGACGACCTGCGGGTCTCGTGCGCCGAGTTGGACCTCGCGGTCGAGGCGGCGAACGCGGCCGGGGCGCTCGGCGCCCGGATGACGGGCGGCGGTTTCGGCGGCTCGGCCATCGTACTGGTGACGGAGCCGCAGGCGGACGCCGTGACGGAAGCGGTCAAGAGGGCGTTCGCCGGGGCGAAGTTCGTCGCGCCCCGCGTCTTCGACGCCGTGCCGTCCCAGGGAGCCCGCCGGGAGTAGGAACACCTCGCGCTCCCGCTCACCGAGGCGGAGATCGCAGGGACGCTGTATCACCACCGTGGCCGCCGGTGAGATCGTCGACGATCTCACCGGCGGCCACGGTGGATCACTGTGGAGCGGCGCGCGGCGTGCGCGGCCGCCGCCCAAAGGAGTCCTGTGGACAACGTCCTCCCCAGGCGTCGCGTTCTCCTCGACTTCTGGCTCTGGCGAGGAATCGCGTTGATCGGCTGATGCGGGATCACTCGCGACTAGGGAAGAACCTAGGACTGACCGACCTGATGACGAGCGAGCCTTCCGCTACCCGCCGTAGGCGGGGTACAGGTGGGTGAAGCTGTGAAAAACCGCAGTGGCGGCCCCAGTAAGCTGCTGGCAAAGGCGGGCTAGCGCTGCGTGCGTACGGCCATAAGACCCTCTGACGCCCCCTTGCCCCAACCGCAGGTGCAACGCTCCGCAGTGACCTCGCCGAACTGAGGCAGAGGACGCGATCGGGCCCCCAACGGCGCGACCGAAGCAGCCGTGTGAGCACGGCACCCGGGGTGCCTGCCGCCGCCGACTGCCCGACTACGGGTTCCTCTCTCCCGTCCCGAAACACTGGCACGTAACGAGGCGCGGTCGCCTCGCAAGGTGGTGAGCCGCAGGCCGCGAGGCCCCGCCGGGGTGGTCAGCGGCTCGTCGCTGCCCGGCTCGCCCCTGCCGGCGGCGGGCTCCCATGGCCGCCGGGCGGGGAGACTGCCTTCCGCCCGCCGTAGGAGGCCCGGTTGCCCCTGCCGTAGCTGCCCGGAGGCAGCACTAGGGATTTCACCGGGGTTGCCCGGCGGAATCCCTAGGTGTCCTGGTAGCGCACGTGAACGCACGCGGCCTGCTTCAGGCTGCACCGCAGCGCTCCAGGAGACAGATCTTGCTCTCCCGCCCGGCGGCCCGCCTTCACCCCGACGGACTCCCACGGCTCCCCGCGGGCCGTCCCGTGCCGGTCGCCGACGGGGTGGCCGACCTCCCCTTGCCGACCTCCGCCCGCTGCATCGGGCCCTGCAGAGTGAGTTGAGGCGCCGTGCACAGCATCGACGACAGAGAGCGAGATTTGGATCTCGATTCTCCATGGGGCCCACTGGATCGCATGAGACATGCCCTGATGGGATCGAAGGGCTTTATTGTGAAACAGACATCCGTTTACTAGATGGGAGATCTGCTATACGGTTCTGACCTGTCGCACAAGGAGGAGTCAGATGGCGACCATCACCGAACCCCCGCAGACCCGCAGGACCACACGCACCCCGCCGCGTAAGGAACGGGCCGGCACTCTCGGTTCGAGGGACCGCACGTTCGGGTTCCTGCTGGCCGCGCCCGCTGTGGCTCTCTTTCTCGTCGTGGCCATCTATCCGCTGGTAGCCAGCATCGGAACGAGCCTCTACAGCCAGTCGCTGATCAGGCCTGACCGCGAGTTTGTGGGCCTGAAGAACTTCACTGACGTCTGGCCCGACTTCGTGGACCGCCTGGGCAACACCCTGGTGTTCTCCGTGCTGGCAACCATCGGCCCGGTGCTCGTCGGCGTGGCACTCGCTGTACTTCTCAACGCCCGCCTGAAGGGACGCAACCTGTTGCGGGGCCTGCTGATGCTCCCGTGGCTGCTGCCCGGAGTCGTTGTGTCCTTTCTGTGGGCCTGGATCTTCAACGACAGCTACGGCGTGGTCAACCACATCCTGGGCGCGCTGCACCTGCCCGAGACGGACATCCTCGGACGCCCCGGCACGGCCATGGCGGCGGTCGTCATCGCCAAGACATGGAACTCCTTCCCATGGGTGATGGTCGTAGTGCTCGCCGTGCTGCAGACCCTGCCGCGTGAGCAGCTGGAAGCGGCCGCCCTCGACGGGGCTTCCCGCGTCCAGCGGTTCTGGCACGTCTCGCTGCCCCACCTGATCGGACCGGTCGCGCTCGTCAGCATGCTCGAGTTCATCTACAACTTCGGCTCGTTCGACATGATCTTCGTGATGACCGGCGGTGGTCCTGGAACGTCGACGATGACCCTTGCGGTCAGCCTCTACCAGTACGCCTTCACAGCTTTCAATCTCGGCAAGGCCGCCGCCATGGGAGTGCTGTGGTTGGCCGCCCTCTCCGTGATCTGCGGCGCCTACTTCCTGATCAACAAGAAACTGGAATCACGCTCATGAGCCTGCTCTCCTCCACACGGTTGCGCCGACGCTCACGTCACGTAGGGGAAGGCATCACCAACCCGCGCCTGGGCTTGCTGGGCAAACTGGGACTGACGGCTCTCGCGTTGTTCGGTCTGCTGCCGGTGTACTGGCTCGTCGCCACGGCCTTCATGCACCGCACGGATGTCTTCGCGGCCGACCGCCCCCTCTTCCCGCTGCACCCGACGCTGGAGAATTTCAGCGCGTTCTTCGCCGAGAACTCCACTCTGCCAATGAACCTGCTCAACTCGCTGCTGATCTCCGGCGGTACCGCGGTGATCTCGGTCGTCGTCTCGGGGCTGCTCGCCTACTCGCTGTCAAAGTTCCGCTACCGCGGCCGCAGCGCCATCATGGTCATGTTCCTCGTGGGACAGCTGATCCCGGGCGCCCTGCTGCTGGTCTCGCTGTACCTCATGTTCAGCGCCGCCGGGCTGCTGTACACGTACACCGCCGTGATCCTCTCCTACATGACGTTCACGCTGCCGCTGTCGGCGTTCCTGCTTAAAGGGCTGATCGACGGCCTGCCGGACGAGATCATCGAGGCGGCGAAGGTGGACGGGCTGTCCAACCTCGGCACCCTGTTCCGGATCGTCTTCCCTCTCATCGCGCCGGGCCTCGTAACCGCTGGGATGTTCGCGTTCATGCGCGGCTGGAGTGACCTGCTCTTCGCCCTCACCCTCGCCGGACCCGACAATCAGACCCTCCCTGTCGGCATGACGACGGCCTTCATCCACGAGGGCAACGCCAACTGGCCCGCTCTGATGGCCGCCTCCGTGATCACCTCGCTGCCGCTGGCCGTGATCTTCATGGCCCTCCAGCGCTACTTCGTCTCCGGTCTCGCCGCCGGAGCTGTCAAGGGGTGACCCCCCTTCCCTTCCTCGTCACCCCCTTCCACGTAACGATCTCGATCTGACGGGAGCCGTCATGTCCCACACCCCCCTGCCCAATCCGTCCGTGTCTCGCCGAGGACTGCTCGCCGGATTCGGCGCTTTCGGCGTTCTCGGCGCCCTTGCGGCGACCGGCTGCTCGACCTCCACTCCCGGCGGCTCCGGCAACGCGGGTCCCTCGGAGACCGACACGCTGAAGTTCTACGGCAACGCCCTCGGTGAGGCGGCGCAGAAGCCGGCATGGACGGCGATTATCGCGGCCTGGGAGAAGAAGACCGGCAAGAAGGTCAAGCCCGTCATCTACCCGTACGACCAGGCGGCGACCCAGCTCACGCTCGCGGCCAAGTCGGGGGACTTCCGAGGGGTCGGCCAGGGCAACTGGCAGGTACTCCTCCCCACCGGGGTTCTGGCGGACGTGGATGACCTCGTCGCCCGGATGAGCCTGCCCCCGCAGCTCATTGACTCGCTGCGCGTCGACGGAAGGCTCTACTTCGTCCCCCTCAACGCGTCGGGTATCGGTCTGGTGAGCGACGGCCGGGTGGCCGACGAGGTCGGGCTGAAGGACGGTCTCACGGTGGAGCAGTTCGCCACTGTCCTGGAGAAGATCAAGAAGCAGGACAGGAAGGTGATCCCTTACGCGGCGGTCACCAAGAACCCGGACCTGAAGGACGCCGTCCACTGGATGTGGGGATGGGGCAGCGAGGTGGTTACCACCGATCTGAAGTGCACCATCGGCGATGCCGCGAGCGTTGCCGCGCTGAAGTGGTACAAGGAACTGCTGGACTCCGGGCTGACCAAGGCCGGTGTCTCCCGCTCGGACGCTCGCGTGCTCTTCGCCCGGGGCCAGACGGTCCTCTACGACGACGCTCCGCTCGCCAACAGCTTCGTCAAGACCAACGGTGGTCCTGCGGCGCTCACGGCCGCCGTGCGGCCCCTGGCCCGCCCCACGACCAACGGTCTGCCGTCCTACAACCGCTACTGGGGCAACGGACTGTTCTGCAGCAAGGGTGAGGGCGAGAAGACCAGCAAGGACTTCATCACGTACGTCACCACGGAGGCGAGCGCGGCAGGTCAGCTGTACAAGCAGGCAGCGCTCGCACCGGCTGACGACAAGGTGGCTCGGCAGATACCCGAGCTGGCCAAGGACACCTTCCAGAAGCAGTTCCGCGTGAGCATCACCGAGCACGCCCGCGCGGCGGTGTGGGACACCCTGACCAGCCAGGCCCAGTTCGACTCCACGATCAGCGAGGGCGTGGCCTCCATCCTCGCCGGGCAGACCGGCGTCCAGAGCGGCCTGAACGCGTTGCGCAAGCAGGTGGAGGACATTCTGGCGCAGGAGCGATGAGGCCCTCGGCCACCTGCTGATGCGTGCGAGTACGCTACTGTCATTACGGTTGTGCAAGTGCAATTCATCTGGTGGATGGTCTATGGCGCTGCGGCGGGGCCGCGCGCGAAGGGGAGGATCATGGCAGCCGAATCCGGCGCCGGTACGCAGGCGGTCGAGCGAGCCATGTCGCTGCTCGCCTGCTTCACCGACGAGCACAGCGAGCTGCGGGTCACCGAGCTGTGCTCGCAGACGGGTCTGGGGCAGTCCACGGTCTCGCGGATGGTTTCCTCGCTGGACCGCCTCGGATACGTCGCGCAGGACGTCCGCACCGGCCTCTACCGTCTCGGCCCCATGGCCGTGACGCTCGGTTCGGTGGCGCTCAACACGTCCTCCCTCTTCCGCGCGGCCCGGCCGATCGCGCAGAGCCTCGCCCACGCCACAGGGCTCGGCGTGAACCTCGCCGAGTTCCGTGACGACCGGTTGTTCTACCTGTGTAACTTCGAGGGCGCACGCTCGCCCAAGTCGTTCACCATGGCAGGGCGCACGGCCCCGCTGCACGCCACGGGCATGGGCAAGGCCATCCTGGCTGAACAGCCCGCCGAGTACCTCCAGGAGTACTTCACCAGCGGCTTCGGTCACGCATACACCCCGCACACGGTCACGGACCCGGCCCGTATGGCGGAGGTTCTCACCGAGATCCGCAGCCGCGGCTACGCGACCGAGATCGAGGAACTGGCCTTCGGTCGGGCCTGTGTGGCAGCCCCCATCCGTGCGCGGGGCGGCCAGGTCGTGGCGGCCCTCTCCCTCAGCGGTCCGCTGTCGGAGCTGGAGCTGCCGGGCCGGCAGCAGGAACTGGCGCTGATGGTGATCGAGGCAGCCGACGAACTGTCCGTCTCTCTCGGCTTCACCGTCTCCTTCGCTCCCGTGCCGCGCCTGCCGCTGCCCGCGCAGGGGCTGTCGGACTGAGCATGCGGCCGATTCGTACACCGCTTCCCAGGGCGCTGCTGGGCGAGGCACCCCGCTTCGACGCGGCGACCTCCACGCTCAGCTGGGTCGACATCCTCGCCGGCCGGCTGTGGGTGGCCGCCGTGCAGCCAGATGAGCCGGTGGACGACTGGGTTTCGGATCCGCAGCGGCTCACGGAGGTCGAGCCCCCGCTGAGCTGCGCGGTCCGCGCCGAGGACGACGACTGGCTCCTGGCCGTCGCGGGAGCCGTACTCCTTTGGACACCCGCGGCCCCGCCGGCCCTCGTGGCCCAGCTGGAAACCGACTCCGCGCACACCCGGCTCAACGACGGCGCCGTCGACGGCGACGGCCGCTTCTGGGTGGGCTCCATGGGAGTGCGGCGTCCCCTGGGCCCCTGGGGCCGCCTCCACCTCGTCGCCCGGGCGGGGCGCGCCGGCGTCCTGCTGGAGGGTTTGCTCGCGGCCAACGGCATCGGGTGGAGCCCCGACGGAGGGGTCACCTACGTCGTGGACAGCGGGCTCCGGCTGATCCACCGCCTGCGCACCGCCGGCGAGGGGCCCATGGAACCGGTGGGCCCACCGCTTGCCGTCCGCGGCGGGATCCCCGACGGCATCACGGTCGACAACGAGGGCTGCCTGTGGGTCGCTCTGTGGGACGGCGGCTGTGTCGTGCGGCTGAGCCCAGAGGGTGAGGAACTGGCGCGTGTCGACCTGCCCTGCTCGCGGCCCAGCGCCTGCGCCCTGGTCGGCTCCCGGCTGGTGGTGACCACCGCGACGGTGCCGGGCGAGGATGCCTCCGGCTGGATCTACGCCGTGGACGTACCCGTGGGCGGACCCCCCGCGCACCGTGCGAGGCTGAGCGGCGCCCGGGACCACTGACCCCGACCGTTGCGGCGGTCAAGGACGCGTGTACCGGGCCGGCCCGTGCCGCGGGGCCGGCCCTTGCTCATCCGTCGGCCGATCCCGTTTCCCCGAGCAGCTTCTGCCGCAGGTCGGGGCGGAGGAACGCAGCGGGACTGGCGATGGACAGCCCGCCGTCGACCGGCAGCACCACCCCCGTGACGAACTCTGCCGACGTCAGGTACAGCACCGCACCAGCTACGTCAGCGGGCGTACCGACGCGGCCGAGCGGATAGCCCTCTGCGACTCGCGGCCAGTCATGGTGGCCGATCATGCCTGGCGCGACCGCGTTCACGCGGATCCCGCGGGGGCCGTAGTCGAGCGCCAACTGCCGCACCAGACCCTCCACGCCGGCCTTGGCGGCCGAGTATCCCGGCAGCCAGGGAGCGGCGAGCGTGGCGTTGATCGAGCTGACCGCGACGATGCTGCCACCCGGCGGCAGCACCGGCAGGGCCGCGCGCGCGGGGAAGAACGCGGTATGCAGCGTGTGGGTGATCGCGCGGTCCCAGTCCGCGGGAGGCAGCGCGTGCGCGGCGCCCGGCGCCATGACCGCCGCTGCCAGCACCAGCACGTCGATTCCGCCGAGCCGTTCCAGGGTGCGGGCGACCGCCGCGTCCGCCCCGGCCGGGCCGCTGACGTCGAGCGTGAGGTTCTCGGTCAGTGCTGCGGGGGCGTCCCCGCCTGCGGACACGCCCACGACCCGGTCGCCGATGCCGGTGAACGCGTCGGCGAGAGCATGTCCGATGGGCGAGGAACTGCCGATCAGCAGGACGGCGCGACTCACGCGGGAACCTGCCGAAAGCCCGGCAGTCGCAGCTCGTCGAGGATCTCGTCCAGTGCCTTCGCGGTGAGCGGGTCCAGTTCCTGGGCCGGGAGCCGGACGGCACCGGATGCGATGACCCCCCGCCGCCGGAGCACCTCCTTGTGCACGGCCCAGGCCTGGCCGGGGCGCATGCCGATCTGGATGAGCGGCAGCAGCTGGGCGAACGTCGCCCGGGCGTCGAGCCGGCGCCCAGCCGCGAGGTCGTCCAGGATGCCCCGGAGCAGGTCGGCGAACTCGCACGCGGGCATCGTGCCGACGCTGCCGTTGTCGTACTCCTCGATGAGGGCCAAGGCGTTCTGCCCGCCCAGCACGGCGAACCCGGCCGGTACTGCCTCCGCCACCGCGGCCACCTTCAGCGGCGTCGGGGCGGCCTCCACCTTGACGGAGGTGATCTGAGGAACGGCCGCGAGCGTGGAGATGGCTGCGGTGTCGATCGGTACACCGGTGACACCAGGTGCGTCCTGGATCATCACGCTCGCCTCGGAGGCCGCCGCAACCTCGGCGTAGAAATCGATGACCTGCTGGCGGCTTGGCTTGGCGAGGAACGGCGGGAGCACCATCAGCTGGTCGGCGCCGGCCGCAGCGGCGTGCCGGGCCTGCTCGACGGCAGTGACGGTACTAGTGCCGTTGACTCCGGCGACGACGGGGAAGTGGCTGCCGACGACGTCACGGACGACCTGCAGGACGAGGGCGCGTTCCTCGCCGGTCAGGGCGAAGCCCTCGCTGGCCATGCCGAAGACGGCGAGCCCGTCGATACCGCAGCCGAGCTGGAACTCTACGAGGGAGCGGAGCGAGGCCACGTCGAGGTGTCCCGAGTCGGTGAACGGGGTGGCGAGGATGGGGATCAGCCCGGTGGGGGCGCTGCTGGGGGACACGATCAGCTCTCCTTGGCGAGGGCGAGTACGGTCTCGCGGTCGATCTCGATGCCCAGCCCCGGGCCGGTGGGAAGCACGAATCCCGTGGGACCAGCGGTCAGCGGCTCACGCAGGATCGCTTGGGCAACGGGGACGGTCGTGGGCTGGAACTCGAAGAAGGGGCAGTTCGCGCTCGCTGCGGAGACGTGCAGGCCGGCGGCCATGGCGACGCCCAGTCCCACGGAGTGGTGGTAGGCCACCGGTACGTGGTGCGCGTCGGCGAGCGCTGCGATGGTCATGGCCTCGGTGATTCCGGTGCGGGCGACGTCGGGCTGGGCGAGTCCC
This sequence comes from Streptomyces sp. NPDC036822, assembly GCF_055609145.1. Taxonomy (NCBI): domain Bacteria; kingdom Bacillati; phylum Actinomycetota; class Actinomycetes; order Kitasatosporales; family Streptomycetaceae; genus Streptomyces; species Streptomyces sp. NPDC036822. The sequence goes on from NZ_JBVJPY010000032.1 coordinate 9,398, forward strand.
AGCGCCCGGCGGGAGAGCCAGTCGCGGAACTCGTAGCGGTTGCGCATGGCCTCGCCGACCGCCACCGGGATGCTGAGGCGCGAGGCGAGGTCACGGTGGCCCTCGATGTCCTCCGGGGCCATGGGTGCCTCGAAGAACAGCGCGCGTCGGCGGTCGAGTTCGCGGCCCAGTTCCAGTGCCTCCGACAGGCTGTAGTACCAGTGCGCGTCCACGGCGATGCGGAGTTCGGGGGCAGCGGCGGCGATCGCGTCGTAGGTGGCCAGGTCGGCCTCGACGCCCTTGCCTGCGGCGATCTTGACGGCGACGGCGCCTTGGGCGGCCCATTCGGCGGCCAGCCGTGCCCGGCCTTCGTCGGTCGGCTCCGGCAGGCCAGAGACGTACACCGGGATGTCAGTGCGGTACGCGCCACCCAGCAACTGGGCCACCGGGAGTCCGGCCGCCTTGCCGGCCAGGTCCCACAGGGCTGTATCGAGTGCCGCGAGGGCGTCGGCCTGATGTCCTACCAGATGCCCGCGTTCGCGCATGAGATCCCGCATGCCGTCCCATAGGGGCCGCACGGCACGGGGGTCGCGACCGATCAGCCACGGACCCAGCATGCGGTCGATGATCGCGGCGACCACTTCCGGGCCGACTGGGGCCAGCGCCTCACCCCAGCCCTCCAGCCCTTCATCGGTGGTGACGCATACCAGCAGCGTCTCCATGTGAGCGGAGTAGAGGCTGCGCCAGGGCTGCCGCACGAAGTAGCCGTCCGCGCTCGGTGCGGTGCCGTCCTCCAACTTCCCCAGATAGGCCGACTCCGTCGGCTGTTTGATGACGTACGTCGTGACGCGCGCAATCCGCATGCCGCTCCCTAGGGTGTGATATTCGCATTATGGCTTTGTTCTTGCGCATATTGAAAGTAGCATCCATGAAACACTCTCGGGAGAGTCGCCGATGGAGGACTTTGTGAACGTGCTGGAAGAGCTGACCCTCCGAAGGGTGCTGGCCATCGTCCGTGCCGACAGTGCGGACCGCGCCGTGCGCTGCGTCCGTACCCTGGTCGGCGCGGGTGTCACCGCTCTGGAGGTGTCGCTGACCACGCCTGGGGCCCTGGACGCGATCGCGCGGGCCCGCGCGGAGTGCGACCCCTGCGTCCTGCTCGGCGCCGGGACGGTCCTCACCGCGGCCGACGCCGACGCCGCCGCAGCGGCCGGAGCCGCCTACATCGTCACCCCGGCGATCACTGCGGGAGCGCGCCACGCCGTCGAACTCGGTCTGCCCCTGCTGTGCGGGGCGCTGACTCCGACCGAGGTGATCAGCGCTCTCGACCTCGGCGCGATGGCGGTGAAGATCTTCCCGGCCGGTACTCACGGTCCGCGCTACATACGGGAGCTGCGCGCGCCCTTGCCCACCGCACCCCTCATCGCCGTCGGCGGCGTTGGGGTCGACAGCGCCGCCGCCTATCTCGCCGCCGGCGCGTGCGCCGTGGGCGTCGGCTCCCCGCTCCTGGCAGAGGCCGGCTTCGCCGACGGCGAGGGCGTTCAAAGCGCCCTCGCCGCCCGCGCCACCACGCTGCTCACAGCCGTAGGCGCGCCCGTGCCGGCCCCCGGCATCGCAGCGGCACCAGCCGACCGACACATATGACAGGAGCCCAACATGACCGGCGTACTCACGATCGGCGAGGCCATGGCCTCCCTGCGCACCCACACTCCGCTGCGGCTCGGCGGCCCGGCACACCTGTCCATCGCAGGCTCCGAGAGCAACGTGGCCATCGGCCTGGCCCGGCTGGGCCACCAGGTTGCCTGGGCGGGGGTGATCGGCGAAGACGAACCCGGTGAACTCATCCGCAGGACACTGCGCGCCGAAGGCGTGGACACACGCTTCGTACGCTCAGCCCCGGAAGCCTTCACCGGCTTCATCACCTTCGACCAACCCGCCCCCGACATCACCCGAGTCGGCTACCACCGAACCGGTTCAGCCGGCTCCACCCTCACCCCCGAAGAATGCCGCCTCACACTCACCGCCGCCGCACCCGAGCTGCTCCACCTCACCGGCATCACCCCGGCCCTGTCGACCTCGGCGCGCGAGGCTACGACGGCCGTGGCCAGGGCGGCGCACACTGCGGGTGTGCGGGTCGCACTCGACGTCAATTACCGCAGCCGTCTGTGGTCCAGGGCAGACGCCGCGACGGCCCTGCGCGCGTTGCTGCCCTGGGTGGATGTCGTCTTCGCGTCGCAGGACGAGCTGGACCTCCTCGCGGACGGGAGCGATCCCGTTGCCGGGCTGCTGCGGCGCGGCGTGGCCGAGGTGGTCGTCACCGCGGGTGGCGATGGCGCCCACTGCCACACCTCCGAGGGCAGCCGGCACCAGCCCGCTGTGCCTGTCACCGTGGTGGACAGCATCGGCGCGGGGGACGCCTTCGTCTCGGGGTACCTGTCGGCGCTGCTGGACGGACTCCCGACGGCCGACCGCCTGGAGCGCGCGGCCACGTCCGGCGCGTTCTGTGTCGGAGCCCACGGCGACTGGGAGGCGCTGCCACGCCGGGAAGACCTGGAGTTGCTGACCCGTGGAGACGGCACCGCTCTGCGGTAGGCCCGGGCGGCCCCACGGCATCGCCGGCCCTACCCGCCTCCTTGTCGGCCAGCTTGTGTGGCCTGCCACAGCATCGCCCTCTATCGACGCCGTGGTGAGCTGGTGGCCAGCTCACGGCCGCTGTGTTCTTCTATGGCCCGCCCACTGCTCGGTGTGCGAGCCGCTTCATTGACATGGCCAGCAGTCCGGGATGCCTCGTACAACTGGGGGCGCTCTGACGGATCATTGAGCGGGAGGGGGCAGAACAGATCTCCCTAGTTGTCGAAGACCCTGAGTGTCAGCAACGTCCGGCAGCTCTATACCTAGGCCAGCAGGCAACTGAGCGGACGACGGCGAGGGCCGGTGTGCCTGCCCGGAGGCCTGTGTCACTGGCCTCCCTGGTCTCCCGATCGGGCAGGACGGGCGGGGGTGGGGCTCGTAGTGTGCTCCGCACCCCGCGGAACATCACGGGGCCCTCATACGCCGGGCGGCCGGTGTTCCGTACGAACAGCGGAGGAGCGTCCTGATGACGACACCGGCCGAGCATGTGGCAATCGCCGCTGGGGAGCTGGCCTACGCGGCACGTGTCCTAGTGCCGCCAGCCCCCATCCCGTCTGACTTCCTCGTCAAGCCCGCGCAGTGGACGGCTTATCTCCTGGCCGCTGAACTGGAGTCCTGGTCGGAGTACTGGTCCGTCGTCGCGGGCCGCGGGTCTTCCCTGCCGAAGTATCTGGAGCATCAGAACGCCGAGCTTAAGTCCTCTTTTCTCGCGACTTTGGGTCAGATTCTCGCGACTCCATGCCCCCAGCCGCAGAACGAGGAGGAAGAGGAAAAGAGCCCGCAGATCTTCGAGGTGCAGGGGAACTATGTGGACGCGATGCGGGACACGATCACCGCCATCGCCACCGCGCTCGTCAAGGATTTCGGAGTCTCCTACGAGGCTCCGGTGGTCCCGAAGGCACCCGGTACCCAACTCACCCATGATGCGGCGCAGGGTACACAGAACCTTCCGGTCAGCGCGATGAGGGAGTCCGAAGAGCGGCGTTGGGGATCGAAGCGATCTGTGGGGCGGCACATCCAGCTGGCCGAAGTGGCGCAGGTCTCCGGCACCGACGGAGAGCAAGAGGTGGTGGCGGCGGACCTCGACTCCCGACAGCCCAATCACGCCTGGAACAAGGAACGGCTGAAGGCCGCCCCCGTGGGCTCCCCCGTTCCGTGGGCGGTGTACGCGAAACGCCGCAAGAAGGGAAAAGGCTGGAAGGGCGTGAAGCTCCTCTTGGATCCTGAGAACCCGGGAGCCCCCCGTATCGGCTACCACAGCGTCGATGTGGAGGTCTTGGCGTGGGGCACCGTCACTGTGACGCAGCGCGGTACCCGCCTTTCGGCCGGGCGGGCCGAGTTCTCCCTCGCGCTGAAGGACAGCGGTCAGCTGTCCAGGGTGCAGGAGTGCGTCCAGAACCAGCTCCGGATGGTCACGCGTAAGACGATCGAGTTCGTGTAGTAGCTCAAGCCCTGACGGTGGCGCTGAGCAGCGATGTGGCCCCGGTCGGCGCACGGTCCGGCCACGATCGGTCCATGGTGTCCTGGCCCCCTCGCCTCAGATTGACAAGCGGCCGCTCCCTTGCTGGGTGCTGCCACACGTGCGCTGTTCCGGGGCGACGCGTGTCGGCCCCCCGGGATTGCGCGACCAGCGTCACTCTGCTGCGTCGTGACCCATGTCAACCGACACCTGATGCCAGGCGTGTGCGGGGTGAAACGAAAGATCCAGGAGTGAGTGTTGACCGTCGAGGAATTCGAGGCGTTCTACGAGCAGGCGGTCGCACGACTCATCGGGCAGTTGTACGTGGTGCTGGGTGATTTGCACGAGGCTCAGGACGTCGTACACGAGGCGTTCGTGAAGGGGTGGAGTCGGCGGCGGCAGCTTGATCCGGACGGGCAGCCGGAGGCGTGGATCCGTACGGTCGCCTGGCGCCTCGCCGTTAGCCGTTGGCGTTTCCGTCGGCGTGCGTCGGATGCCTGGGACCGCGCCGGTGCTCCGCCGCCCGTCGAGGGGCCCGGTCCCGACCACGTGGTCCTCATCGAGGCTCTGCGTGACCTGCCCGCCCAGCAGCGGCGCACGGTGACGCTGCATTACCTGTGTGACCTGAGCGTCGAACAGATCGTCGGCGAGACGGGACAGTCCGCCAGCACCGTCAAGACGCACCTGGTCCGCGGGCGGGTCGCGCTCGCCGATCGTCTCCAGCCCCGGAACGTCGAGGATGATCCCGGGGCTTGATCCCCAGGAACCTCCTGCGCGAGCTGTTCCAACAGGCCGCGGCGTCTGGGCAGCACCCTGTCCGGGCGGTACCAGTCGCGCGTATCGCCGAACGTGCCCGCACACGCGTGGGCGTCGCCGCCAGCGCCGCGTGCGTCCTCTTCGACGGTGGCGGGGTGACCACGGCCGCTCACCTGCTGGCCGGCCCCCACGCCCGTGTGTACCCGGCCAACCGCCCGAGCCCTCTGGCCGAACCGCCGTCCACGGGCAGACGACCCGTCCGCCGACGACTGGTTTGACGGCGTCGACTTCTTCCACCGGCGAGGGCATACCAGGGGTCCGTCAACCTCGGCGATATGGCCGCCGGGGCGGAGTACCACGACGCCGCCCTGAGTCTCATCTGTCCCGGCCTCCGTTCTCCTCGTCTCCTCCGCGCGTGGTTTCCCTGCCCGATCTCCGCTGCCCCGTCGCGCGACGCGCGGTCGTCGCATGATCCGTCATGCCTTCCCTCACCCACGAGTGTCCGGACTTGTTTGTCATATCCACGAGGTCGAGGGAGCAGTCGCCGTTCGTCTTCTCGCCGAGGCCACCGGCCCTGGCCCCGAACGGGCCGGGCGCTGCAGTCGGCCGACTGCGGCTGAGCGCCGCGGAACGAACGGCGTCTGGCTCTACTTGCTCACCCGCACGGCCATCTGGACGGTCCCCCTGCGGGCGGTGAATCTGTCCCTCCGACGCGGGCGACCCGGGGGCCGTCCTGGCTGCCGTCGAGCGATGGGGAGGGGGGCTTCCAGAACGTGGCGCGTGCCGGCTACTCCCCCATGCGAGCCGGCCCGGGAAATGCCGACGGGGACAACCGGGGGACGTTTTTCCCGGCTTCCCGCTCGCGCTCCAAGGCCATACACGTCGTCGTTCCGCACTGGACCGCGGCGCGGCTGCTGATCTCGTTCGTCGCCGGAGACGTCGCGGTCCCCGGCTCGCGCGGGGTCGCGTCTGTATGTGTCCCACGGGAAGGCCGGCTCCCGGACAGTACAGCTTCTGTTGCTCTCCACGTGCGCGGTCTTCCTCGCCGTCGGTAAGAGTGAGCCGTTCTTCCCCGGTCGCGCCCTGCCCGACTGGTTCGCCGCCCAGCTGCTGTGTACGTGGGCCCCGCCTTTCAGCCCCGGCAGATGTCCTGGAAACGTGCGGCGCTGTCGCCACCGACGTGGCTGTCGCACGGTGGCTCCTGCCCGAGGCAGTGACGGCCGCTGTGCGCGTGTTAGGCCCGGCTCCCCAGCTGTGCGGGCAGGTGAGTCTGCCCGTGTGGTTGCCCCGAGACAGGCTTCCTGACGGTCCTGGGCGGTGTCGACTCCCGCCCCCTCCACGTCTGGAAGACCGAGCTGTTCGCCAAACGCTTCGCTCGCGCACTCATCCGCCAGCGTCGTGTGCTGTTCCGCCCTGGGCTCATGGCCGAGCAACTGGCGGCCCGTGCGAAGCCGTGCCTGTCCTTGACGTACGAGCTGAGCGCGCCCGAGCTCGCGCCGACCGGCGCCTTCAGGCGTGGCAGGCCTTTCGCTGAGGCGCTTGCCACGTCGATGTCATCTTCGGGCGGCAGTACGTAAACCCATCCCAAGCCCGTGTGGTGAGAGTAGAGGACTGTCGATATAGGGCTGCCGGGGCGTGGCCGGTCGTTCTCTCGAAGGAACACTCCGCCGCGTCCCCAGGCTGGCTGGGGGGCGCGGCTTCAGGTGGTGCCTGTGTCCGTCCCGGCGTCGGTGTCGCCGCGATCGCAACCACCGTCCCTCGTCTCCATCGAATTCCTCACCGTTGCCCCGGCGGTGGGGTGCCGGGCAGGGGCGGGAGGATCGTCTCCGTTCGGTCCCTGGACGGAGGAGCCGCCGCCGATCCCGTCGTCACCGCTGCTCTCGTCGCTCCTCGTCGTCTTCGCTGCCGGGGTCGAGCGAGGGCTCCTGCTGCTCGGACGGCGACGACGAGGGCGGGGGTGGGGGCAGCAGGGGGTCGTCGCCGGTGTCGGGAGGCGTCCGGTCGCCTTCGCTGCCGGGGTCGAGTGAGGGCTCCTGCTGCTCGGACGGCGACGACGAGGGCGGGGGTGGGGGCAGCACGGGGTCGTCGCCGGTGTCGGGAGGCGTCCGGTCGCCCTCGCTGCCGGGGTTGTCACTTCCGGAAACGGCCTTGCCGTTCAGGGCTTCCGGCTCCGGGAAGTCCAGTGCCTTCTCACCCTTGAGCGCTTCGGTCATGTAGTCGCGCCAGATCTGCGAGGGGAACGACGAACCGTGGATCTTCGGCTGGGCACCCGTGCCGTACATGGACTCGAACTTCCGGTCCTTGACCGACTCGTCGTCGGGGAAGCGGTACATGTCGATGGCGGTCGACAGTTGGGGGGTGTAGCCCACGAACCAGGCTGAGTTGTTGCCGTCGGTCGTGCCGGTCTTGCCGGCCGCCTCGCGGCCGTGGAGCCGCGCATTCTTGCCACTGCCGTTGAGGACGACGTCCTGGAGGACGTCGGTGACATTGCCCGCGACGGCCGTCGAGAAGGCTCGAGCGGACACTGAGGTGTGCTCGTAGACCACCTGTCCCTGCCGCTCCACCTTGGTGACGGAATAGGGCTCGTTCCGCTCGCCTTCGTTCGCGAAGGTCGCGTAGGCCCCGGCCATGCGGATCGCGCTCGGGGAGGAGATCCCGAGCGAGAACGACGGCACATCGGCCTTGACTAGCGAGGACTCCAGCAGTCCGGCGTCCAGGGCCGCCTGGCGGACCTTGTCTATGCCCACGTCCATGCCGAGCTGCACATACGGCGAGTTCGCCGACTTCGCCATCGCCTCGCGCAGGCTCATGTTCGGATAGTCCGCGTCACCGTCGTTGACCTGGCGCCACTCGGCACCGTTCTCGTCGTGCCAGATCGAGCCGTCGTAATCCCTGATTCTCAGCTTGTTCCGGCCACTGTAGAAACTCCTGTCGGGGTCGACGATCGTCCGGGTTGAGGCATCTTGAACCGGGCCCAGCTCCTTGTCCCGCACTCCGTCCCGCATAGCCGCGGCCAGTACGAACGGCTTGAACGTCGAACCGACCTGGGCGCCCGTCTGGTCGGCGTTGTTGGTGAAGTGCTTCGTCGCGTCGACGCCGCCGTAGATCGCGACGACGGCTCCGGAACCGGGCTCGACCGAGGCGCCGCCGAACTGGACGTGGGTATCGGTCTTTGGCCGCTTCACCGGGTCGATGTGCTTCGCGTAGACCTTCTTGACGGCCGCCTCGAGGGCTTTGACCTTCTTCTTGTCGAATGTGGTGTGGATCTCGAACCCGCCCTGGGCGAGCTGCTTGGCGTCGATGCCCTTGTCGTTTTTGTTGAGGAAGTTCGCCTCAGCCGTCCGCACCAGGTAGCCGATCTGTCCGCCCAACTGCGCACCCTGCGTACGCGGCTTCACGCGGGGGAAGTCGGTGATCTTTGCCCGTTCTGCGGGTCGCAGCTTTCCGTCGTTCTCCATCTCGTCAAGGACCCATGTCCACCGCCTTTCGGCCCGCTCACGGTTCGCCTGAGCGGTGGCGGCGGGGTCGATCTCGGGAGAGCCAGCCGGGTCGTAGTAGGTCGCGCCCCTGAGCAGCGCGGTCAGGAACGCGGACTCGCTCGCGTCGAGGTCGCCGGCGTTCTTGCCGAAGTATGTGCGGGCTGCGGCCTGGATGCCGTATGCCCCGCGCCCGTAGTACGCGGTGTTGAGGTAGCCGGCCATGATGGTGGGCTTGTCGTACTCGTTGCCGACCCGGATCGAGATGAAGAGCTCCTTCACTTTCCGGGTCAGCGTCTGCGACTGGTCGTTCAGCCGGTTGTTCTTCACGTACTGCTGGGTGATCGTCGAGCCGCCCTGGGTGTCACCGCCCCTGGCCATGTTCCACACAGCGCGGCCGATACCCACGGGGTCGATCCCCGAGTCGGTCCAGAAGGTCTTGTTCTCGGCGGACACCACGGCGTCCTGCATGTGCGATGAGATCTGCTGGATCCCGACGATCTGCCGATTCACCTCGCCCCCGGTGGCGACCATCTGCGTGCCGTCGGCCCAGTAGTAGACGTTGTTCTGGGCTTTGGCTCTCAGATCCTCGTCGGGAATGCTTACCATGGCGTACGCGATCGTCGCCGCACCGATAAGGCCTCCGACCAGCGCGAGGAAGAGGCCCGTCGTGAGCTTCCACGAGGGCACCCAGCGCCGCCAGCCGTGCTTTCCGGACCGCGGGTAGTCGATGAGCCGCTTCTTGCCGGGCGGGCGTTCGCCGCTCCTGCCGCCACGGTGGCGGCGACGGCCTTCTCCCCTATCGTGTTCAGGTTCCCGTCGGTTCCCGCGGCGCTGCGCAGCGCGGCTTGCCTCGGCGCGCCCCTCGTGAGGCTGCCGGCCTGGTCCGTGGACGGAGGGCTGCCCGAACGAGGCCGAGGGCGTTGTCTCCGCGCGGTGGTCGGCCGATCGGGGCGCAGCATGTCCACTACTCGGCTGGTGCGGCATGCTGCGGCGGTGCTCGCTCATCGAACGACTACTCCTCGGGCGGGACCCCCGACCGCTCAGTCCACTGACAGACGCCCCAGGGCGGCGCGCTGTCTGGTCTGCGGCGCCTGTTGCTTCGGGTGCGCCGAGGGGCCAGCGGACGGAACCGCACCACGTGAGCCGTGCATCTTGTGCTCGTATTCCGGGCAGCCCGCTCGCTGCGGAAGCCCGGGGCGCGGGCCGGCGGCTGTGCGCCGTGCGCGGCCTGGCTCGCGTGGTGGTGATTCCGCTTCGTGGCGCGGTCGTGTGGGTGCGGGGCGGGCCCCTTCGGTCGGCGGGTCTGACTGCGGGGCTGCTTGTGGCGCCGAGGCCTCACCCCGGGTACGGGATGCTCCCCCGTTCTTCGAACGTAGATCTCGTAGCGTGGGGGGCAAAGCTCGAAGGGGCACCCTTTTGGGCATTCCGTGCGGCCCCCAGCCTTCGGAGTTCCGCCCGTACCCAGAACGCGCGACCGATGGCCCGCTGTACCAGGTCCCGCTTGTCTGCGGCGACGTAGGCCGGCACCTGGCGGCGGAATCCGTTGTCGATGACGGGCTCTGCTTGTTGTCGATCCGCACCACCCGCTCGAGGGCCAAGCGCCATTCCTTGGCATCCCGCCGCGACATGTCTGGGTACAGGGCATGCAGGGCGTCTTCTAGAAGCTGGTGAGCCTCCGGTCCGCCGAGAGAATGCTCGATGTCGGCGGGGAAGAGCGGGGAGATGAACGGAGCCGCGGTCACGCGACGCATGGCCCCTCCTGAGGGCACGTGAGTACAACCGGTACTCCAAAGGCCCCGCGCCGGCTCTCAGGGTGGCATCAAGACCGGCAGACCATCCCTCAGAGGCCACGAGCCAGGAGGGCTCGATGCCAACACGCAGCTGAAGGGAAGAGGAAGACCCCGCTTGGTCTTGTCATGCGCAGGGGCAAGAGGGTACGCCCTTCGGCGATCAGCTGGTGGGTATGAGCCGTGTCCCCGTGTTCGGGGAGGCGCTGGCCGGTGTCGACGGCGGGATCTGGTTCGCCGTACCCAGAGCGCCAGGCTGGAAGGGGCTTCGTGGTCGAGGCAGCGGGGAGCCACTCGCTGTGGTGAGGGCCCGTGGGGTCTTCCGCTCGTCCCCCTGGACGGCCAGGACTCGGGCGAGGCGTAGGTGGAGGAGGCTACGGGTGGCGGGGTGTCGGTCCGGGTGATGGCGTGGGTCAGGTAGCTCCGGGATGGGCTTCGGGCCCTCGGAGGCGGGATGGCTGCGGTTGATGGCCTGGAGGTGCTGTAGCCGCGTCCGTGGCTGCGGCCGACCTGGCTCGACATTTTGCGGGCAACGACTCCGACCGGGCGCACGGACCGCCTGTCGGATGACTTGGGGCTGCCGGAACGGGAGGGCGCCTGTAAGGCGTGGGGAGGCTGTGAGTATCTCTGATGGCCGGTGGTGGCAGCAGCGTGGTGGGCTGCTGCCTGTGGCAAACCGGCCTGGGTGGCGAAGGCGGACCACAGCCGTCCGGAGTGCGAGGTCCACGGGTGCTGTCGGTGTCCATCAGCTTGTCAGGGTCCGTCAGGCCCTCGCCACCGCTCGCCTGAATGACAAAGGTGCTGGTCGGGGCCGCCGGGTTGGGCCGACAGGGACTGGAGGGACTGATCTAGGCAACCGAAGTGACGGATCCGCGCTGCGACCGGGCGGTCTTGCTTCCCACGCTGCCTGGCCTGATGGTGCGGGGATCGACCGCTTCTCCTGGTGCTCCTGCTCGGTACAGACCGTCGGGCTCGGCGTCGCGGTCGTGGGGCAGCAGGTAGAAGACACGTCTTTTCTGCATGCCGGTGTCGGGGTCGGCCTCGGCTGCGGCGCTGAGTTCAGCAAAGCCGATCATGCGTCCGTCACGGTGGTAGCGGGGCTTGCCTCGGCGACGCGGTGTCTTGTCGAGGGCCTGGCGGACATAGTCGAGCTCTTCGGGGTCTTCCAGCCACACCACTTTGTCCTCGTGGGTGAGATCGCTCGCCGTCAGTAGCGAACTCATGGCTTGGGTCCCTCCTCGGTCACGGTGGCCATCAGCGGGCCCGGGTTCCTCCACGCCGCGGTCGGCGCCGATGTCGGTATGCGGCGGCCCGTTATGGGCCTCCGCGCCTTGCTGGCTCGGCTCATCTTCCTAGTCCATGGTATGTGTGTCGGTCGCTTAGCGGGAGCACGCGTCCGGGCGTCATTGTGAGGGCACCCGTCTGCGTCGGGTCAGGCTGGCCCTTCGTCTGCGGTCAGAGCGAGTCCGGGGTAGAACTTCTGCCCGTTTGACCGCAGCATTTCGCTGGGTGAGGCGACGCCCACCTCGGCTCTGATGCGGGTAGCGAAGGCGCGGGTAGTGGCGGGGCGCAGGCCTTCTCCGTCCTGGCACCAGGCGCTGTAGGCGCGGTAGAGGGCGCCTTGCTCCACTTTGAGGTCGCGCGGTTCGTCGAGGTTGCTGTTGGTCATGCAGCACTCGGCGAGGAATCGCCCGATGTGGTCCTCGGTGGTGGCGTAGGCCTGGGTGGCGGTGCGGACGACGCTGGGGCCGGTGAGCGGCGGCTTGGTGGCGAGGTAGTTCTTGGCTCCCTGGATCATCCAGTGGAGGATGCCGGGGCCTTCGTCGTGGACGAGGATCTCGGCGAGGTTGTCGATCTTGCGGTGATCGGGCACTACCTTTTCGAAGGGGATGAGGCGGATCCTTCGCCAGAAGGCGTGTCCGCCGGTTCCTACTTCGGGTCGGTGGTTGCCGAGAAGCCATAGTTTGTGGGTGGGCTCGAAGCTGAAGAAGTTTTGTCGCATGCGGCGGGCTTTGAGGCGGTCTCCGCCGGTGAGGAGCTTGACGCGGGCTTCATCGAACTTGTCGTGGGGCTTGAGCTCGCTGCAGACGAAGAGGCGGCGCCCGTGGAGTTCTGTCAGTTCTGTGGAGTGCTCGTTGAACTTTCCGCGTTCCATGAGGAAGCCGGGAGGGGCGACGTCGGCGTAGTCGCCGAGGATCTTGATGACGACGTCGAGGAGAGCGGATTTGCCGTTGGCACCGACTCCGTAGAGGAAGGGCAGGACCTGTCCGCCGACGTCACCGGTGATCGAGTAGCCGAGGAGGAGATGAAGGAAGTTGATCATCTCCTTGCCCTTGTCGTCGTCGCCGAAGGTCTGCAGGAGGAAGGCTTGGAAGCGCGGGGTGGGCATCGCTTCAGGAGCGAGGTAGGTGGCCCGCGAGTGTAGATCGCGGGTGGGGTCCGGTTTGTGAAGTTCGCCGGTTCGCAGGTCCACGACGCCGGCGGGAGTGCACAGGGCGTACTTGTCGCCGTCGAGAGTGTCGGGGTCGAGGGCGAGTCCAGGTGAGGCTTTTGCTTGCGTGAGCATGGCCTTGACACCAGAGGTGGACATGGCGCGCTTGCGGTGCTGAGCGAGGTCTTTGTCGCTGAAGACGCCACGGGGATCGTGTTCGGGGATGTCTTCGGCCATCTCGCCCGCTGCCCAGATTGCCGCTTTCTCGCCGCCGGTGCGCTTCCAGCGGTATTCGTCCCAGACGTACCAGCCCAGTCCTTCGACGTGGCGGAATCTGTCGTGGTGCAGGTGGGCGAACAGCTTCGCGTTGCCTCGGTCACTGAGGCTGTGCAGGAGTCCTGACTGGATGAAGTCTGCTGGGTCGGAGGTGGGGGCGGGTACTGAGTTTTGCTGAGCGGGGAGGCGCCGCGGGGTCGGAGCGGGGTCTGTGGTGAACGCGGCGAGCTGTTCGGCCGCCGCCTGGGCGTTGAACCCGGTGCTTCCGGCGCTGCTCATGTGCGTTCCTTGGGGTGGATGGGTCGGGCGCTGCCGGCTCGCATGCCGGTTTCGATGATGAGGGCGTTTCTTCGGGTCTGGTGCGGCCTTGCGTGGGTGGCGGCTTGGATGAGGAGATCGCGGCATTCGGCCTCTCCGAGGTGGCCGGCTTGTGCGAGTCCCCCGGCGGTGAAGGCTGCTCGATTGAGTTTCTCACTGAAGCCCATGCCTGAGGGGCTTGCGTCGCAGGCGCGTACTTCTTCAAGGAGTGAGCCGAGGATGCGTTGGCCGTTCCCGGTGGGGCGTGGGGAGCGTTGCCGGGGTTCGGGCGTTGCCGGCGTGGGGGACGCCGCGGTGTGAAGGCCGTGCCCGGTGCGGTTGAGTTCGGCGATGAGCCACAGGGGTAGGGGTGCCGGCTGGCGCGCGCCGGTGAGGGCTGTGTACGTGCCTGCCTTCGTGCGTGTGCCCGGCGCGACGATGTAGCCGTTGGCTGCCCGGATGTCTACCTGCCAGGCGAGCGCGGTCTTGTTGCTGGATCCGCTGGAGGACCGGAAGTGTGGTCCGCTTCGGGGAACGCGGTACCAGATGTGCATGCCTCCGGAGGGGGTCCTGACTCGCAGGGTGGCTGCATCGTCGCAGGGGTTGGGGCGGGTGCGGTAGGCGGCCAGGAGAGCAAGGGTGTCGAAGCCGCTGCTCAGTCCTGTCAGGTCGACTGTCTCGGGGATGGGGACGCCGGGGAGGATCCGGTCGCGGGCCGGGAGGACGGTGGTGTGGGCGTCGACGTCTATGACGACGAGCCGTGCAGGGCCGCAGGCGATCCCGATACCGAAGCCTTCCTGTGCCTTCCACCAGTGCCTGATGGTCTCGGGGTTGGTAGTGGCCGCGTGGAAGCCGTGACACCAGCCTCTTTGTGTGTGGCAGGGGCACTGATGTGGGGGGTGTTCCGAGTGGCTGCATGCCGCGCAGTTGGGGGCCGGCTTCTTGTCTCCGGGGACCAGAGGGTGGACTGGATAGCCGTGCTGGGCCAGCCACAGGGCGATGTCTGACGGGGCCCGTCCGGTCGTGGCCTGCGACAGCTGGTCCTCGGGATGGACGGGCACGGGTTCTTCCTTGACGGTGGCTCGGCGTCGTTTTGGGCAGCGGGTGTCCTTCAGACCCGGCCACTGCCCTGCCCTGGAAGGGACTGAAGGGACTGAAGATTCACTATGCCGGAGATTAGCGCAGAGACCGGCGCGACTCACCTATGACGCCACCAGTCTTGGAAAGTTGAGTCCCTCCGGTCCCTCAGTCCAAGAACTTTATGCCGGTTTGTCCGAAAACATTGGACCCTCGGACAGCCAGAGCCAGTCGTGTCACCACCGGCGCCTGCTGCCGACAGCCCAGCTCGCGCCATTCCCCCCTCCCCCAGCCCCCTCCCCCCACAACTGAGGGGCTGAGCCAGCTCTCCAGCTTTCGGTCCCTCTCGCTTCAGTCACTGCCTAAACCTGCTGGTCAGGGCCGTTTTCGGCAGACGGCAGGGACTGAAGGGACTCAAAACTGCAGTTATGAGCGAGACAGCTCTACCAGTACTCCTATACGCCCGCGCATACACACACGCACACTAAGAGTGGAAGTAGCCAACCTCGGTCCCTTCAGTCCCTCTGATCAGCTAGAGAGGGCTCTGACCTGCACTTTTACTGAGGGACTGAACAGGCAGGGACTGAAAGCCGCACCAGCAGCAGTCAGCACCCCGGAAGCCGGAGAGCCAACAGCTGCACCGATTGCGAGCTCTGAGCCGATACTTGCTTCCAAGCGCTGATGTAGACGGGAGGGACCGAGGAACTTGGAGAAGGATTGAGCGGCTCGCGCCATTCCCTCACTCCCCCAGCCCCCCCCCACAACTGAGGGGCTGAGCCAGCTCTCCAGCTTTCGGTCCCTCTCGCTTCAGTCACTGCCTAAACCTGCTGGTCAGGGCCGTTTTCGGCAGACGGCAGGGACTGAAGGGATTGAGCGGCGGCATCGGGCCCCCCGAGGAGCAGACGGCGCATCACCAGGCCTGCCGCACCCAACCATTTGGCAAGCTCCGGAATCGTCTATCGTCCATTGGCTCCCTCGTGCGCTCGAGTCCCTCCAGTCCCTGCTGGCCAAAGCTGGAGACTGCGCCGCCACCGACAGTCCTGTGTAGCGACGCGCTGCGTTCTGCCCTCCTCGCCCGCCTTAACACCTTGCAGCCCGCTCGGTGCAGCCGCTGCTGCCTGTGGTCGGCAGCGGCGCGGCTGCGCCAGTCCAGGACCTGCTCGCGGGTGAGTTGGGAATCGCGACTCGATCGCTCCGTAAGACAACGTCGGCGAGGTCGTCTGCGGGACTGGGTGCGACGACGAGCTGACGGAGGAAATCGTGCCTGAGATCTGGGCCGGACTGGACATCGGCAAGAAGCACCACCACGCCGTGGTGATCGACGCCGACGGCAAGCGGCTGCTGTCCCGCCGCGTGCTGAACGACGAGAGCGAGCTGCTCCAGCTCATCGCCGATGTCCTGGAGATATCCGGTGACGTGCTGTGGGCCGTGGACATCAACACCGGCATCGCCGCCCTGGCCACCGGCCTCCTCCTGGACCACGGACAGCCCGTGGCTTACCTCACCGGCCGGACCATCCACCAGGCGTCCACCACCTACCGCGGTAAAGGCAAGACCGACGCCCGTGACGCCTTCATCATCGCCGACCAGGCCCGCATCCGCCGCGACGTCAGCATGCTCCGACCCGGCGACGACATCGCCCTCGACCTGCGGCTCCTCACTGCTCGGCGCCTGGACGTCGTCCACGACCGCACCCGTCAGATCAACCGCCTGCGGGCCCAGCTCCTGGAGTTCCTCCCCGCGCTCGAACGGGCCCTGGATCTGACGAAGAAGGGCCCCGTCGTCCTGTTGACCGCTTACCAGACCCCGTCCGCGATCCGCCGCATGGGCGTCCGCCGGTTGGAGACCTGGCTGCGCAACCGCAAGGTCCAAAGGGCCGGCGTGCTCGCGGCCGCAGCCGTGGAAGCAGCCCAGGCCCAGATGACCGCCCTGCGCGGCGAGGAGCTCGGGGCCGAGCTCGTCGGTCGCCTCGCCCGCTCGGTGGCCGCCTACAACGACGAGGCGGCCGAACTCGACGCCCGGACCGAAGCCCGCTTCCGCCAGCACCGGGACGCCGAGATCATCCTCAGCATGCCCGGCATGGGACCCACCACCGGCGCCGAGTTCATCGCCGCGACCGGCGGCGACCTCACCGCCTTCACCAGCCCCGACCGCCTCGCCGGCTTCGCCGGCCTGGCCCCGGTCCCCTGGGACTCCGGAAAAGTCAATGGCAATCTGCGCCGGCCGCGGCGCTACCACCGCGGCCTCCAACGTGCCCTCTACCTCTCCACCCAGGTGACTTCGGACTTACTCGTCTAGTTGTCGATCCATGCCCCCAGCTCACACCCCGACCGGGCTCGAACGCACAGGCCGGGACCATCCAGACAGGGAAGTCCTTCACTGAGCCTTTTTCATCCTGAATAGTTGCAGGTCAGTAGGGTGTGGATGGCTTGGACGATGGTGCCGATGCGGCGGGTGGAGCATCGGGCTCGGCGAAGGATCCGCCAGGACTTCAGCTGTGCGAAGGCGCGTTCGCCGGGAGCTCTCAGGCGGGCGTGGTCGCGGTTGAA
>NZ_JBVJPY010000033.1:0-24854 GCF_055609145.1 Streptomyces sp. NPDC036822
GGGGTGGACGGCTCTTCTCGGTTGACTGGCTTCTGAGCTGCGACAGCAGTCGACGTCGCGAGACGCAGCCGTCACCCGATCGGAGCCGTTCTGAAAAAGCTCACTGAGCAACTGCCGTACGAGGGCTCCTGGTCACTCTGCAACCAGCGGGGCCGCGACCCCGGATTAGCCAGTGCTGTTGTGGGCCCTACCGGGCCAGTCGAGCCCCGCGGTCCGAAGAGAACGATCTCTCGGAGTCGGAGAAGGGCCGGCCCGGTGCGGTTCCCTTCAGCGGTGGCGGCAGCCTGGGACGGTGCACGCCTCCGCTCGTTGCCGTCACCTCACCTTTCGAGCCGTCAACGCCTACGCCCGGCCTACCTGTAGGACAACACATCAGCCGTGTGACCGGTTAGCAGGCACGCACCCGTCGGCAGGCCCCTGCCTTGCGTGGCTTCAACGCCTATCGCCGCCTTGCTCCGAGCGGCCCAAGCTGCGGCCCGCCCGGATCACGTCTGCCGCTGCGGGCCGAAGGAGCATCGATGCGGGGCATCCGAGGGACAGTCGGCACGGTAGGGGGATCACTGGTGGCGGGTCGGACCAGACGCTCATAGCTTCGGCGCATGACCAAACGAAAGATCGCCTACACGGCGTTCACTCTGTCTCTCATCGCTTCTGCAGCAGGCGCCGGCGCCCCGGCGGCGGCCGACCGCGCAGTGCACCGGGTACACCCCGGCCAGTCCATCCAGAAGGCCGTGGACGCGGCAAAGCCGGGTGACACCATCGTCCTGGCTCCCGGGACCTACCGTGAGAGCGTCACCATCACGACGTCGGGTCTGACCCTGCGGGGCTCGGGTGCCTCGCCCAGCGTCATCGTGCCTGCCGAGAAGCCCGGCAACCACGCGTGCGCCAAGGCCGGCCACGGCATCTGCGTGACCGGGACGGACGAGCGGCCTGTCGGGCAGGTCAACCTCCGCTCACTGACCCTCAGGGGCTTCAAGAACAGTGGGCTGTGGGCGACGCGGACCCAGGGCCTGCGGGTCCAGAGAGTGACCGCGGAGAAGAACGGGCAGTGGGGCCTGGCTCAGGAGCGTTCTGTGCGGGCCGAGTTCAGCAACAACATCGCCCGGGACAACGGCGACGCCGGGATCTTCGTCGCCAACACCATCGACCGGGAAAAGGGCGCCGTCGACGCCGAGGGGACGGTGATCCGTCGCAACCTCCTGTCCGGTAACCGGATCGGTATCACGGTCCGGCGGCTGCGGCACCTGGTCGTCGAACACAACGAGGCGAAGGGCAACTGCGCCGGGGTGTTCGTGGTCGGTGACGAGGTCCCTCCGCGCGCCGGGGACATGAGCGTGCGCCGTAACCGCATCAGTGCCAACAACAAGCACTGCCCGGCCACCCCGAGGCTGTCCTTCCTCCAGGGCTCGGGAATCGTCCTGACCGGTGCCGAGAAGACGCTGGTGACGCAGAACATCGTCGAGGACAACGTAGGCGCCTCCCCGCTGTCGGGCGGCATCGTGCTGTACAAGAGCTTCGTCGGCGCTCTCAACGAGCAAAACGAGATCCGCGACAACGTCGTCCTGCGTAATGGCACGGCCGATCTGGCCAACCGCGACACCGGGCAGGGCAACACCTTCCGCGACAACACCTGCGCGGTCTCGGAGCCTGTCGGCATGTGCTGACTGCCCCACCACCACACCCGGCACGACAGCAAAGGCTAGGCGCTGATGACGACTGTTGATCCGGCTCCCCCGCCGCCTATGAGGCTGAGAGAGCTCGTTTTCGGGGCGGCGGGCGCTGCCGCGGTCCGTGCGGCCGCCCGCCTCGGTGTGGCGGACGCCTTGGACGACACGCCTATGACGGTGGAGGACCTGGCGGCGGCACTCAAGACCCGGCCGCAGACACTGCGGCGGTTGCTGCGCGCCCTGGCCTGTCAGGGTGTCTTCTGCGAGCACGCCGACGGCACCTTCGCCCACACGGAGATGTCCCGGCTGCTGCGCGAGGACGATCCGCACAGCCTGCGGTACATCGCTTTGTGGTGCACCGAACCGTGGACGTGGGACGTCTGGCCGCAACTGGACGAGGCGGTGCGCTCAGGCCGCAACGTGTTCGAGGACGTGTACGGAAAGGAGTTCTTCGTCCACCTCAACGAGGATGCTCCCGAGTCCGCACACGTGTTCAACCGGGCTATGACGACTTCGAGCAGGCAGTCCGCGCGCGACATTGCCGACCTGCTGGATCTGCAGGGCGTCTCGTCGGTCGCGGACATCGGAGGCGGGCAGGGTCACGTTCTGGCGAGTCTGCTGGAGAAGTACCCCGCTGTGGAGGGCACGCTGCTTGATCTGCCGGGGGTGGTGGAGAACGCCGACCCACGTCTGCGGGCGGGAGGGGCGCTCGCGTCCCGCGTCCGGATCGAGCCAGGGGACTGCCGCGAGACCATCGCGGTCCAGGCTGATGTGTACGTCATCAAGAACATCCTGGAGTGGGACGACGACAGCACCCGCAGGGCGCTGGCCAACGTACGCAAGGCGGCCCGTCCCGGCGCCCGCGTCGTCGTGATCGAGAACCTCATCGACGACACACCCTCGATGAAGTTCACGACGTCCATGGATCTGCTGTTGTTGCTCAATGTCGGCGGCGCCAAGCACACGCGGCAGAGCATGTCCGAGCGGCTGGTGGAGGCCGGGCTGGTCATCGGCGAGATCCGGCCGGTGAACGCCTACCTTCACGCGTTCGAGTGCACCGTCCCCGCCTGAGCGCGGGACCGGGCACCAGAAAAGCCCGAGGCCGCCGCCTCCGCGTCGATCGCGGGGGCGGCGGCCTCGGGCTCTTCTGTTTGTGCCCTCTGCCCGGTCAGGAGCCGGCGTCCCGCTCCCAGCGGTAGAAGCAGTGCGCCATGGCGTCCTTGGGGCTGCGCCACGTCTTGGGGTCGTAGGCGCTGACGTAGGCCGACAGCTTCTCGCTGGTGCTGCGGAATTCCGGGTGGCCGGCGAGCTGCGCGATAGCGGGAGCCGGATCTTGTTCCGCCTCGATGAGGTGCAGATACACCTCGCCGAACTGGAAGAGGCTGCGCCGGGAGACTCCGACCAGATGCGGGAGCTCACCACGGTCGGACGCGGCGAACACATCGGCGATCGCCGGCGCCGAGCCCGGTGCCATGCGGGCGACGATCAGGGCGTGGTGCATCAGGGTTCCTTCCTGCTGCTGTGATCAGCCGGGCATGACCGGGGCGTGACGGCGCTGACGGGCGACTTGCTCGATGCGGTCGCGGATGAGGGCCATCTGCGTGCGGGAGTTGCGGTTGATGCGGTCCGTCATCTGCTCGTCGTTGACGGGCGCGTCCGGCTTCATGGCGAAGTCCTGGATCCAGCGCATCAGGACGCCGTCGGGCTGCTCGGCGTACTCCCAGCGGATGTTCATGTGGTCAAAGGGTCCGGTCTCGACGCGATGGGCGCTGACGGTCCGCTTGTCGTGGTCCACGGTTCGCTGTGACACCCAGCTCCAGACCTTGCCCGTCTCGTCGGGGTGCATGGTCAGGCGGAAGGTGGTGGCGTCGCCCTCACGGGCGAGCACTTCCACGGCGGCGTACTCGGTGAACAGCCCGGGCCAGTTCTCGATGTCGTTGGTCATGTCCCAGACGAGGTCGAGCGGGGCGTCGATGGTGATGCTGTTGTCGGTGTGGCCTGACATGTCAAACTCCGGTCTTGAGGGCGCTGTTGACGAGATTGATGAAGTCGGCCGGGGTCTTGCTGCGCTCGGCGTCGGGGGGAAGTGCCACGCCATGGCGGTTCTCCAGCTCTCCGACGATTCCCAGCAGGCCGAGTGAGTCGACGCCGAGTGTGCTGAAGGGAGCTTGCGAGGCGTTCTGCAGCTCTGTGGGGTCGACGGTGGCTCCCGCCGACTGCTTCATCAGCGCGGCCAGTTCGCCGTAGGTCAGTTCGGTGATGCTCATGGTGCTCTCCTTCCCGCCCGGTCCTATCGGGCGGATTCGTCTGCGCGGCGCACGACCAGCGCCGCGTTGGATCCCATGAGTCCTCGGCTGAGGACGAGGGCTGTGCGCAGCTCGGCGGGGCGGGCGCGGGTGGTGATCAGGTTGAGGTCGTGGCAGGTGTCGAAGACGTTGGGGGTGGGGGGGATGAGGCCGTGTTCCATGGCGAGCACGGCCGCCGCGGTGTCCAGGACGGGTGCTCCGCAGTAGGCGCGGCCGGTTCCGGTCTTGGGTGCTGTGACGGGCACGCGGGTGGCGTGGGCTCCCAGCGCGTCGGTGAGCGCCAGGGCTTCGGCGCGGTCGGCTGCTGGTACGCCTAGGGCGTCGGCGAAGACGACGTCGATGTCCTGCGGATGGCAGCCGGCCTCGTCGAGGGCGCCCTGGATGGCTCGGGCGAGTCCCTCGCGGGATTCCTCCCAGCGGGAGGCGCCGGTGAAGGTGGAGGCGTGGCCGGCCAGGGCGGCGCGCACCTCTGCTCCGCGCTGTCGGGCGCGGGTTTCGTCTTCCACGACGAACATCGCCCCGCCCTCGGCGGGTACGAAGCCGCAGGCGGCGGTGGTGAACGGCCTGTAGGCGCAGGTGGGGTCCTCTACGGTGCTGAGCTCGGGGTATCCGAGTTGGCACACCACGGAGTAGGGGGCCAGTGGTGCCTCTGCTGCTCCGACGACGACTGCGCTGGTGCCGCGCTGTACGGTGCGGGCTGCGTGGGCCAGGGCGTCCAGGCCGCCTGCTTCGTCGCTCGCGACGACTCCGCAGGGCCCTTTGAAGCCGCCGCGGATGGAGATCTGCCCTGTGCTGGCGGCGTAGAACCAGGCGATGGACTGGTAGGGGCCGACGAACTTGGATCCCTGCCCCCACAGCTTTTGCAGCTCTCGCTGGCCGAATTCACCGCCTCCTGATCCGGCAGCGGTGACCACGCCGATGGAGAAGGGACCTTCGGGGTCTTCTCCGCTCAGGCCGGCGTCGTCGAGGGCGAGGGAGGCTGCGGCCATGGCGTAGTGGCTGAACCGGTCGGTCTGGACGACGAAGCGTTCCTCGATGAGGGCTGCGGCGTCGAAGCCGCGGACCTCGCCGGCGACCTTGAGGGGCAGCTGCTCGCATCCCTCGCGGGTGACGCGGTCCAGGACGGTGAGGCCTTCACGGACGGACTTCCAGTACGCGTCGACGCGTAGTCCGTTGGGGGCGATCACACCGATTCCGGTGATGACCGCACGCCGTGGGCGCTGGGTACTCATCGTGTCTTGCCTCCCGGCTCGGTCAGGAGCACCGCGGACTGGAAGCCACCGAAGCCGCTGCCGACTGAGAGGACGTTCCTCAGCTTGTGCTGGCGGGCCGTGCGGGGGACGTAGTCCAGGTCGCACTCGGGGTCGGGTGTCTCGTAGTTCGCGGTCGGGGGAACCACCTGGTGTTTCAGCGCGAGGACGCAGGCGGCGACCTCGATGGCGCCGATCGCGCCGAGTGAGTGCCCCACCATGGACTTGATGGAGCTCATGGGGGTGCTGTAGGCGTGGGCGCCGAGGGACTTTTTGACGGCGGCTGTCTCGTGCCGGTCGTTTTGCTTGGTGCCCGAGCCGTGCGCGTTGACATAGTCGATCCGGGTGGGGTCGAGCCTGGCCTGGTCGAGCGTGGCGTCGATGGCCCGGGCCATCTCCACCCCTTCGCTGGTCAGGCCGGTCATGTGGTAGGCGTTGCCGTAGGTGGCGTAGCCGCTGATCTCGCAGTACACGTGCGCGCCGCGGGCACGGGCTCGCTCATACTCCTCGAGTACGAGGACCGCTGCGCCCTCGCCCATGACGAAGCCGTTGCGGTTGGCGTCGAAGGGCCGGGAAGCGTGCTCCGGGTCGTCGTTATTGGGTGAGGTCGCTTTGATGGCGTCGAAGCAGGCCATGGTGATCGGTGAGATCGGCGAGTCCGACGCCCCAGCTATGCAGACGTCCGCCCGGCCCTCCTGGATGGTGTGGAAGGCGTAGCCGATGGCGTCGAGGCCGGAGGTGCATCCGGTCGAGACGGTCTGGACGGGGCCGCGGGCGTCGAACCGTTCGGCTACGACGGAGGCGAGGGTGCTCGGCGAGAACGCCATGTGCAGCTTCGGACCGGCCGCCTGGTGATCCACGTCCCATCGCCGGCCGCTGTCGCTGACCAGGACGTAGTCGTGTTCCAGACGGGTGGTGCCGCCGACGGCCGTGCCCATGGACACGGCGACGCGCCAGGGGTCTTCCTTGCCGGTGTCCAGCCCGGAGTCGCGTACGGCCTCCCCGGCAGCGACCGCGGCGAACTGGATGTACCGGTCGGCGTGATCGACCAGTTCCGGTTCGAGTCCGTGGGCGAGGGGGTCGAAGTCGCATTCGGCGGCGATGCGCGAGCGCAGGCCTGCCGGGTCGAAGAGGGTGATTCCACGGGTCGCGGTACGCCCGGTGGAAAGGAGGTCCCAAAACGCCGAGGCGCTGGCTCCGCCCGGAGCGAGCACACCTATACCGGTGACCGCCACACGCCGGGTCACTCGACGGCCCCGCTTGCCTCGGGGGCCCGCCGGTGCTCGTGTACGGACAGGTGTGGCCCGGTGGCTGCGAGCGGGGAGGTGTGTCCGGCGTTGTCGGTGGTCTCCGTGTCGACGTGGCCGAGTTCCGGACGCGGGGCGAGCGGACCTAGGTGGAAGACCATGCGGGCTTCGACGTCGCCGACGTTGCGGAAGCGGTGGCGCATGTCGATCGGGATCAGGAGCCCCTGGTCGGGCCGCAGAGCGTGGGTGACGCCGTCCAGGTCCACTTCCAGTTCGCCGGAGACGACGTACACGAACTCCTCGGAGTACGGGTGGTAGTGCTCTGCGATGCGCTCGCCGGGCTGGACGATGGCCAGGCCCATGAAGCCGCTGGTTGAACCTACCGTGGCCGGCGTGAGCATGGCCCGCAGGTCACCTCCGCGCCTGCGGTTGGGCTCCGTGTCGGTCAGGCTCACAATGCGGGGCCGCTGGTTGAGCATGGTTGTTCCTCCGGGGTGGGGCGTGAGTGCCGGCGCGATCGGCGGCCTGTCGTCAGGAGATCGCCGCAGTGCGGTCGGTGACGGACTGCATTTCGGCGTGCGACAGGAGCCGGTTGACGGTGCGTTCGTCATCCAAGGAGCCCTCGGCGCCGATGGCGGGCCCGTCGAGGAGGCCCTCGAGCTTCGCCGCCGTACCGGACGTCTTGATGCCGAGGGAGGCCAGGGGGTCGAGATCGAGGTCGCCTGCCATGTCGATGAGGCGGACCACGATGTCGTCGCGCTGGAAGACGGTGCTGCTGTGGACCGGGTTGTCAGGGACCGCTGCCGCCGCCTCGTCCTGTTCGGCCAGGAGCCGCGCCAGCTCCATCCCGCAGCCCTCCTTGGCCGGGTAGTACAGCGCGTGCCGTCGCAGGCCGGCAGGGGCCGGCCTGCCGGATGTCACGTGGTGCACGGCCGGGAGCGCGGCTCGGGTGAAGAACAGGCGCGCCGACTCAGGATCGGTCAGATCCCGGTCCTGCTCGAGGTAGGGGTTGATGGCTTCCTCGACCGCTCGCACTTCGGGCTGCCGGGCGACGTGGCGCAGGGCCGCGAGGAGGTCACCCTCGACTTCCACGGCCCGCACGACGCGATTACCGTGCATGAACAAAGAGGTGCGGCGCAGGCGGGTCGTCTCGTCGACCTGGGCCTTTGGCGACTGGTAGCCGGACAGGAGCTCGGCGACCTTGGATTCGCTGCCCGGCTTGACGGTGAAGGTGAGGGCGTGGCGTACGACGCCCTCCCCGACGCGGGCCGCGAGTTGCTTGGCTGGTGATGCTGCACGGTGGGCGGCCGAGCTCGTCTCGCGAAGGACGCTGTAGCGCATCGAGCGGGTGTCCTTGACGCAGCTGTGCATGGGTTTGACGGTTTCGACATGCTCTTCGCTGTTTACCCAGGCGAGGAACGGCGGGGCGCTCTCCCACTCGCTGGTGATGAGCCACTGCGAGGGGTTCTCGATGGACTGGCACAGCTGGTCACTGACGTGGCCGGGGACGGAGGCGACCTGCTTGCGCATGATTTCGTAGGCCTCCAGGAACTGCTCCTGGGCTCCTTCGTACAGGTCGAGCAGCAAGATGACCCGCAGCCGCGAGCCGTCGAATGCCGACTGTGATACGCGCCCCGAGATGGTCATCCGGCGCACCTCGTCTCTTCGTCAGGGGATGTCGGGAACGACGGCCGTGCCACATGTACAGGGGGCGCCGTGTGCCGATCGTTGAGCGGGTCCCGGCAGGTGCGCCAGCCTGGCGAAGCGGACGAGTGAACTGCACGGCAACTGGGTGCCTCCGGCACGCGAGGGGAGGTGGGGACAGGCAAGCATGTGCATCCCGACCCCGATCTCGCGTCGCAGGTGAGCTGGAGGCAGGCTATGAACCGAAGTGAACAGACCGGCGAGATCGCACAGCGCGTCCCCGTCCTCATCGTCGGTGGCTCTCTGGTGGGCCTGTCCACCTCGCTGTTCCTGGGGCGCCTGGGCGTGCCGCATATGCTCGTCGAACGCCATGCCGGCACCTCGATCCACCCGCGCGGGCGCGGCAACAACGTGCGCACGATGGAGCTTTTCCGGGGCGCCGGGCTGCAGCAGCGCATCCAGGATGCTGCATCGGTGCTGTCAGGTAACAACGGCATCCTGCAGGCGCCGAGCCTGGTCGGTGAGGGGGGCAAGTGGCTGTTCAAGGAGATCGACGAGGGCGGGGGGCTGGCACGTTTCAGCCCGGCCCAGTGGTGCCTGTGCAGTCAAAATGATCTGGAGCCGGTACTGCGGCAGAGCGCTCTGGAGCTGGGCGGGGATCTGCGGTTCTCCACGGAGCTGATGTCGTTCGAGCAGGACTCCGAGGGTGTGACGGCGCAGGTCAAGAGCCGTGAAAGCGGTGAACACCTGACCATTCGCGCGGACTACCTCGTGGCGGCGGACGGACCGCGCAGCCCGGTGCGCGAGCGTCTTGGCATCCCCCAGAGCGGGCCGGGCGATCTGTTCCACAACGTGAGCATCACCTTCGTCTCCCGCGGGCTTGCGGACGTAGTCGGTGAGCGGCGTTTCATCGTGTGCTACCTGACCAACCCGGAGGCTGAGGGCGCGCTGCTGCCGGTCGACAACACGCACCGCTGGGTCTTCCATGCTCCCTGGCACCCCGAGCGGGGAGAGACGCTGGAGGAATTCACCGACGAGCGGTGCGCACAGTACATTCGGCGGGCCGTGGGGGTGCCGGACCTGGATGTGGAGATCACGGGAAGAGCTCCCTGGCACGCCGCCGAGAGGGTCGCCGAGCGGTATGCACAGGGGCGGGTTTTCCTGGTCGGGGACGCGGCCCACGAGATGCCGCCGACCGGTGCCTTCGGGTCCAACACCGGCATCCAGGATGCGCACAACCTCGCCTGGAAGCTGGCCGCGGTGCTGGACGGCTGGGCGGGTCCCGGTCTGCTCGCGTCCTACGGCAGCGAGCGCCGGCCGGTCGCCGAGGCGACCAGCAGCCGCGCTTCGTCGCGTTCGGTCGAGCACAGCCATCCCGGGTACGCCCCCGGCCCGCAGGCAAGCGGACCCGCGGGCAGGAAGGGCGGGATCCTCAACGTGGTGCTGGGCTACGGCTACCCGCACGGCGCGGTCCACGGCGCCGACCCGTCGATGCCGGTCGTACCCGACGGGCTGCGGCTGACGGGCGAGCCCGGGACCCGGGCGCCCCACATGTGGGTGAACCGGACCGCAGAGCGCATCACCACCCTGGATCTGTACGAGCGGACTCTGGTTCTCCTGTGCTGCGCGGGCGACCCGGGCGGGTGGCACAGGGCAGCCGGACGGGTGGCGGACGGTCTTGCGGTGCCGCTGACCTCCTACCGGATCGGCGACGGCCACGACGCCGATCTGTCCCCGGCAGGCGACTCGGACTGGGCCGAGGTCCACGGCGTCACCGCGTCAGGGGCCGTACTGGTGCGACCCGACGGGTTCGTCGCCTGGCGCTCGAAAGAAGCCGCGGAAGACCCCGGCAGGGAGCTGCGGACCGCAATCATGGCGATCCTCGGGTTGGAGTAGCCGCATAACGAAGTGTGCGGCAGCCCCATCGACGACGGCTGCCCTGGATAGCGATGGCGCCTGACTGAACAATGCCCCGGTCAGGCGCCGGGCCGGGCAGAGCAGCCCAGGGCTGTCGTCAACGGGATGGGACAGGGCGCGGGAAGTACAGGCCCGCCCTCGTTCGCCGGCTTCGCCGCCGCGCAAAGGACGGCCTGCTGGATGATGGCCCGCAGCCGAACGAACCCGGCACACGCCACCGGGCCTACTCGGCCGGGCTTCTGAGGGGCAGGCAGCATCAAGGGACCATGCAGCGCCCCGATGCCGGCACATGGAAAAGCCGCCTCCACCCATTTAACAACACCAGGTGAAGGCGACCACCGGTGACTTGAACCCGTTGTGCGGGCCCTCATCACTCGAACCAAAGATAACGCTACACCAACAACACGCAATACCCCGATTTTTGACCATGTACCCCAATTCGTCAATATGTTCTTACGCCGACCGTGCGGCCTCCGAGCTGCCCCGAGAGCGGCACAGCGGGCAACCGACGGCACCCTGCACCAACAGAGCCCGCCTGAACAACGGCCCGAACATCACCTACCCCGGGGGGCTGCACTCGCCAGCCAGAGACTCCTTCCGACCGAAGTCGGGTTTCTTACAGCACCGGTAGGCGAAACAACAGTTCCCGGGAAAGGGTGCGGGCGTCCATGGGGTCCCCAGGAGCGGCTCAGCCGCTGGCGCGGGGTCAGCGACCCGGCCTGACAAAGAAGTGCCCGTTCGACCGGGCCGGGCTTGGGAGCCCTCGATCAGGTCGACCTCCCGGTCGAGCAGATGCACACAGCCCCACTGGTGGGGTAGCCGACGTCACCCATCCGCCACCAGCCGTCCCCGGACACCTGCTGGTCGCAGCAGAGCCGGGGCTGATGAAACACCCAGCACGCCGGGCTGCGCACTGCGCCAAACCGATGCAACCAGAGTGACGGAGGACGGCGTTGGCGATGACTCCGCCTGGCCGGCTATGGAGCAGCGACGAGACCAGGGCAGTCCCTCTCGGCTGGGTGCCGGCCGGCCTCTACACAGCAGCGGTGCTCGGCGCGCCGCATTCCAAAAGGGGCAATTAGCCACATAACGTATCGGCTCGACAGTATCACTCGCGATTGACTCATATCCGAGTCTGACGAACGTGGAGATGTCATGCGCAACCTTCGTAAGGCCACTGTTGTAGCCGCCCTTGTGGGAAGTCTCAGCATGCTCGGGGCGGGTGTGGCCACCGCCGACAGCACGCCTTTCGGCAGCAACGGCGGGGACCCGGCGCTGTGCCACCAGGAGATCCACCAGGGGACGGTGCAGAACGGCCTCATCAACCTCGGCAACCTGGGGCTGGGGCTCCTCGGCAACGGCTCGACGCCTGCGCGCGCCAACCAGCAGATCTGCGCCAACGGCCCTGTGTTCGCCGGGAACGGAGCCGACTCCGGCTCGAACGAGAACGGCCTCCTTCTCGGCCTTCTGTAAATCCCTGGCTCTAAGCCCTCAAGCCGACCGGGACAGGGT
The DNA here is from genome assembly GCF_055609145.1 of Streptomyces sp. NPDC036822. NCBI lineage: Bacteria > Bacillati > Actinomycetota > Actinomycetes > Kitasatosporales > Streptomycetaceae > Streptomyces > Streptomyces sp. NPDC036822. The sequence goes on from NZ_JBVJPY010000033.1 coordinate 11,544, forward strand.
ACATAAAGACGCCAGGACGGTCGGCGGTGGTGGAGGCCACCGCCAACTCTCGCCAGTGATCACGGCGATGACCGTCACTTCTCGCCCCTGAACAACCTGGCCTGACGCAGGCTCCTTGTTCGCGGAACGGTCCCGGCGGCCGTTCCGCGAACGCATGCCCGGGCCGATCCGGTTACATCCGAAATCCTCACCCCTGCACACCGGCCCACTGGGCAAGCATCCGCCCGCGGCCAGAGCGGCCGTGCTCGAGGGACGCGCCGCGACAGTTCTCCACTTCTGCGGGCGCAGGTGGAGTGCCGTCCGCCTCCGCCCTTCTTCCGCCAGGGCGCGATCGGCTGCGCATCCTGTCGCAGGAACCCAGGGACCGCGTGCCTGCGAGGCGGCCCTCACCCGAGATGAGAGCGCTTGCCTGCCTTTGATCCGGGTCTTCGCAGCATGTAGCGATGATGACTTCCGGGGAGGAGTAGCTCGGCTCCCCCCGCTACGGCGACCGGGCCCGATCAAGCCCTTCGGGCGGACAGGCGCATCGGGACAACGCGGCACCCTCAATTGCCGGCAACACGAGAAAGCCGCCCCCACCAATTATGAACGACGCGAGGTGGAGGCGGCTATCGGTGACATGAACCCGCTGTGCGGGCCACCATCACTCGACCAGGGATATCGCTCCAGCAACGACACCTCATGCTCAGAATTCTGGCCATGCGCCCCAATTCGCCAATATGTTCCTACTCCGGTCGCGGTTATGAGGGCTGCTTCCGGACGTTCATGGGCGAGGGGCGACGGCCGGCCAAGGAACGACGGCGGACGCGGGGTGCGCGAAGGGGCCCTGCCGGGTAGGCCAGGGCCCCTTGTAGCGCACCCCGTGGGGCGGGGTTAGCTTGCTCAACGCTCCCGCCCCGGCCGAGGTTATGTTCCCTTGCGCCCTCGGTGGGTGCACCAGGAGCGGTGGGAGCCGCGGGGGAACGCTGGAGCGGATGGGCGGTCATGACGCGTGAGTGATGCGCCACCGGCCCTGGTGGGGCCGAGGACGGTCGGTCAGGCACCCACCTGCGTCGCCGACGACCGCACGCCGACGCTTCGCGCGATCAGCCCCTTGCCGGGGCCGCGAACATGCTTGCCGCGTTGTAACCCGAGTGGGCATAGGCGGCGCCCCAGCTCACGGCCTCGGGCTGGGTGCGGGGGAAGTCGGCTGCCACGAGCGTTGCCAGGTCGAAGTAGGCCTGGCGGGTCTTGGGCTTCATCTGCTCCAGGTCGACTTCCGAGCCCGTGGCGAGGTGCTCGTCGAAGGGAATCATCACCACGCCGCGGCAGCGTGCGCGGAAGTGGTCGACGACTTCGTTCACCTTCACCATCTTGCTCTTCTTGCGGGCCTCGGAGATCACGGTGATGCTCCGCTGAACGAGGTCGTCGTAGTGGTGTGCGTTGAGCCAGTCCAGGGTCGTGCTGGCGCTCGTGGCGCCGTCCACGCTGGGCGTGGCGACCACGATCAGCTGGTCGGCGAAATCCAGGATTCCCCGCATCGCGCTGTGCAGCAGGCCTGTTCCCGAGTCGGTCAGGACGATGGGATAGTGCTGGCCCAGACAGCCGACCACCTGTCGGTAGTCCTCGTCGTTGAACGCCGTGGACAGCGCGGGGTCTGCCTCGTTGGCCAGAATCTCCAGTCCGCTCGGGGACTGGGAGGTGAAGCGCCGTACGGCCATGTAGTTGTCGATGTTCGGGATTTCGGCTACGAGATCCCGGATTGTGGCAGTGGTCTCGCAGCGCACGCGTCTGCTGAGCGTTCCCGCGTCGGGGTTGGCGTCGATCGCGACGACCCGGTCCTGGCGCTCCGTGGCAAGAGTCGCGCCGAGCGCGGTGGTCGTGGTTGTCTTGCCGACTCCGCCTTTGAGGCTGATGACGGCGATTTTGTGGCACTGCATCACCGGCGTGCGCAGGATGGCCAGCTTCTCCTCGCGCTCGCGTTCGGCGTTCTTGCCGCCGATGCGCAGCCGGCTCAGTCCTCGACGCTCGCCGGGCCTGGTGCGCAGCAGGCGGTCGGATGAGAGCTCGACCGCTGCGCTGCGGCCAAGGGCCCCCGGGCGGCTGCCTCTGTCCGGCGCTGTCCAGTATGCCGGGCCGTGGTGAGCCGGTGGGGCGTAGTGCTGCGGCATTCCCGGGGCGCCCTGCGACAGGTGCGCCCGGTTGGCATAGAGAGGGGGGAGGCGGTCCGCAGCAGGGCTGCGCATGGCGGGGCCCCCTGTGTGGCGATCCGCGGCGTGGGTCGGTGAGGCATCGAAGCCGATCTGCTCGTCCTGTGAAGAGGCCCCCTGGGGCTCGTAGACGGCGCACGAGGCCGGTGCGGCAAGGCCGGGCTCGTCGGAGTCTTCTCGCCTCCTGTCGGGTGCGGGACCGTCGGCACTGTGGTCGCGGTCATTGCTCACGGTGAGTCCTTTCGCTGGGGCGAGAGCTTTGGAAGGTGGGGGCGGCCCGCCGGGCGCGGGATCAGCGGCGTGAGGACGGCGGCGCTCCTCGGCCTGCGGTGGGCTCGGCGTGCCGGACCGGCGCGGTGAGCCCTCGGTGTGGCTGAGACCGCCGACAGAAACGGCAGTGGCCGGCGGCTTGCCCACCGCCACGTTCACGATCAGAGGCTCGGACGCGCTGGTGGCGTACCGGTGGACGGTTTCCCTTGAAGGGCGGTGCGCATGATGTCCGCTGGGCTCGAGCGCAGGGCGCGCGCCGTGTCCGGGAGGCAGTGCACGCGGTGCTCGGTCGGTGCGGGGAAGAATCGCCACCCCCGTGCGGTCCCTGACGGGTTCCAGGTGGTGCAGCGGGCTTGCCGGTGCTGCGGCAAGAGGCTTCGGCGGGTCGGCACGCACCAGTGTGCCGTCCTGGGCGAAGGTCAGACCGAAGGATATGAACTGCTCCACCGTCAGGACCTGCTTGTCACCCCGCCGGATGTCTACGGCAGACGGCTGCCGGGAGGGGAACGCTGCATCACCGAGCCTGACCGAAGGGGCGTAGGTGGCGCGGTAGCGCTGATTGGCCTGCAAGGCGTACTGGACCTCTGGCGGTACCTCGAGCCGGCTGCGCACACGGAACTGCCCGGCCTTCAGACGCTCGGTTCGCTGCAACTGCACTTTCAACGGGCCGACGAACGAATAGCGCTGTTGATCAGCGTACTCACGCAGCTTTCGCACCAGCTCCTCGCCGAGCATGACCAGGCACGCACTTTGCAGCTCGTGATCGCCTGGACTGAGTTCGACGACGAAGCCGTTGGGCGCAATGGTGCAGTCCCGACTCCAGATCCTGGCGTTGATGTCGCACTCACGCCGCAGGGCGCCGATGAATTCCATAGGCTGAACCGCGGACTTGAAAACCTTGGCGAAGGCACCATTGACCAAAGCTTCGAAACTTTGTTCGATCTTGTTCAGGGTCCCCACGACAGCCTCCGGGGTACCGATCCGCCGCACAGCAGCGCGAACGGATGAGATGAACAGATTACTTATAGTAGTTCTATAGCCACCATGTGTGATCACGCATGGTGTGTCGCCGTAATTCACCGGATCGGTCGCCCACCGGATCACCTCCACCAGCAACCTGGCAGCGACGTGACCTGGCGTTATGCCCGGTTCCCTCGTTGCGCCGCACATACCCCCTGGACGCATCTGGTCGAAGGCAGGATCGGCAAGCAGGCGTCACACGAACACCCCGGCAGCCACTGCCTCGCCAGCACGACTGCTCACTAGGGGCCGGCCTCGTCGCCGACCTGCAGCACCGGGCGGGCGATCACGGACCGAAACCGCTCGATCTTCCACTGTGGCAGTGCCGAGGAAGACGTAACCACGTTTGTCGCAGCTCCCAAAAGCTCACACGCGAACGCCAGGCGGCAGGCGCGGTGCTTTCGTGACCACCTTATGGTTGCCGGAGAGCACCCTCATGCGGCAGCAAGCCCTCAGCATCCGAGGGACATGGCCTGCTCGCCGCGGCGGGCGCCCCGCTGGGCACGCTTCGGCCTAGCCTGGCGCGCCGTGGTGACCCGGCGCTCGTAACGTCGAATTGACGGTCGACCGACCGCGAGGAGGCCCGGATGAAACCACGCGCCGCTATAGCCGGCATCGCCCTGACTATCGGAGCCCTTGTTCCCATGGCAGGAAACGCGCACGCTCAGGATATGAACTGCGAGAACTTCTCCTTTCAGGAGGACGCCCAGGCCGAGTTCAACCGAGACCCGAGCGATCCACACCGGCTCGACGAGGACCGGGGCACCGACGACGGAATCGCCTGCGAATGGCTTCCGCGCAGAAGCGGCGCCAACGTGCCGGTGCCGCTCCCCACGCCTACCCGGCCGACAGTGATGCCCTCACGGGGCGCCCAGGGCGGCATCGGAGGCTCCTACGGTCCCACCGCCGCCGAGACCACCATCGGCCTCAGCCTCGCTGCCGTCTCCGCGGCGGGACTCGCCTACGCGCTGCACCGGCGCCGCACAAACGCTGGTTCCTGATGCCGCCGGCCCCCGGATCGGCGGCCTGGCCGGCACTGGTCTGCTACTGACCTCTCGTGGGCGAAGCCCGGTGGGCATTGCGGGGTCGGCAGCGCTTGCCCCGCAGCCACCCCCCGAAGGCTCTCGGCTGCTGCGACCGCAGCCGCTCGATCTGCGTGCTCAGATCCGCCAGCTGCGAATGCGGTGCGCTGCCTGATAGACGTCAGTCACGTTCGGAGCTCGGCCGATGGACACCAGGTCGCTGCTGCCCCGGATGCCGGCTCGCGTGATGAACGCTTCTCCAGATGCGATCCCGACGCACTTCCGGGGCAGATAGCCGTTGCTGGACAGGACCGGCAGCTTGGCGTAGAGGGCGGGCTGGACGATCTGCATCGCGGCGTTGTTCTTCAGCGCAACCGTTGCGGCGTTGGAGTTCTTGGAGTCGCCGATGAAGATGCCCATGATGTGGTTGCCGTCGTAGCTGCGGATCTCGCCGTCGTACTTCTTGATGATCGTGGACGCCGTGCGCAGCGACGCGCGTATGACCTTGCCGTCGACCTCCGGGATGAAGTCACGGGCCAGCTTGGTGGAGCCCAAGAGGTCGGCGTAGAGGTAGACGGCGTCCAGCTTGACCGCGTCGTTGTTGTAGAGCCCAACGTCGTCCATGCCCGGGACGACGTTGCCGTTCCGGATGCTCCAGGAGTTGCCGACCATCTTGTCCAGGTCAGAGTGGATGTCGTCGCCAAGTGCCATGGATGACCTTCTGTCTCTTGCCGTGCGCTTTGGCGGAAAGTACTCGCCCGCGCTGACAGCGGCCGCCTCCTTTTCTGAAGTCCTGCCGTCAGCGCCCGCCCGCCGGAGCGGTTGCCCTGCTCAGGGTGAGGTGGACGCCGTCCGGGTACGGGCTCGGCTCCGGGACGACCTCGGGTCCGGGTTGTCACCGCGACCTGTTGCAGGCGCGTGCTACAGCCCGATCTCCTATCAGCCCCGCCTATCAGCAGGGCCATTCGCCTGGGAAAACAGGGGGTGGACCTATCAGGGTCACGGCCGAACTCACCATGGTGAGCTGTACTCACCAGCCGCACCCGTCCGACTCGTGCAGGCGATCCGTACGTACAGGTGGAGCGGGAAGGAGGGGGCGGCCCGGTGGTACTGCTCCCAGAGCGCGCTGGGCACCGGGCCTCGCCCGCGCACGCCATATCGGCGCGGGCTGGTGCCGACCCTATCGGGATCAAGGAAGGCGTTTTCCACAGGAGCCGGGCCGGGCGGGAACAGGCCCGGCCGGTGACAGCATGGCGAAGTCGGCGCGGCGGACGAGGCGCGGCAGCCCTGGGAGTGCAGTGAGTTCGCGCTCCTAGGGCTGTGACCTGCGGTGGTGAGGTCGGTGGTGAGTGACGCCCCGAGCGTGGTGAGTGTGCGGAGCCCCGCCGCCTGGTCGTCGTCGGCCGGAGCCGGTGGCGCCGTCACCGCCGGGTGGGCGTCGCCCGAGCCGGCGACCGGACCGGACAGGCCCCAGCTCGCGGCCGCCAGGTGAGCCGGGGAGCTGGTTCAGGTGGCAGCGGTCTCCAACGCGTAGAGCTCGTAGGCGATGGTTCCGTCGTCGATGTGCCAGTCGGACGTGCCGACACGGGTGAACCCCGCCTTGGCCAGGACGCGGCCGGAGGCGGGGTTGCCGGGGTGGTGCATGGCCTCCAGCCGGGTCAGGCGGGCGGTGGTGAAGGCGGACGGAGACGACCTGGCGGGCGGCCTGGGTGGCGTAGCCGTGGCCCGAGCTGTCCTCGCGGAGGATGTAGCTGACGGTTTCCATGAGCGGGGTTCGTCGGCGCAGGGCGACCAGGCCGATCAGGTCGTCCTGCGGAGGATGGCCCAGCTCCACTGCGCGCGGGGGGTTTCGGCGGCTCGGGCGAGGGCGGTGCGGATCTTCTCGTGGGCCTGGTCGAGGGTGAGGGGCTTGCTGGTGGTGTGCCGGATGGAGGCTCCGCTGTAGACGCGGGTGAGGGCGGCGGCGTCCTCGAAGGCCCGGGGGCGCAGGGTCACCATGCGGTGGTCAGCTCCTTCGCGGTGGGACGGTCGGCGGGGTCGGGGGCCAGGCACGCGGTGATGGCGTCCTCGAATTCGGGGAACGGCCACGGCCGGACGTCGCGCAGCGGGGTGGTGGTGCCCTTGGAGATGAGAGCGAGCTTCTCCAGCCGGTCGAGGGTCGTCGTCGTAGGGGACGGGCGGTGGCCGGTCCAGCACCAGAACAGGGAGGCGCCCAGGCTCCAGATGTCTGCGACCGGCTGGGCGGGGATGTGGGTGTCGGCGGGGGTGGCGAGGATCTGCGTGGCGATCTCGGGGGCGGTGGTGTGGGTGAGGGCTCCTCGGTACGGGACGCGGCGGTGGCCGTCGTCGGGGCCGCAGGCCAGGGCGTAGTCGATGACCGCCGCGTGGCCGTCGCCGGTGACCAGGGTGTTGGTCGGCTGAATGTCGGCGTGTGCCCACCCGGCGGCATGCATGAGCGCGAGGTGCTCCGTGAAGGTGCGGACGATGCCCGCGAGCCACGGGCGGACCGAGGCACGGTCCCATTCCGAGCCGCGGGCGCGAGCGAAGGCCCGCCACAGGGGTACGCCGTCGATCCATTTGACGGCGAGCCACCGGCCGCCGCCCCATGTCCCGGCGCTCACCCGGTAGTCGGGGTCGAGGGCGCCGGCGGCCGTGAGGTGGAGGAGGTGTCGTCCTCCTGGGCCATCTCGGCGGCCTTGGCGCGGGCGTCACCCCCGTCGGGTTGTTGGTCTTCAGCGCGACGGCACGCTTGAGGCCCTGGAGTTTCCAGGCCCGCGAGCCTCGGCGGTCGCTCAGGAGCTGGATCGCGGTGAGCTCGCCGGTGTGTCCGGTGAGGAGGGCGACGGCTTCGCCGGGGGGAGCAGGTGCGTGGCCCATGTGCGGATCTCCGTCCACTCGGTGGGGATGTGCTGCAACACGTCACGGCCGTCGTCGTCGGCCGCGGTGAGCGCGGCGGCCAGGTCAGGGGTCGCGCTCAGAAAGCGTGGGTCGCGGCGAGGGATGACGGCCCTCACGGGGAGGAACGAGGCGGGGGCGGCCGGGATCCGGTGGCCGGCCGCGGTGACGTCCTCTTCGCCCGCGTAGAACTTGCCGAACATCACCCCGACCAGGCCGTAGAGGTTCTTCAGCACCCAGTGCGGCCAGGCGAGCAGGTCACGGAGCCGGGCGCCGGGCACGTCACCCAGCAGGACGAGGTTCTCGCACCGCAGGAGACCGCGGGGCCGGTTCAACGAGGGCCGCAGCCACTCCGCGGCCTGGGCGCCCGCGTAGAAGAGCTCCGCCTGGACGGCGTCGGCGGCGCCATCGGCGCGGTAGACCGTTCAGGACGTCAGACCCCGTTGGAGGGACGGGGCGAGGTAGGGGCAGTGGGTGGTCATCTGCCGCGCGTAGTCGCTGACGTCCACGGAGGTCGGCCGGGTGGTGCTGGCCTCGACGAGTCGCAGCGCCCCGGCGGTGGGCCGGGGCGCTGCACTGGTGCGTCCGGTGGTCACCAGCGGGTGATCTCCGGCTGGTCGGGCGCGACGTCGTCGCCGTCACCGCCGCCGGCGGGGCCGCAGACATCGACCGCATCCCGACCGTACGGGCGGGCTCGATGCGGTAGGACTGACCGTGAGTACGGGTTTCGGTGCGCAGGGCGACCGGGGAGCAGGCCGGTATGGGCAGGCCCAGGCGAACATCAGCAGGCGTGGTGAGCGGGTTCGTGCTGCGCCTGGTCCGCGAGTCGATCCCGTCGATGCAGGCCGCCCTGGCGGAGGCCCTGGGCGTGGACGTGGAAACGCTGCAGGGCTGGGAGTCCGGGCGGCGGCCGCTGGCGAACATGCGGGCCGGGGCGCTGCTGGAACTCCGACGGCGACTGCCGACGCTCGGAGGGGACGTGGCGCTGGTGCCGTGGCTGGACTCGGCGATGGAGGCCGACCGGATCATCGCGGCCGGGCTGGACGGCGAGGCCGGCGGTCCGCACCCGCTGGCCGGGTGGGTGCACAGCCGGGACACCGCGCACATGCTGGCCTGGGCGCTGAACGGCACCGTCCCGCCGGCCCTCGCCGGGCGGTTACCCCGGCCCCGGCGGGGGCCGGTCGTCGTCGCGCCGCAGCTGGCGGCCGCGGACCGGGCGGTGTTCTTCGACCACCTGCGGGGCACGACCGAGGCGGCGGCCCGGCAGGGCGAGGGCGGGGTGCTGCTGCACCGTCAGGCGCTCTACCTCGCCTCGTACGACCGAGGGGTGGACGCGGCCGCCTGGACCGCGCACACCCTTCATAAGCGCCGTGACGTGCTGGCCCGGCGGGCTGGTCACCGCACTGGGCAGAAGCCCGCTCCACCGCCACCGCGCTCGCCCGCCTCGGTGACCCGCAGCCGCTGTTGGACTTCATCGACCGCGCCCTGGCCGACGACGACACCGCGGAGGCCGCGAACCTCAACTACTGGGCGCTGTGGCTGGGGGCGCTGCCGCAGCCGGACGACACGTTCATGCGGGACCGGGACCTGTCGGGCTGGGATCCGATGACCCTCCTGCGGGGACTCGCCCGCGGGCTGCACCTCGCGCCTGGCTACGTCGAACCGCCCACTCGCTGTGGGCGCTGCTCACCGCGTTCCGGTGGCTGCCGCAGGCCGCTGGGCAGTTGGCCGGCCCGCTGCGCGAGCGGACCGGGCAGCTCTTGGACCGGGCAGTACTCTCGGGAAGATCCAGGCGCGAGCTGGCCCACGTCCATTACGTTTTCGATCGCAACCGCTGACACCGGAGGACCGCATGGCCGACGACACCACCAGGGGTACGGCGAGCTTCGTCTCCGAGATGGGCGTGCTCAAGCGCGTCGCACGGACCGGCTGGTGGTTCACGGGCAACAAAGCCCCCGAGTCCGTCGCCGAACATGCCTCCTGGCAGGCCGAGGAAGTACACCGGGAGGCCAGCTTTATGACATGTATTACGCCAGCTGGATCTGCTTGGTGGTGAGCTGATCGAGCAGTGGTTGCACCCACGCAGTAAAGTGATCGGCGTTGCAGCGTACGGTGAGTGTCCCGGACCCACCCGCTCCTGTGGCTGCGGCTACGCCGGCGCGTGTGAACCGCTCCGCGATCCCTCCGCCTTCGGTCTTCACCAGCTCACCCTCGGCATGGACAGTGCCGTAGACCCGCACTGCCCGGAAGACTCGCGACTGCCCCTCGTACGGGGCGACAAGCAGGAACCAGCGGCCCCTGAGCTCCCTCACCTGGAAGACTCGCGACTGCCCCTCCCTGATGCTGTGGATGGCCTTTTTGACTTCCTTCACGTAGTGATGGCGATCTCTGTCCAGCTCCTCCTCGTACACGCCGAACGAGGTGAGGTACTCGACAAGCTTGGTGAGTTCAGCAGGGGCTTGAAGGCCGACCCTGGCAAGCGACGCATAGAGATCATCGAATCCCGGGTAATCGGCAATGGCCTGACGCCCTCCGAAATTCTCCGCATCCGCGAGTAGAGAACTCACCATCTCATCCCACTCCTGCTGGGTGATCCGGCGACCATACTCACTCTCTGCGATACCAGCAGGAACGTGCCCCCACACCCAATTACTAAGATCGTCTGCGTCGAGCGAGTGGATCATGAGCTCTCCCTAAATGCTTCATCCGTCCAGCAGAGCGTCCTTGAGGAGCGCTACAAGGGACATACCCCATCGGGCTAAAACCAGGGCATAGCGCAAGCCCACCAGGCACTGCACGAGCGGGCATTGGAGCCGGGCTCAGCTCCTCCAGCACGGCAGCCGCAGCGAAAACCGCCAGACCGAGGTCTCCGACATGAGCCGCCAGCGCAAGCTCATGGCCAAGGAACTCAACGTGCCCGTGGTCGTCGTCGCCCAGCTCAACCGCGGACCCGAACAGCGCACCGACAAGAAGCCGCTCGTCTCCGACCTGCGCGAGTCCGGTGCCATCGAACAGGACGCGGACATGTGATCCTGATCCACCGCGAGGACTTCTACGAGAAGGAAACCGCCCACGCCGGCGAGGCCGACCTGATCGTCGGCAAGCACCGCAACGGGCCCCACCGCCACCATCACCGTCGCCTTCCAGGGCCACTACGGCCGCTTCGTGGATGTGGTGCAGACCTGACCCGAGAAACCGCTCGTACGGCGATTTGACGGCCTCCGGGGCGGTCCAGGTCTCCCTCTGGGAGTCCGGGGCGAAGATCGCCCCGGAGATCGCCGTACAGTGCTTCCGGTTCTTCCCGCCCCACTCCTCGGCGTGCTCCCCGGCGCACCAGGAAGGCGCCTGTGCGCCCGTCTGCGGTCCTGGCATCGTGTGGGCGTCGTCTGGGTGGTTCCTCGTCCGCCGACCGTGTACGGCGCCGTATGTGGCTTTACGGTCCGCTTGTGGATCTTTACGCGGGGCGGCGTGGCTGCGGGAACCTGACCGACCCTTAGCGCGAGCTGGCCGACCGCGTGGCCGTGCGCGCCGAGCTGCTGTGCGCTCAGGTCGGCCGGGACGGTGAGGCGTTGAGCATCCGTGTCGCGGTTGCCCTGGCGGCCGTCCAGCTTGGCCTGCACGCCCCTGTCGAGGTTTGGAGGTAGTCGACCACGGCGAGGTCGAGGCCGTGGCGCTGCTGGAGGCGACGCCTGGGCCTTGATCTGCAGAGCGGTCTGGTGGGGGTCGTCGAAGATGCCGCTGATCATGTGGTGCAGGGCGACGCGGGCCTCAGCGGACAGGATCCGCTCGTGGATGTCGTCGCCGCTCTTCTCCAGCGAGAACAGCGCGGAGACCTTGCCATGTTTGACCGAGGCGGCGCGCACGAAGTCGACGGCGAGGGTGGACTTGCCCATCGACGGGCGGGCGGCCACCACGATCATCTGGCCGCCGTGCACACCGTTGGTGAGGCTGTCGAGGTCGGCGAAGCCGATCGGCACGCCCCGGGTGATCTCGCCCCGGCCACGGGCCTCCAGGCGGTCCATGAGGGCGGCGGAGCGGTCGGCGGGACGGAAGATGGTCTTCTGCTCGCGCACGGTCACGGCCGCATTGAACTCGGCACCGGCCGCATTGGCGATTTCGTCGGCGTCGCCCTGCGCGGCGTAGGCCATGTTCTCGATCTTCGGTCCGGCCTCGGCCAGGCGGCGCAGCTTGGCGGCGCCAGCGACGATTTCGGCGTAGTACGAGGCGTTGGCGGCGCTGGGCACGAGCTGGACCAGGGTGTGGATGTAGATCGCGCCGCCGACGCGGGCAATCTCGCCATGCTTGGTGAGTTCGGCGCTCAGGGTGATCGGGTCGACCGGCTCGTCCTTGGCGAACATGTCCACGATGGCGGCGGATGGTCTAGTGGGCGGGCTTGTAGAAGTCGGCGGGGGTCACCACGACGTCGCCGTCGCGCCCTTGGACAGCAGCTCGCCGCCCAGGACGGACAGCTCGGCCTCGGCATCGTTCGGCGGTGTCGGGTCGAGGCGGGTGTGGGCGGCGTGGTCCTGATCGTCGTTGAACGGGCGGGCGTCGAGGGCGTCTACGGTGGTCACATGGCACTCCTGACGGTCTGGAAGCGGGATGGGGTGCTCGCGGGCCGCCCCAGGCATGGGGCGGCCCGCAGTGCGTTGCGGCCTCACTCGGTCGCGGCTGTCTCGGCCGGGTCCTGAGGGGCGTTCAGCAGGGCGTTGGCTTTGCGGCGGTTGTCTTCGGCCTCGGCCTCGGAGGCTGCCGGAGGCGGGACACAGGCTGCATGCACACCCTGCCCCGAGCTGCCGGCGTGAGGGCGAACCGATGGCGGTCGCGCAGGCACCTGAGCTGGGCCAGTCAGGCCTCAGCCAGGATGCGCAGGCCGAGCTGGACGGCCGCCAGGGCGATGGCGTCGCGGATGCTCAACGCCTCGCTGTCCCGGCTGGCCTCTGCCCGCAGCAACTCGGCGCGCACGGCCAGGCGGTCCGCCAGCTCGCGCTGAGGGCCGGTCAGATGTCAGCAGCCACGCCACCGACCCGCATATAAGGATCCACACCCGCACTGTAAAGCCGTATGCGGCGCCGTGAGCGCCCGACGGAGGGCGGATCCACGGAAACCCCAGCCCCCCCCGGACCCCGGCGCAGTGCAGTGACGGCAGCAGGGCGCACAGACGGCTTGTTGGCGCTATGCGCCCCGCAGCGCCAGGTGTGGGGCGCATAGCGGGGTTACAGCTTGAGGGGGATGTGCTCAGCGCCGGTCAGCCAGACCAGGCAACCGGGACGCGGCGGTCACTGTCGCGGAGACACACCGCGCCCAGCGCATCGGGAGCGGACCGCTGGACTTCACAGTCGCCGGCGCCGGAGTCCTGCCACATTTAGAGGGGCGGGCGCGAAAGGGGGGAGGTACGGCCCTGGTACAGGTGACAGGGCCGTACCCGGCTCCGGCACAGGCCCACGCACCGAGCCAGCATCCCCGGGGGGAGGATAAGACACCGACTCCGCAGACCACCGATCCGAAGCAACACCCCCACCCTCCCACCCGTTCACCCCCACACAACCCCAAAAATCCACCATCTGCCCCAACAGGAGCCAACCCCACCCCACCAGCCCGCCAAAAGGGCAATAGGAAGCACCCGCGCAACATCCCAAACAGCACCGGGCCGTGACCAGGCGATTCCAGCAATAACCTCTTTCATGATGGGGTTCTGAGAGTGAGTGGTCCGTGTGCACCTCCGGCGCGAAATCGCCCTTCGGGTCGAGCAGATCCTGCAGACGCGGGCCCTCGGCCGGGACACGGCGGCCGGCGACCGGCGTGCCGGGCTCCGCCGTCGGGACTGTAAAACGTTCGGTGTAACTCCCGATCATGGAAGATGCATCGATGACCAGCAGCAACGTGACCGAGATCGAGTCCGACGAGCCGTCTGA
>NZ_JBVJPY010000034.1:0-20832 GCF_055609145.1 Streptomyces sp. NPDC036822
GATCGACCGGATCGCCGCCGACCGGCCCTTCTACTCGGGCAAACACAAGAAGCACGGGATGAACGTGCAGGTCATCACGGATCCGTTCGGCCGGCCGCTGTGGGCGTCACCTGCCCTTCCCGGGGCGGTTCACGATATCCGCGCAGCCCGCGAGCACGGCATCGCTGCTGCCCTGGCCGGAGCCGGCATTCCCTGCTGGGCCGACAAGGCATACCAGGGCACCAAGGGCACGGTCCGTGTTCCGTACCGCGGCCGATGGGAGACACTTTCCGCCGGTCAGCAGGCCGCCAACCGATCCCACGCACGCATCCGAGCCTTCGTCGAACGGGCCATCGCCACCCTCAAAGCCTGGCGCCTCCTACGCAAGCTCCGCTGCTCGACCACCCGCATCACCAGCCTCGCCCAAGCCATCCTGACCCTGCATCTGGCCAGCTCAAACTGAGGTTGGAAAAGGCTCACTGACGGGTGAGGGCCTGTCCAGTAGACGGTGTAACCGGCTTGGTTGCTGAGGTCAGATACGGTTGTCGGTGAGGCGTCCGTCGAAGGCGATGTCGCAGGCCTGGCGGGCTCGTTTCCAGGGGGTGGTCCAGCGTTTGCGGCCGGTGCCGGCAAAGTCGAGCGACACCGCTGCGAGGTAGACGCAGAGCACGCCGCCGCCGCGACGACTGACGAGCCAACCTCCCCAAGGAGGTGGGCTGGTGCGCCCTCACCGCCGCGCCGCCGACACGCCCGTTCTTCGTGAGGCCGCTCCTCCCGCCGCTCGCAGGCCCCATCAGCTCTCCGCCCGTGTTGTTCAACTCGCGTGCCGGTACGCCCCTGCCGGGCCTGCGACCCGATGTCCGTACCGGGCGTTGAGCTGGTCGATCACCGGCGCCAGGCGTAGCCGCGGACCAGGTCGAGGAGGTTCGCGCGCTCGGCAGCCGGACGCGGGCGCGCCCAGGGGTGCAAGTACACACCACGACGCGGCGCCTGCCTTTCCGGAGGCTGAGCGGTTGAGCCCGGCGCATGCGCGTATCAGTTTGGGGTTGCTCAGGTCGGCCAGAGACTCGCGGAGCTCGGGGTCGGTGGCCACAAGAACGGCTTTGAGCTGATTGATCGCCTGAGCCTGGACTTGTTTGCGGAGGCCTTGGTCATCGTGCACGGTCTGAGCATCTCCGCGGGCCCGTCGCTGGCCTGCGTGGTCGCGGCGCCCTGCCGGTGATGACTGCGCGGGCGGGGCGGAAGGGTCGAACTACCGCGGTGGGGGCGGGGCTTGTGGGGCGGGTTTGGTGCGGGTTTGGTTTCCCGATGACGCGTGGTGGGGGGGCCGGAGGGGACAGGTGTCCGCTTCTTCGTCCAGGTTCGTATCGCATGCCCCCTTTAGGGGGCTGCCGGTGGTGGTGTGCTGGGCGCCGGCAGGGCGACGTCTCCTGTCCCCGGCGACACGATTATGGAGCGGGTTTCATGAGTGAGTATTCCTTCGGTGCCAGTGAGCCCGGCGGGCAGCAGGGAGAGCTGGCGGACGCCCTGCTTCTTGCCAGTCTGGGGGACTGGGAAGCGGCTGCCACGGAGGTCTGTGCCCGGACCGGTCTGCGGGAGGTGGGAGAGGACGCTCTGCGTGAGTCGGTACGGCAGGTCGCCGCCGGCTACCACCTGCAGCCCGACAGCGACGAGAACCTCGCGAGCGTCCTGTATCAGGGAAACATCGCGAGCCTGCAGCATTTCGGGCCGTTCCTCGGCAACCCGTTCGCCCAAGAGGCCCCCAACCCCCATCAGAACGAGGACCCGGCTCTGGCCTGTCTGCATGCCATCATCCGTGACGACTGGGACGACGCACGGGAACGGGCCGCGTGGGCAGCGGGCACCCACCTCACCACCGAGGCCCTCACCGATGCGCTCTGCGCAACAGCCACCGCCCTGAACATCAACCTCCAGGCCTACTCCGAAATCCCCGCCCTGGCCGCGGACCTCGCCGCCTTCGTCTCCAACGACGCCACCAGCTTCCACCACTGGCAGACCGCCCTCACCACCCATCACCCCGCCCCGCCGGCATGGGAAGAAGGCCAACTCACAGCGGGCAGCAGCTCAGACGCGGAAACCTATGGCACCGTTGCTCCAGAAGCCACCACAGCCCCAGCCGACCTCTACATGTGGCAGGAGCCCGCAGTGGAAGAAGGGACGGCTCCCGCCTGGGACCCCGCCGGCGCAGGCCAGGCCGGCACTGCGCCGGGCGGCATATGGGCGCCCGGCGATCTGGCCCAGCTCATGGGCGCGGTCGAGGAGGTGAACCACACTGCGCCGCACGCTCCCGCGCCAGTTCCAGCTCCCGGCACTCTGACGGCGAACGACTTGTACACCCTCGCGGCGATTCACCGCACCGGCACACTCACCCCTCAGCCCGAGGCCCTCGCCTCCAGCCTCTACATCACCAGCGGAGCGATACATGATCGTCTCGGAGCATTGGGCCGGCACATCCAGGCGCTGAACGCAGAACTCGTCCCGGCAGCACACCCGACGACGTGTGCGGCACAGGTCGCCGGCTGGCTGCGGGAAGGTGCCATCCCCGGCGTCGTTGCCCACACGCTGCCCTGGCCCCCACCCCGGCGCATGCTGACCAAGAACGACCACGACACCATCGCTGCCATCCGCCAATCCGGCAGCCTCGCACCGGATGTCGCCACCCTTGCCACCACCCGCAAAATCTCTCTGGTCGCGATGGAAACACGACTGAAATCCTTGGGTCACAGACTCGGCATACACGCGGACAGCGCAGCGGATGTCGCTCTCGAAGTAGCGGCCAGGCTGCAGCGCGGGGAAATCCCCACGTAGACGTCACCGACTACGGCCTGCAGGGCGAAGGTGGATCGCAGAGGGTGAGGCCGATGCCGGCTATGAGCTGGTGTGTGACAACGGGAAAGGAGGGAGAGGATTTCCCCTCACGCGTGGACACCAGTTGCTTTGCGGAGGCGGTTAGCATGACGATCGCTGTTCGAGGGCGATCGCTCTGAGAGAGTAGAGCCTCGACTTCTGCGCTCACGCGCCTCTAACCAGTTCTTCTTTCCTTTCAGGTATCGACGACGGCGATATCGCCCGGGGGCCTGCCGGGGGATTCCCCACTGGCTGGGCGGCGAGACTCGCTGCCGCGTCGACCAGGCCTTCTACTCCCGGGCGCAACGTCGTCGAGTGCTGCTTCAGCGGACCAACCAGAACCGCGCCCTGGCCCCGCGCTACGACAAACGACCCGTGTTCCACAGGTCAGGCCGAAGTTCGCTCTCAGACATTCCGATAGAGACCCGCCCCTCGGAATCGCTCCTCTCCCCGGCTTTCAGGGCCTACCTCACCGCTCGTGCGACGCCTCGTGAGCACACCGGAGACCACCGAAGCGATCTGGGCGGCGGGCTCAGCTCAGACTCGCCGTGGGATTGTGGCCGGGCCGGAGGTGGGCTCGGGCCCTTGCTGACGACGTGGGCCGCCTCCTCCATGAACGGCATGATCGGCTTGGGCGGCATCGTGGCGACGTCACGGCAAATCCTCAAGCATGGACCGGGGCGCGCTAGACGGCATGTGAGCGTCGGTCCGTATCACCGATTCATCACCCCATGCATCAAGAGCGTGCGCCCGACTCGTTTGCTCGGAGGCACTTCAGCTTCGTGATCGCGGCCGCTCTCGGCCCGCTTCTTGACCTGAGGGCCGGTACGTTGAGCGTCACGCGGGTGCCGAGCACGACGAGTGCGAACCGGTGTGTGCTTGCCGGCCCAGTAGGAGCGACGTGCGATGGGCGCGGGGGGCTTCGCTGGTCTTGTTCAGCGCTGCATTCCCTCAGGGGCACTTGCTGCTGGCTCACGGGGGGACGGTCTGCGTGGCAATGGCTGGTTCTCCCCTTGCACTGCCCGGCAGAATGCCTTTTGGGGCACATATGTTGCGCGATCGTTTTCTCTTTAGGGTCGGAAGCGGCAGGAGCGCTTCCCCATGGCCCCTCCCTTGCGAAGGAGAGCTTGACGCCCGCCTTGCGGGTGCACATTGTTGGCGCAGCACGCACGCAGGTTTCACCGTCGGGTAGGCGATGACCCATTTCCTGCATGCATGATTCGGTGCGGTGATCGAGTCGCCCGGATGAGTGCGTAACTTGCCAGCCCGTCGGCGTAGGCAGGAGCTGTTCGTCAACTGGAGGTACCTGCAATGTTTCCCTCTTTGCGGCGCCCCGTGGTCGGTATGTGTGCTGCGCTGACGGTTGTTGCCGTCGGCTCCACCGCGCTGCCCGCGATTGCCGCCCCCTCGGTTCAAACTGCCATCGACGGCACCGTCTTCAGTGACGACTTCGCCGATCTGGATGCCTGGGTCAGGACCCAGACCCCGGCGGGTGGCGGCGCCTGGAGTGTCAACGGTGGCGCAGCCACGATCGACACCA
The DNA here is from genome assembly GCF_055609145.1 of Streptomyces sp. NPDC036822. Classification (NCBI taxonomy): domain Bacteria; kingdom Bacillati; phylum Actinomycetota; class Actinomycetes; order Kitasatosporales; family Streptomycetaceae; genus Streptomyces; species Streptomyces sp. NPDC036822. Next base: position 4,388 of record NZ_JBVJPY010000034.1, read on the forward strand.
GTGCCGCGTCCTCCGGTAGCTATCTACGGCCCTCTGGCGTGCTCAGCCTGCCGGGTTCGTACGAGCTTACGACCCGGGTGAAGATCGACAAGATCGCTCCCGACGGGAAGGTTTCCTTCGCCCTGGACATGCAGGACAAGGACAATCCCACCACGAAGGACATCGCCACCCAGATCACCGGGGTTAAACCGACCGGGCGGGCGGCCGTGCAGGTTGCCACCCCGCTTTCCGCAGCGCCTACGTGCACGGGCGACTCGCCGGTGACGATCGGCGATTGGCTCGACGTACGGATCGTCCGCGCCGGTGGCATCACTGCGACCTTCCTCGGCGGTCGCCTGGTTGCCGCGGAGAGCTCTCCCGCCGCGGGTGGCACCTTCGCGCTCGGCTCATACCGCAGTCAGGTGTCGGTCGCTCCGGTGACCGTGCGCTCTCTGAGCAGCGTGCCGGCCGATCAGCCGACCACGGCGAAGGGTTGCGTCTACAAGGCTCCCGACCAGAACGCGCCCGGCCACCAGGTCATCAGCGGTGACGCCACCCAGAGCCTCGACGGATCGTGGAAGTTCACCACCGGTGCCAACAACAAGTACGAGGATCCCGCCACCGACGCCTCTGGCTGGGACACCATGCAGGTCCCCGGCAACTGGGACACCAAGGACAAGTACCAGCACTATCGGGGGGCCGGTTGGTATCGGCGTGCCTTCACGGTCGACCACGCCGGCGACGCCGACTCCCGTTTCCTTCTCAACATCGACGCCTGCTTCAATCTCTGCCAGGTCTGGGTGAACGGAAAGCCCATCCCGATCCCCGTGCTGAAGGACAATTCGGCTCCCGGTGAAGACGGGACTGACCTCAGCTGGAGCGCGGGTGACCCTGCGAACCCGAACACTGTCCACAACGGCGGATACACTCCGTTCGAGCTGGACGTCACCGACGCGATCAATACCAGTGGGACCAACACGCTCGTTATCAAGGCCGACAACACCATCAACGAGGACATCTCGGGCGCCTGGTGGCCCTGGGGCGGCCTGTCCCGGAGCGTGTCTTTGACTACGGCCAAGCCGCTGTCCGTCACCCGGCAAGAGATCACCGCCGTTCCCAACCTGGAGAACGGCACGGCGTCCGTCACCTCCAAGGTGTACGTCCGCAATACGTCCGACACCGACACCAAGGTCACGGTGACCGGAAACCTCACTGCTGCCGCCACCGGTGCGGACGTCCCCGGCGGTAGGAGCATCACCGGTACCGCCACCATCCCCGCGGGCAAGACCGCCCCGGTCACTCTCCATGCCGACCTCGCCAAGGACAGCTACTCCCTCTGGCAGCTCGACAGCCCGACGCTCTACCGCCTCGGCGTCACCCTGGCCACGGAATCCGCCCCCAGTACCGCCCTTCACGGCATCAGTGACGCTTTCGGTGTCCGTTCCATCGTCAAGAGCGGCACCAACATGCTGCTCAACGGCAAGAAGCTCAAGCTCGCGGGCGCCAATCGAGTATCGGACGACCCGGTCAACGGGAACACCGAACCCGTGGACCAGGTGCGCAAGGACCTGGACACGATGAAGGCGGCCGGCATGAACGTCATGCGCATCGGCCACTACGCCCAGGCCCCGGCTGTGCTGGACTACGCCGACCGCATCGGGATGCTCCTCATCGGCGAAACACCGGCATGGGGCGAAGGGGTGAACCAGCTGGCCATTCTGCCCAACATCAAGCAGCAGATGCTGGAGCAGGTCCAGACGGACTACAACCACCCGAGCCTCTTCGCCTGGTCTGTCGGCAACGAGCTGAAGGACATCAGCGAGGACGGAAAAATCTACAGCGAGAGGATGTCCAAGTTCTCGAAGAAGATCGATGCCAGCCGGTTCGTCACTCAGGTGAGTTTCAGAATTGACGACGGTGTTATCACCGACGGGGCACAAAGCGGTTTGAATCACATGGACTTCATCACCATGAATCGCTACAACAGTGGTTTCGCGATCGGGGTGGAGAACGTGCACAAGCTGTGGCCGGACAAGCCGATCTTCGTATCGGAGTTCAGCAAGGACGCGGACAATTGCTGTACTAGCATCGCGCTGGGCAGCACGGACTACAAGACCGACTCAGACGCCGCCACCCGTGAACTTGCCGGCAAAGACTACGTCTTCGGCTGGTCGCAGTGGACCTACGGTGACTATCGGAGCAGCCGGAAAGGTTCCGACCCCAATAAGGTGCGCCCCTACGGCATCGTTGACGTCTGGGACCGCCCCAAGGCCTCATACGGGGTGATGCAGGCCGCGAACGCGCCGATTTCCTCCCTGAAGCTGTCCCCCCGGTACACCACCGAGGGAATGGACGTGGCCACCGCCTCGCTGACCCCGCGCGGGCCACTCACCACCGACGGCCCTTCCATGACTCTGTCCGGCTACAAGCTCGCTCTTCGGGTCACCGACGCCAGCGGTAACGTCGTCGGCGGTTCCCTCACCGATCTGCCCGAGATCAACCCTGGCGACGCGGCCCTGCAGACACCCGTCTCCTGGAAGCACAGCGACGCCGCCGTCTCGGCTCGTGTCTCTCTGCTCTCCCCGCAGGGCTTCCAGGTGGCGACCACGACCCTGGACCTGAAGGCGCCTGCCAAGTCGGCGATCACCGGCACGACCACCGCCAACGCCTCCCTGGGAGTGCGATTCAGCAACGCGGTCGACGGGTTGAAGCACACGGTCAAGGTCTCTACCTCTGACGGAACGGTCGTCGCCACCAAGACGACGACCGAGCCGTTCGTTGATTTCTCCGGGCTGACCAACGACACCGAATACACCGTCGCCGTCACCGCCGTCAACGGCGCGGGCAGCAGCGAGGCGGCAAGCGTCAAGCTCACCCCCGGCGGCACCCTTGCGGCCGCTCCGAACGTCCTCACGGTCGTCCCTGTCAACAAGGGCCTGGTCCTTGGCTACTCCGAGATCACCAGGGACGCAAAGTTCGAGGTCACTGCCACTGACACCGCGGACGGAACGGTGAAGTCGTTCGACCCGACCTATGCCCGGCCCGGCACCCGTCTGGAGAACCTGACCCCGGGACACACCTACTCCCTGCGCATCCGCCGCCTGGACACCAGCGACAATCCCGTCAGCGCGTGGAGCGAGCAGATCCGGGCCACCGTGCCCGACGCCGACGAAGTACCCGCGCTCAAGGTCAACGGCATCATCGGTGGTACCACCTCGGGTGTCATCGCCGTGGACCCCGCCCCCGGCACCATCCGCTACCAGGTCACCGTGGACAACGGCACGCCCTTCTACGTCGACCGCGCGGGAATCGACCTGATCCCCGTCAACCACCTCAAGCCCCGCACCAGCCACTCCGTCACCATCAAGGCCATCGGCGCCAACGGCGCCTCGGAGACGTGGTCCGGCACCCTCACCACCCTTCAGGCCTCGCCGGCCAGCGCCAAGCTCACCGGTGATGCGGGCGACAGGACCCTGACCTGGACGGCCCCCTCGTCCGCACCCGACTCCTACACCGTCACCCGCGCCGCATGCGGCACCACCACGTCCACCAAGGTCGGCGGCGGCGTCACCGCGCTCTACCTCGGGGGCAAGGGCGGCACGTTCACCGTGACCGCCACCACCGGCGCCGTCACCTCGGGCCCCACCTTCCCCCTCAGCCTCGGCGGTGACACCGACTGCGGCGCCATCATCTCTCCCACGGACACCACGACGCGCGCTGACGGCACCACCCCCTTCACCACTACCGGCACCTGGAGCCCCAGCGCCCTGACCACCGACGAGGGCTATCCCAGCATCTTCGCGGCAGCAGGATCACCGACCGTGACCTGGACCGCGCCCAAGACGGCGGGCCCCACCACCTACAAGGTGGAAGTCGCCCTCCCCGGCAGCAGCAGCGCCACCAGCGTCACATACACCTTCATCACCGCCAGTGGTAAGAAGACCAAGACCATCAACCAGAACACCGCTGGAGCAGGTTGGATCGACCTCGGCACCTACACCTTCGCCGACGGCCAGGCTCCCACCGTCTCCCTGACCAGCTCCAGCAACGGCAACGTCAGGGCCTCCGCAGCACGCTTCACCGAGGCGGGCTGACCTCCCCGCAGAAAGGCAACAACCTGGTGGCGCCGCCCCCAGCGGCTCGGGACCAAAGGGTGAGGGAGCACGCCCCGCCGATGTGAAGCCGGCACATCGCACTCAGGCAACCGGGGTCCCTCATCCTGCCGCACGTACGTCACTCCTCCGCGTGCCGGATCGTCGGTGTTGACCGCCGTACCGGCAAGCGGTGAAGCACCGGCACCAACGCGACGAGGAACGGGCCCGTACAGCATGCCGCCCATCGGCAGACTGTGCGGGCCCTTTCCCGTCACGGCACCTGAGCAAAGGACGCCTGTCGCGGACCAGGTCGCAGCAGCGCCCTGGACGATGCCGTGGGCCCGGGCCGCGGTCAGGTCGTGGGTCCGCCGGGTGTCGCGCGGGAGAACCAGAGTGGTGTGCCGTCGGGACGGGCGATGACCTGCACGTTCATCCCGTGCTTGCGCTGTTTCATCGAGTAGTACGGCTCGTCCGCACGGATCTGGTCGATCGGGATCAGGGTGCCGTCGACGATGACATGGTCGCCTTCACCGAGGCCGGTGAGGGTGTCCTGGCCGGCCGCCCAGCCGGCCAGGACGTCCAGGGTCCCGTCGACGAGCCAGGCCAACGACGAGGGGCCCTGCCTCGTCACCACACCCGGAATGAGCCTCACTCACCCGCGTCCGCGAGCATGGCAGGATACGGAACCAACAGGGCCCCTTCGGTCACCGGTGTGATGAGTGGAATCAGGACAGATCCTCGTCCTCGCCTACCAGGGCGCCGGCGCCCACCTTCCGCATCCCCTGCTACCACCACCGCGAACGGCCCGAGCACTACCAGCAGTTCAACCGCGACCATGCCCACCTCAGAGCACCCGGCGAACGGGCCTTCGCCCAGCTGAAGTCCTGGCGATTACTCCAGCAAGCCCGATGCTCCACCCGCCGCAACAGCACCATCATCCAAGCCGTCCACACCCGGCTGACCTGCAGCTACTCAGGATGAAAACGGCTCAGTGAGCTTCTTCAGCGGTCACACCAGGGGGTGGACGGCTCTTCTCGGTTGACTGGCTTCTGAGCTGCGACAGCAGTCGACGTCGCGAGACGCAGCCGTCACCCGATCGGAGCCGTTCTGAAGAAGCTCAGTGAGGAGCTGCTCCATACCGGTGCGGCTAACCCGCCATCCAGCCGGAGTTCACCACGCCGGGGCGCTCCCTGGTGGCTTCCGTCGGCCCGGTCCATCGGCCCGGTCCTGCGCTGAGAGCGGCCGACCTGGCGCCCCGACATCCGGATCGCCGTCGTCAGCAAGGTCCGGTCGCCGTGCTGGGCACGGCCGGCCCTGCCCCGAGAGTGTTGCGGTTCAAGCTCATCAACACGGCGAAGATGACCAGGCTGTACCCGCTCGCCGTGCTCTCGACGCGTCGTCTGCCGGTCTTCCAGGCGCCGCCGCGCCCGGTGGCGTCACCTGCCCTCGTCGGCCAATGAACCTCTGCCCACCACGTGGCCGTAGACCCGCGCGGTGTCCTGCGGGGAGATGTAGGTGTTGACATCACGCGTTGCCGGCCTCCGCCATGTTCACGTGTGGGCGGCCTGGCGGGTCCCCCGGCTTCTTCACGGTTTCCTAATAGCACTTACGCCGGAGCGGTCCATGGCGATGCTGCAGGTACACGGTCCGCCCGATGAGAAGCGCGAGGCACCGGTGTGACGCCCGTGGCGTGCGAGGTCCGGACGATGGCCAGAGCCCGCCGTGCGGCCGGGGGGCCCGTACGCCACCATGGAGGTACTGGGGGCGCGCGGACGACTTTTGTTGCCAGCACGGAGGAGTTCCTGGTGACTGATTTCGACGTTCCAACACCTGCGCAAGACCTGTCCAGCATCGTCGGACATCGGTTGATCTACACCTACGCCAACGGATGGCGCTACGAGATGTACGTCAAGAATGCAAGCACCATCGACTATCGCGTCCACAGCGGCAAGGTCGCTGGCCGTTGGGTCAAGGGCCAGAAGGTCGACCTTGTGCGGCTCACCGACGAGGTCTACAAGCTCTCGTGGAACGAACCGACCGGCACGTGCGTAGTCGTCAATCTCCTACCGGCCCGACGCCTCGTTCACGGCACCATCTTCTTTCCCCGTTGGGTTCAGCTCGACGGCAGCCGAATCGCCGTCTATCAGAACGAGCACCTCGACGAAATGCTGGCCCTGCGCGACGCCGGCCCTGCATACCCGACCGAGGTCCTGCCGAACTTCGCAAGGATCACGCTGCTCGAGCACGTGGGCGAGAACGACGAAAATGTCATCTCCGCCGCCCCTGCCGACCTCCACTCCGGGGACGCAAACGTACCTCCTGACTCGTTGCGGGAGCATCCGGCGTGACGACTGCGGGTTACCTCCGCGCACCGGACCCCGATCCGGCGCTAAACAAACCCCGTCGGCGCCGAACGCTCCAACTCCCCGCCCTCGCCGTCTAAAGCACTGGGCATGCGGTCACCCCGTGTGCTACCTGGATCTTTCGGCAAGGAACCCCTTCCGCTGTATATAGTTGCGCAACTCTCGACGGCTCGCGAAGCTGTATTTCCCGTACACGTGCCCTAGGTGATATTCAACGGTCTTGGAGCTTACGAACAGCTCACCTGCGATCTCCCTGTTCGTAAGTCCTCGGCCAATCAAAAGGGCTATATCCTTCTCCCTGCGGGTCAGGCCCAGCCAGCGCTCATCCGCCGGAGCTTGCAAGCTGCCACCTGACGCGGGGACGTCCTGCATGTTCCTCTGCAGGAAGGGAATGGCTTGGAGGGCCTGAAGCCGATCGCGTGCCAGGTCGAACCACCTTCCTGCGTCCGGGGCTAGGCCCAGAGAGCCGAGAAGCCTTGCATAGGAAATCTCCAGCATGGCTCGATGGAGTGGCACTACATCGGCTCCTGGTAGATCACCAAGACCTTCTTCATACCTCGCTCGGGCGACCTCTATGTCCCCGGAAGCTTCGGCTAGCTGTCCGGAAAGCCAAGCGGCAGCGACGCGAAGGCAGGGAATTGCCTGCGAAGTTGAGGTGAGCCGCGCGACGGCCGCTGCTGCGGGCTTGAGCTGCCCAAGCCGGATGAGCGCCTCAGACTCCAAGGGCATCCAGTAGACCACTCCATGCCGCTGCCACCCGGCCTCGGCCCGTGCCAGCGGCGTGACGTTCTGAAGTACCGTGGTGTAGTCACCACGCGCTTGTGCCAAGATCGCCCGGCTGATGGCGGTCCACACGGTGGCCAAATCGCTACCGAGGGACTCGGTGGCATTCTCGGCCATGCGGATTCTTTCCTCCGCCCTGTGCCAGTCGCCTTGCCCTGCAGCAATCCATGAGGCGACGCTACACTCGAGGGGATACGCCGCCGCCTGACCATCACCGTGCGATGAAATGTCCTGCGCATGGCCAATGCTAAGTTGGGCGTCTTCCCATTCTCCCAACAGATACTGCGCAGTAGCTAGCCCTACGTAGGCATAGTCAGGGAAGGCGGTAGCTCCTCGAGATCGACTCAGAGCCAACGCCCGGCGGCAGTCTTCGACACATCCATGAAGATCTCCCGCTCCCACCTTCACCCAGCCTTGGACGGTCAGCAAGAAGGCGTCGACCGGTATCCCGCTGCCAGTGGACTGTCGGAGTGATGAAGTGACTGGGGTCAGATGGCTCAGCGCTTCCTCCGGACCCTTGGCAAGCGCAAGCCCTTGACTCAGCCCTGCGATGGCCCACGAAGAGTTGGGGACCATTGCCAGCGCCTGTCTAGCAGCATCTATGCCGTCCTCGTATCGGCCCATGAAGTTGCGAATGCTGCTGAGCCAGACTCGCGCCATAAAGCCCGCCCAGTGGTCTCCTTCCTGTTGACTCTCCGTCAAAGCAGCAACGAAGTAGCTCTCGGCAGCCGGTAGCGTCCCCCGGAGCATCGCATGGGCGCCAAGCACGAGGCTGCGTTTGGCACAGGGCATGCTCGATCGCACCCGCGGAAGGAGGGACACAACTCGCGCATATCTCTGATTGATGGCTGAAAGTCTGGCAGCTGCAGTAAGCAGGTGACGCTCCCGCTCTGCGCGTTCTGTCGAAAGGTCGGCAGCCCATAGCAGCAGTGTTGCTGATCGCTCCGCCTCCCCATTATTGAATTCCGCGTCTGCGGCGATGATCAGGTCAGATACCAGTTGAGTATCCCCTGCCTCGGCTGCCGCAACGCGGTGTAGCCAGGATTCCCTCTCGCTGACCAACCGAGCTGCCTTGGTGTGGAGTTCACGGAGCCGTAGCTGCGGGATTCCTTCAAGGATCGCTTTCTGCTGCAAAGCATGAGCGACCTCAACACGCCTCAGGGGATCGCTAGGGCTCCAATGCAGCAGGCCCGATAGCACAGCAACCTCCAGGGCTGGTACAGGATCATCCACTTCAGCCAACTCGCCGACCACATGGATAGCAGTCGGCGTCCCCAGGACTGCAACAGCCTCTACGAGAGCCTGAGCCGATTGGGGAAGGTTCAGGAGCTGGGACCTGATTGCTGTGGCCAGGGAGGACGGAACCGGAAGCGTCGCCGTAACGGCGCCCCCGTTCAGGTCCTCGTTGGAGAGCTCGGCCAGGACAGTACGTACATAGAGAGGGTTGCCGGCCGTGTGCTGCCGTAGATGCTCAGCGAATTCCATCTGGGCTGGGGCACCCCCAGCCTTGCTGATAAGTTTTCCGACCGTATTGGTGTCCAGACCACGCAGGTTTAGTCGGAGGGTATTTGCGCCGCCCATCATAAGTCGCTGGAACATCTCGTCGACGTCAGGGGTTACCGGGCGACCTACGGTGCGCAGAGTGAGCAGCGTCAGCACCGAGTCCGCCTCGAGCCTCCGCAAGACGAACCCCCATGCGTGCAGAGAGGCAGCATCAACCCAGTGGAGGTCGTCGATGACGACCACCACGGGCATTTCGGACTGCATGACGTCTATGAGAGCTAGAAGCTGGCGCCCCACTTCGAACGGTGGCGCTGCAGAAGAAATCGGAGATTCCAGGAGGGGGAAGTTTTCCAGCAGTTCTTCTTGAATGGGGGAAATCAACTGCTGTATGACACCGAATGCAATGTCTTGTTCGGCTTCACTGCACTTTGCCCGCATTACGGAAAACCCCGCAATAGAAGGGCTTGTCAGCCAGCGACGTACGAGTTCAGTCTTCCCGACACCAGGCTCTCCCGCAATGAGAACCGTCCAGGGGCGACCCTCCCGCACATCAGATGTACAGCTTCGCAGCTGGGCGAATTCGGAGTCCCTGCCGACAAACAAACCCTCTTCACTCATCGCCATCATCTCTCATGCATCCAGCGCTCTCCTATACCCTACGACCAGGACGGTGCTTGGGCCTACGGGCCAGTCACCCTTCCTCGTCTATAAGGTTGTCCCGCAGTAGGTCCTCCCTCCACTAGCCACACTGATCACCCCGTCCTCTGCGCATCGCGAGAGTACGAAGACACCTGACGGTTACCAGGAGGCCAAGGCCACTTCTGGTGGTACGGGTGCTGCACTTGTTCCCCTAGTCGACCTTCTCAGTATCGCGCCGCGTGATGTCGCCTGTCATGGCAACCCTCACGTTCCCTGGTCTGCGCAGTTTCACGGCGCTCTGCGCGAGGTTGTTCCGATACGGAGAGCCCGGTATCGGCGAGATCTCTTATGGTGTGTCTTGCACCTGCGAGTCATGCGCAGGAGCGCCGTAGGGGAGATCAGCGAGGCAGCGGGTGGGCTGGGAGGTGCCGCCGCCCGCAAAGCGAACGTCGAGGGTGAGGCGGGGGGCGGTCTTGTTCGCAGCCGCAGATCCGGCCCCTGAGGTGACCACTGGATCCGGCAGCGGCCGCGGGATGATAACTTTCGCCACTGCGTTCCGCGCGAAGCCCCCCGGCGACTGGTATGCACGGTTGCTACGGATGGGGGGCGATGTCGCGTGGCCAGTTCTGCGGCGTCCGGCCGGGCTTCCCCACGCGGACATAGACGCCGGATGGGCGCCAGCCGGTACCGCCCGAGCGCGATTCGTGGCTGGTGGACCTTCCCTCAGCGCTTTGTCTATTCTGGCCTCGTTTGCCGGGTCGAGGTTGTCCGAGTTGAGCTGGTTCATGGTGAACAGCGGGGTGAGATTGGATTCCCCGGCATCGTTTTCTGGTCGAGCGGCTTGCTCTGGGCGCGGGCCTCGCAGCCGTAGGGCTGGCCCTGGCCGTAGCTGTATCGGTTCTCGCCGGCGTAGGTTCATGTGTTCATCAGGACGCCCGAGCCGACGGCCAGGTCGTCCCAGCTGTCCTGGAAGACCACGAGGCGCTGGTTGCCGGCGGCCATATTCGCGAAGGCGCTGCCAGTTGTTGGTATTCACCGGCGCAGCCAGTCCCGCTGCCGGGGCGGTCTCCTGGGCGTGATCGGCCTCTTTCGCGCGTCGAGCCGTCTGACATCGGTAATGACCTGGCCGCGCTGGGGCGGTGGGCGGAGGCGGATGGCCCGCTGTCCTAAGCCCTCGCACGCTTCGAGGCGGGCCGGATGCTCGCCTGGAGCGAAGCCCGCCCGGCTCGACCTCGGCATTGTCCTGTGCCACCTCGGCTGCCACGACGAGGCCCGCGCGGCGCCGACGGCCGCCCACGACGGCCTTGTCCGTCTCGGTAACCCCCGCCGGGTCGAGGCGGCCGCCGTACTCCGTGCCTAGGACATCTCCGGCCCTACCGCGTGAGGGGTGGGGGCGCGCGGGGCGGCCTGGCGAGCCGCGGGCAGCGTTCTGTCCCTGGCGTCCGCCCATGGGCTTCGGAGGAAGGGGGGTGGATCGGGCAGGTGTGACCGGCACGCGCCGCCGTGACCGCGCAGGGTGAAGGGGAGGTGAGGCCTGCGGCAGGAGGGCTCCCGAACATCGCTCACACGGGGCCGAAGCGATATCCGAATCCTCGGAGCGTCTGGACATAGCAGGGGCTGGCGACATCCTCCTCTATCTTGTGGCGCAGGCGTTTGACGCATGCGTCGACAAGGCGTCCGTCGCCGTGGTGGTCGTGACCCCAGACTTGCTCGAGAAGCTGCTGCCTGCTGAATACCTGGAGAGGAGCCGCACTGAGGTGCAGCAGGAGCTTCATCTCGGTAGCCGCAAGATGAAGCCGTCGGCCGTGCTTGGTCACGCTCAGCGCGGTCCGATCGATGGCAAGGCTTCCATAGAGCTCAGGACTCGCCTCGCCCTTACCCTGGTGCTCGACACTCCGGCGCAGTACAGCGCGAATCCGGGCGTCGATCACTTCCGTGCGGGCGGGCTTGACAATGTAGTCGTCGGCACCGGATTCCAGGCCCACGACGATGTCAAAGTCCTCCCCGCGAGCGGTGAACAGGATGATGGGCAGCTGGCTGTTCTCGCGTATGCGCCGGCACACCTGAATACCGTTCATACCGGGCAGCATCAGGTCCAGCAACAGAAGATGCGGCCGGAAGTCGTTCAGCGTGGCAAGTCCGGCTTCCCCGGTGCCAGCGGACCGCACCTCATGGCCACGGCGGCCGAGGCCGAGCTCCACTCCTTCCCTCAGGGCCGGGTCGTCCTCGATGAGGAGCACACGAGGCATCATCGACCTCCTTAAGAGTGATAAGTACGCATGGACGACGGGCGTTCGAGGTACGCGCCTCCTCTCACCAGGCCTCCCGCGATTCCCGGGCTGTTCTCGTCAGGCCGAGGGGTTACGGGATAGGGGGTCCGTGTGGGTGGTGGAGGCGACTGCTCCCACGAGCTCACCGGCCGCGTGGATGATGTCGAGGGCGACGATCCGGGGATCGTGCAGGACTGGTCGCAGATCGGCGAGGACCTGTGCGAAGCGGCCGCCGTTCTCAGAGGTCATGGCGATGTTCCCCTCCCGCAGGGCGGCGCAGACGCGGGGATGGGTCAGCATGCCGTCGCCAGCGGTCGAGACGAGTAGCAGCTCTGCGATCCGCGCTTCGAGAGGGGACGGGCTCCAGTCGCCTGTGCGGAAGTCCGCGATGAGGTCGTCCACGCGGCGGCGAGCGTGGTCGGTAGCAGCAGGCTCCAGATACAGGCCGGGCTGTGCGCTGAACGAGGTCACGTGGTCCTCCTCGGAGGCAAGGCCGGAGGTGGTGCCAGCTTCGCCGGCAGCCAGCACAGTGAGACATCGATCCGACGCCCGCACGAAGGACGCGGCGTCTGTTCGAAGACGGGTCCGCTTTCGACCTGAAAACGTCAGTCAGGAAACATCCGGGTGCCTGCCCCGGGGGCGTGCACCCGAGCGCTGCGCGAAGAGCCCGCAGCGTCCTCTGCATGGGTCATTGTCTGCTGCCAGTCAATCCTGACGAAGGCGCACACAGACCAGGGAATGTCCCTAGGCCTGGCAAAAGGCTCGCAACCGCGCATACCGCCGTCATCGAGTCTCCTTGGACGCAGCGACGGCGGGGCCCAGTGCCGCAGTGATGTGTACGGCGTCGAAACCCGACGCCTGTACAGCATGCGGTGGGTGAAACCCTCCCCGGAGAGGCACAACGTGCTTCCTCCCGCCGAAGGCGACCCGGACTGTCTCACGCCGGGGCGCCGACGGTTCGCAAGCGCTCGGCAGGGGAGGTCCCACGAGCGCGGGATCAGTGTGCGGCACGCGGGCCGAGGCCAGGCGACGACGCTCGGCGGGGTTATGGTCCTGGAAGTGGAGCGGGGTGCCCGCGCTCGGCAGGGCGAGAGTCGCCTCGATCGAGAAGCGACGCAGTGATTCCGTAGGCGTCCTGCAGCTCGGCGGTGAGATCTCTCAGCCGGCCGAAGCGGCGGACGACAAGTACGACGTCCGCGCTGCGGGGCGGCCTGTTGGCGGGCCGAACGCGTCCGGAGCTGGCGCCCGTGATCAATGCCTGGTGCCTCGGGTAGGAGCCGGAGGAGACACGCAACGAGAGACCCAGCCTGCCGCAGCCTTATGGGCTCCCGGCTCGTCAGAACCTCTTCGGGCAGCCGAACGCGCGCCTGGTCCACCCGTACGTCTTCCCGGTCACCCGCTCCGTTCATCGCCCCTGGCGGAGGACGGTGGAAGACGTCGTCAGACGTCGGCCGGAAGCCAGGGAATGGAGACCCGATGCCCACGCCCCGCATGCGTACGACCCCCTTGCCCGGCATCGGCATGCAGTACGACCTCCTCACCCAGGAGGAGCATCACATTTCCGTCGTCGCCCACCGCGACGGTACCCGCACCCTGGCGGTCTACCGCGCGGACGACCCCGACGCCTGTGCCGAAGCCGTACACCTCACCGAAGCGGAATCCGCTTCGATGATCGACGCGCTGACACCCGCGCATCACAGCCCCACTCTCCTGCACACCACGGACCTCGGCCTGGTGGCGGAACGGATGGAGCTCAGCGCCCACTCCCTGTGGAACGGACGACTGCTGTCCGACACCCGGTTGCGCACCCGCACCGGCGCCTCCGTCGTCGCCGTACTGCGCCGCACCGGTGCCGTCCCCGCGCCACCTGCGCACTTCCGGCTGGCCGGCGGCGACGTTCTGATCGTCATCGGCACCCGCGAGAGCGCGGGCGCCGCAGCCGACCTGCTGGCCCAGGGCTGAGGCGCGCGTGCACACTGCGGTCTTCCTGATTGAATTCGGAGCAGTCATCCTCGGCCTGGGGCTGCTCGGCCGCTTGGCCGCCCGCTTCCGGTTCTCCCCCATCCCGCTCTACCTGCTCGCCGGGCTGGCCTTCGGCCACGGCGGACTCGTCCCGCTCGGAGCGAGTCAGGAGTTCATCGCCGTCGGCGCGGAGATCGGCGTCGTCCTGCTGCTGCTGATGCTGGGGCTGGAGTACAGCGCCTCCGACCTCGTAACCAGTCTGCGGACCCAGTACCCCGCGGGAATCGTGGACTTCGTCCTCAATGCGGTGCCTGGTGCGGTGGCCGCCCTGCTGCTCGGCTGGGGACCGGTCGCGGCCGTCGTACTCGCAGGCGTCACCTGGGTCTCCTCCTCCGGAGTGATCGCCAAGGTACTCGGCGACCTCGGACGTGTCGGCAACCGCGAGACCCCGGCGATCCTCGGTGTACTGGTCCTGGAGGATCTGGCCATGGCGGTCTACCTGCCGGTGGTGACCGCTCTCCTGGCCGGCGTCTCCCTGGCCGAGGGCGCCGTCACCGTCGCGGTGGCGCTGTCAGCGGCCGGAGCCGTCCTGTTCGTCGCTCTCCGCTACGGCCGGGCCATCTCTCGTTTCGTCTCCAGCGACGACCCCGAGAAGCTGCTCCTCGTCGTCCTCGGCCTGACCCTGCTCGTGGCCGGAATCGCCCAGCGGCTTCAAGTGTCCGCCGCCGTCGGCGCCTTCCTCGTCGGCATCGCCCTGTCGGGTGAGGCCGCAGAAGGCGCGCACACCCTGCTCAGCCCGCTCAAGGACCTGTTCGCCGCGGTCTTCTTCGTCTTCTTCGGCCTGCACACCGACACGACCTCCATCGTGCCGGTGCTGGTGCCCGCCCTGGCCCTGGCTCTGGTCACCACGGCGACCAAGATAGCCACCGGCTACTGGGCCGCGCGCCGCGCCGGAGCCGGTGTGAAGGGCCGGTGGAGGGCCGGAGGCACCCTGGTCGCGCGGGGAGAGTTCTCCGTGGTCATCGCAGGACTCGCGGTCACCGCCGGGGTGGCGCCGGAGCTCGGCCCGCTGGCCACCGCCTACGTCCTGATCCTGGTCGTGGTCGGTCCGCTCACCGCGCGCTGCGCCGAGCCGGTCGCGGCGCGGCTGCGGGGGGCATGGGCACGGGTCGGCCGACCCTCACGAGTCTCTTTGTGACAACCCCTCCCGGGGCGGTGGGGCCACCGCCGTCACCCCGGGCGGCAAGAAGGCCTTCGACAAGCGGTTGCCCCCCACGGCTCTGCGAGCTGGTCGCGAAACTCCAGGCCAAGCATGGGGCGGTTCTGATGATGGTGGAACAGCCGGCCTCGATCGAGTCCTTGCCGCTGGCGGTTGCGAGGGACATGGGTGGCCCGGTCACCTGCCTGCCGGGCTGACGATGCGGCAAATCGCCGGCCGCTACCCGGGTGAGGCCACTCGGGTTGCGAATTGGCTGCATGGCCTGCTGACCCAGATCCATCCCTCGCTCGAACGAGTCCTGGGACCGTGATTGCAGCACCGGCCGTCCTCACGCTGCTGGAAAGTTCGAGGCACCGGCCCATATGGGAATGGCCGGCCGGTGCCTGGTCTCGCTGCTGCGGCCTAATGCCGCGTTTCCAGAGCAGGCGACGGTACTTGTCGAAGTCGTAGCCCCTATCGGCGTACACCCGCCGCGGCTTTCTGCGGGGACGTCCCCGCCGTCCGCGGATCGGAGGGACCGCGTCCAACAAGGGCAGGAGTTGCGTGACATCGTGGCGGTTCCCGCCGGTGAGCGTGACAGCGACCGGGGTTCCATGACGGTCGACGATCAGGTGGTGCTTGGACCCGGGACGGGCGCGGTCGACCGGAGAGGGGCCAACATGGTCCCCCCTTTGAGGGCCCGGACGTGCGATCCGTCTACAGAGCAGTCATCCAGGTCCAGCAGGCCGGCGCGACGCAGCTCGGTCAGCAGGGCAGCATGCAGGCGTGGCCAGACTCCGGCCTCGGTCCAGTCCCGCAGACGGCGCCAGGCCGTCACCCCAGAGCAACCCACTACTTCGCTTGGCACGTCCCGCCAGGCCACGCCCTTGCGCAGGACGTAAACGATGCCCGCCAGTGCGACCCGGTCCGGGGCTATCCGGTCCCAGAGATCATCGGGGACAAGGTTCACGTTCACGAGGCTGCAGCTTGCCAGAAAACCCGGTTGAGCACGCCGAGCCGGATCGACATACTCCCCGGATGACCAACACCGGGGACAAGGCCACTGAGCAGGGTTGGGACGAACCCTGGTACCGCGTTCGCACAGATCGGTTCGAGGCGTCATTCCTGCCCAGCGCCGGCGAGGATCTGGATGCCGTCTGCAACGTCGACGTAGAGGTACGGCTGGCAGCGGACGGCTCCCGCTGGAGCGCGACCGTGTTCACACTCGCCGAAGTCGAGCGCCTGATGAAGAGGTGGTCCCAAACAGGGGAGGAGTTGGGCGGCCGCTACTTCTGGTGTTCTGACGGACTGATAGTCCGGGATCCTGGCATCGACAACATGACCCAGGTACTCGCTGGCCTGCTCGACGCCGGTGACTTCACGCAGGTTCTTCAGCGACTCGATGACGAATAGCCAGCGCCCTCATTCTGAAACGATCAGTAAGGCCCCTGGGCTGGCCGAACGGCTGGTCGAGGACATGTTCACCGCCCTGGACGAGCGTCACCGTGCCGGGGAGGGAGGCGGCCGCGCTGGTCGCACCGAGTCCGGCCGCTTCGCTTAGAGCTCGTAACACGATCTTGTTGAACGGTCCTGGTCGGCCGTGACCGGTGTGACGATTCGGCCGTTCGGGAGGGTGTGACTACCCGGCCGTGGA
>NZ_JBVJPY010000035.1:0-19118 GCF_055609145.1 Streptomyces sp. NPDC036822
GTGGAGCAGCCAGGCAACGTGCTCGACCAGCTCGTGCGGGACGTCGAGCATGGCAGGATACGGAAACCACCAGGGCCCCTTCGGTCGCCAACGTGCTGAGTGAGATCACCACGCCAACGAGGAGGGGCCCTGCCTCGTCACCACACCCACTGACCAGCTCATTTCACCCTCCAACACAGGATGAAAGAGGCTCAGTAAGACAGCTCCTGGACGGCCCGCGCGGCGATCCACACCGATGGTGGAGGAGTGAGCGCGCAGGCCTGCGAGGCAGCCGTGAAGCGGTCAGGCCGGTCAGGCCGGTCAGCAGGGAGCCGCTTTGGGCCGTAGCGGTCGCCGGGCTGGCTCACGAGGAAAAGGGGGAACGGTGTGGCAGAGGCGTAGGCGCTGTCGGCCCAGCCGGCGTCGTTGAGCGAAGCCCCGAGGGACGGGCGGATATGAGGACCGACAGTTCGCGACCGTGGCGTCCGGGATCGGTGTCCTTGGAATGCCCGCCGGGGCCGCGTGCGGGGGTGTGCGAAACCATGGCGGGGAACGCCGGTCCCTGCGGACGCGAAGCCGAAGGCAGCCGGCGTGACGGGCCGCCCGTGACGGTCAGGGTGCGACAGGCTCCTCCCCCGGGTAGATGACGCCAAGGTCCCGGCGGATGGCATCGAGGACACGCAGAGTTCTGAGAGTTTCGTCGAGCGCCATGAGAGGGGACTCCGACTGCCCGGCCGCGATGCAGCGGGCCGCTTCCGCGGCCTCGTAGCACAGTCCTCCGTCCAGCCGATCGGGCGTGTAGCTGGCCAGCATCTCGTCGTCCGGGCTGATCAGACGGACCGTCGCGGGACGGTAGAAGCGGCCCTCGATCTCCAGGCGTCCACGCGTACCCGAGATCGAGGCCGACGTGGGTGTACGGGCGGACAACGTGGTGTTCAGGACGCCGTGTGCCCCGGTCTCGTTGGTGACGATGACGGAGGTCTGCCCGTCGACACCGGTGGACGTCTTCGTTCCCACGGCGGTGATCGAGGTGAACGGCCCCAACGCCAGAGAGGCGAACGAGACCGGATAGATGCCCAGATCGAGGAGCGCTCCTCCCGCCAGGTCGGGGTCGAACAAGCGATGCGCCGGGTCGGGCTTCGCCGGCAACCCTTTGTCCGCGGTGACCGTGTGCACGTCGCCCAGCAGCCCGCACTCGAGCACCTGGCGTACGACGTCGATATGGGGAAGGAAGCGCATCCACATGGCCTCCATGAGGAACACTCCGCGCTCGCGCGCGGCGGCGACCAGCTGTTCGGCTTCGTGGGCGTTGCGGGTGAAGGCCTTCTCGACCAGCACGTGGCGGCCGGCCTCGATGGCCTGCGAGGCCTGTTCGAAATGCTTCGAGTGCGGGGAGGCTATGTAGACGATGTCGATGTCTCGGTCGGCGAGCAGTTCGGCGTAGCTCCCGTAGGCAGCGGGAATCGCGAATCGGTCCGCGAACGCCCGCGCCCGCTCCACCTTGCGGGATCCGACCGCCACCACGCGCTGCTGGGTGTACGTCTGCAACGCCTCGACGAACAGCTCCGCGATCACTCCGGGTGCGACGACCCCCCACCTCAGGGCAGGTGCTTCGCGGGGGCATGGTGTGCGCGGGGAAGGCAACACGAGACGTGGCATGTCGTCAGCGCGAGCAGCGATGCGAGGGGCTTGGTTCACAGTATGTCCTGCTTCTGTAGATCTCGACTCGGTCGACTGCCGGCCACACCGGTGCTCCACCGCACGACATCTCACCGGTCACCGCGGCGGTACGGCCGGGGGTCGAAACCCCTGGCCCTCACCACGAAGTCGAGACCGGCACCGGAAGCACGACAGGCGGCTGCCACCCGGTACCGCGGGCCGTAGGCACGACAGTACGGACGTACTCGTGAGCCCTTCCTATCGGCGTGCCGCGGCATGGGCAAGGACACCGCCGCGGGTCCCCTTTGCCCTGCCCGTGCGACACGTCGACACTGCCCCTCCGGCTGGCTCCCGGTTGCCCCTCCGGCACGGTTCGCCGACTCGCCCCGAACCACGTGCGGCTCCGTTCGACGAGCCCCTGGTGTGCCACGCGTGCGGCTCGGCGCGGCTCAGGAGCGTTGCCGGAACAGAGGTGGCTGCAAGGACGCGTCCTCGACGAGAACCCTGATGGTGGCCAACAGCTGTCCCTTGTCGTCGGCGGCGGTGAGGGATACGAAGCCCCCCCTGGCCGCTTGGCTCACGGGGATGTACGCGGTGAAGGTCCCCTTACGAGAGACAGTGGCGCGGCTGACCGGCCCGGTGGTGCCCCAGGTCAGGTTGATCTTGCTATCGGGAGGGAATCCGCTGCCGCGCACCTGTGTGACGCGCCCGGCGTGAGCCACGCTGGGCGTGAGACGCAGCGTGCCCTGGACAGCGGGCGGCGGCGGTGCCGGCGGTGACGGAGCTGTGGAGGGGGGAGGGCTCGAGGGACTGGGCGAGGGGGGGCTCTGCGGTACGGGCCGGACCTCGGCGGCCAGGGGGACCGAGACGGTCTGCCTGTCACCCGTCGAGTTACTGGTCGCCACGACGGTCAGTGCGTCGGCGTACGTGCCAGCTTTGGCGGGTGTGAAGGAGACGACGGTGGTGCATGCCTCTCCGGCATACAAGGTTCGCCCCGTGCAGGTGCCTTCCGCTCGGAAGGCGGCGGGGGGCTGAACAGTGGTGATGGTGAGGGGGCCCGGGCCGGCGTTCGTCAGGGTGACAGGCAGCCCGCTTGCGGTCGTCGTGGGGAGGGCGAACGTGCCGAAGTCGAGGTCGGCGGGGGTGACGGTGAGGCGTCCGACCGGGACGTGTGCGTAGACGTCCACCTGTCCGTTGCTGTCGCTGTCGGTCAGGGGGTCCGGGGTGTCCAGGGCGACGCGGGCGGCATGGGTGTCGAAGGACACGGCAGGACGGCCCGCCTCGGCCTCGCGGTCCAGGGTGGCGACCGGTACGAGTGTGTCCTCGCGCTGGAGGGACCGCAGGTAGAGACGTGTGCCCGCTGGCCCCGAGGCGGGGCCGCCGAGGTTCGTCGCTACGGATGCGAAGCCGATGACGCGGCCGTCCGGGGACAGCGCCGGGCGGCCGCTGTCCGCGTCGCCCGGCACTCCGCGCGTGCTCGTGGAGACAACCGTCTGTGTACCGCCCCGGCCGTCGGTGACGACGATCTGGGCGGACTCCTTCGGCTTGGAGGGATGGGGGCTCCGGACGTATGCGATGACCGACCCGTCGCCCGACACCGTGGGCGCACTCGCACTGCGGCCGTCGTCTCCAGAGACGACCGTCGCCACGCCGGCGAGAGGATCGGCGCCCAGTGGGGTGGAAAGGACGACGTCCTGGCCCGTTTCCATGCCGGGCAGTCCCCGCGAGACGAAGACCAGGGTCGTGCCGTCCGCGGAGAGCGCGGGCTGGGTGCCGTCCACGACCCGGGGCCCGCCGGATGGGTTGTCCGTGCCCTTGCGGCTGACGATGACGGCAGGCCCGGGAGCGTATCCGGGGCCGGGGTCGGTGTCGCGACGCATCTCGATGACCCGGCTCTCCACGCGTACGGACACGGAGAATCCGTTCATCGGCATGACGCCGCCGTCCGGGTTCGGTGTGAGGCGGGCCCGGGCCAGAAAGGTCTGGGGAACGCTGGGCGCGTTCGCTCCAGGGTCGGCTGTCCCCTGCCCGGCGCCAGGGTTGATGAGGAAATAGAACGTGCCGGGGTCGGGGTACATCAGGTTCGTGCCGGAGCGGACCGCCGCCGGGTTGCTCGTCAGTTCCTGTTCCGCAGCACGTTGACGTGCCTTGGGCCCCGGGTCGACGAGGCGGATGGCCGAGCAGTCCTGGGTGGTGTAGGTGAACCACCCTCGGATGTCCCTAGCCGACACCACGGCGATGAACGGCTGGTTCGGCCGAGCCGCGTTCAGGGCGACCACGTTTCCCAGATCTCTGTTGGTGCCCACAATGGCACCGCGCAGGGGAAGAGAACCCATCTGGTCCTGGGTCAGGTCAGGGGCGGAGCACCACGGGGAATCGAGGTCGCCCTCGCACATGGCTGCCAGCGCGATGCTCGACTGCCCGGCGGGAGTCGCTCCGTTGGTCCAGAAGTGGGAGAGATGCGAGAGGTTGCGGGAGTCCCCGACGCAGCTGGACGGATTGAAGGTGACCTCGGTGCGACACGTGCCCACCGCGTCACACTTCTTGGGGCCCGCTTCGAACCCGCTGATCAGGGCATCGGTAGAAGGGTCCCGGATCTCCGGTTCTCCGGTGAGGTCTGTCGTCTGGCCTGGGGCCAACGGTCGCGTGGTGATGGTGGCAGTGAAGGGCCGTTCCTGGCCTGAGAAACCATAGAACTTCCCGGCGAGGGCGTTGAAGTCGATCATGTCCGAGCGGATCGGCACCGGTGTTCCCGCCACCGACACGCTGACGCCCAAATAGGGGGAGATGGGAGACAGGACACTGGGGTAGACGATCGTGGATCCGTCCGAGGAGAGGCGGGGACCGCAGTCGCTCTCACAGAGGCCCGGGAACGACTGTGCGGGCGAGTTCCGTTCGTCCAGGTCGGACGCCTTCATGTTTCCGGACAGATCAAGTCCGCGCGTCCCCGACACGTCGCGGTCGACCACCACGGTCGCAACCTGGGCGGGCGTACCGCCGTTTGCCGCGCCGGACCGGCGGTAGGCGACCTTTCGGCCGTCGGCGGAGATCTGCGGGTCGGTGGCGTCGTTCGACGGATCACTGAGCAGGGTGAGAGCGCCCGTCTGCAGATCCCGGCCGTACACGCGCCACCGGGTCGTAGGCGAGTCGTCGAACAGCGGTGTTCGCGCCTGGAGTTCAGCACGACTCTGAAAGACCACGTGCCGGCCGTCCGCAGAGATCCGCGAGGCCTTGCCGCCTGCGGCATTGTCCTGGCCGCCATCGGTCGAGATCAGCTGGAACGCCGAGTCAGCAGCAGCGCTCGCGGTCAGCTTCTCGAAGATCACCCCGCTCGCGACGGCCGCTGCCAGGATCACGACACCGATCAGCGACATGGGTCCCCACTGCCGCCTGTGCTTCCTCCCACGTCTCATACGGAGATCGAAGCATGTCTGCTCGAATGCCGATGCGCTGCAAGGAAGCCCTTTGGGAGCAGACTTCTTCCCCTTGGGGAGGCGGAACGGCCCGGTAGGCAGCAGCCCGGGTCCTGTTCGCCGGGTCGACCTCCTGGGCGCACCCGTGGCGGCGACAGTCGACCCATCCTCAAGGGCTTTCCGGCAACGTGGCGTTCCGCAACCGTTGGTCAACTCATCACCCGCGGGACCTCTTTGCCCAAGGCAATCTGATTGGAGCCCATTCTGCGTAGGTCAACTTCAGCTCGGACGCGGCACCCGCGTTGATGCCCTCATCGCTGCCCCGGAGCCACTTGCTTCCATCTTGGCTCTCCGCGGACACTACCGGCCGTCCACTCTGCTGCAGATTTAGATGACGGGTGATTATGCATAGAGGGCTTCACAAGAGAGTTTCCATGGTCCGCCGACGACGGGGCTGGGCGATCGTCGGCGCCTCGGCCACCGCACTGTCGCTGGGCCTGGGAACGCTGTCCATATATGCGCAGGCTGGTGAGGCTTCGCCGGACGCGGACACTGTCATGCCCGAGGTGATCGTCGACAATAACGATCCCGGCTTCAGCACAACAGGGACGTGGACTTCGTCGACGGGTTCGAAGGGGTACCACGGGCGAGATTACCTGTACGCGGCGCCCGGGACCGGAAAGGACCGCGCCCGGTGGACGCCGAGCGTACCGAAATCCGGCACGTACGGTGTCTACTACTGGCTGCCTGCCGGCAACTCGAGCCGTACCGATAAGGCCCCTTTCACGGTTCACGGCATTGCTGGAGATCACACCTACGAGGTCAACGAAAAGGTCGACTCGGGCGGCAATTGGGTACTCCTGGCCAACCATGAATTCCGCAAGGGAACTGACGGATACATCGAAGTCTCCAATAGCTCTCCTGGTTTCGTGAACGCGGATGCCATCAAGCTGGGACAGCCCGGGCAACTGAGCATCGAGACTCAGATAGGACGCGCCGCCGCCGCGGGGAAGAAGGAAGTGACGATCGTCCCCGGCACGTACAGCCGAACCTCGACACTCTCCCTGAGCAGGCTGAACAACTTCACGATCAACGCCTATGGCGTCACAATCGTGCAGAAACGTCTGGTGCAGGCGGTCAGCGGTGGGAGCGCCCGTGATCTGACCGTCAAGGGGCTCACGATCAACTACGACCCACTGCCCTTCACCCAGGGAAGGGTCACCAAGAAGTCGGCTGATGGCACGTCGATGGAAGTCCAGATATTTCAGGGGTATTCGCGCCCCGAGAAGCTGGCCGACCGCGTGACGATCTGGCGGCCTGACGTGCGGCTTCCCAAGAGTCAGAAGCTCGGCGCGTCGGTTTCCTGGGTGGACCGCGCTGCGGGTATCGCCCAGTCGAACAGCGCGGGGAGCGCCGTCGTCGGCGACATCGTCACCTTTGCCGGCGGCGCCGCTTCCGGGGCTGCCTACGGCATCACCGCGGACGGAGCGAACACGACCCTGAAGGACGTGACGCTGCATGCCGCGCCGGGCATGGGCCTGATGAACTCCACGGGTGAAGGGAACATGCATCTGGACAACTTCCGGATCGTCCCCGGACCGCCACCGCCTGGAGCGACCGAGAAGCCGATCCTGACGTCGACCTGGGATGCCATCCAGTTCCAGGCCGTCAAGAAGGGACCGACTATCGAGAACTCGCGGATCGAGAACGCCGGAGACGATTCGGTGAGCAACCCGGGCATCGGGGTCGTGAACGTCCGCAAGGTGGATGGGAATACGGTCTGGGTGGACTTCGACGGCAACGTCTACCGGGTGGGGAAGGTGGGGGACCGTCTCCAGCGTTGGGCCGGCGATACGATCGCGACGATCAAGGGCATGGAACGGGAGACGGACAGCGAGATCACGAAGCTCTCCAGTGCCAGCGGGAGATCCGACTCGATGTACCGCGTGACGCTCGACAAGCCTTCGCCGTGGGCAGCGGGGACCCAGATCACCGACATCGACCGCATGGGCAACGGTTTCGTCTTCCGCAACAACTACGTCGACAGTTCGGGGCGGGGGTTCCTCGTCAAGGCCCGTGACGGCGTCATCGAGAACAACCGCATCCGAGGCGCCAACGCCATCTCGGTCTCGAGTGAGCTCTGGTCGGAATCCCATGCGAACGCCGGCGGACACCTGACGATCAGGGGCAACACCTTCGTCAGCACCCTCTGGTCGGCCGGCGGTCTGTGGAACAGCTGCCAGGTGGGAACTGTCTCATTCGAGGGAGAGAGCTACTCGCAGCGCCTCTTCCCCGACGTCACGATCGAGGACAATACGTTCGAGGACATCAGAGGCCTCAACCTCAACATCGCCAACGCCAAGAACGTCATCGTCCGGAACAACTTGTTCAAGCGCTCCCAGCAGATCGGCTATGACCGGAAGACGGGCAACAAGTGCTCGATCCCGAAGACCTCGGTCATACACGTCCGCCACTCCCAGAACGTCGCGTTCAGCGGCAATCGGATCGACCGGATCGGCCCCTTCTCAGTGCGGCAGGTCACTGTGGATCCCGCGTCCACGTCGGGTATCACGGGCCTCCCGGACGGAGTGCGCGTGGTCGATGAGTACTCCCCTGTCGACGCGGCCAAGACGTACACCCTGACGAACCGCAACAGCGGACAGCTGCTCACCGCGGCGGCGACCACAGCGGACAGTGGCGGTGCCACACAGCAGAAGGCCGCCCTGCAGGCCACCCAGGGCTGGCGGTTCATTCCGGCCGGTGACAGCGCCGTGCGGATCCAGAACCCGAAGACAGAACTGTTCCTGACCGCGGGCACCGCGTCGACGGTCACGATGCAGCGTCGGCTGGAAGACCCCGCACAGTCCTGGAGGTTGCTGGACACCGGAAACGGAACGGTCAAGATCTCCAACCTCAAGACCCGGCTATTTCTGGACATCGTCTCGGCCGCCGAGACCCCGGGGGCCGCAGCAGTACAGAACACCGCCGACGGATATCTGAACCAGAGCTGGCAGCTCACCGATGCCTCCCCCACCTGGAAGAACTCCTCGCCAAGCGGATTGGGGCGCGCGGGAGAGCAATACGCCTACCAGTTCCTCGCACAGAGCCCAGAACCGCTGCGGTACACGGTGAGCTCCGGAGCGCTGCCTCCCGGTACGACCCTCGACGCTACGGGGAAGCTCTCGGGCCACCCAGTGAAGCCGGGGTGGTACGCCTTCACCGTAACGGCGGACAATGGCTACGCGACCGCCGCCACCAGCACGATTTCCGTGCTGGTGAGACAAGACACTAGTTCGGCCGGCTGCCCGAGACAGCCCGCGAAGGCCGCGGCCTGCCGGGCCGGTAGGTAGAGCCCCCAGGCCCCCGGTTCTCCCTGCTCCCACCGTCGCGTGGAGCCCCAAAACAGCGCGCCCCGTGCCGAGGCATTCTGATCACCTCGGCACGGGGCGCGCACCACGCCGTTCAGCCCGAAGGAGTCTCCTGAGTGCGACGGCGCATGACGGCGAGCGCGGTGATTCCCGCGACCGCTGCGACCCCGCCCGTCACGCCGACCACCCACACCGCGGACCCCGCGCCGGAATCGGCGAGACGTGAGGCCGGAGGGCCGGAAGGGTCTGTGCCTCCCTCTCGATCGGTCGGCAGGCCGGACAGGTCGCCCTGAGGTCGTTCGACTGTCCCCTTCTTCGTGCCGCGTTCCGCCTCGATCGGAGCGGGCCTTCCCGAGCCCGCCCCCAGCACCTGGAAGTCGTACTGGGCCCAACCCTCCGCCACGCAGTCCTGCTCTCCCACCCTGTCCAGGTAAGCCCCGGAAGCAAAGGAGTACGCGTCACCGGCAGGGGCACCGGAATCGATGGAGAGCCTGAGGTCGATTTTTTCGGATTCCTTCCCCTTTAGTTCCTGCATAAAGAAGAAGAAGTCTCCGGCCAGGGTTGCGTCACCGATGGTAATCCAGATGCCGTTCTCCGGATTCTTGAACTCCAGATCGACATGCGGGCCGAGTGACTTGGCTTTGACCGGCGCGTAGTTCTCGATCTCGGCGTAGAAGGCGACCCCCGACAGATCGGTGTCGGACGTGTTGGTGACGACGAGCTGGAAGGGATGAATTCCGCTCCCCGCCACGATCCTGCCGGGCAGACCCTTGACCGACGCGACGACCTTGACATCGGCAGGGCCTTGTTCCAGCTCGTCGCAGTAGGGGACCGCGGGGCCGGCCCCCGGCTCGGTCGAAGGGGACGCAGAGACGTCTTCGCCGGCCGGCCGGGTCGACGGAGAGACGTCCTCCTCGTCCGCGCTGTCCGGCCCGGTGCCGGGCACGCCCCCACCCGAGCCCGTCCCGGCGCCTCCGCCCGCGGAGCCCGTGGCCGAGGCGTCGGGGGTGGGAGGGGTTCCTGCCGCGACGGCGGCAGGGGCGCAGAGCACTGCCAGCGGCGCGAGTGCGGCCATCGTGGCTGCAGTGGCAAGGCCACGGCGAAGCGTCATCATAACCTCGGGTACATCGAAGGAGAACTGCTGGTCGGGCGCCGCCACGAGCGAACGCGAAGCAGGTTCGTCGCGCCGTACATTTCGCCAGCAAGGCTCGTTCAGATTAGTTGGGTCCCCGGATTGCACAACGCTGCGGGAAAATTCTTCCCTAACAGGCACGAGAGTCTGACGGAAAGGGCCGGTCGGCCGTTCCCGTCCGGGCCGCCGAGGCACAGAACGGCCTGACGAACATTCCAAGGCGCCGTGCCGGTCGACGACCAGATGATGCTTCCTGCGACCGGCCTCCTTCGACCGGCGAAGGTCCTGTATGAGCCCCGGCACCGTTTTGGTGACTTCGCGAGGGAACTCCCGGCCTTCGGTCCCGGTATGACCCGAGCCCCCAGTCGATGATGACCGCGAATGAATGTGTGGTGTCGCGGTGCCGGAGGCATGGGCAGACCGCTGAGCGACCGGCACCGCCCGCCGTCGTACCGGCGGACACGCCGTGTCTGTGCACGGACGTTGCGGCCGTGTGTATGGCGAAGGTATGGCGACCGCCAGAGCCTCTCCATAGGCCCCAGGTGGTTGGCTCTGGCTGCCGGGCGGACCCCGTCCCACGGTCGCACCCGCCGAGGGGCTCTCGCCCTCCCTGGTTCGCACTCTCGAAGGACCTCCATGCATGCTTCGGATCGCCGCAGGTCAGGCCACTCCGCACGCCTCCGTCGCCCGCCCGCCTGGTTCCTCTCCAGTGCCGCCGTTCTCGTGCTCATCACCGGATGCTCCTCGTCCCCGGGCGGCGTCCGCGCCGAGGGCGCGCCGCTGAAGGAGAGCAGTCCCGCCGGGCAGACCGGGAGGACGGCGGAAGACGCGGCCACGGGCGCAGGCAAAGACGACGGCGTGCAGTACGCCTCGTGCATGCGCGAGAACGGCGTCGACGTCGCCGACCCGGACGCCTCCTCCGGGCTGGTGGTCCTTCCGCCCGGCCTCCCCCAAGGCCAGGTGAAGCGGGCCGAGGAGGTCTGCGGAACCAACCCCACCGGACAGACGTTGCGCGGTGACATTCCACCCCCGGAGGTGCGGAGCCATCCGGACGTCGAGGCGCTGCGCCTGAAGTACCTGTCGTGCCTGCGCGAGAACGGTCATACGCCGCCGAAGATGGTGAACGGGACCGCCGTCATCAAGGCCACCCCCGAGCTGCTCGCCGCGCAGAAGGCGTGCCGTGCCGAGAACGAGGCGCTGGACCAGCGGAGGAAGGAATTGATGGAGAAGGTCGAGCAGTGACGATCCCCGCCCCCGTACCGGTCGAGGACGCCCCCGCCAGCCCGCCCCGCCGGCGCCTGGTGCCCGTCGCCACCCTCATCGTGGCGCTCATCGCGACGGGCGCGAGCGTCCTGTTCCTGCAAGGACGTTCCGATCCCGCTCCCGAAACCGCCGCGGCGGCCGGCCTACTTCCCCCGGCTACCGAACGGGTGGTCCGCGGCGACCTGGTCGAAGAGGTACGCGCCATCGGTCCCATCCGCTTCTCCGGCGAACGCTCCGTCGTCAACCGCCTCCCCGGTGTGCTCACCTGGGTCCCGCCCGCGAACACCCGTATGGGTCCGGGCAAGCAGCTGTACGCCGTCGACGATCGGCCGGTCATCCTGCTGCAAGGGGACCTGCCCGCATGGCGCGAGTTCGCGCCCGGGATGGCGGCCGGCCGGGACGTGCTCGCCCTGGAAGAGAACCTCGTCGCACTCGGTTACACCGGTTTCACCGTCGACGAGGAGTTCTCCGAGAAGACGGCCAACGCCGTGAAGCGCTGGCAGAAGACCCTCGGACTGCCCGACACCGGCAAGCTCGAACTGGGCCGTATCGTGTTCGCCTCCGGCCCGGTCCGCGTTGTCAAAGCCGTTACCCGCGCCGGGGACCAGGCCCAACCCGGCTCCGAGGTCCTGCGGATCAGCGGCGTCGGCCGACAGGTGGACGTGGAGATCCCTATCGCCGAACAGGTCCTCGCGGTCAAGGGCGCCGCGGTCACGATCCTCCTACCGGACGGCAGCGAGACCGGGGGGAAGGTCGCCTCCGTCGGCGCGACCAGGTTGGACAAGGAAGGAAAGAGCGTCGTCCCGCTCTCCGTGCGGTTCTCGGACGCCGACGCGTCGAAGGACATGCACAACACCGAGGTGATCGTCGTACTGAAACGGGTCGAAGCACGGAACGTGCTCTCCGTGCCGGTCACCGCACTGCTCCCCGGCGACCGCGGGGGATACGCGGTCCAGGTGGTGCGGGGCGACGACGTCCGTCTGGTGCCCGTGACCACTGGCTCCTTCGCCGACGGACGTGCCGAGGTCACCGGCCCCGGGGTCGCCGAGGGCGTGTCGGTAGGAGTGCCGAAACTGTGATCGAATCCGCCCTCGTCGACGACGCCACCGGGGCCGGACATCCGGCCGGCGGCCCCGCCGTCCTGGTCCGGCTCCGCGGCGCCGGTCGCACTTACGGCCGCGGCGCGCAGCGCGTCCGCGCTCTGCGGGACGTCAACCTGACGCTGCGGCGCGGCGAACTCGTGGCCGTCGTCGGCCCGTCCGGCTCCGGCAAGTCGACTCTGCTCAACCTCGTGGGCACCCTGGACCGCCCCACCGCCGGCACCGTCGAGATCGACGGGCTGGCCGTCGACACCATCGGTGATCGCAAGCTCGCCGCCCTGCGGGCCCACCGGATCGGCTTCGTCTTCCAGCACTTCCACCTCGCGGACAACGTGCCCGCCCTGGACAACGTCGCGGACGGCCTCCTGTACACGGGCCTCCCCCGGCGTGCCCGTCGCCAGTACGCGGAGGCCGCGCTGCGCAGGGTCGGCCTGCACCACCGCCTGCACCACCGGCCGCACGAGCTGTCCGGCGGTGAACGTCAGCGCACCGCCATCGCCCGCGCGGTGGCAGGCAACCCACCGCTGCTGCTCGCCGACGAGCCAACCGGAGCGCTGGACACCCGCTCCGGCGAAATCGTGCTGCACCTGCTGCACGCACTCCACGAGAGCGGCACCACCGTCGTGACCATCACGCATGATGCCGGTGTCGCGGCCCGCATGGGACGCCAGTTGAGGATGCGGGACGGCCTGCTCGTCTCCGACAGCCTCTCCCCCGACGGCACGGTCGAGGAGACGTCGTGAGCCGCGAACGAGGCGGTGCGGCAGCGTCCCGTCTGCGCCCGATGGACCTACTCCGGCTCGGTGCGCACGGGCTGTGGACCCGTCCGATGCGGGCGCTGCTCTCGGCGGCGGGCATCGCCATCGGCATCGCGGCCATGCTCTCCGTGGTCGGCATCTCCACCTCGAGCCAGGCACACCTCGACGCGCACCTCAGCGCGATCGGCACGAATCTTCTCACCGTCACCCCGGGCCAGGACCCTGACACCGGACTGCCCGTCCCCCTGCCCCCCACGGCCGCGGCCACCATAGGCCGGGTGGACGGCGTCGACGTGGTTTCCGCCACGGGTGTGCTCGAAGGTATCGCCGCCTACCGCAACGAGCGCGTCGACCCGGCCGAGAGCAACGCACTCGCCGTCGTCGCCACCGACCTCGAACTGCTGCGCGCCCTCCGCGGTGGTATGTCCAGGGGCGTCTGGCTGGACCACGCCCCGAACCGCTACCCCACCGCCGTCCTAGGCCCTCGCGCAGCCTCCCGGCTCGGCGTCTCCGGCCCCGGCGAACGCATCTGGATCAGGGACCGATACTTCACCGTTCTCGGCATCACGGAGGCCGTCCCGCTGGCGCCGGAGATGGACACCGCCGTCCTCGTCAGCACGCAGGCCGCCGAACGGTACCTCGGCTACAGGGGCAGGCCGACCACTGTGTACGAGCGCTCCCCCGACCGGCTGGTGACGACCGTCCGCGCCCGGCTGCCCCGCGCGGTGGCACCCGAAAAGCCCCAGACGGTCACCGTTAGTCGGCCCTCCGACGCCCTGAAGGCACGTCAGGCGGCCGAGGAATCCTTCGACGGACTACTCCTCGGCCTCGGCGGGGTGGCCCTGCTCGTCGGCGGCATCGGAGTGGCGAACACCATGGTGATCTCCGTGGTTGAACGCCGCCGGGAGATCGGCCTACGCAGGGCGCTCGGCGCGACCCGTCGCCACATCAGCAGCCAGTTCCTCGCCGAGGCGCTGTTGCTGTCCGCCCTCGGCGGCGCGGCCGGCGCGGTCCTCGGCGGCGCCGTCACCATCGTCTACGCCCACACCCGGAACTGGCCCGTCGTCCTGCCCGTCCCCGCGCTCGCCGCGGGTCTCGCCACGGCCCTCGTCCTCGGTGCCGTCGCCGGACTGTACCCGGCCCTCCGGGCGGCCCGCACCCCGCCGACCGTGGCCCTGGCGTCCGCTTAGAGTGCGAACCCAGGAAGGAAAGGACCCAGCCCATGCGCGTACTGGTCGTCGAGGACGACATGTTCATAGCGGAGGCGCTTCTCGCCGGCCTGCGCCGCGAGGCCATGGCCGTCGACCTGGCCGAGGACGGTGCGGCGGCCCTGGAGCACCTCGCGGTGCATGCCTACGACGTGGTCGTCCTCGACCGCGACCTGCCGAAAGTACACGGGGACGAAGTGTGCCGACAGATCAGCGAGCGCCACAGCGGCACCCGGGTGCTGATGCTGACCGCGGCGGCGGCCCTGCACGACCGGATCGACGGGCTGCGGCTGGGCGCCGACGACTACCTCCCCAAGCCGTTCGACTTCCCCGAACTGGCCGCGCGGGTCAAAGCGTTGCACCGGCGGGCCGGGACCCCGCCACCGCCCGTGCTACGTCGTGGCGACCTGCGTCTGGACCCGTTTCGCCTGGAAGCCTACCGGGGAGACCGGTTCCTGCACCTGACGCGCAAGGAGTTCGCCGTGCTGCACCTGCTCATGGCGGCGGCAGGAGGGGTGGTGGGCACCGAGACCCTCCTGGAGAAGGCCTGGGACGCGCACACCGATCCGTTCACGAACGCGGTGCGGATCACCGTCTCCACCCTCCGCCGCAAACTCGGCGATCCGCCCGTGCTGCACACCGTCACCGGGGTCGGCTACCGTCTGGACCCCGACGCGTGAGGGGCCTCCTTCCCAGGAGGCCCCATGCGGCGGGTCCTCGCGCCGGGCGCCCTCGACGGATCACCCTCCGTACCCGATTGACCCTCGCCTACAGCGCCCTCCTGGCGGCCGTCGCCCTGGCGCTGATCGCGCTGTTGTACGCGTTCATGAAGTATGTGCCCGTCTACAGCGAGGCGGTGCAGTCACCGCGGCCCCCGGGCGCGGCCTCCCCTTGGGTTCCGCCCGCGAAGAGCTGGGCCGTCAGCGAAGAGTGCAACGAGAACTCCTCCTCGGGCAGCCTTCTGCAAGACCTCGTATGGAGCCTTACCGCCCCGGCCGACGCGAGCCCTATCGTGACCGTATGCGGGGTGGAGGTCGCCGGGCAGCCAGCCTGGGCCGGTGGCTGGGAGGCGTCGCTCCAGGTCTCCACCAAGGAAGACTTCCTGCAGGCGTTGCTCCTGTTCAGCGCTGTGGCCCTGGCGCTGCTGCTGTTGGTTGCCCTGTTCCTCGGCTGGTTCGTCGCCGGCCGCATGTTGCGCCCGCTGCAGAAGGTCACGGCGACCGCTCGGGGCATCGCCGGTTCGACCCTCCACGAACGCATCGCGCCGACCGGCCCACAGGACGAGATCCGGGAGCTCGCCGAAACCTTCGACAACATGCTGGAACGGCTGGACCGCTCCTTCGACGCGCAGCGCCGCTTCGCCGCCAACGCCTCACATGAGCTGAAGACACCGCTGACCGGGATGCGGGCGATACTCCAGGTCGCCCTGGCCGCCCCCGAGGAGTACCGGCTCCAGGAGGTGGGGGAGAAGATGCTCGCCCTGACCACCCGCTCGAACGAGATCCTCGACGCCCTCCTCACCCTGGCCCATGCCGACCAGGGCGGCATCGTGACGACCGAGGTGCCCCTGGACGGCCTGGCACAGGAGTGCACCGCGCAGCACCGGGCCCAGGCCGACGCGTCGCAGGTGGACCTGACCCTCGGCTGCGAGCGGGCCGTCGTCGCGGGAAGCACGGTGCTCCTGCGCCAGTTGATCGCCAACCTGGTCTCGAACGCGATCCGCCACAATCATCCCGGTGGCTGGGCAGCCGTCCGCGTGGAGCGAGACGTGGGCCACGGCGTGGTCCGGATCGCGGTCACCAACTCGGGCCGTGTCTTCGGCCAGGACGAGATCGAGTTGATGCGCGAGCCGTTCCACCGGCTCGACAGTCGGCAGGGGGGCGGACCGGGACGCCGTGCCGCTGGTCACGGGCTGGGGCTGGCGGTTGCCGAGTCCATCGCACACGCCCACTCCGGTGAGTTGGGCATCACCTCGCCGCCCGGTGGCGGCTTGGAGGTCACGGTCACCTTCCCCCTCCCGGACGGCGCCTTCGCGCAGACCTCCTGACCGGCCGCGCGCCACCGCCGCGGCGGTGGCGCGCGGCCGGTGGGAGCGCGAGGGATCTTGCGTGTCTCGCCCGATGCCGCTGGGGCGCCTTGTTCTGCCAGTCATCGTGTGCCTCATGGCACGCGTAGGCGTGTGAAGTGGTGGAGCCAGGCGAAGGTCCCCTCCACGACCCAGCGGGTCTTGCCCCGGCCCGATTCGTGTGGGACACCGCGGTTGGCGAACAGCCGGGTCGGTCGTTGCCTTGGCTCTCACGCAGTCCTCGGATGCGGGGGATCGCGTCCGGCAGGGGCATCAGCCGGGTGGCGTCATGTCTGCATCCGCCGGTCAGTGAGCGATCGACGATCACATGGTGCCCGCTGCCCCGCGGCCGACCGGCGCAGGTCCGGTGTGAGCCCCCTGCAGGGCCTGCACGACCCGTCGCTTGGCGCGCTTGGGGCAGCGGTCCGGCTCAGACTTAGCGGGTTCCGAAGCGCCTGCGCACAGCTACGCTGGTGGCGACACCCGCGGTCACGGCCACCAGCCCGATTCCGGCAAAGAGCAGGGTGTTGCTCGACGATCCGGTGTCGGCGAGGCCTTCTTCCGTCGGCTTCTGCGGGCCGGTGCCCTGGCCCGACTTCGACCCTGATGTGTCGGCCGGCTCGGAGGGGGCGTGCGATCCGCTCGGTTCGGGTCTGACGTCGTCCGTCGGCGGCTGGGGCGTGCTGCTGGCGGGCAGGACCGCCTCGAAGGCATCTGCGATCGCCCGGTGCCCTTCCGCGTTGGGGTGCGGGTCACGCTTCGAGCACTGCCACGTCAGCTGGCAGATCGCGGCTACGTTCGCGGGCACCTTGCCATAGCCGGGCACATCGACGAGATTGCCGAAGTCGTCGGAGGAGAAGGCTCCATCGACATTCGCCACCTTGAAGCCGGCTGCGGCATACGTCTGGGAAATGGTCTTGTTTCCCGCGCCGATCAGGGAGGCCGAGTCCTTGGCGGCCTGCTGGCCCACCTCGCTGAGGAGCCATGACGCGAGGAACGGGTTGTAGTACGTTGCACCCGCGTATCGAGTGCCTTCCGCACCGGCTTGCCGCAGCGTACTCGTCATCTGGGCAAGGTTCTTCGCCATGGACTGGGCGGTCGTGCCGAGGCAGAGCTCGTCGAGGGCGCCGGTCGCTTCCACACACTGATTGATGTCGTTGGCGCCGATGTTGAGCGTGACATAGCTGATCTTGCCCCGATGCTCGGCCATGACCTTCAATGCGGCGTCCAGCTGGGACTTGGCGTTGGGGTAGTCGCACTTCCCGCCGTTGACCAGCGAGTCCGTGGTCTCGCCGGTGCATCCCAGTCGAAGGTGCCGGAGTCCGGGCTCGCGCTGCTTGAGCTTCTTGAAGAGCTGGTCCGGGTAGGCGACGTCCGACTCTCCGTCACCACCCGGTTGATAGCCGGTCGCCAGCGAATCGCCCAGAGAGATGTAGTAAGTGGTCGCCTTGCCGTCCACGGGTTGCACGGCGGTCGCCAGGCTGGGGACGCCCAGTACGGTCACCGTCGCGGCGGCGATCACGCCGGAGACCCTGCGGCGTGTCCAGACGGTTGGCGTCGGCTGGCCGTCGCGCGTTCTGAAGAGCCGCTGAATGATGTGCATCGGTTACGTTCAACTTTCCATTGAAGGAGAAGGTGAGTGGCAGGGACCGGCCATCGGCGATAGTCGCAATCCGGCTGTCGCGCGGTCCCGTACATGAGGGATACGAACCGGGCAGTCCAGATGCCCTCTCGGCGGAACCGGCGGTGCGTCTGCCGATGGCTCAAGGCAGACGAGCCCACTCCCCCGGACCGGGGCCACCGGAGACGGCAGCAGCCGAGGGATAACAAGCCACTCGTCTTCGACCGCGAGACGCATGCGACCGCAACCCTCTTCCTCGCCCGACTCCGCACCGTCGGCGCCTTTTGCAAAATTCGCCCGAAATGACACTATTAGGGGTTCTTCCTGGTCCACCGCCAGCAGGAATGGAGTTCCAAGGATCGCAGGACCCACGTCGAGCGAGGAGCGTTGTGGTGGTGATGCGGGGCTCTTCGGCACGGGACCGGCGCGGCTGGCTGCGTGGCGCCCCGCCACCACGCTGGGTGCGGTTGTTGCCGGTGCTGGTGGTGGGCGTGGGCGTGGCCACACTCACCAGCCCTGAGCCTCTCGACATCGGCTTCATGCTGGGTGCCATCTGCCCGCTGGCCGTCCTCTCCTACGGACCACTGGCGCCCGCCGCGCTGGGCGCCGCGTCGATCACCCTCCTCACCGCCCCCGGCCTGCAACTGGACCGGCCCGGCAGCACCGATGTGCTCACCCTCGGCTTCGTCGCCACCCTGAGCGTCATCGTCTCGTTCGTCCGCAGTCGCCGCGACGCCCAGCTCGACCTGGAGCGCACGGTGGCGGAGGCGGCGCAACGTGCTCTCGTGCCCGCCGTGGGCGAGCGGGTCGGGGCGGTGCGCTGTGCCAGTTTCTACCGAGCGGCGCAGCGCGGCACCCTGGTGGGAGGCGACTTCTTCGACGTGCGCACCACCCCCCACGGCATCCGGGCGGTGCTGGGCGATGTGCAGGGTCACGGCCTGTCGGCCATCGCGACGGTCGCCTCCGTGCTGGGCGCCTTCCGTGAGGCGGTACTCGACGAGTCGGACGTGGAGACGATCGCCGCCCGGATGGACCGCAGGCTCGTGGCCGACTCGGCGCACACGGAGCACGCCGAACTGTTCGCCACAGCAGTGCTGTTGGAGTTCTCTCCAGACGTACGGGCGGTTCGTGTCGTCTCCTACGAGCTCGTAACACGATCATGAGTTGTGCTTCTTGAGACGTCTCCAGCAGATGAGGCTGCAGGCCAGGGAGACGAAGGCGTCGTGGAGTTCGGTGCGACGTTCCCAGCGGACAGCGAGGCGTTTGAACTGGTGAAGCAGGGCGAAGGTCTGCTCCACCACATAGCGGAGCTTGCCCAGGCCCTCGATGTTCGGGGAACCCCTGCGGGAGATCACCGGCAAGATCCGGCGCTTGCGCAGTGCACGGCGGTTGAGGTCGGAGTCGTAGCCCTTGTCGCCGAGCAGGGCTTCGGGACGTCGGCGGGGCCGGCCGGGACGGCCCGCGACGGACGGGATGCCATCGACCAGGGCGAGGGTCTGGGTGACGTCGTTGACGTTGGCCGCGGTGGTGATGACCTTCAGCGGGGTGCCGC
>NZ_JBVJPY010000036.1:0-18493 GCF_055609145.1 Streptomyces sp. NPDC036822
GCACCGAACTCCACGACGCCTTCGTCTCCCTGGCCTGCAGCCTCATCTGCTGGAGACGTCTCAAGAAGCACAACTCATGATCGTGTTACGAGCTCTTCGGCGTGGGTTTTTTGCTGTGCTGTGCCGCAGGAACCAGGGCGATCACCTCCGTCTCCCGCAGGGTGTGGGAGGCGTTCATCGACTGGAAGGCATCAGATATGGCTACGGGAACTGTGAAGTGGTTCAACGCTGAGAAGGGCTTCGGCTTCATCGCCCAGGACGGGGGCGGCCCGGATGTCTTCGCCCACTACTCGGCGATCAAATCCTCTGGCTTCCGCGAGCTCCAGGAGGGCCAGATGGTGACGTTCGACGTCACCCAGGGCCAGAAAGGCCCCCAGGCCGAGAACATCAGCCTGGCCTGACTTGGCTGAGGTGCGGGGCCCCGACCGGACAACGGAATCGGGGCCCTTTCTCGCACCCGAACGGTCTACGCTCCATCCTGGCCCGCGCCGGAAATGGGTGTGCGGGACAGGCCCCCGGTCCCTGTGAAGCGGGACGCAGTACGGCGGGGCCGCCCTCTCCGAGGTTGCGAGAGACCCAGTTCGGCCCGTTGACTACTTGAGCTTCTTGTCCGTCAACAGCAGCAAGTCGACAGCAGTGCTGAAGCGGCTGTGGCCTGAGGGGTGCACCCAGAGTTCGGGTTCAGTGCGGCGAGGGTCAAGAACGGTCATCAGGCCGTACTACGGCGGTCGTAGGCGCCGAGTCCTGGCAAGACCAACGTCACCCGCTTTATCAAGCGGAGTCTGCGCTCTTGCGGTCGAGCGCCTGGGATTTCGTCAATCGGGATGCCGGAGTACTTTGACATCCATGCGAACTCCCGCGGCTGAGTCGTCCCGGGCGGCACGGTGCTGAGGGCCGGCGTGCAGGTGCACCCATTCGGCAGGAGCCGTATCTCCGGCACTGTCGTTATCTATTGCGTGGGAGTACCGGATGAGCGACGCGTCGAGGGAGAGGGGCAAGGAGCGCCGAATCTTGTCGGTGGCGGGGGATACGGCGGAGATCTGGCTCGCCACGCGTTGAGGCTCCTGCTGGAGGACGTCGGCGCCCGGCTTCTGGGGCTGACGCTCGGGCTGGTCGGTACGGCAACGCCGAACCTCACTGATCGGCCCCTCGGCGGGGCCTCTGGAAACGGTCGCTTGTGCCCATCGAGCGTGTGTGACATCTGCCCACCTGGTTGAACCTGGCACTGCGCCGCGCCCGTATGGCGGCGGCGGGCTGAAAAGAAGGGCGGGGGAGTCCGGAGGGGAAAGAGACAGATTGGCGCCATTGCACCTGAGCGAGTCTGGCTGCATCGCCTAGTCCGGCCGCCGCTGGCCGACCCTGGCATCGGCTGACCCCCCACCCCCTTGCGCCCGCAGGTCTGCCACTCAACCGGGTGGCCAGCAAAGAGGGACGGGCCCGGCGGAGATCCCCGTTCTCCCTACCGTCGGGGCCTGCCCCGCACGCACCACTCGACATGCCGATCGAGAGGAGCACCACCACGAGCATGCTCGCCATCGAGCTGGAGGACGTCCAAGGTCCCGAGGTCTGCGGCCCCGGCCTGGAGAGGTGCTCTGTCGGGGGGCCGCATTCCGCCAGTTCGCTGCAATCAGTTGCAGACATGGCACAAATTCCCTAATGGATATAGGCAGTCAATGTAGGCAAATGGGTGTGGAGTTGGGATAGCGTCGTGCCTGGTTCGAGTGATGACGACCCGCACAACGGGCCCGTGATCACCGATGGCCGCCTCCACCTCGTGTTGTTCACCACCGGTGGAGGCGGCCTCTTCGCGTACGTCCAGGCACGCGTCCGCTGCTGAGCGGCAATCCGCCCGCAATACGACCCCGGCAAGGTGGCTTCCTGGGGTCGCCCCCTTGGCCATGCCAGGCGTGATTGCTGCGAAGATCCCGGGGTACCGGAGTCGCATGGGTATGGGGGTGAGGTGGGTCGCCATGGAACAGGCCTGGGGTAACGCGGATCAGCATTCGACGCTGATGGGGAACAACATCGCTGTGACGGGAGCCTTCGAAGGCAGCGAGGATATCGCCGTCGCCCGCGACCTCGCCCATAGCTTTCTCACAGACGTGCAGGCAGTGCACGGACTGCCGGTGTCCGAGCGGGCGATGGGCATGGTCATGCTTGTGGTCAGCGAGCTGGTCACCAACGCCCGCAAGTACGCCCCCGGCCCGTGCCTGCTGACCTTGAACATATGCGGAGGGGCAGTCGAGGTGAGCGTGTGGGACAGCAACCCTACGCCGCCGGTGATCCTTGCGCCCGACCCGGGCCGGGTCGGTCGGCACGGTCTGGAGATCGTCATGAAGGTCGGGCAGAGTTTCACGGTCCACCGCGAGCCCGTAGGCAAAAGATCTCCACAGCCATCACGCTGGCCGACAATCCAGGCGGGGGCGTAGCGGACCGCCAGCTGTGAAAACCTCCCCCCATCCGCCGCCCCCGACATATCGCTGTATGCGGAAGGGTGGCGCCAAGAGAGCTGACGGACATGCTTCGTGCGGGGAACGAGCGCGACGGTGACGGCCGCCCTGGGGAGGTTGGTCCAGAACTCGGCTCACCCCGAGACGTGTGCGACGAGCATTCCGCAGGGTCAGGTGGGCTGGGGGCGGCCGAAGAGGAGGTCGTAGCCGGCGGGGAGCTGGAGCAGTATCTGTCCCAGCAGGTCATCGTCGGCGGCGTCGGCTACGGTCGACAGCACCGCGCTGACGTCCCAGGCCGCGGTCTGCTCGGTGGTGCCCTCAATCCAGGCGGCGGTCGCCCGGATGAACCGCTCCGGGGGCAGCGGTTCGGCGTTTTGTAGCGGGTTGAGCAGGATCAGGGCGAAGCCCTCCGGCAGGCGCGCCGCGAGCCGGGCGCGGACCTCGCCGACCAGGTGCGCGCCGAGCAGGGCGAGCACCACGCGCGCCGCGCGCTCCGCTTCCTGCGCAGTGCCGTATTGGCCGCGTTCCTTCACGTGGTCGAGGAACGCTTCGCGTCGCAGAGTCATCTCGCCGCCCTCTTCTTCTTCCGGTTGCCCGCGGGGCGCGGAGGGCGGGGTGAGGGGGAGACCAAAGGCGCCCGCCCTCCCCACCGGTCCGGCCGGTGTCAGCCGGAGATCTCCTTTCGGCCGGAGCCGACGCCGAGGGAGATCTTGCGGGGCTTGGCGCGCTCGGCGATCGGGATGCGCAGGGTCAGCACGCCCGCCTCGTAGTCGGCCTGGATGCGCTCGGTGTCGAGGCTGTCAGCAAGCACGATCTGGCGGGAGAAGACGCCCAGCGGCCGTTCGGACAGCTCCATCTGTACATCGTCGGCCTTCGCCACCGGCCGACGCTCCGCCTTGACGGTGAGCATGTTCCGCTCGACGTCCATGTCGATCGCGTCTGCGGGGACACCCGGAAGGTCGAAGGCCACCACGTACTCGTCGCCCTCGCGGTAGGCGTCCATCGGCATCACGAACGGCCTCGACCAGGAACCCGGGCCCATCAGCTGCTGCGTCAGCCTGTCCAGGTCACGGAAGGGATCAGTGCGCATCAACATCGTGAAGACACCTCCAGCAGGTTCAGGCAGTTGCTGCCAATGCCATCACTGACACCGTTGTAACATGTCATCGAATGGATGACAGCACGGACGTCATCAAGATGATGACAAACGAGGAAGGTGTCCGCGCCGACCAGATGCCGTCCGCGCCCGACTCTCGGGCCTTCGTGGCAGAGAGGCGGGTCGCCTTGGGGCGACACCCGAAGGAGGGGCGTGAGGACTCAGTCGGTGTCGATGCCGCGGGCTGCGAAGACCTCCGCCGCCTTTGGCACGGCAAGGACGCCGTCTTCCACGAAGGTGACCTCCCGCAGGTTGGGCAGCAGGGCGAGGTCGTCGAGTGAGCGGACGTCGAACAGATCGTCCTCGCCGTCCCAGGCGGGGGCGCAGTGCCGGAAGACTTCTGCCCCGGCGTCGAAGCACAGTTCCTCGACGCGGGCGAGCAGCTCCTCCGGGATCTCCAGGGCCTCGAAATAGGCCCGGGACTCCGGCAGTACCTCCGAGTGGAGGCCGTTGCCCAGGACGTAGGACGCGGGGTCGTTGATTCCCCGCTCGGCCAGCCGCGCGGGCAGGTCATAGGGCGGGAGTAGCGGAGCAGGGCCGTACATGAGCTCCTCGATGACGAGTAGCTTGAGGTTGAAGTCGCGGAACTGGCTCATGGCGTATGAGTACCACGGAGGTACGACACAGCTCGGCACGCCCGGACCACGCCCGGCCCGGCCCTGCTCAGGCCGCCGTGGCGGTCAGTCCGCGGCCTGCGATAGGGCACTGGGCGAGGGGGGCAGCCCGCAGACGGCGCGCGCCGGGCATGACCACCGACCGGCGAGGCCGCGGTCGCCCTTGAGGAGGACCGCGGGTGCAGCGCCTCGACGGCGACCGAGAGGACCCGGCCGACGCGAACGCTGCCCGGCCGAGCCCGCCGACGGGCAGCGGACCGTGCGCCTGCCCACCGCCGCCCGCGGCGCCTGTGGAACCGGAGCCTATGAGGTCGTCCAGGGGGAAACGCGCCGTAGAGACGGCGGCCGCTGAAGGGCTGGTGGAGCGGTCAGGGCCCGGCGTCGAGAAGCAGGCGGTTCAACTGGCGGTCGGCAGGCGAGCTTGCGGACGCTGCGGCGGGAGCGCGGCGGCCGCTGGCACCGCCTTGGCCGCGCTCGCCCAGGTTGACGACGGATGCCGGCCGCATGTCGACCCCCGCGAGGACCTGCCGTCTGGACGGGACTGAGACCTTCCGGCACTTTGCTTGTCATGAACTCGACTAGTAGGGCAGGTGTCGTCTTCTCTGCGATGGCTGTTCTCGCCCTGAGTACCGCTGGTGCTGCGCAGGCGGGACCGACTGTGCCGGAACACGCCGTCATCGTCTGCGACAGTGCCAGCTTCTACGCGAACTACGACAGCGCGTCAGGGCCGGTCGGCCTGAAGCGGACGCTGCTGCGCGGTGACAAGGTCGGGCATACTCGCGGTGCCCACCCGGTCTACAACGGCTGGGCGGCCACCTTCGACTTCGGTCCCAACGACTGGGGATTCGTCAGGCACGAGTGCCTGGGCGGCTTCGGTTCCTGGTAAGCAAGGCCCCGACAAGACGACGGAAAGGGCTGCTACATGACCCGCACGAGCAGATTGGCCACCCTGGCCCTGGCCTTCGCCGCGGCAACCGTCACGACCATCACCCCCGCCGCCTCTGCCAACGGCACGGTCGGCCAGCGCGAGACCGTCTGCGCCCAGGACCTGTTCGTCCGGGTCACCGCCCCTCACGGAGCATGGATGGGCACGCTCTACCGAGGGCAGACCTTCCTCGTCGAACAAGGCGGCGGTGACTGGGTCTACGGCTTCGCCTACGGAGACATCAACCGCCGGGGCTGGGTCCAAAATGGCTGGTTCTGCTGAACGGGTCTTCCTCGACGTCGAGGAGAACCAGGGGAAACGATGCGCTGACGTCGCTGGAGAAAGTCCGGGGACGCAACCTCATCGGTCCCTGATCTGGTTCACCGACCGTGCCTGCCTGTTCCTGCTCGTCGCCCAGCCACTCAGCCCCGGCGGCAGGTTCGTCTTCTCCCGGCCACTGGTGATCCCCGGCGCCTTCGGTCCGCAGGGCATGTACAAGAGGGGCGCCGACTCCGCAATGCGCACTTACCGGTACAGCTGCACGCCGCAGAGCTGGGGGATGCCGGGGTCACCAGGATGCGATCGGTGACCCTGGAGCAGACCGGCGCAGGAGCGCTTCGCCGGAGCGGTAGGGGCCGAGAGTCGGCATGGATGGCGAGACCGGCTCCCTTGCGGTGGATCCGCACCTCGATGCGATATGACGTGCCAGCCGTAGCGAATTCCGGGCGTGCACGCGGGGCGCCCCGCCTCCCGCTTGGGCGAGCGGGAGGCGGGGCGCGGGGAGGGTGGGGTCAGCGGCGGTGGTGGTGACGGCCGCTCCAGGACTCGGTGTCGACGGTGCGGCCGCGGTCGTCGCGGAGGGTCGCGGTGTCGGAGTGGTTGTCCCAGATGTAGTTGCGGCGGTCCTGGAAGAGGTCGGTACGGGTGTCGCGGCCCTCACCGGTGTGGATGCGGATCGTGGCGCGGCCGGCGAGGCGGACGTGGTCGAAGGTGTAGCGGTGACCATCCTCGTCCTTCAGGGTCCACCCGTCGAGGTTGACCGAGTGACGGGTGGTGTTGGTGATCTCGACCCACTCGGCGTTCAGCGACCGGTTGGAGCGGTTGTCCCGGCCGGGGCTGTCGGCCTGCACACGGCTGATCTCCACCCGCGACGTGCGGTGACGGTCGCCGTCGTGGGCACTTGCCGGCAGAGCGGCGACGGAGACGAGGGCGCCGGCCGCGAGTGCGGTCGCGGCGATACGGCGGGCGGTCGAAACAGCAGACATGGGTGATGTCTCCTTGAGGAACAGAGCCTCACCAACCCGAATGCTGCTGGTGAGCGCGGGGCGTGTCCCGGTCCCGTGCGGGCCGAGGAAGCAAACTCTGCAACCCACGGCCCGCCGTTGACCGGCTAGCCAGGGCCAGTTACCAGGTCTGGACATTTCCGTAACTGTCGGGTGCATCGAGCATCCATGAGTCAGAACGTGACCATGACATTCACTGATTGCTGCACCCACCCGTCCAGCGGTCAACAACAAGCCCTTGTTTCCGAGCGGGGGACCATCGGGCGAGTACCGCAACGAGCTCCACCACCCGGGTGAGCAGGCAGGTAACAGCCGTTCTGCAGACTTCTTCGCACATATGGACCGTCACTCGCACAGGAAGGCGGCCGCCGACACCACGGCGCGGCTACACGCGCCGATCCTGATCGACCGACAACTCCTGCCCCGTCAGCAACCGGGGGCGCTCACCAAGAAGGGCCACAAGGAAGCCCAGCGGCTGCTGCCGAAGAACCTACGGATCTCCGCGCCGCGAAACCCGAGCTCGACGACGAAAACCAGCCGGTAAAATCGACCGGCTTGCGACGAACGCGCCACCGCCGTCACGACGACTGCTGCCGTGCTCACCGGGGCGGGGTACGGTTCCCCGCTGTCCTGACAGAGCGAGATCACCCACAAGCTGCCCCACGGCTACACCCAGTACGCGACCTGACGATGCGCGCCCCGGGCGCATTTGTGCCCGATGCTCCTGGACATCGACCGTG
Organism: Streptomyces sp. NPDC036822; assembly: GCF_055609145.1. Lineage (NCBI taxonomy): Bacteria > Bacillati > Actinomycetota > Actinomycetes > Kitasatosporales > Streptomycetaceae > Streptomyces > Streptomyces sp. NPDC036822. The sequence goes on from NZ_JBVJPY010000036.1 coordinate 7,169, forward strand.
TGAAGGAGCCCGTCGATGCCAAGCTGCGCCGCTACACCGAGTGGTCCGAGCTGGGCGCCGAAGGCGGATGCGGCGCCAGGAGCAGGCGGCGCGGGGGAGTGGCGGTGCATGACTTCCAGCTGTGTCGCGGATCTATCGGGCGACCGGCCGGAGGGCTATGCGCTGGTGGCGACCGCTGAGACGAGGTGCGCGGCCGGGGCCGGCCCTGGGGCAGCGAGAGCACAGCGTGCTTCCTTGATCACCCGCTGATGTCCGCTCGACCGCCGAGACCCAGGGCGATCCGCAAGCTTCCCAGCTCGTGGCTCCTCAGCGTTTCGGCTGGTGAAGACGCTCGTTGGCGAAGAGCTCGGACTGGTTTCGGTTGCCTTCCCCACCACGCGTGGACGGCCCAAACATGGGCAGGGGCTGGCTGGGCGGGGAACCTCGATCCTTCGATTGACGAGGAGGAGCCTTGAGTGACTTCCAGGAATCGAGCCGCCGGCAGGAAAGCAGCACGGCGGCGGTAGCGCATACGGCTCAGGACAAGGCGAGCGAGGGTGCCGCACTGGTCGGCGGAAAGGCCGCCGAGGTGGGCGGGGCGGCCAAGGAACAGGCGGCCAACGTCGTCGGCGAGGCCACCGCCCAGGCACGGAGCCTTGTTGGGAATCTGCGTGGTCAGCTCCAGGGGCAGGCGCAGTCGCAGACCGGGCGGCTGGCGGAGAACGTGCGCCGGCTTGCGCAGGAGCTCCGGGAGATGGGTGAGGGAGGCAAGCCCGACTCCACCATGGCGGGCGTGGCCCGTCAGATAGCTGACGGCGGCGACCAGGCTGCCGACCGCATCCAGCAGCGCGGACCCGATGGGCTGGTCAGCGACTTGCAGAACTTCGCCCGCCGCCGACCAGGAGCCTTCCTCGCGGGCGCGGCCGTGGCCGGGTTCCTCGTCGGCCGGGCCGGCAAGGGAGTGAGCGCGGCCTCCTCCACCGACAGTGGTACGGGCGACAGCAGCAGCTCTGCTGCCGGGGACCGGACTGATCAAGACGTTCCTGCGGTGGGACGCTCTGGGATACCTGCCGGTTATGAGGACCTGACCGATACCTACGGCCAGTCGCAGCCCCCGCATGTGGTGCCCAATCCGCCGTCCTACCCCCCGGTGGGCGGGGCGCAGCCGCACGGCGGCTCGCCGCGGCCGAGAGAAGGGATGTGACCCGTGGCCACCGCACATCAGGAGCGGCCTACCGGCCATGCCCCGCCGCCGACGGTGGCGGAGCCGTCGATTGGTGATCTGATCAGTGAGATCGGCCAGGATGTGTCCGGGCTGGTCCGCACCGAGATCGAACTGGCGAAGGCCGAGCTGAAACAGGAATCGGCGAAGGCCGGCAAAGCGGCCGGCATGCTGGGCGGGGCGGGTTACGCCGGTCACATGGTGCTGCTGTTCGCCAGCCTCACAGTCGTCTTCGCGTTGGCCCACGTGATCGATATCGCTTGGGCCGCGCTGATCGTCACCGCCCTGTGGGCGGCCGTAGGAGCAGCGCTCTATGTCAACGGGCGGGCAGGCTGGCGCAAGGTCCATCTCAAGCCCGAACAGACCGTGCAGTCGCTGAAGGAGGATGCGCGATGGGCACAACACCCGACGAGCTGAGAACTGATGCGGAGCACCGGCGCGCGCACCTGGCGAGCAACGTCGACGCTCTGGCGGAAAGGATGACCCCGCGCAGGGTGGCCCGACGCAAAGTCGGTGCGGTGCGCCACCGGGTCAGCGGAGTGAAGGAGCGTGTGATGGGCACGGCGCAGAGCACGGCATACGGTGCATCCCAGAGCCTGAACCGCGCCACGGACAGCATCACTGGAGCGGCCGCGGAGGTCGGCGGAACGGTGAACGAGACTCTTCAGCAGGCACCCTCGCAGGTGAAGCGGCAGACCCAGGGCAGCCCCCTGGCAGCCGGGCTGATCGCCTTTGGAGCCGGCATGCTCGCTGCCGCGCTTGTGCCGACCACCGAGACAGAGGAACGCGCCGGACGGCAGCTGCGCGAGCAATCCGAAGAGCTGCTTGAACCCGTCAAGCAGACGGTCGTTGACGCAGCCCAGGAGGTCAAGGAGGAGATGCGGGAGCCCGCGGCTCAGGCCGTGCAAGCGGTGAAGAGCACCACCCAGGACGCTGCGGGGATCACCAAGGACCACGCGCAAAACGCCAGCCAGGAGACAGCGCAGGGGCTGCGCCAGGTGGGCCAGGACGCAGCCGAAGAAGTGCGCCGCACCCCCGGAACCTCCCCCTGAGCACCTCTTCGACGGGGACTCCTGAGAACGGCGGGCATAAGGCATCCCCGCGGGCCCGTACCTACTCGCGGGTGCAAGGCGGCACGTTTTCGGCGGGTGGTGCACCGAAGAACGTGGGGCAGTGCGCGTCCAGCAAGCATGGGCGCGGCGTGGCAGGGCACGGGGGTGGAAGGGGCCGGGCTACCCACGCCCCATCGTGCCGTCCGCCGACGTCAAGGCCTTTCAGGGGGTATGAAGGTGAAGGGCTTCCGCAGCTTCATCCTGCGCGGCAACGTGGTCGACCTTGCGGTCGGCATCGTCATCGGAGCGGCGTTCACCGCCGTCGTGAACGGCTTCGTCGGAGCCTTCCTGACCCCTCTCGTGGGGCTGGCGACCGGCGCCACCGGCGACATGAACCGCAAGACCTTCACCGTGGGCGCCACCGCGTTCCCCTACGGAGCCTTCATCAACGCGGCGATCAGTTTCCTCCTCCTCGCCAGCGCCCTGTACTTCCTCGTCGTACTCCCGATCAACAAGCTGCACGAGCGCCTCGCCCCGCACCACGACGTCCAGGCACCCAAGCGAGACTGCCCCGAGTGCCTCAGCCCCGTCCCGGCACAGGCCCGACGCTGCGCCTCCTGCACCGTCCCCCTGCCCGCAGTACCCGCCCAGGCCGGGGCGACAACCCAGCGGGCCGGGTGACCGACCTCCACAGGCGCGCCCCTGCGTAGAGGCTGTGCACGCGGGGAGGCGGGCAGGACGAAGGGGCGGCCCCGCACGAGCGGGGCCGCCCCTTCGCCCTGCCCGAGGCCGATCGGTGGGCTACTCAACGGGAGAGGGCTCTCTCCGTCCAGCGGGGACGAGGCCTACCGGGTGAACGGTTCTGCCGTACCGCCGCCGAACCGGGACGGGTTTTCGTACGAAAATTCGGTTGGTCCTGATTTGGTAACTCGGAGCAACACGGGGGCCATTGCTCTATACGGTGATCAACTACCGGGCCCGCGAAGTGGGGATGCGCCCGGCTCTCTCATCACCGCACCAAGGGGACATCCATGCTCCGTACGCGTACCGCTGCCGCCGTCGTCACGACGGCGGCGTTCGCCGGCCTGCTCGCCCTGCCCGCACCCGCCCAGGCGGCCGGCTCCGTCCACCTCTACAAGATCTACTACGACAGCCCGGGCAGCGACACCCGGACGAACGCGAGCCTGAACGGGGAGTACGTCGTCGTCCGCAACACCACCACCGCGGCCGTCAATCTGCGGGGGTGGACGCTGACGGACGCGGCGAACCACAAGTACACCTTCGGCAACTTCATCCTCGGCAAGGGCAAGACCGTCACCATCCGCACCGGCAGGGGCACCAACACCAGCGCCAACCTCTACCAGCAGCGTGCCGCCTACGTGTGGAACAACAACCGTGACACCGCCACCCTGAAGCGTTCCAACGGCGCCAGGGTCGACACCTGCTCTTACAACTCCACCCGCGTCGACTCCGTCATGTGCTGACCACCACCTCCTCGCCCGGCGCCCACGCGCGCCGGGCGAGAACCGGCCGGCGCAGCGCAAGAGCACCGCGCTGATGCGGCGCCGCACAGGCCGCGCACGTTGATCACCAGCCAAACCGGCAGCGTCAGCGGACTACCGCGTCGCATACCGCTACGCGCACCTCCTGCCGCCAGGAACTGGTCGAGGTGGCAGTGGCGAAGAGATCGTCTCCTCCCGCTGCACGGCCCATCACCCTGTCAAACCCCGGCACGTGGCGGATCTCAGTGACCTGTCACGCCGAATTGAGCGCTCGTACCGCCTTCCGGCTCTGTCCGATGCGTCCGTGAAGGACCGGCCGGACGCTGTGCTTATGCCGCGTCATGACCCGCCATCTGCATAGGGCCTGTCACCGTCCGGTCAGGGTGAGCCACCCTCTCGGCGGAGGGGATGGCGGCGATCCGGATCGGATCCCGTCGAGCCCAGCCACGCAGCCCGCGACGCGGGAGACGTCCGGCTCCCAGCGGCCGCAGGAGGAAACCGGCCCCCGAGGAGACGTGAGAATCACGGCCTGCGAGGTCGACTCGACCACCGACTCGCCCAGCGCCGAGCTGTTGATCACGAACCGGTCCAGCAAGGCGAGCAACTACATCGTGCACGTCGAGTTCGTCGATGCGTCCGGCAAGCGCCTGGAGGAAGCGACTGTCGGCACGAACAATGTTGCTCCTGGGCAGCAGTCGAAGGTGAGGGCGCAGGGCCTGGCCCAGATGACAGCCAAGATCACTTGCCGGATTACGGATGTCACCCGGTTTGCGTCCTGAGACGGTGATGGCACGACCGAGCCGTGCGTGAGGATGACATGCCAGACGAGACCCGCGGCCGGGCTGCAGCAGACGGCTTCGAGGAGCCTTTGGGCCTCTCCGGGCATCGCAACACCGCGCGTGACGGAAACGTGACTTTATAGGGTCATTGATGGCTGGAGATCCCCGTTTCGTCCCAAGGCGTATTGCCCCGCCTCCTGCTTTCGGTGCTGCCCGTTTGCGAACATATGAAGAAGCATGCACACGAACACGACGAGTACGTCTCGGGAGTACGTGCCGAGCTTCTGGGCGCCTACCGGGCCGGCCCCCACACCGGGGCCGGTCAAGAGGGCCTTTCATGCCCGTTCTGCCGGGCTTTGGAGCGGTCCGAGAAGGAAGCCGGGCGCCGATCCCGTAAGGAGTCGAAGGGGTAGCGCGACGTTCGGGTGGCACGGTGGCCGCCGACCGGGTCCAGGTGGAGGTGATCCTCAGAGCAGCCTTCGATCCTGGTGAAGGCGAGGTCGGCCGCTGGGCTCGCCACCTTGGCCGCGTGCACTACGCCGCCGACGGTGTCCCGGCCCGCGGAGCCGTGAAGACATCCACGCGAGGGCGGGCAGGCGCCGGTGTGTCCAGCACGCCGAGCTCGCCCTCGGCCTGCCCGACGACAAAGCCCTTGACCCGGTGCCTGCCGCGACCGTCACCAGGCCGCCGCCGGGCCGACATCGGAGGACCCGGTCGCCTACCTGCCGCGCCGAGGCGTCCGCGGTTGACCGGCACTGCCAAGGTCAGAAGAGCGCGCGGTAGCAAAGTGCGGCCACGGCGCTCACCGCGGTGGTAGGCCGGCCGGGCCGGTTGTGCGGCACGGTGTTGCCGGCCAGGGCCGTGAGCCCGCGGCGTGGGTAGTCGATCATGAACCCGCCCTGGCGGTCCCACGCCGCGTCGTCCTCAAGTCGCCCCAGCTCGGCCATGTCGCGGCCGCGCAGCTCGGGCCGCAAGTGCAGTGGCCCGACCCGGCCCAGCGCCGTGGTCAGCAGGGTAATGTCGCAGTCGTCCGTGTCCAGGTGGAGCAATACCTCATCGTCGGCCTCGTAGTAGCCGTAGGACGAGAACGTGGGGACGAGGAGCCGACCTGACAGGGCACGGGCGACACCGGTCATCGAGACGTGGAGCCGGGACAGCAGCCGGCCCGTGGCCGCCGGGGTCGGCTTGCGGACTCGGCGGCGCTCTTCGACGGGGGTGCGGGGGCCGGCGTCCGGGACCCGGGCACACGCGTGACGTTCGCGTGCCTCGTCGGCGAGCCTGTCGCGGAAACCCTGGTCCCACAGGCCGTCGAGGTGCGCGTAGCCGAGTGTCCGCAAGGACCGGCGGTCGGCCGCTGTCGGTACGAAGGACACGAGCTCCGTGGCATCGAGCGGGACGATCTCGGGTGCGAGCTGGGGCATCAGTCGTCCTCTCGAGCGTGGCTACAGCAACGACGTGAAGTGCAGGGCTGCGACCGCACCTAGGGTCGCCAGAGGGCGCCCCGGCCGGTGGTGGGGTACGGACCGTCCGCGCAGGGCGAGGACGCCGCGCCGCGGGTAGGCGATGCGGCATCCGCTGTCGGCATCCCAGGAGGGACCGGTCTGCAGCCGGTCCAGCTCCGCCTGGGTCCGGCCAGCCAGCTCGGGGTGGACATGGAGCGGACCCACACCGCCCAACGCGGTAGCCACAATCGCAAGGTCAGACTTCTCGACGTCGACGTGCAGCCAGATCGCGTCGTCTCGCGGGTAGAAGTTGTACCAGCCGTACGACGGTACGAGCAGCCGACCGGTCAGAGCTCTCGCCAACGGCACCAGGGCGAAGTGCAGTCGCGTAAGCAGCGGGGCGTCGGACGAGGTCGCCTGGATCAGCCCGCCGGCCCGGCGCGCGGTGGCTTCCGCGGCCGGGAACAACGCCGCCGCTTCCACGGCGATCGCCTCGGCGGTCGAGCTGTTCCAGAGTTCGCTGAACGCCGCGAATCCCTGCCCGGCGAGGCATTCCCGATGGCTGCTGGCCACGGTCGGCAGGCCGACAGCGAACTCGTCAGGGGCCGACGGGGTCCCCCCGCGCTCGCCGGCTGCGGCCGGTCCGAGGAGCATGCCTACTCTGCTCCGGCGGCGCGGATAACCGGCTTGTCCATCATCACCATCTGGTTCGGGTGCTGCCGCCCGGACTTCGCGCCGCCGTTCGGCCATGCCACGTCCGGCGTGAAGTGTGTCCACTCGCTGTCGGCGGGCAGCGTGATCGCGCCACGGTAGGAGAACTGGGCGGACCCGCCGGAGGCGCCGGAGGCGAGCAGTTCGTCGACACGGCCCTGTGCCGCCTTCTCGATCCGCGACACCTCGATGACCTCCCTGGGCAGGACGTAGTAGTAGCCGTCGGTGTCGGCAAGGACCACGGCGTCACCCTTGGTCTCGCTCATCAGATCACCCTCTCCAGTCGCAGTGCTCTCGGAAACCGAGCATCACATACAGTGAGAACTGCGCTACGGTCCGACGCTACGCCCAGACGACTGACGTGCTCCGGTTCTCCTCGACGCCGATGCGCTCCTCGGGCCGGCTGACGTGGCAAGGACGTCTCGCTCGTGGCGAGTTGGCCGGGCCGCGGCCAACTCGCCACCACGAGGAGTGTGCGACGTCTCGTGAGGCCACCGGCCTCGCCGAACGGTAGATGGCCGCCTTACGCAGAACTCGGTGAGTGGGGTTGAACCGGGCGATTGTGTCCTTGCGAGCCTCCCCCATCTCCCCCCCAGGTCCCTTACAGTCAGTGAGCATTGCTTCGCTCTCAGCAAACCAATCAGGTGGATGCCTACCGTCCGTGGAAGGTCGGGCGGGGCGTGGCGGTGCTGGGCATGCTGGTGCTGCTCCTGGTCGTCGCGCTACGACAGGTCGACGCCGGTCTCGCACGCATCGAGGCCCCAGCCCACCCCACGGCGACGGTGGGGGCTCTCGTCATCCCGGGGGTCGAGTCACGTACGGCGTGGTGCGTGTGGGCCTATGCCTTGGACGATGTGTGGGGGAGTGCCAAAACCTTAGACGGCACTACGCGACCCCCCGCTCCTGCCGTCGACGTGACGGGCGATCCTCGCAGCCGAGTGGACGACTGCCTCAAGCTGTTCACCGACGCCCGCGGCACGGAGATCAGCCCACTCGGGCAGGCTCCTCAGTGGCGTCAGCTGGTGTGGGCCTACGTCGTGCTGGATGTCCTGTTCGCGTGCGGATATGTCTTGCTGCTCAACCGTGGCCTTCGTGTGCTGCGTCCTTCTGAGCAGCGGCCGTCGGCGGGGCGGTTCCCTCCTTCCATCTACCGGGCGACACGGCCGTCACTTCGTCGCCGCCTGATGTTCGTTTTGCTGTTCGCCGAGGTGGTTGAGGCAGCATGCCTCCTCCTGTTGCTGCCGCCCATTTCCCCGCATGAGATCGATATCGTGCACTGGATCGCCTGTGCAGCCGGAGCCTTGAAGTGGCTGTGCGTGGCCGTGGCAGTAGTCTTGCTCGCGTTCCTGCTGTGGGACCGTCGGCCAAGGTCCACACCATGGCGTCGGGACGTGCGCGCTCTGCGACTGCAGCTCGCTGTCGCGGCGCTGCTGCTTCTTCTTCTGAGCGGTGTGGGAACCGACCAGGTCCAGGACGCCTTGCTGGGACTCTTGGACAACGGATTGCGCGGCGTGGCCACCTTGGCGTCTGTCGTCGTGCTCGTACTGCTGCTGTGGCGCAGCGTGCATCGCTCCGCTCTTTCGCGGGAGCGGATCCTTGACTCTGTCCCGTTGATAGCGCTGTGGTTGGCCTGCGGTGCAGCGGCCCTTCTCGCCTGGCTGTGGTTTCGTAACCTGTGGGCGCTTGCCGGCCTGTTTGCCGTGGTCGCGGCTCTCACCTGGCTTAGCAGACGCAGGCCTTTCGATCCCGGCGATGCGGCGAAAGCGAAACTGGCTGATCTGCAAGAACGAAGGCTCGCTCATGCGGAACGACTGAGAGCTCTCGCGCGTGTCCTGGCCGCGTTTCCTCTCATCGTCCTGGCTGTGTTCGTGGTTCGCGCGGCTACCGCGTCAGCTGTCGTGGGGCCTCGCCGTGGCTTCGCCATCGCCCTGCTCATGTGCAGCCTCGTAGTGGCCATCGCCGGCGTCCTGACGCCGTACGCACTGCGCTGGGCTGAGGCGAACGGCGTCCTGACGCCGTACGCACTGCGCTGGGCTGAGGCGAACGGCGTCCTGACGCCGTACGCACTGCGCTGGGCTGAGGCGAAGCAGTGGTCTGTCGCGTTGCCGCCCAGCGAGAACCGAGGCGGAAATGAACTCGACACCAGCAAGGCGGAGCCCGTACCCACTGGCCCAGCCCGTCGTGGCAACTGAAGCGCAGCTCGTCACCGAGACCGGCGAGTGCCCCGGCAAGGTCCTGTTCCTCGCGCAAGGCGGCTACCTGGGTCATGGCTGGAAGTCTGGAGCGACGACGTCGACGTGACCTTGGCCGCCGCGGCGTCATTGGCTGCAGCCACGCTCCTAATCTCGAACGGCCAGAGTTCAGCGGTCTCTGCGACACCACTGACATCACGAGTTCGAGTTCGGTAGCCAGAAGTGACGGACAGGTACGGAACGAATATCAGCTCGGCGACATGCCACACACGACGGCACTCGACAAAACGGGTGCGCACATTAGCCGCTCGGCCCCCTTCACCTCACCTATGCCCGATAGACTGCCCAAAAATCTGCACTTTAGGGGACGCATCGATGAAAATAAAGGACGCCCTTAGGCGTACCTTTAAGGGAGCAGTACCGATCATGTCGCCACCAACTGGCGGCCGACCGCAGCGAAATTCCTAAGGGCGACAATGAAGAACCAGTGGCGGAAGTTTTCCGCATCGATGGAAATGGTGCTCACGAGCTCTGTCGAGAGCTTCTGTTCGAGTCCAGAAAAGAGAGCCAAGAAATATCCGAACGTCGAGGCTGTATGGAGAGATTTCAAAAGGCATTGCCGAAAAACCGTCCAGCAAAATCCCGGACTCGGAGCACGGAATGCACGATGGGAAAAGAATGGGATTCAGGAAACGGCATTCTGGAAGTTCTCCCGCTGTCAAGAGTTTGCCAGCCTCCTAGCAGATCGCCTTGCCGTGCATGCGAAGAGCGCCAGAGCGGAGCAGATAGATACTGAAATATCATTCCTGATTACTGCCATGGTAGAGGATACCGTAACACGGTGGGCTCCTCCCATGCCCAAAGAAAACAAGGGCAATTATCGCCGTCGCGAAAGGCGTAATCACCTTGATGAAATGGCCGTCAAAAGTTCCATAATTGCACCTCCACATGAGAAATCTGTAACCTTCGCAAGTTCCTCGGAGTGTCGGTTCTACGGCTATACTGAAGTCGACTACGAGGACTCCATTGGATCCTCCGACTATTACGTCGAAACAAAGCCCTCGGACGGCCGCTGGGCAAGCCCTCCTAACGCGATAAGCCAAGACCTTGTCGCGGCCTACGGTTCACCAGGGGAATTTGTCGCCCGGGAGGGCTTCGAGTGGGACAACTACCTTGACTATAACAACGAACTACTATCGCGCCATGCGTGGTGGATCGAGGCAGAGAACGACCTAATCGCGGCTTTTAGGGCTTCCGCAAATCAACCCTTCCTGGAATCTCCCTACCTGGCGGAGCATATCCTACATTATCTAGGATCCCACTCGCTCGCCTGGAAGCCATGCGATAGAAACGAGCAAATTTCCCCCCTCGGGTTTCTTGCGCAGCACGTATTCAAAATGTTCACCGAGATCGAATTCGATCAGATTCGCCGCCTTGGAGTCGACTCCGGGGCGGACGCGGACGAAGCCGAAGTATCCATACGGTATCTCTCATACGCTGTAATAGCCGAGCTTCGTCAACACTTCGGCCCAGAGTCGGGAACAACGGCTGGGCGGAGTTCAGAGCTTCCTCCGCAAGAAAGGAACCCCAGTATGCCAAAGAAGAAAATTCAGCGCCGCCAGCTCCGCGATAAGGTGATCAGTACCCATCGTGAGGAGCTGCAGGCCAATATATACAGGGATTACGGCTACGGCAGGGTCCCGAGCAAGGCCCCACGCCCCATAGGGAACGAGGGATGAGTTCCATGTTTTGCATCGGTCGTGGCTACCCCACCTGCCCAAGGGAGTGTTAGGAATCCGAGTCTCCGGCACCTAGGCGTACTGATCAGGAGCATCGTTGACATACGTGGGCCTTGCTCGTGGCGAAACCTTCGGTGGGGTCGAGGTGGATCGGCTTCACCCCACAACGGAGGTTTACGTGTCCCACCGTAATGCCCCTCTGACTTAGCTCCTGCTCGTTGATCGTGTCCGTGCCGGGCCACCCGGTCCCACATGTGGCGGCCGAGATAGGGATATCCGGCCAACGGCCCATAAGAACTCCTAACGAAATGATCTCGAGGTGGGTGGACCGCTCCCGGGCTGCTGATCCGGGGGTGCGGGGTGGCTCGGCCGAAGCCGTGAGATGTCGATGACGATTTGTGGGCTGTGGTCGAGCCGCTGATGCCGAAGGTCGAGCGCCGGAATCGGTATCCCGGGCGCAAGCGGCATCGGGCCTTCTGGTGGTCCAAGGCATCCTGTTCGTCCTGCACTCCGGGATAGCCTGGGAACACCTTCCGCAGGAACTCGGCTACGGCTCATGACCCGCTGGCGCCACCCTATGTATCCAGTGAGCCTCTTTCATCCTGTGCTGGAGTGTCGGCGTACAAGTGAACGTGCACCACCGCGTACGGATGAAAGTGCACCGTTCTTGATGCGGTGAGGTTGGTGTCGCGCGAGTCTTCTGTCGT
>NZ_JBVJPY010000037.1:0-17593 GCF_055609145.1 Streptomyces sp. NPDC036822
CATCCGGGCGCCGCGCCCATAGCCGAGGCGCCGCCGCGCGAGGTGCTCCGCCACCAGCTCCGTGGTGACCGGGACGCCGGCGGGAAGGCCCTCCAACGTCGCCACGAGCGCGGGTCCGTGCGACTCCCCCGCTGTCAGCCAACGCAACCTGCTCACCGAAGTTCCTCCTGTGCGTACGTAGGGAACAGCCGGGCCATCTCGTCGTGGAAGCCCGGGAACGTCTTGGCCACGCACGCCGGATCGTCCAGCGTGATCGTCCCCGGGACCGCGAGGCCGAGCACCGAGAAGGCCATGGCGATCCGGTGGTCCCGGTGGCAGGCGATCCGCGTGGGACGCGGGAGGCCGGGGTGCACGGTGATCCGGTCGGGACCCTCCTCGACCCGGATGCCGCAGGCGCGGAGGTTCTGCGCGACGGCAGCGATCCGGTCGGACTCCTTCAGCCGGGCGTGGGCGATGCCGGTGATGGTGATCGGCGCGTCCGCGAGCGGGGCGATCGCCGCGAGGGTCATGAAGGTGTCGGAGATCGGCCCCATGTCGATCGTGAAGCCGCCGCGGAGCCTCGCCCCGCCGGTCACCGCGCCCGTGTCGGTCACCGTTCCCGTGACGGTCGTCGAGCTCGCGCCGGTGTCGACCCGGGCGCCGGCCCGCCGCAGGGCGTCGACGAAGCGCAGATCGCCCTGGAGGCTGCCGCTGCCGAGACCGGGCACGGCGACGGCCGTTCCGGTGACGGCCGCGGCGGCGAAGACGTAGGAGGCGGTGGAGGCGTCGGGTTCGACGGCGAGGTCGGTGGCCCGGTAGCGGCCGGGGGCGACCGCGATGGCACCGTCCCGCTCCGACACCTCGGCGCCGAAGTGCCGCATCAGGGCGAGGGTCATGTCGATGTACGGGCGGCTGACGAGGTCACGCGCCTCGACGGTGAGCCCGGCGTCCATGAGCGGCGCCGCCATCAGCAGACCGGTGAGGTACTGACTGCTAAGCGAGGAGTCCAGGGTGATCCGGCCGCCCGCGAGTCCGTCGGACTCCAGCGTCAGCGGCAGCGTCCCCTCCCCGCGTCCCGGCTCTCCGGCCCGGTGCTCCGCTCCGTCGGGTTCCTCGCCGCGGACCCGGGCGCCGAGCCGTGTCAGCGCGTCGGTCAGCGGGGCGAGGGGGCGGGCGCGCAGCTGCGCCGAACCGTCGAAGGTGAACGTGCCCCGCCCGGTGGCCGCGAACGGCGGCAGGAAGCGGGCCGCCGTCCCCGCGTCGGCGCACCAGACCCGGGCGGTGCCGCGGGGGCCGCGGCCGCTGCCGGTGACGTCCCAGCGGCTGTCGTCGGGGGTGGCGCGGACGGGGGTGCCGAGTCCGGTCAGCGCGGTGCGGAAGGCGAGGGTGTCGTCACTGACGAGCGGGGCCCGCAGGCCGGTCGTGCCCTCGGCGGCCGCGGCGAGCAGCAGGGCGCGGTTGGTGATGCTCTTGGAGCCGGGGATCCGGGCCGAGAGGGCGGTGGGGACGGTGGTCATGGGGACACCTCGCGGTACGCGGTGGCGAGCAGGTCGGGGCCGGGGCCCTCGAGGACTCCGGGCCTGCCGGGCCCCGGTCCGTCGAGGACGATGAAGCGCAGCAGGTCGCCGCGGGTCTTCTTGTCGACCCGCATGGCCTCCAGCAGCGCGGGCCAGGCGTCGGCCCGGTAGGTCAGCGGCAGGCCGACCGATTCCAGGACGGCGCGGTGGCGGTCGGCGGTGGCGTCGTCGAGCCGTCCGGCGAGCCGGCCGAGTTCGGCGGCGAAGACCATGCCGACGGAGACGGCGGCGCCGTGGCGCCATGTGTAGCGCTCGTTCTTCTCGATCGCGTGGGCCAGGGTGTGGCCGTAGTTGAGGATCTCGCGCCGCCCCGACTCCTTGAGGTCGCCGGAGACGACCTCGGCCTTGACCCGGATCGACCGGACGATCAGCTCGGCGGTGTGCGGTCCTGCGGGCGTACGGGCCGCCCGCGGGTCCTCCTCGATCAGGTCGAGGATGGCCGGGTCGGCGATGAACCCGGCCTTGACGATCTCGGCGAGCCCGCCCGCGTACTCCTCGGCGGGCAGCGTCTTCAGGACCGACAGGTCGCAGAGCACTCCGGCGGGCGGGTGGAAGGCTCCGACGAGGTTCTTGCCCTCGGCGGTGTTGATGCCGGTCTTGCCACCCACGGCCGCGTCGACCATGGCGAGGACCGTGGTGGGGACGGCGATCCAGCGCACGCCCCGCAGCCAGCTCGCCGCCACGAAACCGGCCAGGTCGGTGGTCGCGCCGCCGCCCACACCCACGACGACGTCGGTACGGGTGAAGCCGTGCCGGCCGAGCGTCCCCCAGCAGGCGGCGGCGACCCCGGCGGTCTTGGCCTCCTCGGCGTCCGGGACCCGGACCGGCACGACGGTCCGGCCGGGGGCGGCGAGCACGTCGGCGATCCGGTCGGCGAGCGGGGCGAGCGCGGCCGGGTGGATCACGGCCACCCGCACGGCCTTGTCGCCGACGAGGGCGGGAAGCTCGCCGTACAGCCGCTGTCCGACCAGCACGTCATACGGCTCCGAGCCCGCCGATCCGCCGACCGGAAGGGTGGTCACGTCCCGTGGGGGCGATGTCATGAGTGGGTCAGCTCCAAGGCGTGGAGCACGGCGGTGACGACCTCGTCGGGGGTGCGGCCCGAGGTGTCCACGACCGCGCGGGCGACCTGCGCGTACAGGGGGCGGCGCGCTTCCATCAGCGTCCGCCAGCGTGCGGCGGCCTCGGCTTCGCCGTCCGCGCCCGCTTCCGCGCGGTCGCCCGCGCCGCTGCCGCCGTGGGCTCCCTGGCCGCCGAGCAGGGGCCGGCCGGCGCCGCCGCCCACCCGCCGTACGGCCTCCTCGGCGTCGAGCGCGAGATGGACGACGGGCCGTCCGGCGAGCAGGGCCCGGGTGGCGGCGTCGGTGACGGCGCCGCCGCCGAGGGACAGCACCCCGTCGTGTTCGGCCACGGCCGCCCTGACCGCCCGGCGTTCCAGGACGCGGAAGCGCGCCTCCCCGTCGGTCGCGAAGATCTCGGTGATCCGGCGGCCCTGGGCGGCGGCGATGTCCTCGTCGGTGTCCCGGTGGGCGGCGCCGAGGCGTTCCGCGAGGAGCGCGCCCACGGTGGACTTGCCCGAGCCCATGGGTCCGACGAGGACGACGAGGGGGCCGGTCATGCGACGGGCACGCCGGCGGCCACGGCACCGCCGACCGCGGCGTTCTTCACGAGGCCGCCGAGCATGGCGGCGACGATCCGCGGGCCGCGCTGGGTGAGCACGGACTCGGCGTGGAACTGCATGGACGCGAAGTGCGGTCCGCGCAGGGCGTGCACCTCCCCGGTGTCCGGGTCGCGGCTGACCTCGATGTCGCCGACGCCCGCGCTGTGGAACCGGTCGGTGTCGCTGCGGGCGGCGAAGGTGTTGTAGAAGCCGACCCGCTCGCGGCTGCCGAAGAGGTCGATCTCCTTCTGCACGCCCTGGTTGGGCACGTCACGGCGGGCGAGGTCCAGGCCGAGGCGCAGGCTGAGGACCTGGTGGCTGAGGCAGACCGCGAGGAACGGCCGGCGTTCCCGCAGCAGGGTGGAGACCGCCTCCCGCAGGTGGGCGATCTTGGGGTGTCCGGCCTCGCGCGGGTCGCCGGGGCCGGGGCCCATGATGACGAGGTCGTAGCCGTCGAAGGCGTACTCCTCGTCGAAGCGGCGGAGCGTCACCTCCGGTCCCAGGGCCCGCACCTGCTGTCCGATCATCGAGGTGAAGGTGTCCTCGGCGTCGACGATCAGGACGCGCTGTCCGGCGAGCACCGGGTCCGGAGTCCCCCGGCCCGCCTCGCCCGCCAGCCAGAAACCGGCGATGGTCGCGTTGCGCTGCTCCAGAGCCTCGCGCACCCGCGGATGGGCGCGGAAGCGCGCGACGCCGTCCTCCTGGAGGGCGGAGAGCAGCCCGGCGGCCTTGGCGCGGGTCTCGGCGACCTCCGACTCGGGGTCGGAGTGCCGCACCAGGGTGGCGCCGACGCCGATGGAGACGCGGCCGGCCGCGTCGATGTCGGCGGTACGGATGAGGATGGCGGAGTCCATGGCCCGGCCGCCGAGGGCGTCGCGGCCGATGAGGGCGACGATGCCGCTGTAGTAGCCCCGGCCGTGCGGCTCGTACTTGGCGATGACACGGGCCGCGCTCTCCAGCGGCGAGCCGGTCACCGTCGGCGCGAACAGCGTCTCGCGCAGGATCTCGCGCGGGTCGCGGTCGGTCTGCCCCTCGATGAAGTACTCGGTGTGGGCGAGGCGGGCCATCTCCTTGAGGTACGGGCCGACGACCCGGCCGCCGTCTTCGCAGATCCGGGCCATCATCTTCAGTTCCTCGTCGACGACCATGTACAGCTCGTCGACCTCCTTGCGGTCGGCGAGGAAGTCGAGCACGCCGGGGAGGGTGGGCCCGGACGCCGGATAGCGGTACGTGCCGCTGATGGGGTTCATCACGGCGGCGCCGTCGGCGAGGCTGACGTGCCGTTCCGGCGAGGCGCCGACGAAGGTGCGCTCGCCGGTGTGGATGACGAAGGTCCAGTACGCGCCGGTCTCGCGCTGGAGCAGGCGGCGGAAGAAGGTGAGGGCGCTGCCGGGGCCGTAGTCGGTGATCTCGGCGGTGAAGGAGCGGCGGATGACGAAGTTCGCGCCCTCGCCGGTGCCGATCTCGTCGGCGACGATGCGGCGCACGATCTCCGCGTAGGCGTCGTCGTCGACGTCGAAGCCGCCGTCGCCGAGGGTGATCGGGACGTCGGGGAGCGCGGCCAGGACGGTGGCGAGCGGCAGGGTGGCCTGCTCCTCGACGGTCATGGCGATGAGCGGCGCGTCGTCGTCGGCGTGGTCGTAGCCGCGCTCGCCGATCTGGCGGTACGGGACGACGGCGAGGACGTCGTGGCGCCCGGCGCCGGTGTCCTGCCGTACGGGGATGTCGGCGAGGGTCGCGGGCAGCGAGATGTCGCCCGTGAGCAGGTCGACGGCTCCGGGGCCGGTGGTCTCGGGCCGGTACAGGAGCGCGAAGGCGGGCGGGTTGGGGCCGAGGATGCGGCCGAGCAGGTCCTGCGGGACGGGCGCGCTCATCCCAGCACCTCCTTCGTTGTGGTGACGACGGCGCAGCGCTTGGCCGCGTACGTGAGGGTCAGGCGGTGCTCGTCCTCGGTGAAGTCGCCGAGCGCGTCGGCGACCAGGAAGGTCTCGATGTCGTTCGTGAAGGCCTCGACGGCGCTGGCGAGGACGCCGACATGGGCGTACACGCCGCAGATGATCAGCTGGTCGCGCCCCTGGGACCGCATCCGCTCCAGCAGGTCGGTCTTGAAGAAGGCGCTGTATCGCCACTTGGTGAGCAGCCAGTCGCCGGACGTGGGCGCGAGGGGCTCCACGACCTCGCGGTCCACGGGGTCGACGCGCATGCCGGGCCCCCAGAAGTCGGCGAGCAGGCCGCGCTGTTCGGGGGTCATGCCGCCGGGCTGGGCGGTGTACGCCACCGGGACGCCGTGTGCGGCGCAGCGGTCGCGGAGCAGCGCGGCGTTGGCGATGATCTCCTCGCGCAGCGGCGAGGGGAACGGCGCCAGGAAGTAGCGCTGCATGTCGTGGACGAGCAGGACCGCGCGGTCCGGGTCCACGGTCCAGTGCGGGGTGGCGGGCGGCAGCGAGCCGGCCGTCGGCAACGGATAGGCCTCGATGGGCGGTATCCCGGCCATGACCGTCCTCTCGGGTACGTGAGCGGATGAGGGGTGACGCCACCGGCCGCGCGACCGGCCGGCCGCGCGGCGCGGGGCCACGGGTTCCCGGGACCTGGCGCCCGGGGCTCGGCGTCTCGGCCACGGGCCCCGCAGGGCCCGGCGCCGGAGGTGTCTACGCGCCGAGGGACGCGCCGCCGTCGACCGTGAGGTCGTGGAGCGTGATGTGGGACGCCTGGTCGGACAGGAGGAAGACGACCGCGTCGGCGATGTCGGTGGGCAGCGCCAGCTTCTTCAGCGGGATGCCGACCCGGAACGCCTCCGGGCGGCCCTCGATGGTGCCCTTGGGACCGGACTCGTCGTGCCACATCGAGGAGAGCATCGGGGTGTCGGTGGAGCCGGGCGCGACCAGGTTGCAGCGGATGCCGTACCGCGCGACCTCCAGGCCCAGTGACTTGGTGAAGAGGGAGGCGGCGGCCTTGGAGGCGGCGTAGGCGGCCATCTCGCTGCGCGGGGTGTTGGCGGCGTTGGAGGCGACCGTCACCAGCGCCCCGGAGCCGCGCGGGATCATGCGGTCGACGACGGCCCGGGAGACCTGGAAGACGCCGGTGGCGTTGACGGCGAAGGTGGCGGCCCAGTCCTCGTCGGTGAAGGTGCGCACGGGCCCCAGGCGCAGGACGCCGGCCGAGTTCACGAGGTAGTCGATCGGGCCGAGGCGCCGCTCGACCTCGTCCACGAGGGCGTTGACCTGGGCGCTGTCCGTGACGTCGGCGGGGAACGCCTCGACGGCCAGCCCCTCGGCGGTGTACGCGGCGACCCGCTGCTTCAACGTGGTCTCGTCGCGGTCGACGGCGGCGACCGTGACACCCCGGTCGGCCAGTGCGTGGACCACCGCGGCGCCGATGCCCCCCGCGGCGCCGGTGACAAGGGCGATCTTGTCCTGCATGACGGTTCCTCCGGTAGGTCGTGGCGTGGGTCGTGGGCGGCGACGGCGGGGCGCCGGGCGCGGGCCGCCGGCCGCGGGGCGTCAGGCGCGCCAGGCGGACAGGACCGTGACGGCCTGGCCGGGGTTCAGGCGGGGGTCGCAGAAGCTGGTGTAGTACTCGCCGCAGCGGCCCGCCCACTGTTCGCCGAGCACGCACTCGGTGACGTCGTCGGGGGTGGTCTCCAGGTGCACGCCGCCCGCGATGCCTCCGGAGGAGCGCACGGCGAGCTGGAACTCGGAGATCTCCCGCTCGATGGTCGTGGTGTAGCGGGTCTTCAGACCGCCGGGGGCGTTGACGGTGTTGCCGTGCATCGGGTCGGTGAGCCAGATGACCGGGTGTCCGGCGGCGCGGACGGCCTCGACGAGCGGCGGCAGCTTCTGGGCGACGTTCTCGGCGCCCATCCGGGCGATGAGGGTGAGCCTGCCGGGCTCGCGGGCGGGGTCGAGGATCTCGCAGAGGGTGAGCAGCTCGTCGGTGGACATGCTGGGGCCGACCTTGCAGGCGACCGGGTTGACGACCTCGGCGAGCAGGGCGACATGGGCGCCGTCCGTCCGGCGGGTGCGCTCGCCGATCCACGGGAAGTGGGTGGAGGCGAGCAGCAGCCGGCCCTCGTCGTCGCGGCGGAGCATCGGCACCTCGTAGTCGAGGAGCAGGGCCTCGTGGCTGGTCCACACGGGCGGGTCGATGACCGGGCGGCCGACGGGCTTGCGCCAGCCGAGGTGACCCATGATGTCGTTG
Source organism: Streptomyces sp. NPDC036822 (assembly GCF_055609145.1). Lineage (NCBI taxonomy): Bacteria > Bacillati > Actinomycetota > Actinomycetes > Kitasatosporales > Streptomycetaceae > Streptomyces > Streptomyces sp. NPDC036822. Next base: position 7,414 of record NZ_JBVJPY010000037.1, read on the forward strand.
GCGGCCATGTAGCCGGTGAGCAGGCGCAGCGGGTCGGGGCGGCGGGACTCCGGGTCGGGCTCGGGCCCGTTCACCATGTGCCCTCGGTAGACCGGGAGTTCGAGCTCACCGATCTTCTCGGTGTTGTTGGAGCGCGGCTTGCCGAACTGGCCCGCCATGCGGCCCACGCGGATCACCGGCTTGTGGGTGATCATCTTCATGGCGCCGGCGAGCAGGTCGAGGACGGCGGCCTTGCGGGCGACGTGCTGGGCGGTGGACTCGTCCGGGTCCTCGGAGCAGTCCCCGGACTGGACGATCACTGCCTCGCCGGCGGCGACGCGGGCGAGGAGCGTGCGCAGGGTGTGCACGTCCTGCGGGCTGACCAGCGCGGGCCGGACGCTCAGCTCCTCCCGTACGCGTTCGACCTGCGACTCGTCTTCCCAGACGGGCTGTTGCAGAGCCGGCCTTTGCCGGATGTCGAGCAGAGTGTTGTCCACTGGGGGTCTCTCCTAAGACGACAGGGCGACGGTGCGGCGGCATTCTTCGTGGCGGAGATCCGCTCGGCGGGAAGAGCGCGGGGCATGGCACGAGCAGAGCGCGCGGGGCGGGCGAAGGGCCGGCCGGCGGGACACCGAACCGGTGTCCGAAGCAGGGCCGACCGGCCCGGAATTCGTTCGAATCATGTGCCGGGCGCGGTGGCGCGGCCAATGCCGGCCACCGCACTCCGTCAAGTGGGCCGAGGATCCATCAGGTCGGACGGAGTTCCGGTTCGCGGGTGCGCGAGGCCACCTGTACAGCGTGGTGCGGCGTTTCGCGTTCCGGTTCGTACTCCGTTCACACGATTTCCATCTGGGCCATCATTCCCATGGCCGCGTGGTCGAGCATGTGGCAGTGGTACAGATACTTTCCGCGATAGCTGTCGAAAGTCGCCTGGAACTTCACCGTCTCGCCTGGCATGACCCGGATCGTGTCCTTGAGTCCCGCCTCGGCCGGACCGGGCGGATTTCCGTTCCGTTCCAATACGCGGAACTGCACGAGGTGAATATGGAAGTTGTGCGGAATCGCCTGGTTGCTGTTGGTCACCGTCCAGATCTCCGAGCCTCCGAACGGGACGGTGTTGTCGATGCGGTCGTGGTCGTAGACCTTTCCGTCCATATAGCCCTGGGGCTGGGGACGCCCGTCCTCGTCCATGCTCATGACGACGGTCCGGTGGCCGGTGACGGGCGGCAGCGGGGGCAGGGTGCGCAGGGTGGCGGGGACGGAGCTGGCGTCGGTCGTGGTCTTCACCACGTCGAAGCGGAGCACCTTGCCCGTCAGCTCGGCGGGCCCGGGGCCCTCGGTGTTCTCCAGGACCAGCCGGGTGCCGACGGGGTAGCGGGAGAAGTCGATGACGACGTCGGCGCGCTCTCCCGGCGAGAGGGCGACGGTGTCGGTGGAGAAAGGTTTCTCCAGGAGGCCGCCGTCGGAGCCGATCTGGATGAACGGCGAGCCGTCCGCGAGCCGGAGCGTGAAGAACCGCAGGTTGGTGGAGTTGAGCAGCCGGAAGCGGTACTTCCGCGCGGTGACCTGGAAGTACGGCCACGCCTTGCCGTTGGCGATGATGGTGGAGCGACTGCGGAAGTCGTCCATCGTGTAGACGAGCTGCCCCTTGTCGTCGAAGTGGCCCTCGCGGAGCATGATCGGCACGTCGTACGGACCGGAGGGCAGCGGAAGCGCCTTCTCCTCGGCGTCCGTGAGCAGGTAGAACGCGGACAGGCCGCGGTAGACGTGCTCGGACTCCATGTGGTGGGCGTGGTCGTGCAGCCAGAGCGGCGCGTGCGCCTGCCGGTTGGGGTAGTGGTACGTGCGGACGCCGCCGGGCGCGATGGTCGCCATCGGGTCGCCGTCGTGCTCCGGGGCCACGTGACCGCCGTGCAGGTGGATCGAGGCCGGCATGGTCAGCTTGTTGTACTGGTTGATGACGACCGGGCGGCCGGACGTGGCCCGGATGAGCCCGGGGAAGCCGCCGTTGAAGGTGAAGACCTCGGTGAACTTGCCGGGCAGGATCTCCTTGCTGGTCCGTTTGATCGAGATGTTGTAGGTGTCCACCCCGTTGGCGGTGGAGCTGGGCGCGATGACCTGCGGCAGCGGCATCGGCTGGGTGAAGAACGCGACGGCGGTCGCGCCGGCCGCGGAGGCCGACGCGGAGCCGAGCAGCGGGGTCAGGGCTGCGCCGGTGGCCACCGTCCCGCCTGCGGCGAGAGCGGTACCGATGAACCGTCGTCTGGAAAGCATGGGGATTCCCCTCGTCGTGGACGCGCGTCCGTCGCGCGCCCCTATCTCCGTGCTGTGGGCGTGGGGGGACGTGGGGGGAGCGTGGGGGGAGCGTGGGGGTGTGGGGGTTCACGGCCCCGGCGGTGCGGGGCGGGTTCCTCGGTCGGCGCCGAGGCCCTCGGCCGGCGGTCACACGGAGCCGAGGCTGCCGGCCCCGACGGTCACGCGGGGCCGAGACTCCCGGCCCGCGGTCACACGGAGCCGAGACTGCCGGCCCCGACGGTCACGCGGGGCCGAGTTCTGGGCCCCCGGGCGGAAGGGCCCGGGGGGAACGCCCGCGGCCGGACGGGGCCGGGGGCGTGGCACCGGTCGGACGGGACCGGAGGTTCGGGGCACCGGTCGGACGGGGCCGGGGGTTCGGGACACGACCCAGGGCCCGGGCGTGCGAGGGGCCGGCCCAGGCGGGCCGGCCCGTCACCGCGTCGTTCCGGAAGGCGGAGGGAGCGTCAGTCCTTCTCGACGACGACCTTGATCCTGCCCAGCGTCTCGGTGACGTCCCGGGTCATCTTCTCGGTCCAGTCGGCGATGAACTTCCGCTTCTCGCTCTCGTCCATGTCCTTGGTGATCTCGTGGATTCCGGGCGACGCGTATCCCATACGGAATGTCTGGGTGAGCGTGGCGCCGTTCTCGTCGGGCTCGATGAGGAAGGACCAGGTGAGTTCCTGCGGAGCACCGGTCTTCGAGTGGATCTTCCAGCGGAACGCACGACCCGGAGTGGTCTCCACGACTTCCGACTTCGTGTGCCAGATTCCGCGGATGAGCGGCGCCCAGGACACGATGTCGTCGCTTCGGAAGTTCTCTCCCTCGAAGATCGAACCGACCTGGCCCGGCTCCCCGGACAGCCACTTTCCGTCCTGGAGTTCCGAGCTCCACTCGGAATGCCGCTTCATGTCACTGACGATCGAGTAGATCTTGTCGGCGGTAGCCGCGATGTGAATGTCGGCACCCAGGTCGAAAAGGGGGCGCGAGTCCAGAATCGACGTTGTCATACCTCGATCCTGCCGACCCCGACGAGTGTGCTCAAAGCTTCGGGAGTGAATCCGTCAGGTCACCGTGACATCGGCAGGCGGCAGCGCTCCGACTGACCTGACTGAGTACGCCGACGCCGATTGGCCGCGCCAGGAGCGTACGGCACCCTCGCACCGTCGTCACTCTTCGACGTGCCGTCTTTCGGCATTCGCATACCCGGGGAGTTTTGTTTATGGACCGGTCGGGAGTTGGACATGAGCCGCCGTACAGTCCGCGCAGACGTACGGTCGTCGCGGGCGCCGCAGCAATGGCGACCGCGATGACCGTGACGGGCGCCGCCACGGCCGGCACCGCGTCCGCCGCGCAGAGCACGGACGTGGTCACCCGGGTCGGCGGTGGTCTGATCAGGGGTGAGCGGTCCGGCGGCCTGTCCGTCTTCCGCGGGGTCCCCTACGCCGCTCCCCCGGTCGGCGCGCTGCGCTACCGCTCGCCGCGGCCGGCCGAGCCGTGGAGCGGGGTGCGGGACGCGACCGTGTTCGCCCCCGTCTCGTACCAGTCGTACCTTCCGGGCTCCAGCGAGGACAGCCTGTACGCCAACGTCTGGACCCCCGACACCCGGGGTTCCCGGCCGGTCGTGATCTACATCCACGGTGGCGGCTGGTTCCTGGGCGCGGGCAGCGAACCCGACTACGACGGCGCCCGGCCCGCCGCCCGGGGCGACATGGTCGTGGTGACCTTCAACTACCGCCTGGGGGCCCTGGGCTGGGGCCTGCACCCCGATCTCGCGGACGCCCGCACCGGCGGCTTCTCCAACTGGGGCCTCCAGGACCAGGTGGCGCTGGTGCACTGGGTGCGGCGCAACGCGGCGGCCTTCGGCGGCGACCCGGACAACATCACCCTCGCCGGCACCTCCGCGGGCGGCTCCTCGACCTGGCAGCTCGCCCTGCTTCCGGAGCTGCGCGGCATCGTCAAGCGGATCGTCCCGATCAGCGCCAAGCACGTCTGGGAGCCGGCCAGTTCGATGAGCCCGGAGGACTCCGTCCGGGTCTTCGAGCTGGTCGCCCGCAAGCTGGGCACCACCGTGCGGGGCCTGCGCGCCGTACCGGCCGAGCGGCTCAAGGGCACCTGGGAGCAGATCTTCTCCGGCGATCCCACCCTTCGGGAGATATCCACCTGGCGCGAGTACCAGGGGCCCGTCGTCGACGGCCGGTGGATGCTCGGCCACGACTTCGAGCTGCCCACCCCCGACCTGCCGACCCTGGCGATCTACGGCCGCACCGAGGGGACCTTCTTCACCACCGGCCCCGGCTATCCCTTCCCCGGCCCGCACCCCACCGACGACGAGAGCCTGCGGACGGCCATCCGGGCCATCCTCCACAAGGGCGCCGTCCACGTCGCCGACACCGAGGTCGACGCGGTCGTCTCCGCGTACCGCCGGGCCGCGTCCATCGACGGGCTGCCCCAGGACCCGGTCTCGATCTGGGGAGCGATCTGGGGCGACAGCCTCTTCCGTTTCCAGATCACCCGGCTCGCCGAACGCCAGGCCCGGGAACGGCCCACGGTCCCCAGCTATCTGATGGAGTTCGCCCACCCGGTGGCGCCGCCGCTGACCGGAACCCCGCACGAGGCCACCTCCAAGTTCCTCTTCGGCAGCTACGACTCCGCGGTCAACGCCCCGAACTACGGCGACGGCCCGCTGGAGCGCCGGGTCTCGGACACCTTCATCGACCTGCTCTCCTCCTTCGCCCGCGGCGGGGCGCCGAGCAGCCCGAACGCCCCCACCGTCCCGGTGTTCTCCCCGGACCGGCCCAGCACGCTGATCCTGGGCGGCGAGCGGGTCGCCGAGATCGGCGAGCGCTCCGCGCTGCGCCAGCTGGCCCACTGGGACACCGCGGGCTGGGTCCCGGTCCCCGCGCCGGCCCGCCCCGCCCGCACCTGACTCCGTACATCCCGCTCACCGTTTTTCGAGGAAAGGACCTGAGGCGCCATGTGCGGACTCACCGGCTGGGTCGCCTACGACCGCGATCTGACGCTCGGCGGCGACACCGCCGAGGCCATGACCCGGACCCTGGAGTGCCGGGGCCCGGACGACGGGGGCGTCTGGCTCTCCCGCCACGCCGCCCTGGGGCACCGCCGTCTCTCCATCATCGACCTGGAGAACGGCCGTCAGCCCATGCACGCCGTTCCCGGCGACGACAGCAGGCCCGTCCTCATCTACACCGGTGAGGTCTACAACTTCCGCGAGCTGAAGGAGGAACTCGCCGGTCTCGGCCACGAGTTCCGCACCTCCTCGGACACCGAGGTGGTGCTGCGCGCGTACCTGGAGTGGGGCGAGGAGTTCGCCGAGCGCCTCAACGGCATGTACGCGCTGGCCATCTGGGACCCGCGCACCGAGGAGCTCCTCCTGGTCCGCGACCGGATGGGCGTCAAGCCGCTCTACTACTACCCCACCGCCGACGGCGTCCTCTTCGGCTCCGAGCCCAAGGCGATCCTCGCCCACCCCGAGGCGGAGGCGGTGGTCGACGCCGAGGGTCTGGCGGAGATCTTCGCCATCATCAACACCCCCGGCCACGCCGTCTTCAAGGGCATGCACGAGGTCGTCCCCGGCACCGTCGTCCGCTTCTCCCGCACGGGCTCGACCACGCGTACGTACTGGACGCTCCAGGCCCGCCCGCACACCGACGACCTCGACGCCACCATCGCGAAGGTCCGCGAGCTGCTCGAGGACATCATCGAGCGGCAGCTGATCGCCGACGTGAAGGTCGGCACCCTGCTCTCCGGCGGTCTCGACTCCAGCGCGGTGACCGCGATCGCCGCCAAGGTGCTGCGCGACCAGGGCTCCGACGAGCGGATCACCGCCTTCTCGATCGACTTCAAGGACCACGGCAAGACGTTCCGCGACAACGGCATCTGGATGGACCCGGACACGCCCTACGCCGTCGACGTGGCCGAGCACTCCGGCGCCGACCACGTCATCGTCGAGCTGGAGAACACCGACATCCTCGACGAGGGCGTCCGGGCCGCGGTGCTGCGCGCCCAGGACCTGCCGGTGTCGACCGGTGACATGGAGCACTCCCTCTACCACCTGTGCAAGGCGCTCAAGAAGCGCGTCACGGTGGCACTCTCGGGAGAGGCGGCCGACGAGATCTTCGGCGGCTACAACTGGTTCTTCGACGAGGAGGCCGTCAACGGCGACACGTTCCCCTGGTACGACGCCTGGCGGCGGCTCGGCGGCCTGGACACGATCAAGGAGATCGGGCTCTGGGACCGGCTCTCCCTTGAGGAGTACGTCAAGCGGCGGTACACCGAGTCCCTGGAGGCGGTGCCGCGGCTGGCCGGCGACTCCCGGCACGAGGAGCGGATGAAGGAGCTGACCTGGCTCAACATCACGCACTGGGAGAAGTTCCTGCTGGACCGCAAGGACCGGATCTCGATGTCCACCAGCCTGGAGGTCCGCGTCCCGTTCACCGATCACCGGCTCGTCGAGTACGTCTACAACGTGCCGTGGGAGATGAAGAACTTCGACGGCCGGGAGAAGAGCCTGCTGCGCGCGGCGTCCGCGCACGTGCTGCCCCAGTCGGTGCTCGAACGCAAGAAGAGCCCCTACCCCTCCACGCAGGACGTCGAGTACGTCACCGCGCTGCGCGCCAAGGTCGAGGCGCTGCTCGCGGACGGATCGCCGGTGCTGCGGCTCGTCCCGCGCGAGGGGATCCAGAAGCTCCTGGACAAGCCGCTGGAGGAGTACGCGGCCCTCGGTGGGCTCTGGGGAACCCGGGCGGTGATGGAGCGGCTGGTCGAGTTCAACGCCTGGGCGCTCGCCTACGAGGTCCGTATCGAGCTCTGACCTGCTCTTTCGCCCTGCTGCGGCGTCGTGCACGGCCTTTCGGCCGTGGGCGGCGCCGCGGACGCATGTGTACGCCCCGCACCACGCGCGCCACCCGTTCCAACCGCATCACAGCTGGGAGCTGGTCACCATGACCAACAGGAGCCGTCACCGCGCCGCCCGCCGGTCGACCCTCTCGCCTCGCGTCCGCACCGTCGTCCTGGAGTTCCTGATCACGGCGGGGATCCTCTTCCTCATCGTCACCACGGCCCGCTGGATCTTCGCTCCGGACGCGCCGCTCGGCTCCGTACTGCGAGGACGCGCGGCCTTCGTCGCGCTCGGCGTCTTCTTCGGCGTCGTCAACACGGTGATCATCCACTACTCGATGTCCCGCAGGACGGCGGGGCACATGAACCCGTCGGTGAGCATCGGGCTCTGGCTGCTGCGCGTCTTCCCCGGGCGGGACGTGCTGCCCTTCTGCGTCGCGCAGATGACCGGCGCCGTGGCCGGGGTGGGGCTCGCCCGGCTGGTGTGGGGAGCGGACGTGGGGGTGCCGCAGGTCGGCTGGGCGGCCGTCGCCCCGCAGCCCGACTGGGGGTTCTGGGGCGTCCTGACCGCCGAGACCGTGGCGCAGCTGATCTGTATGACGGCGGTGGCGGCGCTGCTGATCCGGCCGCGCTGGGAGTGGCTGATCCCTCCCGTGGTGGGGCTGTGCATCACCGGATTCATCGTGGTCCTCGGGCCGATGGCGGGCGGGTCGGTCAATCCGGCGCGGCAGTTCGGGCCCGCGCTGTGGGCGGGGAACTTCGGTTTCCTGACCGCCTATCTGATCGGCCCGGTGCTGGGCGCGGCGCTCGCGGCCGGGCTTGCGGCGGCGCTCAGGCCGCCGCTCCTCCCCCCGGTGATCGATCCCCCCGCCGTTCCCGCCGCCCCGGCCGCCCCTCCCGCCCCTCCCGCCATGGCCGTCGACCCTCTCGCCGTCGCCTGCACCACCGTCGGCGTCACCGAGGGGACGGTCTGCCCCGACACCATCCCTCCCGAGCTGCTGCGGGACGACCCGCACCGCATCTGACCGGGAGACCGGCCGGCCGCGCGGCCGCGAGACCGAGTGGCTGAGAGACCGAGAGACCGAGTGACCGAGAGGCGCGGGAGACCGCGTCCGACCCTGACCTCCCGGGCCATCCCGGGACATCCCGAGAAGACGGAGACAACCATGCTGGGAACGTACGGGCTGCCCGTGGCGGTGGAGACCGACCCGGAGTGGCAGAGCGAGCTGCTCGACCTCGACGCGTACCTCGCGCGGATCGGCTTCACCGGGCCGCGCACGCCCACCGCCGACACCCTGCACCGCGTCCAGCGCGGGCACATGGCCGCGATCGCGTTCGAGAACCTCGACATCGCGCTCGGCCGGCCGGTCTCGCTCGACCTCGAACGGGTCCAGGAGAAGCTGGTCCAGGCGGGGCGCGGGGGCTACTGCTACGAGAACAACCTCCTGCTCGCCGCGGCTCTCGACCGGCTCGGCTTCCCGGTCACGCGGCTCCTCGCCCGCATCCGGCAGGGCGAGACCCGGCGCCGCTTCCGTACGCACACGGTGCTGCTGGTCCGCGCCGACGACCGGGTCTGGCTGGTCGACGCCGGATACGGCTACAGCAACCTGATGGAGGCGCTGCCGCTGGAGGACGGCGCGACCTCGACGGTCGGCGACTGGACCTGGCGGCTGGCCGCGGAGGGACCGGACTGGGTGGTGAGCATCCCCCAGCCCCAGGGGTGGTTCGACATGTTCGGCTTCCGTCAGGAGCCGCAGTTCCGGATCGACTTCGAGGCCGCGCACTACCTCTCCTCCACCCGGCCCGGCTCGCCCTTCGTCGGGCATCTCGTCGTCCAGAAGCAGGCGGAGAAGGAGCGCCGGCTGCTGCGGGACAGGGCGCTCGAGTTCCAGTACCCGGACGGGCGCGTCGAGCGGAGCGAGCTGAGCCCGGCGGAGGCGGTGTCGGCGCTGGACGACCTGTTCGGGATCCGGACGACCGGCGAGGACAAGGACCTCCTGCTGCGCTTCCTCGCCGGAAAGTGACATCCGGGGGCGGGACTTGACGGACTTTCCCCGGGCCCGTGGATCGTCGCCGTACCGTTCGGAGAAGGTCGCGAACGGGCCCTTCCGTTCAGCCGGTGCCCGTCACCCGAAGTCAAGGAGCAGGTCTGTCATGACCAACGTCGCAGTCATCTACTACTCGTCCACCGGCAACGTCCACGCCCTGGCCGTCGCCGCCGCGAGTGCCGCGGAGAAGGCCGGTGCGGAGGTACGGCTGCGCAAGGTGGCAGAGCTGGCCCCGCAGTCGGTGATCGAGACGAAGCAGGAGTGGGCCGACCACGTCGAGGCCACCCGTGACGTGGAGGTCGCCTCGCCGGAGGACCTGGAGTGGGCCGACGTCGTGCTGATCGGCTCGCCGACCCGCTTCGGCCTGCCCGCCGCCCAGATCAAGCAGTTCATCGACACCACCGGTGGCCTGTGGGCGCAGGGCAAGCTCGTCAACAAGGTCGCCTCGGCGTTCACCTCGACCTCGACCGCGCACGGCGGCCAGGAGTCGACGCTGCTGGCGCTGAACAACACCTTCTACCACTGGGGCGCGGTCGTCGTGGCGCCCGGTTACGCCGACCCGGTGCAGTTCGCCCCCGCCAACGGCAACCCGTACGGCACGAGCAGTGTCTCGGCGAACGAGGCCAACAACGTGGTGGGCGAGAACCTGGCCGCGATCGAGTTCCAGACCCGTCGCTCCGTGGAGATCGCCGCCGCCCTGAAGAAGGGCTTCGCCGCCGTCTGACGGCCGCGGGCGCATACGGGAGGGGCGGGACGCTTCGGGCGTCCCGCCCCTCTTCGCGTGCGCTGCGGGCCCCGGGCACCGGCCGCGCGGACGCGGCCCGGCCGAAGCGACCCGTCCGCCGGGTCGGGCAGTCGCCCCGTGCGTGCCAGGCGTTCCGGCCGGACGGAACTTTCGCAACACGCCCTAAAGCGTGTTGCAGAAGGTCGTATTCGGGCAGGTCAGAGCCGGGTTCGAGGCCGGTCGGTTCATGCGGCCATGGCGAGGTTGTGCATGTGAG
>NZ_JBVJPY010000038.1:0-17108 GCF_055609145.1 Streptomyces sp. NPDC036822
TCCACCGAGCCCGATGCTCCACACGCCGCATCGGCACCATCGTCCAAGCCGTCCACACGCTCCTGACCTGCAACTATTCAGGATGGAAAAGGCTCCCTACGTTGTTCTGCGGGATGCGGTCGGCCCTTCGTATGGTTGACCCGCCCAGGGGTGTCGGGTGTGGTTCAAAGGGCTCTGCCACTTGTGGCTTCCAGTGATTGGCCGCCGGACACCCCACGACGACTCGGCTGCCAAGTAGGAATTGCGAATGATCGCTGAGTAGGGAATCGACAGCGAGGTCGTCCGTGGCAGGCATCAGCACCCCACCGCACGGAGGCGCCACATGGCCACGAATGGGCCGGCATCGACGCAGGTAAATCCCACCACCTCTGCGTCGCGATCGATGAGAGCGGCCGTCGGCTGCTGTTCCGACGCGTCGTCAACGACGAGCCTGAACTCCTCGAACTCCTCACCGATGTCCGGGCCCTGGGGCGATGAGGTGACCTGGGGCATCGACCTGGCCGACGGCGGAGCCGCCCTGGTCATCGCGCTCCTTGTCGGCCACGATCAACCGGTGCACTCCATTTCCGGCCGGGCCATCGACCGGGCGTCGGAGAGCTACCGCGGCGAAGGAAAAACCGACGCCAAGGACGCCGCCGTCATCGCCGACCAGATCCGCATCCGCCGCGACCTGCAGCCCTTACGAACCGGCGGTGAAACGGTCACCGATCTCAAGATCCTCACCGGTCGGCGCATGGATCTGGTCGCCGACCGCACCCGCACCGTCAACCGGCTCCGTGCCCAGCTCGCCGGTATCTTCCCTGGTCTGGAGCGGGTCCTGGACCTGACCAACACCGGGCCGCTCGTGCTGCTGACCGGCTACCAGACACCGGCCGCTCTGCGTCGGACGGGCAGGAAGCGGCTCGAGACCTGGCTCCGCAACCGCAGAGTCCTGCGGGCTGACCGGCTCGCCGAGACCGCTTGCGAGGCTGCCGGCCGCCAGCACACCAGCCTGCCCGGGGAAAGCTGACGGCCCCAATTGGTGCACACCCTCGCGGCGGAGGTGATCGCCCTCAACCAGCAGGTCGGCGAGATCGACAAGGCGATCGAGGCCCGGTTTCGCGAGCACCGCGACTTCGAGGTGATCACCAGCATGCCGGGCCTCGGCGCGATCCTCGGAGCCGAGTTCCTGGCCGCAACCGGCGGCGACATGGCCGCCTTCGGCACCGCAGGCCGACTCGCCGGCTTCGGCGGCGTCGCCCCCGTTCCCCGCGACTCCGGCAAGACCAGCGGCAATCTTCGCCGGCCACGACGCTACAACCGCAGACTCCAACGTGTCATCTACATCTCCGCGTTGTTCAGCATCCGCCACTGCGACGAGTCCCGCCGGTTTTACGAACGCAAGCGAGCCGAAGGCAAGCGCCATATCCGCGCAGTCCTAGCCCTGGCCCGCCGCCGCGTCAACGTCCTCTGGGCCCTCCTCCGCGACGGACGGGCCTACGAACTCACGCCACCCACCGCACGCGCGGCTTGACAGACCGCAGTAGGAATCAATGTCTCCTGCCGAAGATTCGGCATGCACCGGGCCGAACCTCGGGGAGGCGGTTCACGTCCTCCGCGAACAGCCCCCTGCGCGGGGCGGGCGCATCGGTCGCCGAACGCACTCGCGTGCCCGGTTCCGGGCGCTCGCCTGGTTCGTGTCCCCGGGGGCCGACGGCCAGCGTGGGACCCAGGGCGAGGATCTGTGAGATCGGCAGGGCTGCTTTTTGCTTCCCGCTTGATTACAGGAGGCGGTGATGGTCGAGGTCGCCCGTGCTGTGTCGGGTGCTGGGTGTTCGGCTCTTGCCCGGCATCAGCGTCGTGAAATCATCCAGGGATGACTGAACCGATCACGACGACGGCCGGACTTTCCGGCGTGAGGCCGAGTGGGTCGTCAACGAGATCGCCCAGGGGCTCCGCACGCTGGGCTCTGGTGTGAGCTGGTTCTCCGGTCTCCCCCGGCACGTCGGCAGATGGTTCTGCAGGAAGTCGCTGGCTATGTGCAGACGCACGTTACAGCTGCGGGCGGCCGTGCGGGGGTGGCGCTGTCCGGTGTGAAGCCCACGGCCAACCCCTCGGTCATGATTTGCATGGACCCGCCCCGCTACGGGTTCGCGGGCCTGCCTTCTGCCGAACACGTCAAGGCGTTCCGGGTCCTCGTTTCCGTGTTCGCCGTTGCTGACACTCGCCGCCGGGAGAGGTATTGCAAAGGCGCCTGCGGACATGCATGGCACAACCTGCCAGCGGCAATCGAGCAGCCGTAGCATCGGCCGTTCCGGCTCGGGCTGGGCTGGGTATCGAGCGGCTCCTCCTGAGTGACATCCGTTCGTAGGTCCACGCGCTGCGGGGCGGGAGAAGTGTGAGCAGTGGGGAACCTCCGAGTCGGGTAGGGGAATCGCTGAGCACAGGTCGTCGTCCTCTTCGACGGCGACTGGACTATCGAGAACCCTGCCGTCTTCCTTTCCAGGAGGCCGACGCGTCCCCTGCCCGCCCGCTTCCCGGTAGCCCACCAGGTACCAAGTAGGTACCATCGGGGGTATGCCGTCTTTGAACGTCACCTTCACCGACGAGGAGCTCGAGGAGGTCCGCGCCGCCGCGGCCGCCGAAGGCAAGTCCCTCAAGCAGTACGTCCACGACCTGCCGCTGCGCGAGCGCCAGCGCCGCCAGTTCGTCCGCTACGCCGCATCCTGGGGGGAGACACACCGGGCGGAGTTCGACGACGCCTTCCCCGACGAGATCCCGCCCGCCGCCCGGGAGCGCGGGGCGGACGCCGCCTGATGATCCTCCACATCGACGTCCCCTGGCTCCTGGACGTCCAGGAACAAGCCGTCCCCGAAGACGTCAGCGTCGCCGACTACTCCGCCCTCGTCGCTGCCGTCGCCCGCCATAAAACTCGCATCCCCCGCCCCACGACCGCCGCGCCCGACCCGGCCTGGCGCGCGGCGGCCCTCCTGCACACGCTGATCCGTCTGCAGCCCCTGCCGCACCGCAACAGCCTGTACGCCTGCCAGGTCACCGCCGCCTACATGCACGCCTCCGGTGAGGGCATCGACCCTCCGTACGGCGCCATGGTCGACCTCGTCCGCGACATCCAGGCCGGCAAGACCGACGTCTACCGGGCCGCCGACCGCATCCGGACCTGGCGTATCTGATCCACTTCGGCTGCAGAGCCGCCCGGAACGGTGCTCTGCATCGGTGGCGGGCGGGAATCCCTCCGGGGCGCTCCTCCTGCCCGGGTAACGGGGGCGTACCCGGCCGGGGGGAGTCGTGTGCGTGCGTGGTGCTCTCCGCGCGAGCGGAGGTGACCCGTCCGATCCGGTCGAGGCCCGCCAACTCCTCGCCGTGCCTCCCGCGCGAGCGGAGGTGAAGGCGTTGAGTGGAGCCACGATGTTCTGCATCCAGTGGCGATGTTCGACATCGGGTGGGCCCCACTCTGGTGCGCCAGATGGCGATGCCCCGCGCTGGAGGCCGATCCAACGGCTGGCGGAAGGGCCGTGACCGGAGGCAGGGACGGAGCACGGCGGCCCTCAGGAGATCGGCGTTGCCGCCGACTCCGTCAGACGAAGCGAACGCTTCTGCTCCGACGGGTGCGGTCATGGGTGGCACAGACTGTCCGTCGCTGATTGATCCCTCCCTCGGTCGGCACGGACCTCGACGCCCCCTGCCTGTCCCCTTTTCGGCGACAGTGCGGAACCGACTGCGGCTGCTCAGTTCCGGCAGGTGCTACGCCGGCCTGAACGGGGTGTCCCCCCGCGAGCCACGTACCGCTGGTTCCGGGCCGGCGCGTGCGACGCAGGTGCGCAATGAGGCACCGTCTGCTCACTGCAGGAAAGGCCGTGGTGTACGTCCTGGCCGTCGCCGGCGGACGCTGGTTTCGGTGGTGTGGGGTGCGGTGATGGTGGAGTCCTCGGGGACAGTCCGGATGGCCAGGGTGACGCCGCTGGTGATGTGGCAGCGTCGGCCGATGGCGGCGCCTGGGCCGATGCTGATGTTGTTGCCGGTCTGGGTGTCATCGCCGATGACGGCTCCGAACTGGGTGGTGCCGGTTCGGTAGAGGCCACCGGCAAGGGTGCGCAGGATGACTTCGCGATCGGGTGTGCGCATGTCGGTGGTCATGTTGATGGCCGCGACGGTGACGTTGGCGGACAGGTGCGTGCGGGCTCCCAGGATCGTGCGGTTGATGCCGATCCGGTGGCCCAGGACGGTGTCCTCGCCGATGAAAGCGGCGGTGACTTCGCAGTTGAAGCCGATTTGCGCACCGGCGCACAGGACGCTGCCCTTTCGGACGGTGGTGAACTCGTGGACTGTGACGCCGGGGCCGATGATCACGTCATCGCCGATGATCGCTGAGGGGTGGATGAAGGCGGAGGGGTGGATGCGCTGGTCTTCTCCCAGCTGGACCAGCGTCTCGCGTTGCAGGCCGGGCCACTGGGACAGGAAGTCCGCCAGGTCGAAGCTCTCCAGTGCGCGGTAGGGGGTAGTGGCGAGTACCCCGCGGGTGGGGGCGGTGACGTAGTCGCCGAGGATGATCCGTGGCATGGCGATGTCCTCTCTTGCGGTGCCGGGGGGAGGTGGGGCGGCGGTACGCTCGCCGTTTACCTGGCCCCGTGAAGGAAGTGGTGGTGGTCGTGTCCCGGCCGCGTGTGGGTGTCGCCGTGCTGACGATGGGCGACCGGATGGCTGACCTGCTGGCGTTGCTGGAGTCGGTGGCCAGGCAGGACGAACAGGCGGTGAGAGTCGTAGTGGTCGGCAACGGCACGGCGCTGCCCGGCCTGCCCGAGGGCGTGACCGGGGTGGAGCTGGAGGAGAACCTGGGTGTCTCCGGCGGGCGGAACGTTGCCTGGCGCCGGCTGCGGGAGTTCGGCGATGTGGACGTCCTGGTGAACCTGGACGACGATGGCCTGCTCATCGAGGAAGACGTGGTCCGCCGGATCGCCGACCTGTACGAGGCGGACGCCCGGCTCGGCATCGTCTCGTTCCGGATCGCGGACGAGACCGGTGCCACTCAGCGCCGTCACGTGCCCCGTCTGCGGTCCGGTGACCCGATGCGGCGGGGCCTGGTGACCACGTTCCTGGGCGGCGGGCACGCCTTGTCGATGCGGATGCTGGAGGAGACAGGGGGCTGGCCGGACGCCTTCTTCTTCACCCACGAGGAGACCGACCTGGCCTGGCGGGCCATCGACCGCGGGTGGAAGGTCCTGTACGAGCCGCGGCTGGTGCTCCAGCACCCCAAGACCTCCCCGGCGCGGCACGCGGTGTACTACCGGATGACGGCGCGCAACAGGGTCTGGCTGGCCAAGCGGCACCTGCCGGCCCTGCTCGTTCCGCTCTACCTGGGGGTGTGGACCGGCCTGACCGTGGCGCGGACGCCTTCGCTTGCGGGTCTGCGGGCCTGGTTCGGAGGCTTCGCCGAAGGCCTCCGGATTTCCGGGGGCCCGCGGCGGCCCATGCGGTGGCGGACAGTGTGGCGCCTGACGCGGCTGGGCCGCCCGCCGGTCATCTAGACCGCAGCGGCGCCCTGCCGCAGCCACTCCGGTGCGGCGGACGGGGTGCTTCGGAGCCATTTCACGTACCGCTCGACGCCCTCGGCGACGGTGATCTGGGGCTTCCAGCCGAGAATGTTCTCCATAGTGCGGACGGCCGCGTACCCGCCCAGCGGGTCACCGGCCGGAAGCGGGGTTTCCAGGAACGCCGTGTGCGGATAGTGCTCCCGCACCAGCTCGGCAACCTGCCGCACGGTGGTGGCCGTACCGGTGCCGATGTTCACGGTCTCGGTGTGGGCCCGGGGACTGACCAGGGCGCGCAAGGTGCCCTCGGCGATGTCGTCGACGTGCACCAGGTCCCGCACCTGCCGGCCGCCGCCGTTGAGGTGCAGGGGGAGACCGAGGTGGGCCCGGGCGGCGAACCAGGCCACGACCCAGGAGTGGGAGTTCGGCTTGATGGTCTGGGGTTCGCCGTAGACGGAGAAGTAGCGCACGATCGCGTACGAGATGCCGATCTGGCCGAGGACCAGGGCTGTCTGCTCCTCGCCCCAGGCCTTGGTGTTGCCGTAGACGGACTTCGGGCGCATGCGGGTGCCTTCGTGGAACTGGGGCGGGATGCGGCCGTGGACAGACTCCAATAACTGCCGCATGGTCAGCAGGACGGGGCTGTCAGTCTCCTCGGGGCTGCCGTCGCCGTAGACGCTGGCGGAGGAAACGAACACCATGCGCCGCACGCGGTCCGTTGCGGCGACGGCATCGAGGACGCTCTGAGTTCCGGTGATGTTGGTGTCGATCGCGGCGAGAGGCTCACGGGTGCAAGCGGCGACGTCCGCCAGGGCGGCTGCGTGGATGACAAAGTCCGCCTCGGAAACCAGCTTGCGGACCAGCGCGGCGTCCCGCACATCGCCCAGGATCACGTCCGGATCCGCCGCCTGGACGCCGAAAAGGTCGGCGTACACGCCGGCCGGATAGGCGTCCATGGTGCACAGGGCGACCGGGCGGGCGCCCAGGGTGCGCAGCTGGGCGGTGATGCGGGAGCCGACGAGTCCCGCGCCGCCGGTCACCAGGACGGTGGATCCGGAAAGAGCGGAGAGCTCTGAGCGATGGTGGTGCACGATGCCTCCTGAAGTGGGTTCGGTGGATCTCGTGACAGACCAGCCCGCGCATAGCAGGCCTGGTCATTCCGCCCGGGACCGTTTGGACGCTGACCTCAAGCCCCGAGCAGGTGGCATCAGTCAACGCCCTGCGCTGAAGCAGGAGGAGGGGCCATCCTGTAGGTCTGTGTAGGCCCGAGTAGGCCAGGGGGCAGCGGTGCAGAGGACCATCACAGACCTGATCCGGACCGCGTGCGAGGAACGCGGATGGGGCCCCACCAAACTGGCCCGCGAAGTCGCCCTGGCTGCCGGCCGCGGGCCGGACGGCCTGGAGCGGCAGTACGCCCGCCGCTGGCTGAAGGGCGAACGCACCCCGTCCCCCGACGGCTGGCTCCCTTACGTCGTCCGCGTCTTACAGCTGGACCTCACCCCCACCTCGGTTGCGGACAAGAGTGATCCCGAACCACCCGCCCCGGATACCGTGGGATCAGTCCTTGCCCTGGGGAGGAGTGACGTGGAACGCCGCACCATGCTGGCCGCCACCGCCGCGTTCGCGCTGTCGGCCCTCAACCTTCCAGACGCCGAGGCCATCACCCGACGCGTAGCCATCGCCCCAGTCGGCGCCTTACGCGTCGGCACCGGCGAAGTCGAGGCGATCCAGCAGATGACCCGCACCCTCGGCGACACCGCTGCCGAATACGGCGGCGCTCACGCCCGCCAGCTCGCCGTGCAGTACCTCACCGGCAGCGTCGGCCCCTGGCTGGAAGGCCGATACACCCAGGCAACCGGCCGCCAGCTGTTCGCCGCCGCATCCCAGCTCGTGCACTTGTGTGGCTGGATGGTCCAGGACGAAGGCAACGACGACCACCACCAAGGCCTCGCCCAGCGGTACTACGCCCATGCCTTCGCCCTCGCCGAAGAAGCCGCAGACCCCGAGCTGGCAGCCACCGCTCTGCGCGGCATGGCCACCCAAGCCATCGACCTCGGCCCCCGGGGCCGGGCCGTCGCTCTGCGCCTATCCGAAAGGTGCGTCGAATACGCCGACCGGCTCGACGAACCGAAAGCCATCGCCTACTACCAGACGACCCTCGCCGACGCCGCCGCCCTCGACGGCGACCAGCAACTCGCCCGCACCGCACTCACGAAGTCCCAGCACGCCATCGAAAACGCCGCCCCCGATCCCGGCGAATCGTGGGCCTCCCACTTCTCCACCGGCCGCTGGGCCCACCACTCCGGCATGATCCTCGCCCGACTCGGCGACCTCGACGGCGCCCGCGAACACCTCCAGCACGCCCTCGACGTGCACGGCCTGGACCGCCGCCGCTCCCGCGCCATCGTCCTCGGGGACCTCGGCCACGTCCACCTCCGTCACGGCGACCTCGACGGAGCCCTCGCCGCGTGGAGCGAATTCATCGACTGCGCCGAAGGCGTTCAATCCGTGAAGATCACCGACGCGCTCATTGACCTGCGCGTACGGATCTCCCGCTACAACAAAGCCCCAGGCGTGGCCGAACTGGACGGGCGAGCGGCGGCTCTGCTGTGACGCGCCCACGCGCCACGGACGCCGATGAGTGCTGCTCCTACCTCGTCGACGTCCCGCAGGTAGTCGGCGCCAGGCCCGACAACGGCCCAGCCCCACGTGACATCTCCCAGCCAAGGGGACGCGTTGAACCCTGTGAGTTCTTCGAGGCGCTCCTGAAGGCTGGCGTAGCGGTCCTACCAGGCCAGCTGAGTACCGCCTGCTTCAGAGCCCCGCTTCCCGGTATAGCCTGTCAGGTACCAAGTAGGTACCATCGGGGGTATGCCGTCTTTGAACGTCACCTTCACCGACGAGGAACTGGAGGAGGTCCGCGCCGCTGCGGCCGCCGAAGGCAAGTCCCTTAGAACCGCAGGTCAGGAAGTGTGCTCTCCGCGCGAGCGGAGGTGAACCGTTGACGATCGCGGCACCCACGGCGCCGCTCTTGTGCTCTCCGCGCGGGCGGAGGTGGGTCGCAGCAGGTCCACGCCCTCGTTGCTGCTGATCTGTGCTATCGGCGCAGGCGCTCAGCTATCACGACAAGACCGCCACCCGCCTGGTCACCGAAGCTGGTGGGACGTGGAGCCGATACGCCCCAGGCGTCCACCAGCGGTGAAGCGCGGCTACTTACGGTGGGGCCACCAAACCCTGCTTGTCCTCAACGTGGACGACGTGGAGCTTGGTGCCGTCCTGTGACGCCTGGAACGTCCGAACAGCCCGACAGTGATCTGCGACTGATCCTGAGGCTCATCGGGGCCGACGTAGGTAGGGACGTCGTCGTTGTGGTGCCCGGTGACGGCCCATCCCTCCATGTCCTTGAGGTCGATCACCCCAAGTCTTCTGCCGAAGATCCGGCAGGCGCCGGGCCGAACCTCGGTGAGGCGGTCCACGTCCTCCGCGAACAGCTCTCCGCGCGGGGCGGGCGCATCCAGTCGGGCAGTGCGGTCATGGCTTCGCCGTAGCGGTGCGTCGGGTCCGGAAGGCGGCGCGCGGCGGGGCTGTCCTACTTGGCCGGCAGACGGAGCATCGGTTCGAAGGCCGCGTCCTCCTCGCCCTCGGCCGAAGGGAGGAAGCCGTCCGGGACGGTGCGGGCAGCTGTGGTGAGGAGGCGGGCCAGGACCTCGGGCTCGGTGGCCGGGGGGAGGCGGAGGGCGGCGAGGAGGCGGTCGCGGACCTCGGGGTGGTCCGGGTTGTCCTCAAGATAGTCGGCGTTGAGCGCGGGGGGACGGAAGCCGGCCAGGGCGTCGTGCCAGGAGGGGAGGACGATGGCCAGGGTCAGGGCCTCGGCGAGGGACTCCGCGATGAGGGAGGCCTGGCCCTCGGAGTCGGTGTAGAGGACGGGGCGGACGCGGTCGGAGCCGGCCGGGCCGCAGAGGTAGTGGGTGCCTCCCGCGTTGCAGCCGGCCACGGGCTCCACCGGGAGACCGGCCGGCAGGGCGATCGACTCGAGGGGGTCGGTCCGCGTGAGGTCGAACTCGCCGTCGCAGGCGAGGTACGCCTCGACCTCGGGGTCGGCGGCGATCCGGCGGAGCAGGGCCTCGTCGGAGAGGGCGGCCGGGTTGAGGCCGCGGGCGGCTTCGGGGGTCAGGGGGTGGCCCGCGAGGACATGGCGGACGGTGTCGAGGGGGACGGGCCGCCCGTAGTCCTCCTCAAAGTGCGCCTGGACGGCCTCGGGGGAGCGGTCGGTGAGGAGGCGGAAGAGGTGCCCGGAGCCGTCCGGGTCCGAGCTGCCCGAGGGGAACTCGATGCCCGAGCCGGTGCGCCAGGCGCTGCCGCCGGTCTCCCACCACAAGCAGGCGGTGACCCGCGGGGCGCCGAGGCCCTCGTCGACGAAGGCCGGGTCGTCCAGGAGCGGGCGCAGCGCGGCGGGCACCCCGTCGATGACACCGGGCCAGACCTGTTCGTCGTCCGTGGCGTACGGGCTCATCTCCGACTCGTGGTCGAAGCCGCGGACGAGCACACCGGCCGGGGTGAAGAGGACGGAGAAGTCGTCACCCGAGCCGTTGTCCATCAGGGCCGCCTGCGTCCCAGGCCCCCAGGTGGTGGAGAAGGAGTAGCGGGAGAATCGCGGGTCGCGGCAGATCGCCTGGTCCAGCACGGCCAGCGCGCGCAGGTGCGCGCGGAGCTCGGCGGGGTCGGGGAGGAGGGCGGCGGTCGTGTGCACGGTGTCCATGGGCTCATGTAACGGCCTCGGGACTGGTAGGCGCGCATGTTCAGGAGTCGCGTATTCGCCATAGGTGTCGGTCGATCGTCACCCTGTGTCGGTGCTCTCCGGCATGATGATCGCCATGGACACCGAGATACTGGTAGACGTCTGGCAGCGGCTTCTCGCCGATCCTGGCAAGTCATGGGTGCTGTTCGAGCACGGCACTTGCGTCGTGCTGACCGCTCCGGATGGAGAGCTTGCTGAACAGGCCACCGAGATCCTGAAGAAGTTTGGCCCGGCGCATGCCGGATCTTCGGCAGGAGACTTTGGGGTGATCAACCTTAAGGACGTCGAAGGATGGGCCGTCACCGGTCATCACAACGACGTCCTTACCTATGTCGGCCCTGACGAGCCTCAGGACCAGTCAGAGATCGCCGTCGGGCTCTTTGGGCGATCGAAGCGTCATCGCGACGGCACCGAACTGCACGTCGTCCATGTTGAGGACAAACGAGCTTCAGCGAACCTGGGGTAAGTACCTGCGTGTCAGCGGCGGTGATCGCCAGGGGCGTATCGGCTCCACGTTCCTCCGGCTTCGGTGACCAGTCGGGTGGCGGTCTTGTCGTGGTAACCGAGGGCCTTCGCGATGACGGGGGCCGGGGCCTGGAGGACGAGTTGTCGGATCGCGGAGGTCCTGCCGCGCTGCGGAGGGACACCGATCTTCCGGAGGTGGACTTGGAGGCTGACCGGGTTCATCGGCTGTCCGGGCTGGCGGCCGGGGAAGAGCCACTGTGAGCTTCTGCTGCTGGCGTAGGGCAGGTGCCGGCAGGACTGGATGTATGCCCGCATGAGGTCGGCGACGGGTTCCGGAAGCGGAGACGGTGGGTCTCCCAGCCGGACCGTGACGGTGGTCCCGTCGTCGAAAACGTCGTCGACCGCGAGGCGGACGATGCGGGTGACGGGTTGGGCGTAGAGGAGGACGAGCGCGGCGGCGACCCGGGCACGCAGGGGCAAGGAGTCGTCGTTAAGGGCGCGCCGGAGAATGGCGAGTCGGCGGTGCTGATGCAGCGGCCCTTGGTCCTGGTGGATGACCTGGGGTGGCAGGGTGAGGCGGGGCATGCGGTCCGTCGTCATGCACCAGCGCAGGAACATCTGGGCCGGGCGCCGAGTGGCCAGCTTCTCGGTGTGCCAGGCGTCGAGGTCGGCCTGCTGGCAGTGTTCGATAGTGCGGCCTCGGTCGGCAAGCCAGGTCAGGAAGGCGCCGGCCTGGGTGATCTCCTGTTTCGTCTGGCTGGTCTGGGAGCGTCCCAGCGGCCCTTTCTCCGCCTTGCTGCGCAGGCGCCGCATTTGGTGCCAGATGGCGAAGTGCTGAAGGTGCCGACGGTGTTCGGGGTCCTCGATGGTGGCGAGCCGTTCGGTCAGCCAGCGCTGGTAGAGAATGAGCTGCCGGTCGACGCGAGGCAGGACGCCGCTGTCCATCAGCAAGTCGCGCAGGTGGACGACGGTTCGCCAGGGTGTTTCCTGGTGCAGCCCGTCGTGGGTGAGCGGGATGGTGCCGGTGGCCAAGCCCCGCAGAAGGCGGACGACGTTGGGGTTGCGGAGCCAGATCAGGCGGCTCTTGGGCCGGTCCATCCCCAGCAGAGCAGTGACCAGCGGTTTCAGTGAAGGAACGACACGGCCGGTGCCGTCGTCGAGGAGGCGGCTGAGAGTGTCGGCGAGGGTGCAGCTTTCGCAGAGACGACCGCCGAGCAAGGGCCCTTCAAAGCCGCAGCGGTCGCAGAAGAAGTCGCGGACGATGCCCGCGCAGTCGCGGCAGACCGGTGCACCAACATCGTTTTGGCCCGGCAATAGTCGCTCGGTTCGGCAGCCGGGGCAGCAGCCGCGGACGCGCATCGCGCGTTCGAAGCAGGTCCGACAGATCGGACCGTCTGACCACTCGGCGGACTTCGCCGCCCGGCGGCCGCAGCGTGCGCAGGTCCGAACGTGCCACCGCTCGTATTCCTCCGGCGTCACTGCTCACCCCTCCGGCGTCAACCGGACCCGCGTGGGCCGCCGGGCAGCCAGATTGATCGGCGCCTCCTCACCGGCCGCCCGGCGGGCGGGGAGATTCTGGGCCGAGGTGGCAATCAGGTCAGCGGGCGTGCAGTCGAGGATGTCGCAGAGGGTGGCCAGCACCGGCAGGGACAGCCGTTCCGGAGTGCCGGAGACCAGGCGGTGAATCTGGGACGACGACAGCGTGATGCCGCGTTCGATCAGGTGCGGCATGAGCTCGGCGACGGTGAACATTCCGCGGGCGGCCATCAGCTCGCGCAAGCGCCACCGGTAGCTGATCTGGCGTGGCATCAAGAGGTCCTTCCCGGCCGCAAGGCGGCCTCAATGGTGGCGTCCAGGACGCGTCGCAGTGAGCGTGTGCGGAAGTCGGAGGAGACGCAGGTGTAGATCGCGGTGGTGGAGGCGTGGTCGTGGCCGACCTGCTGTTGGACGAACAGAGGGTCGTGGCCGTCCTCGATCAGGTGGGTGATGTAGGACCTGCAGGGCCCGGCTGGTCGAGTGCCGCATCCCGGGACGCACCTCGCTGATCCATTCCTCGATCGTGCAGGGCGTCCAGTGCCAGACAGTCAGCACGCTGCGGCGCTTGGGCGGTGACCCCTTCTTAGCCTTGCCGTAGCGGACCAGCAGGGTGCCGTACTCGCCGAACTCCCGGCCCTCCGGGTTGCGGCCGAAGTCGGTGAGATCCAACATCCGGGTCTCGTTGCGGCGCAGGCCGTATGCGTACGCGGTCTTGAACAAGGCGGCGTCCCGGAAGGCCGGCAACCAGCCCTTGCGGCCCTTGCCGCGGACGCGCAAGACCTCCTCGTCGGCGTGGTCGAAGAACGCTTCCAGCTCGGGCCTGGTGAAGGCCCGGCGTTTCGGCTCGCCCTCGGCTTCGTCGGCGTGCGTCGCGGCGTTCCAGTCGTAGACCACCTGGACGGGGTGGGTCCCGAAGTGCCGCAGGCACTCGTCGCCCCAGCCGTAGGCGGGGTTGGTCAGGAAGTCGCAGAACTGGCGCACGGAGCCCTGATAGTTGCGCAGGGTGGAGCGGACACAGCCGTGCACGGCCCGCAGATCGGCCGACCACTCGTCGACGTGCTGCGGCGTCCACTGCCACGGCATGGCATCAGCATGCCGGGTGAAGGCCCGCACCGTGCGTTCCTGGTCACCTACGTATCCCGGTGAGAGATTTCGGGCGAGCTGCTGGTTGCGCCAGCCCTTGATCATCGCCTCGAAGACCTGCTCGTCCGGCCGCAGCAGCGGCAGACCGTCAATCAGGTGCAGCCGAGCAGAACCTGGAAAGAGGCCGTCCCCACCCATCTGCCATCACTCTCCGTCTATCGCATCTGACGCGAGAATCTCGCATCAGATGCGACTCGGGGGCGTCTTTGCAGTTCAATCGCTCGATGGAGTGAGGCCCGCGGACACTCGACGCCGTAACCACTACCGTGATTCCGAGGTCAACGTCCCTGATGGGGTCGTTTCCGCACGGTCCCGGACCGTCTCCAGGACGGGTGTCGCGTATTCGCATCCGATGCAATTGGCGTCGGTAGGGACATCGGTACAGCGGTTAACGGTGAGAACGATCTTGGTCAGGGCATGAGGGTGCTGACGCGGTTCTCATACTCGGGACGGGCCTTGCGCTGGGCCGGGACTGCGGGGAGGACCTGGCTGCCGCCGAGCGCACACCCCGGTCGCCTCCCACGGCGGCGAAGAACACCCGGTTCCGCC
Organism: Streptomyces sp. NPDC036822; assembly: GCF_055609145.1. Classification (NCBI taxonomy): domain Bacteria; kingdom Bacillati; phylum Actinomycetota; class Actinomycetes; order Kitasatosporales; family Streptomycetaceae; genus Streptomyces; species Streptomyces sp. NPDC036822. The sequence goes on from NZ_JBVJPY010000038.1 coordinate 14,017, forward strand.
CGCGAGGCGGGGGAGCGTCCGTACAGTGACGCCATGGACATGAGCTGGGTCAAAGACGGCGTGCGCTACACCCTGAAAGTGGTCGAGCACCCGGACTGGACGGCGCTGTCCGAATCGAGCACCCCCGGCGTGCTCCGAGCCCTGCTGCGCGGGACCGGCAACAAAATCGTCGGTCACGCGGGCCTGCGCTCCGCGACCGGTGTTGTCGCGGGCGTCGCCGCCGTGTCGGCGACGGTGGGCGGCGGGCTGGTGTACGCGGGCATGAAGCTCAAGAGCCATCTGGACGACCGCAAGGCCGAACGCGAAGAGATGCCCGCGGGCGCCGCCGGGCAGACGGCCGCGAGCGCCGATGTGGTCGAGGTCGAGGAGACGGCCGTAACCGAGGCTCGGCGACTGCGCGCTGTGTGAGCGTCAGGCGAAGCGCTGACGCGGGTGCAGATCCGCATGACGGCCCTCGGGGGTATCCGAACGGAAATTGGCGGTAGCCGCTGACCCGGATCATGGTCCGGTCGGGATGAGGGCACTGACCCGGTTCTCGTACTCGCGGCGGGCCTTGCGCTGGGCCGGAACGGCGGGGGCGCCCTGGACGCCGTCGAGCGGCTGGCAGCGGGCGAGGAGCCCTCGGTGTACGGCGGGGACGGCGCTGACGCGCAGGGTGTAGCCCTGGCCGCGCCGTACGGTGACGCCCTGGTCGAGCGTGGCCCGCTCGACGGGGTTCAGCTCGGCGGTGCGGAGGAAGTCGGCGACCTTGCCCGGCATGTCGAGGGTGACCGGCAGCTCCGGCGCCCGGAGCGTCTTCGTCGGCGGCGGTGTGGTCGGGCAGGAGGTCGGCGACGGCCGTGCGGATGGCGCCGCGGCTGACGCCGTGGTCGCGGGCGAGGGCGGCAATGGAGCGGCCCTCCAAGTACGCGGCACGGCCCGTGTCGGTTTTGTCGACCGCGACCGCCGGGCGGTGTCCGCCCTTGTTGCCCTTGGCCTCGGCGGCGCGCAGTCCGTCGTAGGTGAGCTCGCGCTGGAGGTCGCGTTGGAGCTCGCCGGCGGCGGCGAGGGTCTGCACCATGAACTTCACGGTGGACAGCAGCTCGCCGGTGCGCAGGTGGCGGGCGGTGAGGTCCATCGCGGAGAACGCGCCGTCGTGGATGCGCAGGGCGAGCTCATCGCGGTGCAGGACTTCGAGGACATCGAGGATGTGCTGGTTGCCGCGCACGAGGCGGAACATCTCGGAGATGTGCACGGTGTCGCCCGCGGCTCAGAGGTCCAGCGCTTTGAGGGTGAGGGTCCACAGGCGTGCGGGGGCGTCTTCGTCGGCTGCGAAGGTGGCCAGGCCGAGGGGGTCTTCGTCGGAGACGAGGGCGGCGGTGGAGTCGCCGAAGAAGCGGCCGGTGACGCCGTCTATGAGGGGGGAGGCGGCGGCGAGGGTCTGGCTGGCGGCGGTGCGGGTGAGTTCGGGCAGCGCCATGATTCCGGCGTTGTTCACCAGGATGTGGAGGGGACCGGTCCAGGCGGCGGCGAAGGCGTCGATGGAAGAGCGGGAGTCCAGGTCGAGGCGGGCGACGTGGATGTGGGTGTTGCCGGTGGCGGCGGTGAGCTCGGCGGCGGTCTCGTGGCCGGCGTCGGTGTTGCGGACGGCGAGGGTGACGTGGGCTCCGGCCCGGCGCTCGCGAGGGCGCGGGCGGTTTCGGCGCCGAGGCCGGAGGAGGCGCCGGTGACGATGGCGGTCCTGCCGGTGAGGTCGACGCCGGCACGGAGCTCTCCCGTAGGGCTCCCGACCTCCTTGGGCGAGGCCCGCCTGGGAGAGTTGCTTATGCCGCCTGACCTGTTGGGGGGGGAGTGGGGCCGGTACCTGCGTCCAGGTACCGGCCGTCCCGACGCCGGTCTAGCGCCGAGGGAACCCCAGGCGCTTGCGGGTGCGGCGCAGCCCAGGCTGCAAGTGCAGCCGCTTGATGGGCCGCGGCCGTCGCCACCGCGGCTCCGGATACAGAGCCGTCTGGCACTCCTTCATGAACTCGTCCACCTTCTCCAGGGCACGGCTCTCCAGCTGCACGATGTTGCGCCGCTGATCGTGCGGTCGGCCCAGCTCGAACCACCAGATCATCTCGTCCACCCAACCCCTGAGCCGGTCCGCGGCCGCCAGCGCACAGTCGGCCACCTCCTCCGGCCCTTCGACGGCGACGGCGCCTACCGCCGCGCCCAGCTCATCCTGCGCGGCCTGTTCGTGCTCCAGCCGCTCGCGTGCCAGGCCCTCGTCCGTAATCGGCCTGTCCAGCACGTTCATAAGCCGCGTCACCGCAGCATGCCGCACCAGCAGTGCCTTGGCACACTCCGAAGGCCGAAGCCGACGGCCGGCCGATCGGTATCCGCGACGCGGCGCTCTTCGCCTTCGGCTACATGTTCCTCGGACGCAGCCGCGAGGACGTCGACCTGGACATCGAGGACCTCACCATCCTGGTCGACCGGATGAACGTCTGGCTCGCCGAGGACAAGACCCACAAGGGCGAGGACCAGCCCATCCCCCTGCGCGACCGTCCCGACGTGCAGCTCATCAGACGGATGAACCGCTGGCCGGACTACCTGGCCAGCCACGACATCACCACGGGCCCCGTCTTCCGGCACCTACTCAAGAACGGCGTCCCCGCAACGGAGGAAACGCGGGCCAAGACAGCAACCGTGCGAGGCCTGCGCCTCCGGCCGCACGTCGTCAACGAGCGGGTCAAACACTGGTTCGCGAAGGCGGGCCTGATGGGCGACGGACGCCCGAGCACCTCCCACGGCCTGCGGGCAGGTGCCGCCACCGACCTCGCCGCGAACAACGCCACAGCCCAAGAACTTGAGGAGGCCGGCCGCTGGGCTTCAGGATCCACCGCGGTGCGGCTCTACGTACGCCCCGCCCAGGCACAGAAGAAGAACACGTTCGACAAGATCCCCCTGCATGATCCAGGCCAGAAGGCTGTGTAGGTCTCGAACAAACGACCTGAGCGCACCTAGACTGTGCCCGCGGGGTCTGTCAAACGAGCGGTGTAACTCGGGTTGTTGAGAGTTACTGTCGGGCTGCGGAGAGCCGGCCGTCGAAGGTGATGTCGAAGGCGTTCAGG
>NZ_JBVJPY010000039.1:0-17063 GCF_055609145.1 Streptomyces sp. NPDC036822
CCTGAACGCCTTCGACATCACCTTCGACGGCCGGCTCTCCGCAGCCCGACAGTAACTCTCAACAACCCGAGTTACACCGCTCGTTTGACAGACCCGAGGGGGCGGCATGACCGGAGTGAGGGCAAAGACGCGGATCTCTCTGCGGCTGCGGCGGGCGTAGTCGTCGAAGCACGGCATCCAGGCCAGGATGTGCTGCCGGGCTGCTTGTCGCTCTTCCGGGGACAGTAGGCGCGCCCGCACGGGCAGGGAAATGCCCTCCCAGTCAACTGTGGCGTGCGGTTCGCGCAACAGATGATGGGACCAGGAGGGGTGCTGGGGTCGGCCGAAGTTGGTCGCCATGACGACGAAGGTGCCGGTTCTGGTCCGGCCGGCCAGGAGGGGGGTGCTGGATGCAGAGCCGTCACGGCGTGTGGTGTGAAGAATCAGGACGGGAACCAGCAGACGGCTCGGCATCCAGCGGCCGTTGGTCCACTGGTGAAAGCGCCGGTCCAGACCGGGCAACACGTGCGGCCCCCATCGGAGCATGAGCCGGCTGGTGCCCACCCGGCGCAGGAAGCGCCGACGGTGGCCGGTGTGCTGAACGCTGGCCAGCAGCCTGGTCACGGTCGTTCCTCTCTGCATGCCGGCCATAGCGTTGATGCCGGGAAGGGGTGGCCGGTCAGTCGTTGGGACAGATGCCACAGGCGCTCGACGGCTCGGCTGTCCCGCGCCCGCCGCGCAGCCCGTACTCGCACGGGAGGGCCGGACCATTCCCAGCGTCCGCCGGGGCCGAAGAACTCCCCGCCGACCACGTGCGGGTCGGTTGCGGCCCTCAGGAGCGGCCAGGCGGCCTGAGACGGTGAGTGCCATCGAGCCTGCATCCACTCCAGCAGCCGGGCCTGGGCGTGCAGTCCCTGCGCGCGCAGGGCACTGGAACCCAGCGTGGTGCTGACCAGGCCGGGATGAGCGGCGATCGCACGCAGCGGAAGCTCACGCGCCTGCGCCCACGCCGTGAGGCCTTCGGTGAACAGCAGGTTCGCCAGCTTTGAATCGAAGTACGCCATCCAGCCCTGGTAGTGCCGGGGAAGGTGCGGACGGTCCGAGCGGCATCGGCCGAGCCAGTGCAGGACGGAAGAGACGTTGACCACCCGCGGCCGTGGCACGCTCAAGAGCGCGGGCAGGAGATGTCCGGTCAGGGCGAAATGACCGAGGTGGTTCACGGCGAAGTGCATCTCGGAGCCCGCCGGGGACCGCCTGTAGGGCAGCGCGGCCACCCCGGCGTTGTTGACCAGCAGGTCCAGCCGCCCTTCCGCAAGTCGCGTGATCTGTTCGGCAGCCGTGCGGACCTGGTCCAGTCGCGCCAGGTCGCAGGCGACGTTGTCGACCCGCGCAGCCACGACGCGGCGGCGTACCGCATCGGCTGCCGCACGTCCTTGCGTGAAGGAGGGGCACAGGATGATGACGTGGGCCCCGCAACGTGCCAGGTGCTCGGCTGCCGCGGCGCCGATGCCGCGGGATGCCCCGGTGACTACAGCCGACTGGCCGCAAAGGTTGGCCACCGCCGTCGGTGTCCACGAATCGTGTACCGGCCGCCAGCGCCGCCACGGTCCAGGAACGTCAACGCCGTCGTATGCATGGTTCTCCGCGTCGTTCACGCCGTGAGCAACGACTGCCCGTCTGGCAAGGAACGGTCCGCAGGCCACGCCGCCCGGTGGGTCGGTGGCTGCATGCTCCGGCCACCCTCGGTGGATGCTGGTCTCACCGCCAAGCGCTGCTGCCTGTCCGGCAGCCGCGGAGCAGAGCACACGGGCTTCGTGCGTGGAGACTGGGTGATGCTGCCGGCGCAGCCTGTTCAGCACGGCGCACCGCTGAGCTCAGGGCCCCCGCTCGTCAGCTCATGTCCTGCGCCGTGAGGTCCGAGGCGCGCACGCGCACGTCGGCTGGTGAAGAGCTGGTGAGAGGCCGGCGGTAATGCCGGGTGCGTACGCAGAAGACGAGCAGAGCCAGCAGGATGGTCGCCGCGAACCAGGGCAGAGCCAGGGCCGCGCATGTGAAGGACGACGTCTCGGTGAAGGAGGCGGTCAGGGCCGCCTGCGCGGGACCGTACAGCGGCAGGACAGTCAGCCACGGCTGGTCTCCGGCCGGGTTGGAGACCGGGCTCTGCATACCGACATCGATCAGCGTGGCCATCACCACAACGAAGAACCCTTCCAGTTCACTACGCAGCACATAGCCGGCCATGATGCCCAGGCCTCCATAGGCCATGATCGCCGCCGCCAGGGCGGCGGCCACTGCCACCGGTTGTGCCAGCGGCCAGGACACTCGCAACAGACCAAGGGTGTAGCAGGTGAGGAGTGCCGTGATCGCCATGAGAGCAACGACCTTCGCGGCGAGCAACTGCAGCCGGGGATAGCCGGCCAGGACCAGTCGCAGGTCCACGTCCCGGGCGCTGAAGGTGGCCATGAACATCATGAAACCGGCGATCACGGTAACGGCGTGCAGAGAGCTTGAGACCTGGATGGTGCTGTTCATCGACGCGGTCACGTTGACGCCCAGTGCACTGCTGTTGAAGGTGATGTCCTTGTTCAAAGCGGTAACACGGACCAGGTAGATCCAGGTCGGGATGAAGAACGCGATCATGCCCATGGCCAGGCGGTTGCGCAGGTGACCGGTCAACGTGAAGCCGAGCGCCACGGTGAACGCCGTCCACTGACCCTTCATCGCGGCGCTCCATCCCGGTGAAGCCGGCCGTCCCGCAGGTGGTGGACCGTGTCGAAGTGCTGCAGGTCGTGCAGCAGGTGGGACACGACCACGACCGAACGCCCTCGGTCGCGCAAGCGGCCTGCCAGCTGCCAAAAACGCTGGTGCGTATCCCAGTCGAAGCCCTGGTAGGGCTCATCGAGGACCACCAGCGGCGGATCGTGCATCAAAGCCAGCGTCAAGTTCAGCTTCTGACGGGTACCGCCACTGAGTTCCCCTGCCCGGGTGCGCCGTTCGGCACCGAATCCGAGAAGGTCCACCAGCTCCCATGCGTGATCCAGTCGCCGCAGCCGGTAGGCGACCTGGAACAACCGCAGATGCTGGGCGACCGTGAGCGTGTCGTTGACCACCGCCTGCTGCGGACAGTACCCCAGGGCGCTGAAACGCTGCACGGAGCCGCGGTCGGGCCTGAGCTGTCCGACCGCGATACGCAGCAACGTGCTCTTGCCCGAACCGTTCTCGCCCACCACTCCCGCCAGCATGCCGGCCGACACGGTGAAATCCGCGCCGCGCAACACGGCTCGTCGGCCGTAGGCCTTGCACACGGCCCCCATCTGCAGCCGCTTGTCCGCTGCCATTTCGCTGTATCCCCTCGCTGCCCAGGCGCACGTACTGTCCGCCCAGGCCAACGCGAGAGGGCGCTGCACGGACACGCCCATTGCGCTCCTGTCGCCGATCGGCATAGGCGGGCAGACCGGCGGGGGAGCCGGCCTCGCTACAGCTGAACCACTAAGAGCCCGCAGGACCCGCCAGATTCGGGACTTCGCGCGTGAACCTCCGAGGCGCTGACTCGTTCACCTGTCGTGGCGATGATCACCGTGGAAACCGACCGAACGAGACTGGCATGGCAGCTGAGTCTGTACTTCTCTCCCCCCACCACGCCGGTGGTCGCCGGCAGCGTCATCAGCTGGCACAGCACCTGGCCCCAGCACGACGGCCTCCTGTGGGGACTAGGCGGCAGCGGTTCCTGGGCGCTGCTGTGTGCGGCCGTGGCCATGGCCGGCACACGCATGGGATGGTGGCCCGCCCACGTCCCTCGCGAACGCGCACCACGCCTGCTGCTGCTGGCTGTGAGCGTCGTCGCCGCAGCAGGCGTATGGCTGGTCTGCGGCCACCTGGGAGCCCCGGCACCGCTACTGGCGGTCGGAAGCATCGCCCCGCTGCTGGCCGCGATCCTCCTCGCATCCACCTGGGCCGGCAACGTCTCCCTGCACACCAGCGGCAGCCGCCAGCGTCACTCTCCTGGCCCTGGAACTAGGGCCGGCATGGACGGTGATGTACGTTCTCGTGGCAGCTATCGGCTGGTCTCGCTTGCACCTGCGCGCCCACACACTCGCTCAGGTGCTCATCGGCGCGGTGCTGGGAGCCGGGGTGTGTGTCGCCGTGATCTGGTGGCGCCGCTGAACCTTCCCCGCCTCTCACAGCGTTACCTTCGCCGCCAACCGTGCCGGGCTACGTTGGTTGCAGACAAGCGGCCCGCCGGCGACTCCGACGGGCCGCCATGCGGGTCAGGGCTGTCGGGGTCACCCACGCCCGGACCCGTCCCGGCTGCAGCGGCCCCGACTGGCCGTATCGCGCTCGGACAAACGCCCACCGCGGCCTCCCCAGCCCCCGCCACAGCCACGCCCCTGGGCGCGTTCCCGTCGGGGAATCTGACAGCGCGAAACTTGGTGCCGATTGGTGCGTAGCGCGTCCCGGGCGGGGTAGGCGCGGCAGTGTCCGTGAGTGGAGGAGGACGTCGTATGTCGGTCTCGCCCGTTCCGGCGAACGGAGTACCGCTCGAGCGCCATGCCCTCCTGGGCGGCCGCTACCGTCTGCAGAGCCCTCTAGGAAGCGGTGGCACAGCCGACGTCTTCCGAGCCCTGGATCAGGTACTGGGCCGTGAAGTGGCCGTCAAAGTCTTCCGTGAGGGCACAGGCACGCTCACCGCCGACCGCTTCTGCGACGAAGCCCGCCTGCTGGCCCGGCTCTCCCACCCCGCTCTCGTCACCGTCCATGACGCCGGCCGCCACGGACAGGGCGCCTACATGGTGACGGAGTTGATCCGCGGCACCACTTTGCGCACCCGGCTGGACGCGGGCCCCCTGCCTACTGTCCAGGTCATACGGCTGGGCGCCGACATCACCTCAGCCCTCGACCACGTCCACGCCCACGGCATCATCCACCACGACGTGAAACCCTCCAACGTCCTGCTCAGCGAGAAAGGCCTCCCGCACCTGGCCGACTTCGGACTGTCCAGGACCGTGCACGAGCACACCCACAGCGCACCCGACACCCTGGTCGGCACCCTCGCCTACATGGCTCCCGAGCAGTTCCTCGGCCACGGCGCGAGCACGGCCGGCGACATCTACGCCCTGGGAGTGACCCTCCTGGAAGCACTCACCGGACACCGCGAGTACCAGGGCACACCCGTGGAGATCGGCACCGCGCACCTCCTGCGCCCGCCCCGCATACCCGACGATCTGCCGGTTGACCTCGCCCGCCTGCTGAAGTCGATGACCGACCAGAACCCCCAGGCACGCCCCGACGCCGCCGCCGTGCACCTGCGCCTGCGGGACCTCGCGCACGCCCCGTGCCGACCCGTAAGGACAGCGGCGCCCAACGACAGCTCGACGCATCCTTCGCCACGCCCGCCCCTTGCGGCCGCCGGTTTCCGCTCAGCGGCCGCGCGGCCCCCCGGACGGACACAGGGCAGGTCGACCAGCCGTCGGCGGGCGCCGTTGTACGGTCTCGCGGCGGCCTGTGTCGCAGGTGCGTGCGCGCTGATGATCGGAGGCCTCCCGGCAGGGACACCGACCCCCGCCACCGCCGACGAGCGTGAACGTCCGTCCATGTCCAAGGACACCGACCCGGCTGGCCCCCGGCAGGCACCGCCCGCCGAGACCTCACCGTCGGCCACCTCACAACCGCCCGTCGCGACACCACCGGCGCGTACCACCGATCCACGGCCGGACGGCGCGTACGCCTCGCAAGCGGGAAAGGAACGCCCGGCGAAGGCACCCGGGTCGGCGAAAGCAAGGGAAGCGTCCGCGAAGGAGAAGGGCAAGAGGGACAAGGGACGGTGAGCCGGCCGTGATTCCGGTGACGGCCGGGCGACAGTAAACTCGTCACCTCGCCCATCGCCTCGGAGGGCGGCCTGAAGCACAGCCGGACGCCTTCCTCCTCACCTAAGGCTGGTAACGGCAAGATGATCCTGTTCGTGGAGGTCTGTGGCAGGGTGTGAAGTGATTTCCGGCGGTGTCGGAGTGGTGGGCGGGGCTTGCCATACTGCTGGACATGGATATCGAGCGCAGGAACAACGTCACCGTCACCGGCAATCCGCAAGGGCCGACGGTGGTGCTCGCTCACGGGTTCGGTTGTGATCAGAACATGTGGCGGCTGACGGTGCCTGCTTTGTCGGCAGACCACCGGGTGGTGCTGTTCGACTATGTGGGTTCGGGCCGCTCGGATCTCTCCGCGTTCTCGGAGGACCGTTACGCCTCGCTCGACGGGTACGCCCAGGATGTGGTCGAGGTGTGCGCAGCACTGGATGTGAAGGACGCGGTGTTCGTGGGGCACTCGGTCAGCGCGATGATCGGGGTGCTGGCGGCCGACGCGGCCCCGGAGCGTATCGGGGCGCTGGTGATGGTTGCCCCGTCCCCGCGGTACATCGACGACGAGGGGTACCGCGGCGGCTTCAGCGCTGAGGACATCCATGAGCTCTTGGAGTCCTTGGAGGCCAACTACCTGGGCTGGTCGGCGGCGATGGCACCGGTGATCATGGGGAACGAGGACCGCCCCGAGCTGGGGCAAGAGCTGACCAACAGCTTCTGCGCCACCGACCCGGACATCGCGCGGGTCTTCGCCCGGACCACGTTCCTGTCGGACGCAAGGGACGACCTGAAGAAGGTACGGGTGCCGACCCTGATTCTGGACTGCACCCAGGATGTCATCGCCCCACGGGAGGTCGGCGCCTTCGTCCACCAGGCGATCCCCGGCTCCCAGCTGATCACTCTTGAGGCGACCGGCCACTGCCCGCACATGTCCGCGCCTGAGGCCACCAACCAGGCCCTGGTCACGTTCCTCTCCGGCCTGCGTTGATGTGCCGCACCGGGCAGCTGCCCGACCCGCACGAAGGGGAGACGTCGAAAGCTGCCTTCGCTGCCCTGCTGGAGGACAGCGCCGAGGACCTGTACGACAGCGCGCCGTGCGGCTATCTTTCCACGCTGATGGACGGCTCTATCGCGAAGATCAACGCCACGTTGCTGGACTGGCTGGGTCTGGAGCGCGAGGCGGTGGTAGGCAGGATGCGGTTCACCGACGTGCTGACCGTCGGCGGGAAGCTGTACCACGAGACGCACTTCGCACCGCTGCTTCGCATGCAAGGTGCCGTCCACGGCATCGCCTTGGAGATGAAGCAGGCCGACGCCGGAAGGCTCCCGGTGCTGCTCTCCTCCGTGGTCAAGTACGGCAGCACCGGTGAGCCGCTGATGATCCGGACCACCGTCTTCGACGCCCGGGACCGCCGCGCCTACGAGGAGGAGCTGCTACGACGCCGCCGGGAGGCCGAGGCAGCGCGCCGGCGGGCCGAGGAGGAGCGGGCACGGCTCCAGGACGCGCTCGCCGTGCTGCAGAAGTCGCTCTACCCGGACACCCTGCCGACGGTGCCGGGAGTAGAAGCCGCCGCGTACTACCACATCGCTTCTGCCGACCGGCTGGGCGGCGACTTCTACGACGTCTTCGCCGTCGACGGCAAACGCTGGGCGTTCTTCCTGGGAGATGTCTGCGGCAAGGGCCCTCGGGCTGCCGCGGTCACCTCCCTGACCCGCTACACCCTGCGCGCCGCCGCGCTGCACGATCCCGACCCCGTAGCCGCTCTGACCACCCTCAACAAGGTGCTCCACGAGCGCTACACCGGCGGTGACCCCCGCTACTGCACCGCCATATTCGGGATCCTCGAACCCGACCCCACCACAGGGCATGTCGCCGTCAGCCTCGCCTCAGGCGGCCACCCGCCCGCCCTGGTCTCACGCGCCGACGGCGGAGCCGACTTCCTGCCCACCCCGGGCGGCCTCCTCGTCGGCGTCCTGCCCGACGCACCCTTCACCGCCGCCACCACCGTCCTCACACCCGGCGACACCCTCCTGCTCTACACCGACGGCCTCACCGAAGCCCGTACCGGCGAAGACCGCACCGCCTTGTACGGGGATCAAGCCCTGCGCACCTTCACCGCCCACCACGCCGGCAGACCGCCACACGCCCTCATCCAAGCCCTCACCGCGCTGCTCGACGGCTTCGGTGACGGCCTCGACGACGACACCGCCCTGCTCGCCCTCGGCGTCCCCACCGAAGGCCCTTCGACGAAGAACACACGATGAACCCGCTGCAGATCACCATCCAGACCACCCCCACCGGTCCCGTACTGCACATCGCCGGCACGCTCGACTACGCCACCGACACCGAGCTGCGCGAGCTCGTCGCCACCCTCACCCTCGAGCCAGGCCAACGCCTCATCCTCAACCTGGCAGGGATGGATTTCTGCGACTCAAGCGGCATCAGCGCCTTCATCGCCGCCCGCAACCACGCCCACGCCGCCCATGCCGACGTCGCCCTCGCCGCAGTTCCCGCCAACACACTGCGCATCTTGCGCGTCGTGGGCCTCGACCAGGTCTTCGCCCTGTACCCCGACACCGACGCCGCCGCCCAAGCCTGAAGACCGTTCCGGCCGGCAGTTGCACCCGCCTCGGCGGCAAGGAAGGGCAGGGCAGGGCAGGGCAGGGGCCGGTGGCCGCCTCGCCGGCCGGGTCTGGCGCTTCTCCCGGGCTGGTGCGACTGCCACGGAATGGTCCTGAAGCAGACGGCGTCGACGCCGAGCGCCACCAGCGCATCTCGCTGCCAGAGCGTGTCCGACGGGTCCGGGCGACGGGCGCAACGTGCCCGACCGAAAGGAGGGGTGGTTCAGGAGATGGCGAAGGGTGTCTGGGCGAGGAAGGAAGGAGTGGACGTGCCTGTCTGGAACAGGTTGGGGGACTGGTAGAAGGGCATGGCTTCGGTGACCTGCCGGTGGAGTGTGGAGTAGCTGCCCTGGAAGGCGCCGTTCTTCCACGTCTTGAGCATGGTCTCGGTGAACAGGCCGTGTGGGCCCGCGCCGTCGCTGGAGGTCTGGTTGTCCTGGCAGCCGGAGACCAGCAGGACGTCGGCCTTGATGTCCTGGAGATCCAGTGCGGGTACGACCTTTTCGGCCTTGACGGACCCCAGTTCATGGGTTGTTACGACGCCGGGAACCGACGCACGGCCAATTTCGCGGACACCTTTTCGAAGCGGCCCGACGGGAGCGACATCCGTCAGTTGTCATGGCCGACGGAGAATCGGACGGCGAAGCGGTTCACCCTCTACGGAGGGATGAACCTGGCGGCACTGCGCAAGGAGATCGACGGACCCTACCGGGAAGTGTGCGACGAACTGGCCGCGATACCGCTGTTCGGCTATAACGACTCGCCCTTGGCCAGGAACTACAACCAGATGTGGACAGAACATCTGGGGCGGGCCACGTGGGACCTTTCGTGGCAGCATCACTTCGCACGCGGCGATGATGATCCATTTCTACCGGCGGGTCACACCGTGGGAGTACCAGAGCGCCGGTCACATGCGCCTCGTGTACGCGGTGGCGACGGTGGTGGACTGGCTTGCCACTCTCACCGTCATCACGGACGACTGGGCAGACGGGGGCGAGGTGCACAACGGTCGTCCGTCATGGCATCTGCGGCAGCGTCTGCTGGCGCCGATTTTCGACGAGGACGGGGCGGAAATCCTGCGCACACTGAGGGACCACGCCGGCAGGGGCACCGAGGCCGACGTGCGCGCAGTGCGGGGCATTCCATCGATCAGCCTCCGCCGACCCACCGCCCGCCCGCTCTAGGCGGGTTCGGGTTCGGCTTCGTCGTGGATGGTCAATGCTCCAGCGAGGTCGAGATCGTCGTTGGTGCCCTGCGCCCCGGCGCGGACGAGGAGCACCGCGCCGAGCGCGGTGCTCCAGAACGTCCTGGCCTCTACGTCGAGTGATCGACGGGCCCTCCAGCCGCGACTGTCGAGGAGCCGGCCCACGAAGCGCTCGGACTGTCGAAAGAGCAACTGGAGATGCTGGTCGACCACGGGGGCGAGTTCGGGCTTGGAGATCCCGGTTGCCAGTGCTCGCGCGACCGAGGGGAGCGAGGGCATGGCCAGTACGGCGCGGGCGATGTTGCGCCGAAACGCCGCCGCGTCCGGGGCCTGACGACCGATGCGCTCGATCCGGCGCGTGTCGTGCAGCAAGCCGAGAAAGGCGGCGTGAACGAGCAGCGAGTCCTTCGAGCCGAAGTGATAGGTGACCTGATTGGGAAAGAGGCCGGCCGCGTTCGCGATCTCCGCGACACTCACCTCGGCTCCGGGCCGCTCCTTGCAGAGCCGGGCAGTGACCTCGATCAGCCGGCGCCTCGTTGCGTGGCCACGGTTCGGCGCCGGAGTCGGGGTTGCTTGGGCTTCGGCTCGCTTCTTGTCCACCCTCGAATTGTATGTGATACAACAAGACCCGTTGACTTGTATGACATACAAGAGAGGTCGAAGCGCATGCAACGGACTGAAGTCGTCGTGACCGGGCTCGGCGCGATCACCCCCCTGGGCGGAGACGTGACGTCCACCTGGGACGCCTTGCTGGCCGGAGAGTCCGGCATCCGCGGTGGCGTCCTGAGCGGACGGGACGCCGGCCTTCCCGACACCGTCGCCGGGACGATGGCGATCGACCCTGCCGGCCTGCTCCTGCCCGTGCAGGCCAGGCGGCTCGACCGCTCGCAGCAGGCGGCCTTCGCGGCGGCGGCCGAAGCCTGGGCCGATGCCGGCGCCCCGGAGGTGGACCCGGACCGGCTCGCGTCGGCGATCGGCACGGGCATCGGCGGCGTAGGCACACTGCTGCAGCAGGACGACGTCCTGGAGGCGGCCGGGACTCGGCGCGTCTCGCCCCGCACGGTCCCGATGCTCATGCCCAATGCGGCGGCGGCGCTGATCAGCATCGAGTACGGCGCACGGGCGGGTGTCTACACGCCCGTCTCGGCGTGCTCCTCCGGTGCCGAGGCGATCGCCCTGGGGGCCAGGCTCATCCGTGCCGGCGAGGCGGACGTGGTCATCGCGGGCGGGACCGAGGCCGCGATCACCCCCATCACCGTCGCCGGCTTCGCCCAGGCGCAGGCACTGTCACGGCACACCACCGAACCCGCTTCAGCGTCCCGGCCGTTCGCCGCGGACCGCAGCGGATTCGTCCTCAGTGAAGGCGCCGCCGTGGTGGTGCTCGAAAGCGCCGAGCACGCCAAGGCTCGACGTGCGCACGTCCATGCTGTGCTCGCCGGCGCCGGCATCGCCGCTGACGCTCACCACATCACGGCGCCCGCCCCCGACGGCTCCGGTCAGATCTCGGCCATGCGCAAGGCTCTCGCGCAAGCCGGCTTGGCTCCCGAGCAGATCAGCCACATCAACGCCCACGCCACCGGCACTCCGGTCGGCGACGTCGCCGAGGCACACGCGATCGCGGAGGTCTTCGGCCGCACCACCGTGACAGCACCCAAGGCGGCGCTCGGCCACCTCTTCGGCGCGGCGGGCGCGATCGAAGCGCTCATCGCCATCCTCAGCGTGAAGCACGGCGTCATCCCGCCGACCCGCAACCTCACCACAGCCGGCATCGACCCCGACATCGATCTCGACGTCGTCGCGGAGCGACGAGACGTCCCCCAGGAGGCCGTGCTCAGCAACTCCTTCGGCTTCGGTGGACAGAACGTCTCACTTATCGTCACCGGCGCACGGCGCCACGAGGCCCGTACAGCCGCGACCACATCATGACCCACGCGCACGCACCCTCATCCATGGAGGGGCCGCCGCCGTGGGGGAGGGGTGCGCGTTCACGTTTCACCGCCGGACCCTAGAGGCACCGACCTCAGGCGGAGAGCCTTGAACGCGGGGGAGCGGGCGCCGCCCGTGGCGCCCGTACGTGGTCCGCGAACCGGCCCGCACCGCGCGTGAGGGGCCCGCGGCCCGCTTCCGCTCCGGACCGACGACGGCCCTGGGCCGCGAGCCTGTCAGGGGCGACTCGACGGTCGGCGCCGTCCCGGCCTCGGGGACCGCGCGGACGTTCTGCGCGAGGCCGGCGTCCCGCTCTAGCCCGCACGGGCAACCTGGGCTCCTTCCACCTAGACGACATGGCGGCGTGCCTGGACTGGGCCCTGGACGTCCCGGCCGGTTGCGGCCGCGTCGCCGAGGAGTGTCAGCAGCGGTCGGCGGCTCACCGGTGGACCGGATCCCTCAGCAGTTCCCCCGCGGCAGCGGGCACTCGCCCGCCTCGCCGGCCTCCACGCGCAGGTTCTCCGCCACGAGGCCGAGGAGCCGCGCCAGTTCGGCCCGGTCGTCGGGGCCGAGCCCTTGGAGGGAGAGCTGCTCCAGGTCCGACCAGACGCCCTCGACGCCGGTGCGCAGCGAGCGCCCCTCGTCCGTCGCCTCGACCAGGACCGCGCGCCGGTCGGCCGGGTCAGGACCGCGGCGGACGTGGCCGCACTGCTCCAGGCGCTGGAGCATCTTGGTCACCGTCGAGGCGTCGAGGCCCAGGGACTGGATCAGCTCGGACTGGCGGACGGGGCCGCAGTCCCAGAGCCGCATCATCATCATCTCCTGGCCCGGGTAGAGGTCGAGCTCCTTCAGGCGTCGGCCGGCGGCGATCCGGTGCATCCGGGCCACCCGGGCCAGCGCGATGCTGACGGGTCCGCCACGGGCTGCGGACGGCGTCGTCTCCGTACAGACGGGGTCGGTTCCTGGCATCGGTGCTCCTCGGGAAGGCTCTACCCACAGATTACCTTGGCCGACCAATGAATGGGTTACAGTGACATCCGGGCCAGATACTTGGCCGACCATGTAAATCGTGAAGGGGACAGCCATGACCACCGCCTTCGATCCGATCGACCTCGCAGGGACCCGGCTCGCCAACCGCATCGCCATGGCGCCCATGACCCGCAGCCGCGCCGAGGCCGAGAGTCGAACCCCCACCGCGCTCGTCACCGAGTACTACGCCCAGCGCGCCTCCGCGGGGCTGATCATCACCGAGGGCGTCCAGCCGGTCCCCCAGGGCCAGGGCTACCCCTTCACCCCCGGCCTGCACAGCCGGGAGCAGATCGCCGCCTGGCGCGAGGTCACCGACGCCGTGCACGAGCGCGGCGGAAAGATCTTCGCCCAGCTGATGCACGCCGGCCGGATCAGCCACCCCGTGGTCCTCCCCGACGGGCTCCACCCTGTCGCGCCCTCCGCCATCGCCCCGGCGGGCCGGCTCTTCGCAGGCACCGGACTCATCGACTTCGTCGCCCCGCGCGAGCTCACCGCCGACGAGGTGCCGGAGGCGATCGCCGGCTTCGCCGCCGCCGCCCGCAACGCCGTCGAGGCCGGCTTCGACGGAGTCGAGATCCACGGCGCCAACGGCTACCTCGTGCAGCAGTTCCTCGCCTCCGGCTCCAACCACCGCACCGACCGCTGGGGCGGCTCCGTCGAGAACCGCATCCGCTTCGCCGTCGAGGTCGTCAAGGCCGTCGCCGACGAGATCGGCCCCGAGCGCACCGGCCTGCGCATCTCCCCGGCCAACACCTACAACGACATCGCCGAGACCGACACCGAGGAGCTCTACCCCGCCCTCGTCGCCGCGATCGACCCGGTCGGCATCGCGTACCTGCACGTCACGGAGGCCGCGCCCGAGATCCGCGAGCTCACCCTCGCCCTGCGCAAGGCGTTCTCCGGCACCTTCATCCTCAACCCGGCCACCGAAGGGCCGACCGGCGCCGACGCCCTGACCCTCGTCGAGGACGGCACCGCCGACCTCATCGCGTACGGGGCGCTGTTCCTCGCCAACCCCGATCTGCCCGCCCGGCTGAAGGCCGGCGGCCCGTTCAACACCCCGGACCCCGCCACCTTCTTCGGCGGCGACCACCGCGGCTACACCGACTACCCCGCCCTGTAGCGACCTCCGGCAAAGGGCGGGGCTCCGGCATCGGACCCCCGCCCCCTTGCCGTACCCGGAACTGCTTCCCCGCCCCCCATGACCGCCCCGCGCGGGCCCGGCGCTCGCTGCCGCTCACCCCCGGCCGAGTTCCGCTGCCCGGTTTCCGCCGCCCCGCGCCGTCGGCCGCTTCGCCCTCGCCGGGCGAGGGCCGCGGATCTCGTCCGGCCGGCGCATCGACTTCAGCAGCAGCGTGTCGTCCTTGATCCGCAGCATCCGAGGCTCTGGCGGCCGCGCAAAGCAGACGTGGCGAAGGCCGCCTTGTCGGGGAGCTCCAGCGCTCAGCGAGGTCGACTGCTCGAGGTGTGCCGGATGCGGGGGCGAGTCCCGTAGAACCCAGGGCTCCGACTTGCCTACAAGGAAAGCCAAGAGTTACTTTCCCTGTAGGAAAGTAATCGGGGGCGAGAGGTGATGGCCGTGAGCATGCCGGTGGATGCCGAACAGGCGTGGAGGGATCTCCAGCGCATCCGAGTGCCGCAGGAGCGGGTGTACGACGAGTTCGAGCGCTCCGCGTCTGGCGGGCGCGGCATGACCTACGGCACGGCCGCGCTCATGTGGGTGTTCCTTGCGGGGGTCGGCATGGATCTGCCCCCTTGGGGCGTCGGACTGTGCATGGCCGCCTACGTCGGCCTGTTGAGCGTGCTGATGGTGATGAGCAGCCGAAGGAGGCGGATGCAACTGCACCACACCCGCTGCCCCGGGCGTATGTGGGCCGCGTTCGGTGCGGTAGCGGTGCTGGTCGGCGGGACGATCGTGCTGGCGGACCACCTGACCGAGCCACTGGAGCCGATCTACGCCGGTCCCCTCCAGGCCACGGCCGCAGTGGCGGTGTACCTGCTCTCCCTCGGTCCCGCCAACCGCTGGGCGGCCGACTCGGTGCGGAGCGTCGGCGCACCGGCGGCCGACGAGGAGGCGGGCCGATGAGCACCCCCGCCGGCTTCGACGAGCTGATCCACCCCGCCACCCGACTGTCGGTCGTCGCGCTGCTCGCCGCCACCGAGTGGGCGGACTTCGCGTTCGTCCGCGACAGCCTCTCGCTCAGCGACTCCGCGCTCTCCAAGCAGCTGCACACCCTCGAGGGGGCGGGATACCTGGAGGTCCGGAAGGAGGGCGGCGGCCGCAACCGCCGTACGAAGGTGCGGCTGACGGACCGCGGCCGCACCGCCTTCGAGGGGCATGTGGCGGCGCTCCAGGCCATCGTGGACAGCGCCAGACCCGCGACCGGGGCGGCACGACAGCAGCCCCACGCGGAGGCGGGCCGATGACGACGTCCGGGCGCACCGACGTCCAGCCCGTGATCCATGTACGCGATCTGGCCATGGCCTACGGCGATGTCGACGTCCTGCGCGGAGTCGATCTGGACATCCACCGCGGCGAGGCCTTCGCGCTGCTCGGGCCCAACGGCGCCGGGAAGACCACCACCGTCGAGATCCTGGAAGGCTTCCGGCAGCGATCGGAAGGGGAGGTGAGCGTCCTCGGCACGGACCCCGAGCGGGGCGGCGACGCGTGGCGGGCCCGGATCGGCCTGGTCCTGCAGTCCTGGCGCGACCACCGCCGCTGGCGGGTCGCCGAGCTGCTGACCCACTTCGCGACCTACTACCCCGACCCGCGAGACCCGGCCGAACTGCTGGCCCTGGTCGGCCTCACCGACCACGGCAGCCGGCAGGTGGACCGGCTCTCCGGAGGCCAGCGACGGCGCCTCGATGTCGCGCTCGGCATCGTCGGCCGTCCCGAACTTCTCTTCCTCGACGAGCCGACCACCGGCTTCGACCCTCAGGCGCGGCACGAGTTCCACGTCCTGGTCGAGCGGTTGGCCCGCGACGAGGGCGTCACCGTCCTGCTCACCACCCACGACCTGGCGGAGGCCGAGCGGCTCGCCGACCGGATCGCCATGCTGGTCGGCGGCCGGATCCGGGCCTGTGGCACACCCACGGAACTGGCCCGGCGAGCCGCCGCCCAGGCCGAGGTCCGCTGGACGGCCGACGACGGGACACCTCGCCGCGAACGCACAGAGGACCCCTCACGACTGGTCTGGGAACTCCACCGGCAGGCGGACGGTCCGATCGCCGACCTGGAGGTCCGCCGCCCGACGCTGGAGGACACCTACCTGCACATGGTGCACCGGGAGGCCGAGCGCACGGACGGGGCCGACGGCACGGACAGACACGCGGACGCGGAGGCACCGGCAGCATGAGGGGGACACGTATGACGAACAGGACGAACAGCTGGCGTCCCGGGCTCCAGCGCGGCGGAATCGAGCTGCGGCACCTCCTGCGCAACGGCAAGGAGATGTCCGGCCATCTGACCAACGTGGTCGTCGCGTTGCTCGTCGCCGCCTACATCAGCGACGACGTGCCCGGGACCCAGACCCCGATGACGCACCTGGTACTGGCGGGCTTCGCCGCCTACCTCCTGTTCCAGGTCGGGCTGATCAACCTCCCGCAGATCCTCGTGACCGAGCGGGAGGAGGGCACCCTGCTGCGGTTGCGCGCCACGCCCGGCGGGATACCCGCCTACCTCGTCGCCAAGTGCCTGCTGGTGGTCACCCTGGCTGTCGGCACCCTGGCGCTGCTCCTGGCCGCCGGGGCGCTGCTGGCGGACGGGCCACTGCCGCACGGGCCGCGCGGCTGGCTGACCCTGCTGTGGGTCACCGCACTCGGGCTGCTCGCCGTCATACCGCTCGGCGCGGCCATAGGCGCCGTACTGCCCAACCCCCGCGAGGCCCTGGCGTTGATCATGTTGCCTACGATGGGGCTGCTTCTCACCTCGGGGACGGTGTTCCCGATCACCGCACTGCCCGTGCCGGTGCAGCAGGTAGCCGCGGTCTTTCCGCTCAAGTGGATGGCGCAGGGCCTGCGTGCGGCACTGCTCCCGGACTCGGCACGGACCGCCGAGGCGGCCGGCTCCTGGGAACTGCCCATGGTCGCTCTGGTCCTCACGGCCTGGGCGGTCCTCGGGTTCCTCCTCGCGGTGCCGCTCCTGCGCCGCGCCGCCCGCCGCGAGTCCGGCTCGCGGCTGACCGCCCGCCAGCGCAAGGCGGCACAGAGCGGCGCGCCGGCCGCGTAGGCGGCCACGCGACGACCGGACTACGCCGTGGCCTGCTTCGACGGCACGACCCGACGGGACCCTGCGGGCATGCACTCGAAGGCAAGCCCCCGATCAGCCGCGTCAACAACGCTGCGGGGTCGATACACCTAGGGACTGTGTGATGTCGTGATCAGCTTCTGAGTTCTTCACTCTGCGCGGAGTGGGATCCGGTAGGACTGTGGTCGTGACCCGGAGGCAACTC
>NZ_JBVJPY010000040.1:0-16170 GCF_055609145.1 Streptomyces sp. NPDC036822
TCAGACGGCTCGTCGGACTCGATCTCGGTCACGTTGCTGCTGGTCATCGATGCATCTTCCATGATCGGGAGTTACACCGAACGTTTTACAGTCCCCCCCGGGGCCTTTTTCCGGCCACGGTGATGCAGGGCCGGGCTGGTGGTGCGGGAGCTCAGGCGGCTCGACGGCTGCCCTGGTCGTCGCAGGGCAGGTCGGCAGCGGTGTAGTGGGTGAGGAAGTCGCGGGTGGCCTGGCGTTCGACTTCGGTGATGGCGCCCGGTTCGACGTTGATGATGCCGCCGAAGGGGCGGTCGACGTCGCGGATGTTGCACAGGGTTGTGGTGAGCAGCGCGGTGATCACTACCAGGGTGATGATCTGTCCGCGGTTGTTGCGCCGGGGCAGGCAGATGCCGAGGGCCATGACGGTGATGACCAGGAACCACAGGATCGCGCTGGGGATGCTGGCGGTGGCCTGGGTCAGGCGCTCCTCACGTTCCTCGGAGCGCTTGTTGTCGGCGGCGACCAGCATGCCGAAGACCGGCTTGCCTTCCACCTCGCGGAAGACGCGGCGCAGGTCGGTGGACCACACGACTGCACTCCCAGGCGCGATAACCACTTCAGGGCACACTATCCATCGCCGTCCCCGGGGTCGGACTTCACTCATTTCCGCTGGACACGGTGCGCGCTGTGAGCATCTCTCCCGCTCGGTTTCATCCCAAGGATGGGTTAAAAAATGAGTTAAATATTGGGGGTATTCTGCTAGTCTTCGGGGCGGAGGTGGAGCCGTATGGCGACCGAGGAAGAGTTGTTCGCGAATATCGACGCCTTGCTGGAGGAGGAGCCGCAGCTCCCGCCCCCGGCGGAGCGCGCCCGGCTGCGGGAGGCTGCCGGCATCACCCAGGCCCGCCTCGCGGTCGCGTTGAAGACGTCGACGCAGACGGTGAAGAACTATGAGAACGGCAGGAGCGAGCCGAAGGAGCCGCGCCTTTCGGCGTACCAGCGGCTGCTGAACGGCTGGGCGGCGAAGTACCCTGCCCACGGCACTCCCGCCACCGCGCCCGCCCCGGCCCCGGTGGCTGTGCCGCAGCCGGAGGTACCGGAGACGTTCACCGGCCCGGTCGCACCCGAGGCCACCGAAACGGAGACCACCGCGCCCGTGGAGGCCTCGGCCGTCCAGGCCGCGCCCGAGCGTCCCGTGCGTCCGGCCGCGACGTCGCGCCGCCCGGCGTTGAAGAAAGCCGTGAAGTCCGCGACCGACCTGCGATTCCCGCACGGTCCCCTCGCCGTCCTGGACGGCGACGGGTCCGCGTACGGCGTCGATGGGATCGTGCTGGACTGCCCTGCTACGACGGTGCCGGAGCTGGTGGAGTGGACCATCAAGGAGTCCGGCCTCGGTGCCGCGAAGCTCAACCGCCACGGCAAGGACAGCGACCCGCTGATTGTGCTCACCGCCTCGGCCGCGGTGAAGCTCGGACTGCCGGAGCGCCTTCAGGGCCACGAGCAGCGCCGCTCCCTGCGCCTCCCGGAGGACCATTCGGTCGTCAAGCAGGTCGCGAAGGCGAAGTGGCAGCTCACCCAGCGCGGGTTCGGCCCGTGGGCGCGTATCTACCGCAAGGCGCAGGGCCGCGAGCGGCAGTGCGTGCAGCTGGCGATCCTGTCGTGGGACGCCCTCGATGAGCGGTCCTGGCCCGGCGTGGCCGAGATGGAGCCGGCCGACATTGCCCGCGTCCTCGGCGTCTACGCCCAGCGCGTTATCACCCCGCGCGGCTCCACCGCCGTCTCCGGGCTGGAGCTGATGACGGCGCTGCGCCCGCCTACGCGCGCCGTGCGGGACGAAGCGACCGGGAACTGGGTCTCGGGCCACAACCCGGGCTCGCTGGGGACGGAACCGACGGACCCGGCGCCGCCAGAGGCCACCCCGGAGCACCCCGTCGTCGTGAACTCCGGCTGGACCGGCGGCTTCCTCAACGAAGAGGCCTACCAGTGGGTGCGGCCGGTGAACCTGCTCACCGACGAGGAGTGCACGCTGCCCTTCGCGGTCGGCCTGGACCTCAACACCGCGTTCCTCGCCGCCGCAGCCCGCCTGGCCGTCGGCCTTTCCGCCCCCGACCACTTCCACGCCCCGAAGTTCAACCCGAAGATCCCTGGCAGCTGGCTGGTCGACCTGTCCCACATCGAGCTGGACCCGCGCCTGCCCTCGCCGTTCACCCCGGACGGCACCCGCCCCACCGGCCCGGCCTGGTATCAGACGCACACCGTCGCCTACGTCCAGGAGCTCGGCTACAACGTCCACCCGATCGAGGCGTACCTGCGCCGCGAGACCGGCGCCTACCTGGACCCGTGGCACGACCGCCTCAAGACCGCCTACGTCGACACCCTCGCCGACCTCGGCGTCACCAAGGACCTCACCGACACGGAGTTCCTCGCCGCGATGGAGCGGCACAAGCAAGTCGACCCGGCCCTGACCGCCGTCCTGTCCGCCATCAAGGCCACGGTCAAGGGCGGCGTCGGCAAGCTCCGCGAGCGCCCCCAGGGCAAGAACTACAAGGACGGGGACCGGTGGCCGGCCCTGGAACGCCCGACCTGGCGCCCCGACATCCGCGCCGCCGTCATCTCCAAGGCCCGGGTCAACATGCACCGCAAGCTGGGCAACATGGCCAAGATGACGGGCCTGTACCCGCTCGCCGTACTCTCCGACTGCGTCGTCTACCCGAGCCCCGGCGACAGCCCGCTCGCCTTCCTCCCGTACGCGGCCTCCGGCAAGCCCCAGCCCGGCGGCTTCCGCCTCGGGCCCACGCCGGGCCTGGCGAAGCTAGAGGGCGTTCAGTCGATGCTGTGGGCGGTCGACCTGATGGAGCAGGGCCTCAACCCGGCCCGGCACATCAAGGGCGGCGATGCCGTCTTCGACGAAGGCGAATAAGGCCGCGACCACCCGACCTGGCGCCGCCCAGCTTGAGGCCAGCGCGGACGCTGAACCGTACCGAAGGAGTCGTAACCGATGAACACCCCCGACGCCCTGACCCCGCAGTGGCCCGTTCCCGCTGCCCCGCCCGCCCATGACCCGGTGCTGTTCGCGCGGGCGATGCGGGACATGCGCCTGACCTGGCGCGCCCGCGGTGTCCTGGCCGAACTCGCCGTCGGCTACACCCCCGGCCAGGAGCCCACGATCAGTGAACTGGTCTCCCTCACCCGCGACGAGCGCCTGGCCGCTGAAGGCCGCGACGCCTTCCGTAAAGCGGTCGGCGAGCTGCGCAGCCTCGGCTACCTCTCACCCGACGCCACCACGGCCTCCGGCGTGGGCGAGCGCCTGGTCGTGGACCTCGCCCCGGCTGCAGCCGCCCGCCTGATCCCCCAGCGTTACGGCCACAGCCCATTCACGGACGGGAGTTGACCGGTGGGGGAGATCGAGGACGCTATCGAGCGGGCCGACCAGGAGGCGTTCACCCGCCAGCCGCCCAAGGGCCTCAAAGCCCGTATCAACTTCCTGCTGGGGCAGCTGAAGACCACCAAGGCTGTCGCGGCGGAGATCGGGGTCAGTCAGCGATCGGTGGAGCGCTACCGTACCGGCGAGCGCAAACACCCGCCCAAGCCCATCGCCGACCGGATCGAGACGGCCGTTCGTGCCCGCTGGCAGCCGAAGGTCCGAGGGCGCCACCGCAAGCAGGCCGCCACCGCGACCGGTATCACCATCGAGACCCGGGCCCGGTTCGGCTACACCGCGCCGGTCGGCACCACCGACGACGGCCGGATGCGCCGCCTGACCATCCACCTCCCCCCGGCCTATGCCCGCCGCCTGTTCGACGCCCAGCAACAGGGCGCCACCGACCAGCAGATGCGTGACATCGTCGCCGAAGGACTGCAGGAGGTGTACTTCAAGGACGGCGGACGCCGCGCCACAGGCCTCGAAGTCGCCCTCGCCGACATCGACTACTTCGACGTCTCCTACTGACGGGCTGGCGGGCCACGGCCCAGCGGCCGCCCGTCGCAGTGAGCCGAAGCACGATGGTTGCCAACCCCGACGCCGCGCGCACCCAGCAGCGAGCTCCCCCGGCCTGCTGACAGGGTGTGCCCGCCCGGCCCGGTGGGCGGCCCTTGGCGGCCGGGGAAACGGCGACCGGTTGTCGGACCCGCTTCGTACCCTTGGCTGAGGTACCTGAGACAGGAGGGCAACGTGGCCCGCATCAATCACCGCGCGATTGACAAGCACCTCAAGGACATCGCTAAGAGCTACGAGCGCGCAGCCAAGCGGAACCCCATCCGGGTGCCGATCCAGACCGAAGCGACTGGCACAGGAGGAACCATGCCCGGCCGTGACACCGCTGAAGGCGACCCGGTCCTGGCCCGACTCCTGATGTGGCTCGACGAACAAGCCCAGCAGAACCGCTCGCACCACGTCGACGTGACCCGGTTCGTCGAAGAACAGCAGCTGCCGGACGAAGACCCCTCCGTGCTCGCCTACGAACTGGAAGAGCGCGACCTGGTCCGCAGCTCGCGCGGCCTCGACGACGCCCCCACGGTGTACCTCACTGACGCGGGACGCGCCGCGATCCACCGGCTGAAGAGGCGGCGCGGCGACCGCGCCGCCCGCCTCCGCTACACCATGGACGCCTTCCACCGGTGGCTGTTCGACACCGCGGGCGACCAGAAGCCCATCAACCCGGTGCTGTTCCTCGCCACGCCCGCCTCCTACTTCGCCGGGTCCGAGATCACCGGCACCGAGCTGCACGAAGCGCTCGCCTACCTGGCAGAGCACAAGCTGATCGAGCACATCGACACCGAGCCCCCCACCGTCGCCATCACACCCCAGGGCGTCAGCTGCGCCCTGACTGGAGGAAGCGTGCAGGACCACGTGAACCAGCCCCGCCCCGGCGCCACGTACAACACCTACCTGCCGAACGCCAAGGGCGTCATCATCGGCGAGCAGCAGAACTTCACGCAGAACAACACCGACGGCGTCGACCCCACGCTGTTCGTTCAGCTCGCCGGGTACGTCGGCCAGGTCAGTCCCATCCTGGGCCTGTCCGACGAGGACCGCGTGGAGCTGGAGCGCGTCGCCCAGGACCTTCACACCGAGGCGACCTCCGCCAGCCCCGAGCCGGGCCGCCTGCGCCAGTTCGCCACCCAGCTCAAGGAGCACCTCCTGGCGGCCACCACCACCATGGCGGCAACCCAGGGCATCCAGATGGCTGAGCAGGCCCTCGCCGCGCTCATGTAGAGCCATTCCCGCATCACCACGGGCCTTGGGAGATCAGCCACGATGTCCCCGGGGCCTGGCTCGGGGGCGCACCGTCCAGCGACGCTGCGGCCCCGTCGTCACGCGGTGGCCGGCTGCAGTCTTCCCAGCACGCCGGGGCACGGCGGCCTCGACGGTACGGGCCTTATCGGCGGTTGAACTACGGCAGGGGGATCACTCCAGGGAATCTGCGGTACACCTGACGGCATGAAGCTGAAAGACCTCAGCCCCCTGATGAAGCGCCGCCGGGCCGGCGGTCTCAGCTACGGCTACGACCGATTCCGCATCGACCCGGCCGTGGCCCTGCTTCAGTGGCCGGACGACGTCTTGGAGCAGTTCCTATACGACTTCGGCGACGACGACCGTTTCGTGACCGACTACGGCAGCATCGACCTGCGCGAGATCACCTGGCGGCTCGAGACGCTCCCGGCCGCGGACTTATACGGGATGCCGACCGGAGGCTCCGACGCCGGCTGCATCGAGGAGTTCGCCGAGAACCCGGTGTACTGGGTCGGGAGACGCTCGCCAGAGGTCGGTCGGCACTGGGAGGAGCACGGGACGTGGTTGCGCCCGCCGCTTCTGATCGACCGGTGCTTCCTGGACCAGTCGAGCAGCGGGCTGCAGGTCGTGGAGGGCCGAACTCGCGTCGGCGTCCTGCGCGGCCGCGTGCGCGAAGGACTGCACGTCGCGCCCGACCATCAGGCATGGGTCGGGCGCCGCTGAGAACCTCGCGTACTCCCGTCCAGTTCCTCGCGCAGCGCTCCGGTCGACCGCGATGTCCGCCTCCCGGTACGGGCGCAGCTTCGGCAGCGGCACGGCGAGCGGGGGCGGGGGCGTTAGCCCGGCCTACTCCTTGTCGTCGGGCTCCTTCGGCAATTCACGGACAGCCTCGGCGATCTGCTCGTTCAGCTCACGGGACGCCGCACTGTTGTCGAGGACGGCGCGGACGGCCTCCTCGACCGGAGACAGGTCCGGGCCGAACTGCTCCCAGAGCCGAGACATGCTGGCCCTCATCGCCGGGGTATTCATCAGCGACGCGAGGTGCGCCGCACCGAGGCGCGTCAGGCGCGCCTCCGTCGGCTCGGGGAGCGCTGGCACGTTGGGCAAGTCCTCTTCCGAGATCGGGCCTGGCCGCCGGGAGTCGAGGACCGTCATAGCCTGGTCTGCCGCCGTGCTCAACAGGACCCGCGTCTCCCACGCGTAACCCCGCTCGACTACCTCGCCACGGATCAACCGGTCGTCCCTGAGCAGCCACCGCACCCAGGCCGTGAAGCACCGGTGGCCGCCGACCTCACGGGCGCTCACGTCCGTCACCTTGTCCAGCGCCACCGCCGCTGGGGACCAGTGAGGGGTGGGTCCGAGGATCCGGCCAGGGGGGTTGAAGCCCGCAGGCATCGGGGTGCCGGAGATCAACCGGTAGCGCCTGGCTGCGGCCCTCGTCGAGGCCAGGACCGTTGCGCGGCTTTCCTCGGTCTCCAGCAGCCCGCGAACATCGTCGGTGCTGGCATCCACCTCCGTGGCGAACTTGGTGACCACGTCATCGAGTGACGTAAACAGGTGGAATCGGTCCTCCATGCCGATGATGTCCCGCTGCATCTCCGGATGGAACTGTCCGTCCTCGGACATGTCCGAGTCCTTGCTGACGAAGTAGATTGTCTCGTCCTTGTGCGCCCTCGCGTATTCGACCGCCGTTAGCCAGATCGCGGCATCCCTGGAGCCGGTCTTGTGGTCGCCGATCATCTTGCACGGGGCCACCCGGTTCGTCTCTCGGTAGAGGGCTTCCTGGTAGGCCGTGTTAGACGTCTCCAGAGTGTCCGTGATCGAGGAGTACCGCTCCCGCCAGTGCCTCCGGACATGCTCCGCCGGCCACCGCTTGGGGTGGGGGACGTGATCCCAAGGGGGGCCTTCCGGAGGTCATCCACCGCATCCAAGGCCGCCTGATGCCTCTCCGCGTACCTCAGAGCCTGCTGCGCAGCGACCTCCTCCACGGCGATCCACGGCGTGGCCACGCTCTCTACGCGCGCGGCCCGGATGGCGCGGAGGATGTCCGCGACGGGCCCCCGCAGGGAGACCCCCTTAATGATGTTCGCGTCCAGGATGATCAATGCGGGGCGCTCCCGTGTTCCTCGGTCCCAAGGCTTATGGGGTCCACCCTCTCAACTTCTGATTACCGGGATACGCAGAATCTGCGGACGACTCCACGGGTGTCAGCGGTGATGACGACACTTGCCTTCATGACACTCGATCGTGCCGACTCGGCACCGCCGCCACCGGTCCCTTCCGGGTCGGCGTTCAACCCGATGGCGCTGGACCGGCCGATGCTGCTGCCCATCCTCGACGCCAACGCGCTGCTGATAGAAGCCTGCGCCCTGGCCAAGAGCGGCGGCAAGCAGGACAAGTTCACCGCGCTCGCCCTCACCGGCCGCGCTACCCCGTACATCGCCGCCCACGTTCCCGGCGAGGTCGACGAGCACCTGGCCAAGATGGCCAACCACCACGAGGTACCGGAGGCCCTGGCACGCCGCGCGCTCGAACAGCGGATACTGCCCTCCGTCCGGGTAGTCGACCTGGAGATCCGCGACCACCTCTCCCCGCAGACCCGCCACATCCTGCGGGTCGACCACGAGATGCCGCGCAGGCACCGGGGCGACCCGGACGACGCACCCACGATGGCGCTGGCGGAGTTCCTCGCCCCCTGCGTCATCGTCACCCAGGACAGCGTCTTCTCCCGCTTCGGACTCGCCGTCATCGACTGGATCCCCGTCGTCCAGGACGTGATGCGCATAGCCGGCCTTGAGGCCACCGCCGCGAACGCGCTGACGGTCATGGACTGGGCACTGCGCCTGCTCGGCACAGGCGCCCACCGCCTGGCCGTCCTCGCCCGGAGCAATCCGCTGGCCGCGGCCACCGCCGTGGGCGCGCTGCTGTGGTGGTGCCACCGAAAGGGCTACCTCACGCGCGACAACTGGCGCCGACGCCTCTCCCAGGCGGGCAAGGCGACAACACCCGTTCTGGAGCCGGCGAACGCCGGAATGACCGAGCACAAGACGCTCAGCGACTCCCTCCTGGTGGTCCAGCCCCCGCCCTACCCCACCACCGAGCAGCTCGCCGCCCGCCACCTCGCGCGCTGCGGCCGGCCCCTGACCCCCGGCGAACTACGCGACGCCCTCACCCGGCGCGGCCACACCTTCTCTGCCGCACAGCTGAAGCGGGACATGACCGCCCACGCCGCGTTCGTCCGCGCCCCGGGCGATCTATGGACCATCGGGCGACCGGCAACAGGGATGACGAGCAGGAAGGCGTAGCGCTGGCACGTAGTCCAAGGAGCGAGAGGGAGCCGCCCGAAGATCCCAGGGCCTACACGCACGCCAGTACGATGCCGCAGCTCAGAATCCTCGGGCATCGCACCTCAGTGCGCACAGGGCCTGGGAGCGGTGCCGCTGGCCTCGGACAGCGAAGGTCCCCGGGCCGTGTGTCCCGGGGGCCGGTCGCCGGTCTCACCGCTGTTCACCAGACGTCAGGCGCGCTACCTGGCGAGCCGGCTTGTCGGTGTGGTCCCGCATGCTTGGAGTTCACCTGGCACGAAGGACAACTATGACCCTGGACTTCAACGCGGACGAACCGGTAGTCGGGCTGGCGCGGCAGCGAGAGCTGATATGCGCCGTTCTGAACGCCAGCAGCGCGGACGAGACGCGCTGGCTGGAGTGGAAGTCCCAGCACGACGTGTCGAAGCCGGCGGGAGCCTTCGCCGTGTCGAAAGCGATCCTCGGCTTCGCCAATCGGATGCCTGATGTGGCGGAGCAGTGGACGGGAGGCCATGCCTACCTCTTGGTAGGGGTTGATGAAAACGCGATCTACGGGGTTCCGACGCACGACGTTGAGAAGGTCGACGGCTGGCTGAGGCGCTACCTGGGCGAGTTCAGCCGCTACCAGTTCACGTACGTCCCCATGGACGCCGACGAGGGCAAGCGCCACGTCATGCTCGTCGACGTCTCTCCTCCCCGATGGGGCGATCCTCTTCACCCTCTGCACAAGGAATATGAGAACTACCGCCCGGGCACGGTGTTCCACCGGTACGCCGGCAAAACCGAACCCGCTCGCCCAGCGGAGATCTACGCCCTCACGGACCGCGCCCGCAGGGCGACGAAGCGCGTGAACGTCGACGTCACCATGACCACCGGCACCGTCGCTGTGCTGGTCCCGACCGAGGGCGTCCGCCGAACGATCACCGACATCCTCCGCGAGGAGATGATGAAGCAGGTGGACGCCGCGGACGAGAAGAAGAAGGCGGCGGCGTCCAACCTGTTCAGGGACTTCAGCGCGCTCCAGAACCTGTGGCCTGACTCCCGC
Organism: Streptomyces sp. NPDC036822; assembly: GCF_055609145.1. Lineage (NCBI taxonomy): Bacteria > Bacillati > Actinomycetota > Actinomycetes > Kitasatosporales > Streptomycetaceae > Streptomyces > Streptomyces sp. NPDC036822. The sequence goes on from NZ_JBVJPY010000040.1 coordinate 9,563, forward strand.
TCCCCGGAGGAATTCCGGCAGGAGGTGGACGAGTACCTGAGCGAGTTCGACCTCGCGATGCAGCACGCCCTGGCACAGGCGGTCAGCGCCGCAGGCACGCCTTTGACCCTCAAGCTGACCAACCCCGGAGAAGACAACCTCGCGCAGGTCGAGGTCGTGCTGAGCCTCCCCGACACCGTCACAGCCCACGTCACGGCCGACACAGAGGAGGAGGTCGACTGGCCGCGACAGCCGGCAAAGTACGGGGAGGGCACCATGCCCGGCTACGCCGGGCTTCCAGCGGTGCTCGGGGTGCGGCCACCGGCCTACCATCTGCCGTCCCGGCATTCCCCGGACATTGAGCAGCAGGATGGTCGCACCGTTATCCGCTTCGCCCCGGTAGACCTTCGTCCCCACGAGACCGTGACTCTCGATCCGATCACGGTTTACAGCAGTCAGGAAACCGACTCCTTCGTCTCGGAGTGGCGAGCGACCGCGACCAACGTCAGCAGCAAAGTACAGCGGTCCTTGCCCATCCCCGCTCAGCGTCTCGAACTCGACTTGCGGGACGTGCTCCGGGCCATGCATGGCATCGACGACGAAGAGGAGCAAGAAGAGCACAGGGACGACTAGGAACGGCAGAAGGGTCCGCGCCGACTGTCTTCGGCGCGGACCTGCAGGGCCTCCAACGAGGGCTACACGGCCCACTCCAGCCCGAGGCTGGCCAGCGCGGCGAGTTTGTCGGCGGTGAGCTTGGCCCGGCGTCCCTTCTGGTTCATGATCCACACTCCGAGCTTGACCTCTGTCCCGTCTTCCAGCCGTTCTGCGTGACCTCTGGGGACGGTCACGGAGCCTGTGCGGGTCTTGTACTGCGCCAGGGCCGCAACGCCCCGCTCGAAGGCGCTCAGAGGCGCTGTGGACGGCTTCGCGGGCTCCTCCGGCTTCGGGGCGAGCGGGGTGATGCCGAGCTGCTCCAGGCGCTCGCGCTGCCCGTCGTGCAGGGCCTGCCAGATGTCGTGCTTGCGCTGCCGGACCAGCCAATTGCCGATGTCCATTCCGTGGACCGTGACGCCCGGCAGGACGTCGGCTCTGCCCTCTTCGTCAGCCACGAGCTCGCGCAGGGCTGCGTAGTGCCGCTGCCAGTCGGCCGGCCACTCCGGGTTCCAGTCCTCGTCCACGGCCTCGAGCGCGGTCTTCCAGTCGGAGTGCCCGTCGAGGGCGCCTGGGCGGCGGAGGTTGGACAGCCATTGCCCGATCGGCCGGTCCAGCATCGTCGCGGTGCGGGGTGCGCAGAGTGTCCAGTGCTGCTCGTAGTACGTCTTGGCGGCTTCCAGGTTTTCCTGGAAGCGTTCATCGGCCACGGACCACACCATGCCGAGCCGCTCCAGCCGCCGGGCGCGCAGGCCGGTCATCTGCCCCGCCCCGTACGCCCGTCGCTGCTCCGCGACCCACTGCCCCAGCGGGTACGCGCCCTCCTTGTGCCCGTACGGAACGCGGGCGTGACCCTCACGCTCGGCGTACTGCTTGAGCTTGGCCCAGCCGCGTGCCCAGTCCTGCTTCTCGGTGTCGATGACGTTGAAGGACACCCAGTCCGCGACCATCACCGGATCCCTGGGAGCGGCGAAACGCAGCAACAGACGGGACTCGTCCTCGCCCTCCTCGGGCGCCGGACCGATGTACTCGGACGGCTCCGCCACGTCCTTCTGAGGCTCCTGCGGAATCGCCAACAATTCGACGGCCTCTTCATCATGAGCCCGCAGACCCTCAAGAACCTTCACCAAAGGCCGGTACGACCCCGAGGTGAACATGTCTTCCGGCTTCTCCCCGGGCTGGAGAAACACCGGAACAATCAGCGAGGCGACCTTGCCCTGTCCGGGCTTCTGACGCAAAGCCCGCCCGACGGCCTGGACGATGTCATGCGGCGCACCCTTCGGATCCAGCAGTGCCACAGAATCCACCGCCCGAATGTCCACCCCCTCACCCAAAACCCGGCAGTTCGCCACCACCGCACGCCGCGCCGTGCGGGCGAAACCGCCCAGGACCTCCCGCCGGCGCTCCGGAGCGTGCTCCCCGCACAACCACCCCGCCCAAATCCGCTCCGGGTACTTCTCCGGCTGGTCAGCGTGCAGCTTCGCCGCCACACGCTCCAGCCCTTCCGCGTACGCCTGAGCCTCCATCGTCCGATGGTGAAAGGTGATGCACGTCGACAGGTCGTGCTCGGCCATGGTGTGCAGCAGCGCGGCCTGGAGCGCCCCCAGGCGCTCCCCGCGGACTTCCTCGGTGTGCCGGTCCTCGCCCATCAGCCGCTCCGGGGTGACGACCGGGTCCTTCAGTTCCAGGACGATGATCTGGTAGCGCGCCAGCAACCCCCGCGACACGGCCGACGCGAGCGAGAGCTTGTAGAGGACCGGCCCGAAGACCTTCTCGTCGTCCATGCTCGCCGCCATCTCCCGCGGCAGCGGGTCGCGCACCCCCTCGGCGACCTCGCGGTCCAGCCGCTCCTCCCAGATCCGCGGCGTAGCCGTCAAATACAGCCGCCGGTGCGACCGGATCACGCCCTGGTCGTGGACGTCCGCCCACGCCTTACCCATCGACCCGGAAGTTCTGTGGGCCTCATCGACCACCGTCAGGTCCATCGGAGCCAACTGCTGCCCATAGGCGCCCTCGAACGCCTCCGCCAGGACCCCCAGCGAGGCGTACGTCCCGAACACGGTCACAGGCCCGGAACCGTGCCACAGCGCCAACTGCACAGGGTTCGTCGTGGAGCGCACTTTAAGACTCCACAGCTCCGGATCACCCTGAAGCGAGCACACCGCAACCGCCGGCCCCGCATGCCCCGCCTCACGCCACGCCCGCACCGTCTGAGTCAGGAGCTCCAGCGTCGGCACCAAAACGAGAATGCGGCCCTTGGGCACAAGACGCTTCGCCGAAGCCGCAGCGATGATGGTCTTCCCCGTGCCACACGCCGCGTGCACCTGCCCGCGAAGCCCACCAACAGGGATGCCGCCCGGCGGGATATCGAGACCGCGCACAATGGCGGCAACGGCCTCAACCTGGTGGTCACGCAGTTTCACGGCCATGCCCCATCTCCCCTCTTCGCAGAATGTGGCGCGTACGCGTCCCCGTGATCGCCCTCTCGCAGCTCAACCGCGGCTCCGATCCCCGCACCGACAAGAAGCCGGTCGTTTCCGACCTGTGCGAGTCCGACTCCATCGAGCAGGAGGCCGACATGGTCATCCTGCTGCACCGAGACGATGCCTACGAGAAGGAGTCCCCGCGCGCCGGTGAGGCCGAGCTCATCGTAGGCAAGGACCGCAACGGCCCCACCGTCACCCTCTCCGTTGCCTTCCAGGGCCACTACTCCCGTTTCGTGGAATGGCGCAGATCTGACCCGAAAAACGGCCTGTTCGGCGATCTCCCGGACGATCACCCCCTCCCAAGTCCCTTCTTTGGTCGCCTGGGGTGCTGATTGTGGCTCAGGTCGCGTACAGGGCCTCAACCGAAAGGAGTGACCCCGTGGGAGAGATCGAGGACTGAGGACGCCATCGAGCGGGCCGACCGGGAAGCGTTCACCCGCCAGCCGCCCAAAACCCGCAAGGGCCAGATCGGGTACCTGATCAAGCAGTTCGGCAGCGCGAAGGCCGTCGCGGTGGAGATCGGCGTCACCGCCGACTCCGTCAACCGCTACCGGCGCGGCGCCCGCAAATACCCTCGCGCCGACGTCGCCGCGAAGATCAACGACGCGGTACGGCACCGCTGGCAGCCCATGGTGCGCAAGCGCCGGCAACGCCAGGCCGCCACCAGCACCGGGATCACCGTGGAGACCCGGGCCCGCTTCAGCTATACCGCACCGGTCGGCACGACCGACGACGGACGCTTCCGCCGACTCACCGTGCGTTCCCCGGCGTACGCGCAGCGCCTGTTCGACGCCCGCGACGCAGGTGCCAGCGACCAGCAGATACGTGGGATCATCGCCGAGGGTTTCAAAGAAGTGTTCCAGGACGGCGGTAGCCGCGCTTCAGGACTGTCGGACGTGGAAATCAGCGACATCGATTACCTCGACCTAGATTTCTGAGCACAAGAAATCCGGGCCCTTTTCCGGGTTAACCGAATGAGCCGAAGCACGGTAGTTTTCACAGAGGCAGGCTTGTTGTCACCGGCGAGGCTGCGGGGCGTTGGGGCCGCCCATCCCGGAAATCAGCGGCTCGGGCACAATCAGGAGCCGTGCCCACCCCTCCTGATCCTTCTGTCCTGTACCCCGATGTAGCGGCCTTCGGCAGCCTCGCCACAGCGCTCCGGGCCGAGGCGGAAGCCGGCCTCGCCGGTGCTTCCGTCACGTCGCCGGACTTTGATCCTCTCCACGCGACCGTCACAAGCATGCTGCCGCACCGCGAGCCGCTGCAGATCAGCGCCTGGTCGCACGAGCGGCGATGGTCCATCCGCGGCACGGACCCGTTCCAGAACCTGCTCATCGATGGCAGGACGGACGACCTGGCGGAGGTCGCCAGGGCCGCCCGCGCCTGGCACGACGGGGCGGCCCTGAACGACATCCGCAAAGCAGTGCCCTTCGTGCACCTGACCGGCCGGTTCGAGGTGCCCGATCTCGATTCCGCACGTCTGGTGGAATCTGAGTGGCAGAGCATGCGCGTGGAGGCACGCGAGTTGGGCTACGCCTGGCAGGAGACGTACCAAGCCCTGATCGAAGCGGCGCACGCCGAGCCGGCGCTTCGTGCCCTCTACCCGTTCACGAGCCACTGGGTATTGCGCTTCTCGACCACCACCCGCCCCCGTCTGACCGTCGTCGGACCATGCCTGACCGCGGGCAGCGACGGCACGTACAGGGTGGGGACAGGGTTCATCACTCCGGACCTTGGCCTGTTCGCCACAGCGCACGAGGCCGTGGCGGTGGCCACGCGCCATATGCCGTCCGGACTCGGCCCGGTCACGCTTGGCGGATGACCTTGCCCGACAGAGGAGCCGTGTGGCTGCCAATCACCGCCCGCATCTCCTTGGCGCTGGTGACAGAAAGGCTGCCGAAAGAGCGCCTGTGACAAGTCGGATGCCTCGCGTGTGACAACCTAGCTGCCTCGGTCGTCCCCATTCACCAGCTCATCCGGCCCCGCTGGTGACAACTACCGTGCTTCGGCTCACCGAAGCGTAATAGGCGGCATAAAGGGTGGCCTGTCGACGGACAGGCCACCCCTCTCCGTTCCCGTAATCGGTTTCGGTTGTCGGAGGCTGCGGATAGCGTGCCCAAATACGGCCGCGCTCTCTGCGCGGCCGCGAAGTCAGAGAGGGCCGGGAACGTGGCGAACGCGAGCAGCATCCTGCGGGCAGCATGGCCCCCGTGCGCTCCGGCCCAGACGCCTCACCACGCGCGGTACAGCAAGCCGGTCTCGCCCCTCGGGTGAGGGTGCGGCGTGTCGTATGAGTCTCGCGATGCCCAGTATTCGAACATGCGTATTATTTTAGCCGTGGCTGAAACTCCCTTCCCGCACGACCTGACCGACGCGCAGGCCCGCCTTCACCAGCAGGCCGCCTACGCGGCGTACTGCCGGACTCTGCCGTGGTCGGTGGAGCCGATGGAGGGCTGGCCGGGCACGGTCCATCCCCATACCGGTGAGGTGACCGGCGGCCGCGAGCCGAGCCCCGGCTACACCGAGGAACAGAAGGCGGAGGTCACCCGGCTGAAGGCCCTGGTGATGGACCTGGCCGTCACCGTCTCCACGCACGAGCACTGGAACCACTACCAGGGCGAGGACCGCGTCAAGGCCCGCATGGAGCTGAAGAGCCGCGCGGCCGCCGAGCAGCCGGCCGACGCCGTCGCCGCGTAGGGAACGTCATGAGCCCTCTGTCGATACCCGAGCGCCTGGAAAAGCAACGCGCCGTGCGCGCGTGGCTGGAGTACCAGCTTGCCCAGACCCAGAAGGCGATCCGGCAGCTGGAGGCCGAGGAGAAGGAGGAGAGGCGGCGCCGGGAGGTCGCTCGGCGGGAGATGTCCTGGAAGCTCCAGCCCTCACGCGCCGTGGAGGGGCATCCGGTGCTGCACCGCGGGGCGTGCGAAAACGACCAGCGTCAGCATGGCTTCCTGTCTCGTGAGGAGGTCGTGACGGCGTTCCAGGAATTCCCGGAGATGGAGCTGTGCGACGTCTGCAAACCCTGGGGCAGCCTCGGAATCGATAAGCCTGCGCCGAGGCGGCCGGCTGGTGGATGATGTCGTGCTGCTTGAGCCCCCGTGCCGGTCATGCGGCATAACCTGGCCCAGACCCCCACTTTGCCCGGGTGGGGGTCTGGCGTGGAATCCCAGACGCTACACAGCGGGCACCCGTGATGCATCATGGATGCAGCGTCGTCGCCCCTGAGGGTGCGGCATGGTGCATCATGCTCACGGCAGTCCGGTTACCCTGTCTGCTGGCAAGGGTATAGGTGAACCTGTCGGAGCGGTTTCACGGGTTGGGGCGGAGCGCAGCGGAGCCCGTCCCTGCGGTGGTGTTGAGGCCCTGTCAGGCTGGTGGTCCGTCACCCTCGTTCCGGGGGGTGGTAGCTGGGAATCCCAGACTCTACACAGGCGCGAGCGTGATGCACCCTCCCCTCGTAGCCAGCCTAGGCTCCCGCGCTTGCGCGGGTGC
>NZ_JBVJPY010000041.1:0-14297 GCF_055609145.1 Streptomyces sp. NPDC036822
CACCGAACTCCACGACGCCTTCGTCTCCCTGGCCTGCAGCCTCATCTGCTGGAGACGTCTCAAGAAGCACAACTCATGATCGTGTTACGAGCTCTAAGGACATCGCCTTGAGAGCAAGCTAGGCATGCCCTCGCCGGTGGGCCGGACGGGTCGCCGCCGGCGGTACGGCCGAACGGATCGCCTACGATCAACCGCGTGTGCGCTGACGTGATGATCGCAGAGGACGACGAGAAGCAGGCTGAGCTGGTCCGGCGCTATCTCGAACGGGAAGGTCACTCGGTCACGGTCGTGGCCGACGGGCGAGCCGCGCTGGATCGGGTTCGGGAGTGTGAGCCCGACCTGTTGGTCCTGGACGTGATGATGCCGCGTACCGACGGGCTCGATGTCGTACGGGTCCTGCGCGGCGAAGCGAGAGAGCTGCCCGTCCTGATGCTCACCGCCCGGTCCACCGAGGACGATCTGCTGCTGGGGCTCGACCTCGGCGCGGACGACTACATGACCAAGCCGTACAGCCCGCGCGAGCTAATGGCGCGCGTGCGCACACTGCTGCGGCGCACCGGCCGGGGAGGAACGCCGGTCGCCGACGACATCCGCGTTCTCTCCGTGGGCGGGCTGCGAGTGGACGGAGACCGGCACGAGGTGACTGTCGACGGAAGCCCCGTGGAGTGCACGCCCGGGGAGTTCCGGATCATCGCCGCCCTGGCCGCCGCACCGGATCGGGTCTTCACCCGGCCCCAGCTCCTCCAGGAACTGCACGGCTTCGGGCGCTACGTCAGCGAGCGCACGGTGGACATGCACGTCATGAATCTGCGCAGGAAGATCGAGCCCGCGCCGCGCACCCCGGTCCGCCTGCTCACCGTCTTCGGCGTCGGCTACAAACTGACCGAGCCCGCAAAGGACCCACGGCATGCGACGTCGTAGCCGCATACCGCGCCCCGTCCGTGGTGGCACGCGCTCGCCACTGCCCTTGCGCAAAAGCCTGCTGGGGCGATTCCTCGGCGTCTTCGCCCTGGTAGCGGCGTGCTCCGTCGCCGCGACGGCGTGGATCGCCTCCCAGGCCACCTCGGGAGCTCTCAAGCAGGAGCAGGGGCAGGCACTGGCCGATGACGCCCGAATCTACGACGCCCTGCTCGGATACGCGGCGACCCACCCGGGTTGGGGCGACGTCGACGGCACGATTGAGGATCTGGCCTCCCGCTTCGGGCGCCGCATAGCCGTCACCACGCAGGACCGCGGGCCTCTCGCCGACTCGACCGGGAGCGCTGGCCCGCAGCTGCCCACCCGGCCGTCGGCGGTCATCGACCCGCTCTCCGTGGACAGCGTGCTCTCCGGCGCCGTGAGCGCGCACGACGGCTCGAAGGCGTCGCCGGAGCCAGGATCTGGCATCACTGATCGTATCGACGCTCGGGCCGTCGGCCCCTTCCGGCTGCCGCCTGCCGAACGCCGTGAACTGCGCGAGAAGGCGGATCGTGTGGCGGCCTGCCTGCACCGGCTTGGCGAACGGAACGTCGAGGTGACGGACGGTCCGTCAGGGCGTCCGCGCATCAGCCAGGGGGCCGCCACCGGCCGGGTGGAGTCGTACGTATGCTCCTCCATCGGCTTCGACACCCCGACGAAGACGGAGGCCAAAGCGCTCGAAGCCCTGACCAAGCTCGCCAACGCCTGCCTGCGCCGCCAGGACCGTCCGGCCGTCACCCTGAACCCTGATCTGACCTGGCCGGGGAGCGAATGGCCCGTACCCGCGGTCGGATCCGCCGCCCCACGCCGCCCCGCGCCCGACTCCCCGGCCGTCCCCGTGCCCGCACCGGCGGAGTTTGACCGATCCGCCAACGACGCCATCGGCTCCTGCGTGAACACGGCACGACGGGAGCAGCTCAGCTCGTACGTCGCCCCACCGGTCCTGCTGTTCATCGGCGACCCCGACCGAGGCAGCGTCCCCGGCTTCGATCTCTCCGCGGGCAACACCGCGCGCATCGCGGGCGCGGCGGCGCTCGTCCTCGCCCTCACCATCGGAGTCTCGATCGTCACGGGACGCCGTCTCGTAGGCCCGCTCCGCGCGCTGACCGGAGCTGCGGAGCGGATGAAGGACGGCGCCGAGGCCCCGCCCATCGCGGTGCCCGCCGACAACGAGATCGGACAACTCGCCGCCGCTTTTGGGGAGTTGTCGGAACACCGGGCCCGGCTCGAGGCGCAGCGCAAAGCGATGGTCAGTGACGTGGCCCATGAGCTGCGTACGCCGTTGAGCAACATCCGCGGCTGGCTCGAGGCTGCGCAGGACGGTCTGGCCGACACCGATCCGGCCCTGATCGCCTCGCTCCTCGAAGAGGCCGTCCAGCTTCAGCACATCATCGACGACCTGCAGGATCTTGCAGAGGCGGACGCCGGAGCGCTGCGCCTGCACCCGGAGCGGGTCGACCTGGCGGACCTCCTCGGCCAGGTCGCCGCCGCCCACCAAGCCGAGGCCGAGCACGCCGGTGTCACCCTGGGCGTCGCGGCGGCCGACCCCCTGCCCGCGCTGATCGCGGACCCCGTACGGCTGCGGCAGGTCATCGGCAATCTGGTCTCGAACGCGATCCGCCACACTCCACCGGGCGGACGCGTCGATCTGCGTGCTCACGGTGAGGCCGACGACCGTGCCCCCGATGGACGGCCGTCCGGTGTCGTCGTGGAGGTCGCCGACACGGGCAGCGGGATCGCCGTCGACGATCTCCCCTACGTCTTCGACCGGTTCTGGCGGGCGGAGAGGTCCCGCAGCCGGCGCACTGGCGGAAGCGGTCTCGGCCTGGCGATCGTGCGCAAACTCGCCGAGGCGCATGGCGGTTCGGCCACCGCCGCCTCGGTCGAAGGCGCCGGCTCGACCTTCACGCTGCGCTTTCCGCCGGGCCCACGGGAGGATTCCCGCGAGGCCGCGAAGTTCTGACGCCGAGGCCACAGGCTGCTGACAGCTTTCTGACACGTTCCCGTGAGCATGGCGATCACCGGACGCCCGAGCGAACCACGGTGAGGGCGCCGGCCGTCATGCAGAGAAGGGAAGCAACAGTCATGTCGTCCCACCGCAGCCCGTCCCGAGGCCGTCGCAGCCTGCGCGCCGCAGCCCTCACCACCCTCGTGATCGGCGGGGTCCTCCTGCCCTCGACCTCGGCGTTCGCGTCGGACAAGCCGTCCGCCTCGCCGTCGGAGGTGGCCGTCACCCCCACCGCGAGCGCCCCCGACAAGCGCCCCTCCGAGGTGACCACGTCGGAGAGGCGGTCCGAAGCGGCGACCCCCTCGCCGCGCCCCGTCCCGAACCGCACTACGGGCGAGGTGGCGGCTCCGCGGGGCGGTGTCGCGGCCGGTGAGCGCCCCGCTGGCCAGAGCGGGAACGACACCACCGTCGTTGCCGGCTCGGTCGCCGGCGCTGTGATCCTCGCGGGCGCCGGCGCTGTCATGCTGCGCCGCCGGAGCGCCGCCCACCGCAACAGCTGAGCGACGTGCCGTGGTGCCGCCGGCAGCGGCGGCACCACGGCCTCGCGCCCCGGGAGCCCTCCATGACCCGCACGAACAGCCGGCGTGTCCGCACCGTATTACTGAGCATCGTCCTGACCAACGCCGTCGGTGCCTGCGCGACCGGCGGCGCCGAAAGTGGCACCGCACCGACCGAATCTCCTCCGGCGGCGATGGCATCACGCGCTCCCGCTGGCGATTCGAACCCGGTCCGAGCCGACGGTACGAGGACGACCCCGACCCGCGTGTCCATCCCCTCCCTCGGCATCGACAGCGACCTGATGCGGCTCGGCCTCAACCAGGACGGCACCGTCGAGGTACCGCCCGCCGACAAGGGGATGACAGCCGGTTGGTACGGCGGGAACCCCCGGCCGGGAGAGCCCGGGGCCGCGGTGATCATCGGCCACAACGACACCCGGTTCGGCAGAGCCGTGTTCCACGACCTCAAGCGGATTCGCAAGGGCGCGACCGTCGACGTACGCGACAGCCGAGGCGGCACCGTACGGTTCACCGTCACCGGAACCGAGACCGTCTCCAAGAACGCCTTTCCCACGCGGAAGGTTTACGGGGCCGTCCAGGGACGGGCGTTGCGGCTGATCACGTGCGACGGCGCGGTCGACACGGCTGGCCACCCCGTAGACAACCTAATCGTCTACGCCGTCGCACGCTGACCCTCCGGTCGGGTCACGCGGCGGGCTGCTTCTGGGCCATGCGGTGGATTCCACCGCCGCCCCTGCCGAGGCGGCGATGTTCAGTTGCTCGATCACGCGGCCCGGGTGGAGGCAGGTCATGGTCGCCCCGGCACCCTAGTCCGCGCAGTGTCTCCGAAGTGGGCCCTGATGACCGCCCCGTTGCAGAGGTAATAGTTGGCGTACGAGGCGAGAAGTCCCGGTTGGTCGAGCACCTCTTGTCGTAGTCCGGGCCCTGGAGGCGCATGACGTCCCTCGGAGCACGGTGGACGTCCTCGCCGCAGGCGCTCACTCTCTGCAGACGCCTGGGCGGACCGGCCAAATAGGCCGCTTCGACGCCGTGATCGCCTGGCGGGCCTCGTCCTGGCCGAGTGGCTTGCGGTTCGGGCCGGCCAGCTTGCAGTCTCCGAGTGGATGCTGTCCGCGACGGGGCGGCCGCGCTCGCGCAGGTAGGACAGCACCCACGCCGGGCCTTCAGGCAGGTGCCGCACCGGCCACATCGCCGCCTCGCGGGCTTGGATCTCGGCGATCCGTCGGCGGACCCGTTCCAGGGACACCACCAACCAGTGCTCCAGCGTCTGCAGGCGCGGTAGATCGGGTGGCAGCTCGGACGCCGCGATCACGCCCCGGACAGGGTACGCGGCTTGTTCTGGATGGCGGCCTCGACCTGGTGCTGCTAGCAGAGAGGGTTCCCGCCGAACCCTTACCGGTGACAAGGCTCCTGGCTTCTCTGCACTAGGTTCTGTTCTTGGTTGTGATCAGTGGGCTGGCGGGAGGCTTCTGATCCAGATGGTTGCCGCGCGGAGGTGGAGTCCGGCGAGGTAGCTTTCGGGGGTTTTGTCGTACCGGGTGGCTATGCCGCGCCAGGTCTTCATCCGGTGGATGGCCCGTTCGACGGTGTTCCGTTCCTTGTAGAGGTCTGCGTCATGCGCGACGGGTCGGCCGCCTCTGGGCCCCTCTTCTTTCGGTGGACGGCCTGGTCCTTCTTCTCCGGGATGACGGTCTTGATGCTGCGTTTGCGCAGGTGAGAGCGGTTGGCGCGGGAGGAGTACGCCTTGTCGCCGGCGACTGCGCCGGGCCGGGTGCGGGGGCGGCCGACGGGCCCGCGGACGCGGAGCTTGTTCATGACGGGGATGAACTGGGGGCTGTCGGCGCTCTGGCCGGCGGTCAGGATGAGGACCATCGGTCGGCAGCGCCGGTCGGCGGCGAGGTGGATCTTGCTCGTGAGCCCGCCACGAGAACGGCCGAGCAGAGCAGCCTTCACGTCAGGTAGGTGTGGTCCGCGTCGTGGTGGAGTTGGTCGGTGGCGAGTTCGACGATGCGGGTCAGGGGGAGGGCGTAGCGCCGGATGAAGGCTGCGGCGATGCGGACGTCCGGCGGAAGCGCTCGATCGTTTAGGCAGCGGTGTAGCTCCTCGTAGGACGTCCTCGATCTGGAACTGGCCGGGGAGTTGCGTGCTCGGGTGCTCGATAGTCAGGCCGGTCCGGGGGAGGTGGCCGGCGCAGGCCCCCAGCGGATGAACGGGATGGAGCGGGCCCGGAGGGTGGGCCTGGGGATCGCCCCGATGTCCAGGTCTTCCTGTGTGAGGCTCTGGAGGGTGTGTTGTCGGCTGTCCAGCCAGGTGAGGAAGTCGATGGCAGCGCGGATGTTGCCACAGTCGCCCTTGTGGGCGGTGTAGGTGTAGCGGCCGCGTGCCGAGCGATACCGGGCGCCACGGACGATGTGCCATTCGGCGAACGGGCGGATCACGGTTGCCTGATGTCCTGGCAGCTTGGCCAGCGTGCGGCCGACCAGGGCGAGGTTCTCATCGCGTGGCGGAAGTGGGCCTGCGGTGGTGGGCAGGCTGCAGACGTAGGTGGTGGCGTCTCCTTGGGGCAGCGCGTCCAGGGCCGCGTGGTCGAGTTCGGCGGGCGGGGTTACCAGCTGGCCCAGAGAACGCGCGGCGGGGCTTCGGCGCAGCCAAGCCAGGACGGGGTAGGGGTTGGGGTTGGGAGCGTCGCTGAGTACATCGGCGAGCGGCCGCAGGGAGGCGTCGAAAGTGTTTCCGTCGCGTGAGAGCAGGCTGGTCACATCGGCGAGCAGGGTGCAGAGGGGACAGCGGCGTCCCGGCAGGAGGTCAGCCGGCTGCTGGCAAAACGAGCAGTGAGCGTTTTCAGCGCTGCCTCTCCAAGGTGAGGACGGCTTTGGTGATGACGGTCATGCGGTTGGGGCTGATGCGCGATCTTCGGAAGATCTGCCAGGACTTCAGCCGTGCCATGCCGCGTCCGACCGGTGCCCTCGCCGCGGCCAGTGCCTGATTGACGGTGCGTTGGGTGAGGGTGAGTTCCCTGCCCGGTGGCCGTTTGAGTCCGGTGGTGACCCAGGGGCCGGCGCCGGTGGAGGCACGGTCGGCGAGGATCGGGACGCCCTGACGCTCGCAGATCCGGATGATCCAATGGGTGCGGGCTGCGGTGAGGCCGGGAGTGCGGCCCGGCAGCGCCGGCGAGATCCACAGGATCTCGCCGGCGGGGTCGGTGACGACCCGGACGTTCACGCCGTGCCGGCGGTGCTTGGCCCAGTAGTCCGCCCGGCTGTCACCGACACGGTCGCACTCGGCGAGAGTGCCGTCCAGCAGGACGAACTTCGGATCGTGCTCGCGCAGGGACTTGAGCAGCCCCGGGGCCCCGTCGGCGAGCAGCCGGTCACCGCGGTGACATACGCGGGAGCGGTGCCGACGGACATCCCGAAACCGGACGCGATCCGGGTGAGGGTGTCGTGGCAGCGCAGGTACACCAGAGCGACGAGCGCACGCTGGTGCGGCCAGAGCTTGCAGCGGCGGTCACCCTCGCGGGCGACGATGAGCATGGTGACCCACTCGACCAGGGCGTGAGGGAGGTCGAGTGGGTCACGATAGGGAACCAACAGGGCTGCTGCGCCGGTGGGTTGAGACGTCGAACACGGGCCCTGACCCCGGATTTTGGACACTGGAGAGGCTTGGATCTTGATAGTCCAGGAGAACGGAGTCCCTGTGGGGGTGAAGCATTATCCCGCCGCGTTCAAGGCGGACGCGGTCGCGTTGTACGGGTCGAGGCCGGGAGCCACGATCAAGTCCGTCGCCACCGATCTGGGAGTTAACGCCGATACACTGCGGAACTGGATGCGGGCCGCCGACGGACGACGCTCCGGCTCCCACTCCGCACTGTCGACCGTGGCGAAGTCAGGCGGCGACGACGTTCAGTCGGAGCTGGCCGCAGCCCGGAAGAGGATCCGCGAGCTGGAGGAAGAGCGCGACATTCTCCGCAAGGCGGCCCGGTATTTCGTGGCGGAGACGCGCTGGTGAACCGCTCGAGTTCGTTGAGGATTACCAGCGCCGGTTCGGCGCGAAGCGGCTCTGCAACATCCTCGGCATCTCCCGCTCCAGCTTCTACTACTGGCGCCGCACCGCGGCCGCGCGGACGGCCCGCCAGGCTGCCGAGGCAGAGCTCGCTGACCGGATACGCGAGGTCCACCAGGACTCCGACGGCACCTACGGAGCCCTCAGGGTTACCGCCGAGCTCCGCGACGAGGGGATACGTATCAACCACAAGCGCGTCGCCAGGGTCATGCGGACCATCGGACTCGAGGGCGTGCGTCTGCGCCGCCGGCACCGCACCACCCTCGCGGACCCGGCCGCGGCGAAGGCGCCGGATCTGATCGGCCGTGACTTCACCGCGGACGCGGTGAACACGAAGTACGTCGGCGACATCACATACCTGCCGGTCAGCGGCACGAAGCCGCTCTACCTTGCGACCGTCATCGATCTCGCCTCCCGCCGCCTGGCTGGGTGGGCGATCGCCGATCACCGAGCTCGTCACCGACGCCCTGACGGCCGCCGAGCGAACGCGCGGGAGCCTCGCCGGAGCGATCATGCACACCGATCACGGAGCCTCTTTCATCCTGAATAGTTGCAGGTCAGTAGGGTGTGGATGGCTTGGACGATGGTGCCGATGCGTCGGGTGGAGCATCGGGCTCGGCGAAGGATCCGCCAGGATTTGAGCTGTGCGAAGGCGCGTTCGCCGGGAGCTCTGAGTCGGGCGTGGTCGCGGTTGAACTGCTGGTAGTGCTCGGGTTGTTCGCGGTGGTTCTTGTACGGGGTGCGAATGGTGGCGCCGGCGCCCTGGTAGGCACGGTCCGCCAGGACAATGATCTGCCGGGTCAGACAGGCCTGCACGATCCCGTGAGCCCGTGCCGCGGTCAGGTCATGAGTGCGGCCGGGTGTCGCACGCGAGAACCACAGCGGTGCGCCGTCAGGACGGGCGATGACCTGCACGTTCATGCCGTGCCTGCGGTGCTTCATGGAGTAATACGGCTCGTCGGCGGTGATGCGGTCGATGGGGATCAGCGTGCCGTCAACGATGACGTGGTCGCCTTCACCGAGGCCGGTGAGTGCTTCGTAGAGGCCGGGCGCCCAGCGGGCCAGGGCGTCGAGGGTCTCGTCGACATAGCGCCAGGCGGTGGCCTGCGATATCCCGAAACCCGCCCCGAGCTGCGAGAACGTCTCGTTCTTCCGTCGATGGACCAGCGTGAGCAGAGCCTGTTTGAAGCAGCCGAGCTTGCGCCAGCGGGTGTTGCGGGCCTGGCGATGCTCGTGGAGCAGCCAGGCAACGTGCTCGACCAGCTCGTGCGGGACGTCGAGCATGGCAGGATACGGAAACCACCAGGGCCCCTTCGGTCGCCAACGTGTTGAGTGAGATCACCACGCCAACGAGGAGGGGCCCTGCCTCGTCACCACACCTGCTGACCAGCCCATTTCACCCTCCAACACAGGATGAAAGAAGCTCACGGATCTCAATACACGAGCAGGGCCTTCGCCGAGATCTGCAGGTCAGCAGGGGCCCGGCAGAGCATGGGCGCGGTGGGATCCAGCGCGGACAACGCCGCCGCCGAGTCGCTCAACGCGGCCTTCAAAAGGGAGACGCTCAAGGGTCGCAAGTGCTGGCCGAGTGAGCGCGAAGCACGACTCGATGCCTTCCGCTGGCTGACTCGATACAACACTCGACGCCGACACTCCCGCCCCGGGCAACGCAGCCCGATCGCCTACGAGACGCCTCGCCCTCGACAACAACTACCCTGGCCCACGCCGCATAGACGTTTTCAAGATTCGGGGTCAAGGCCCTCACCAGGCTCGTCCAAGCCGTCCTCACCCGACATCTGACCAGCTCAGAGAGGATGGAAAAGGCTCAGGGACGCCAACGAGCTGGCGGCCGTCACCGGACCGAGCCGGACTGAACACATGCGATGGGGAGTCCGGCAGAGGATAAATTAGGGAATCGGCAGATACTTAATCAGTCGGGTATCAGTGTTCCGGGCCCGCATGTATTGAAGTCTGGTCGCCTCGTCCAGGGTTTTTATATACTCTTCCCATTCCGTGCTGAGATCTTCGTACTCCTGGCTCACCTGCCGCACCTTTTCTTCCAGCGCCCCCCTCCTCACTTCCGGGATCTTGCTATTTTTGAGCGCCCTAGAAGCCGCTTCCCTTTCGTTTTCCAGGTGAATCATTCTCTTGACTCGGCCATTCATATCTCTCAAGGCTTTCCCGGCGCCACCACTCAGCGGGTCTCCAGTGTTCAGATAGTCATCTGAATTACCCAGGTCGACTTCCCTAAAGCCTTTTCTCGCAGACTTCAGGGGATTACTACCGGGCACCAGTTTGGCATCCTTGCGGGCCTGATCGTCAGAATAATTTCCCAGCTGGCCCTTCGGATCCCTATTGATATGGATTCGTTTAGAAGCATCCTTGCCGAGACGGCTTGGGACTTCTTCGATAATCATGCGCTCGTAGCCTGGGGCGAGGCCGCCATGCCTAGTCCTTCCGGATTCGACTGCATGCCAAGCTGCCATCCGCTCCCCGCCGGCGCTGCCGCGTTCTTCCTGATATCTGACCGTGAAGCCGAGGAGGGCCAGCGCTTCCAGGTTCCCACTGCGCATTCCCAAATGCCGGGCCTTGTACTTGCGGTGAAGATAATCGAATACCAGGTATTGGGCCTTGCGATCCTTTCCTGCCCAATCCGTGAAGTCGGAGTCATTCCAGAACTCGGTCAGGACCAAGACGTTTCCGTTGAAATTGTCACCGTTCCCGTCTTCGTTGATCAGGGGACCACCACCGTCCGGGTTGCGGCCGTAATTATTGAAAGATTCTGCGATTTTCTGAAACTTGGTTTTTCCGCCCACTTTCCCCTTCGGCTGACTGTCTCCAGCAATCAGGATCGTGTGAACCCCCTTCAGCCCGGCAATTTGCTGGGCAACGCCAATGTAGCTGGTGGAATGCTCGAGGTGCGCGCCACCGTTCTTGCCGCTGAATCTGGACCAAAGTACTGCTACAGTCGACCCTTCGGGGGCGTTCATTCCTCTATCCTGCAGCCATTTCTTCACAGCATCGTCGCTTGCGTTCCCGGCGTTTCGGTCTTCATCCAGCCCCAGTGACCGTCGATATTTGGCTCGCCCCTCTTCGGAAAATTTCTTGGCGACATATTCCGTCGCGTATTCGACGTTTTTGGCGGAGTTATCTTTTCCTGTGATCCGCTTGACCTCTCCTTTTGCCTCGTGCAGCTGCTTGCCCATGTGGACGCGCCCGTCATCGATTCCTACCGACTTGTAAAATTCTTTGGAGCCGCTTCCAGGATTCTTTCCTGGCTTCGTCGTGAGATAGACTTCATGGTGAGGTTCGTTTACCAATGTGAATGCAACGCTAAATTGATCGCCTGAAGCGTATCCAGGTTGCATGATCGCCACATAGTCGGAGACGTAGCTTTTCGTATACTGTAGAATCTGGTGGACGTGCTCAGCGAATTCCTGATCGGTGATGTTTAGGTCGAAAAATTTGCCGATATCAAAATTGTACCAATCGGGAACGTGCGACAGGAAGTAAGCAAGCTGACCATCACTATCGCTCAGCAGGGTGTCGATGTTTTCGGTCTGCATGACTTGTGCGACCTCCTTGAGTAGTTCCTCCTCGAGTACTACTCCTCGAAGTGCCGAAATTCTGTTCTTGATTGCCAGGATGTAATCAGGATGGATGTGCGGCATTTCTATTTCCTTTGTTAAAATTTATGTAGCCCAAATTATCGCCTCTACTATCCAAGTAGGGGATGCGCTACAACCGGCAGATGCTGGGGCATTTCCGATGAGGACGATAGGCACCGTGCGGGCCTGCCGGCACCGTGCCGCCCCGCATGAGTGGAACCAGCTTTCTGTGGAAAGGGAACGTGCGGGCAGTTCATCGCGCACGGGTTCCTGCGAGCCGGCCGGGGCCCTCGTCGCTGACAACACTGCATCGGGCGATTTGTGGGATCGGTCGGCGGGGGAGCGGGCGGGGCTGCCGGGTGGGGAGCGGGCTGCGTGTAAGCCTGATGTATTCCTGGCCCGGCTGCGGGCTGGGGCAGCCATTGTGGAGACCGATCGATCACGTGCTGGCTCCGGTGCTGGTCGATGTTGAGGGCAGGGTCCGCCGGCCGTGGATCACTTGGTTTAGCGACTGTGCTACTTACGCGATCACTGGCGTGACGGTGACACCGGTGCACCCGAGGGAGTCGGATCCTGTCTGGATCAGTATTCGACGGCCTGCGCTTCTCAACTTTCGCGGCTACCCCGACCTCAGCCGCGGACACAGCGGGAGCGCGATCACGGAGGGCCAGCAGCAGCGAGGTGCATCACCATGGTTCCGGACCGACCCCGAGCGCGGGAGCTCGTCGACGGCTGGGCCGTGCGCGCGGAACTTCTGCGTGCCGGAGTCGGCCGGGACGGCGAGAGCTTGAGCATCCGCGGCGCGGTCGCGTTGTTCGTCCGGTTCGGTCTGACCCGCTCGTGCCTGATGTCTGGGCTTGCGCAACGCTCGCCGGCTCGCCCGCACTGTGCCCGATGCTGAGGCGACGCCGGCCGTCCGGATAGCCGTGTAGGTCCGGTCCAGCCGCATAAAACCGTGTCCAGCATCGGCAGCCGCGTACTGATCGGCGTCTGTGCCTGGTTCGGTCTCCTTGCCACAGGGATGCCTGTCTGCGGTTCAGGGCTGGAGGTATCCGTGGGCAAGGCTGTGGGTGATGCCCTGATCACCGTTGTACTCGGTTCCCTCGATGCGCCCGAGGTGGACGGTTCCATCCCGGAGAACGGTGTAGCAGGTGCTGAGGCCCTGGGCGAGCAGGACACTGCGGGGGTCGAGTCCCACTGCACCCGCGCCTTCGAGGAACGCCTGGTGATCGGTGTAGCTGCCGACGCTGTCACGGGCCTTGAGCACGTAGGTACGGGCCCGGCCGACAGGCACGCCTGCATAGAGCTTGCGGAAGTCGATATTGCCCATGCCGCCGGCGCCGTGCGCACCCCGCATGTACCGAAAGTACCCGTAGCTCTCTCCCGCCATGGTGTGACCGACGCGCCAGTCCCAGGCGACGACGATAGTGTTACAGGCTCCCATCAAACCGCTGCATAGCCCGTGCTCGGCGCCCCACTCGGACAACTCCGTCGGATACGCGAGAGCTCCCATCGGGATCTCCCACGTGCTGAGTCGCACACCCGCTGCCAGTCGCAACGGCTCTTCCTCAGGAACATCGGTGTCCAAGGAATCGTCCGAGAACTCACTCGTGTTACCCGACGAGCCGTCGGAATCGTACGGGTTCCCGGCTGGGTACTCGGTTGTCTCATTACTCGGGTACATCAGAACTCTCCCTCACCCACGTAGGCCAAGTCGGGATACGCACTGGAGAAGCTAGACCAACGCACCGTCAAAGCCCTTGCCCTGGCAGGCCAACAAAAGGGCATGGGCTACGAGCTCGTAACACGATCACGCTCGGGCCTTCTTGAGTCGTCTCCAGCAGATGAGGCTGCAAGCGAGGGAGACGAAAGCGTCGTGGAGTTCAGTGTGTCGTTCCCAGCGGACGGCAAGGCGTTTGAACTGGTGACAGCAGCGCGAAGGTCTGCTCGATGACGCAGCGGAGCTTGCCCAGGCCCTCGATGTTCGGGGCACCTCTGCGGGAGATGACCGGCAGGATCCGGCGTTTTCACAGTTCGCGGCGGCTGGGGTCGGAGTCGTAGCCCTTGTCGCCAAGCAGGGCTTGGGGACGTCGTCGGGGCGGGCCCGGTCGTCCGGCGACGGGCGGGAAGCCGTCGATCAGGGACTGGATCTGGGTGACGTCGTTGACGTTGGCAGCGGTGGTGATGACCTTGAACGGGGTGCCGCGCCCGTCGCAGATCAGGTGGTGCTTGCTGCCCGTCTTCCGTCGGTCGACCGGCGGCGGACCGGTGTCGGCACCCCCCTTGCGGACCATGTCCTGGCTGACCGAAACCGCCGGCTCAACCATCGCTACGAGCGCCATCCCCGCAACTACCCGGCCTTCCTAGGTCTCGCCGCCGCCATCTGCTGCTACAAGCGACTGGTCCGCCTCACCACATAGGACACGGTCTAAGGATCTTCAGCGTTAACAAACGTGACGATGTGGTGGGTGCGGGCGGCGGTGATGTGGACCTGCGACCGGGCAGGGCGGGTGAGTAGCAGATCAGCTCGCCCGCGGGATCGGTGACGGCCTGGATGCGCACGCTGTGTCGCCTGGCCTTGCCCGAGTAGTTCCGTTCCTGGTCGCCGACGCGGTCGTACTCGACAATGGTGCCGTCCACCAGCACGTACTCGGGACGCGCCCGGCGAAGCGCCTGGGTCAGGGACGTTGCTCTCACAGCGAAAGGCTTGATCACGCTCTGTACGTAGGCGTGGGCGGTACCTCCGTTTGATGCGGAAGCCGGCGGCGAACTTCGCGTAGGTGGTGTGCTCGCGCAGGTAGGCCAGGGTGATGCTGGCCCGTCGCGAGGGCGCCAGTTTGCACCGACGGTCACCCTGGCGGAGCGATCAGCATCGTGACCCACTCCACGAGCGCGTGTGTGGCAGGTCGAGTGCGGCAGGATAGATGACCAACGAGGCCTCCGGTCGCAGCGGTTAGGACGTTAGACATCTCGAACCACTGCCCGAAGGCCTAGCCTGCTATCGACCTCTGGCCGTCACCCGATCGGTGACCACTCTGAAGATCCTTACTGAGCCTTTTTCATCCTGCCCCTGAAGGGCTATAAGGCCTGGTCAGCTGGGGTGGTGACGTGGCAGAGCCCCCGGTCGTTGGCGGTGTTGATTCC
>NZ_JBVJPY010000042.1:0-14024 GCF_055609145.1 Streptomyces sp. NPDC036822
CTGAACGCCTTCGACATCACCTTCGACGGCCGGCTCTCCGCAGCCCGACAGTAACTCTCAACAACCCGAGTTACACCGCTCGTTTGACAGACCCCCCCGGGGCGCGCACTGCGTCCCGGGGCTGCGGGGTGTCAGGGACGGTAAAGGGGGAGCCATCCGTTTAAAACCCTGGGGCCGCATCTGTGAGAGGTTCTGCTCTCACTCGAATTGGGTATTTCCTGCATAGACCGGGCCAGTACCGGAACGTTCACAGGGTGATCGATAACGAAAAGCTGACGCATCCGCTCGTCCGGGACTTCGTCATCGCCCTGAACGCGCAGGACCCGGACTCGTTCGCCGCTGTGGTTGCCGACGGCTTCCAGTACACCGCCGGGGAGGAGCAGGCTGACGCCGAGCTGTTCCTGGAAACCCGTACGGCCCTCGTAATCAACGATCAAAACGCGGACGGCCTCACGGTCACAGGCATCGTTCTGCACAACGACGCGGTCAGGCCCGTACGGTTGGACTTCACCCCGCATGACGGCAAGCTCGCGAAGCTGACCCTCACCGACTCCGTCGACCTCCCGGAGTCCTTCTGGGATGAGGCCGTCGCCGAACTGGATCACCGTCAGGGCGGCAGCGAAGCCCCGGACTCCGCCACGCTCACCAGAGACGGCAATGCCCATCCGGAGGGCACCTTGCGCCGCGAAGAGCTCGGAGGGCACCGATACGTGATGGCATGGGGCCCTGGGGCCCGGGGCAGAGCCGACTGGGTCAACACCGGTGACAAAGCCGATGACGACATCTATCAGTCCTCCCGCAGCCCATCCTCGGGCAACCACGACGACCGCGCCGCCATCGGCAAGATCAGCAGCGTCTCCTCCCACCTGGAACTGAAACTCGGCTGGGACGGCGACGGCTACCAGAAGGCCACGGCCACCTTCTGGGCCAAGCCCTACCGCTGAGAGTCGGTCGCCTGGCTGCCCGAGAACCTCCCCATGGCCGACGAGTTCATCCCCACCATCACCGGGACACTGACACTCACCGGCCCGGACGACTCGGTCCTCAGCACCGAGAGAATCACGGCCGGCGGGGGCCGGCGACCCTACACAATGACCTTCACCCGCGATTTCTTCCTTCGTGACCGGCTCACCGGCACGTACACCCTGTCCTTCACCGACGCGGTCAAGACCGGCGGCGCCCACACCAGGACAGCCGGCCAACGCACCGGCAAGGACGAAGTGCAGCTGAAGAACCACACCCTCACCTTCACCGTCGGCGGCTAGTCCCACACCGGGGCGGCGTAGGGGACGGCATGGCGGACCGTGCCGCCTGCGGCCCGCCGGGCGGCGGTGCCGCGCAGGCCGGCGGGCCACGTGAGGGTGACGCGCAGGCCGCCCGACCCGGACCGGAACCGGTCAATCACCCGCACGCCGCCCGGTACCGCGAGCGGAGGCGTGCCGGGCGCGGTGAGACGGCGGACGGACACTCCCTCGTCGGCGGCGAGCACGGCCAGGGCGTCGACCTCCCCGTCAGTCATCCAGCCCGTCAGCCGGTCTTCGCCGGCCGGGTGGTCGGAGAGCTCCACGACCGGGTCTCATCGAGGTGGAACCGACGCTCCTGCTCCTCGCCGGACCACAGGACGAGAGCGGACGAGAGGACGCCCGTGGGCACGGTCAGCTTGTCATGGGCCAGGAGCAAGGTGACATCGCGGACCGCTCGAAGCGCGGGTCGACGGCGTCCGCGACGCCCCCGACGGGGTCGGGGAAGTCGTCGTGGCGGTGGTGCCGGTTCACGACGGTCGCCCGGCCCACTCCGGCGATCCGCGCAGCCTGCGCCACAACCACCGTGTCGCCCTCCGGGCCGGGGCCGACGGGGTCGAGGGCGGCAAGCGGAGAGCGGCGGCCCGGGGCGAGGGCGCGCACCCGCCAGTCCACCGACGGACGTGCGACGGGCAACAGGGCGATGTCCTGGCCGCGGAGTACAGCGGGACTTCGGTCAGCCCGCCTCGGGTGCGCTTGTAGTCGACCGTCACCGTGCCGACGGGGGCGATCCACCCCATGCGCACGACCTGGTCGAAGTCGCTGCGGCGCACGCCGAGGCGGCGGGCGGCCTGGTCGGGGCCGAGGGGGACGTGACGGTCCAGATGCGCGGGCAGATTCCGGCGCCGGGCGAGGGCGGAGACTTGGTCGGGGTGCACGTCCGGGGTGGTGGTGTCGGCGCCGAGATAGGCGAGGAGACCCGCGCGGACGAGGTGGCCGACCGCCGTAGCGGTCACACGCGGCTAGCCGAACGGCAACGGCTCCCCCAGCACCTCCGTCAGCCGCTCCGCCGCCCGCCACACCACCCCCTGCCCCGGCAGCGCCGCCCGGATCCCCTCCGCGTCGGCTACCTCCACGACGGCCCGCGACCACCGGCCCGGCCCGGCCCGGCCCGGCATCGGCGGGCGGCACCAGACCTGAAGCCACCGCCCACCGCCAGGCCGCCACCGGCACCCGCAGAAGGCCCGCCGTCGGGGCTGGCGATCCGAAGAAGCCGCCCACACACCCGAGGCACCGAGCGGGGTCCGCGTGCCAGTACACCGGCGGGCTGGCGCCGCTGGACGAGAAGTCGGGGATCAGCTGCGCCTCACCGAGGATCGGCTGCTCACACCACGAGCACACCGTCACGAGCCCTCCTCGCTTCGTTCCAGCTGATTGCCCGCCGCGGGGTACGTGCGCAGGTTGGCGATCACGAGCTCGCGGTAGGCACGGTGACCCGTCTCGCCCGTGTGCGTCAGTGCCCACCGGTCGGTGGCGGCTTGGCTGGTGCTGGGCTCGGACTGGGTCTCGCAGTCCCTGCACAGGACGAACCGTGCTGACGGTGCCGGATCCTCGCGGTCCGCGCCGATCGTCCACGCGGCATGTCTCAGGGTGCGGATCATCGACCTGCACCCGCCGTCGGCTCCTCGATGAAGCTGTACATGGGGACCACACCGCGTGCCTTCGCGCAGGCGCGGTGGGCGTAGAGGTGTTGCCCGGGTCCCGAGTTGTCGGCCATGACGCGGACGCAGACATCCGCGCCGGGCTTCGGGCAGTACGTGCAGTCACGCTGCGGCTGGGTCGGCATGCGCTCACCTTGCGCCTCGCCCACGAGGCGCCGCCATGCCTGCTGGGCGGTGAAAACGATCAACCTTCACTGCCCCCCGATGAACCGGACGTCCGGGATCACATCGGGAATATGAAAACGGCTCAAGGCCGCGGCCATGTGCCTCTACCGTGGCGTCAGGAGGTGCCCCCATGCCGCGCTGTGACGGGAAGCGGGCCGTGGCCCGATCGATCGCGGCCACAGCCCGGACGAAACGGTGGACGGCCTGGAGGACGGCGGCCGCCATCGCCGAAGAGACCGGCTGCTCCCTGCTCCAGGCCCACCGGCTGGCCCACGACTGGACCCTCGCGGAGACCCGGCACCACCTGATCGCTGCCGGGGCCCGCGTCACGGTGCAGCAGGTCTCCAGCTGGGAGACCGGGAAGAGCCGCCCGGGCGACGACAACCTGGACGCGCTGTGCCGAATCTACGCGACCCGGCCCGACCGGCTCGGGTACGGCCGCGACTACACCCCGGCCGAGGACGGCGCCACCCTCCCCGTGCCCACACAGCCTCCGGTCGGCGGCCCCCGGGACCAGGGGCCGCCGGCATCTCTAGCAGCGCTCCGGGCCGACGCCACCGCGCTCCTGACCGGCAGCGTCGCCGAGACCACACTCGACCAGCTGGAGCGGCGCGCCGCCGAGCATGGCCACGAGTACCAGATCCTCCCGCCGGCCGACCTCCTGGCCGGGTCCGTCGCGGACTTCCAGGCCGTCAAGACCCTCCTCGTCGAGCGGCAGCCCACCGACATCCGTGCGCGCCTTTGCCGGATCGGGGCCCAGCTCGCGGGAACTACCGGGATAGCGCTGGTGGCCCTCGGCGACCACCGCGAGGCACGCGCCTGGTACCACCTCGGGCAGCTGCTGGCCGAGGAGACCGGCGACCGGGCCTTGCGTGCCTGGCTCCTCGCGCGGGAGGCGGTGATCCCGTTCTACTTCGGCGCCCCTGCTGCGGCGCTCGCACTGGCCGAGCGGGCCCGGCTCGTCGCCGGATCGACCGTGTGCGCCACGGCCGCATGGGCTCCAGCGCTGGAGGCCCGCGCGCTGGCGAGGATGGGACGCCGCCAAGAGGCCGAGGACGCGCTACGGATCGCCACGGCCGCATGGGAGCGGCTCGGCGCGGCCGACACCTCCGACACCGCGTACGGTTACACCGAGCGCCAACTGGTGTGGCACAGCGGCAGTATGTGGACCACCATCGGCGACACCCGCCGCGCCCAGGCCGCCCTCCACAAGGCCCGCGGTATGTACGCGCCGACCGAGTACCTCGACCAGGCACTGATCGCGATGGACGAAGCGCTGAGCCTGGTCGCGGTCGGCGAGGTGCCGGTGGCGTGCCGGGCGACGGAGAGCCTGCTCCTCGGCCTGCCTGCCGAGCACTTGACCGGGATCGTGGTGTCCCGCGCGCGGGAGGTCCTTGCGGCGATTCCGGGGCGGGCGGAAGGGACGGCGCCCGTTCGGGAGCTGCGGGAGCTGGTTACCGCGGGCATCGGGCCAGCAGCTGCAGCAGGCCCGTGACCGCGACCCCGGCAACGATCTGCCGGGAGTCGATGAGGCCTTGGACCTGGTCGAGGGGCACCCACTCGATCCGGTCGGCCTCGTGGGTGTCGACCGGCTCGGCGACCTTCCGGGCACCCCGGGCCAGGAAGACGTGATGCTTCGCGTCGCACATGCCGCCGATCGGCTCGTTGTAGGCGAGCGGAGCCAGCCCGTCCGGGGTGATCTCGTAACCGGTCTCCTCAAGGACCTCGCGTACGGCGGCGGCCTCGGGTGTCTCGCCGTCCTCGGCGATGCCACTGGGGATCTCCCACGACCAGGAGCCGGTGGCGAACCGGTGGCGCCACATCAGCAGCACCCGCTCGTTGTCGTCGAGCAGCACGACGGCCGACACGGGGGCCAGCTTGATCAAGTGGTGCTCGTAGCGGGAGCGCCCGGGCGGCTCCACCTCGACGAGATCGAGCTCCACCCATGGGCTCGTGTAGACCGGGCGGGAGCCATGCACTGTCCATTCGCTCATGCGGGCCACCCTCGCACAGTGCATGATCACGAGGAAGCACTCCCGGACGACGAAAGCGCCCTCTCCCGCGCCGTAGCGCCAGAGGGCGCAGGCGATGCGAGTGAGCAAGTGCGGTACGAATCCGTACCGATGGCTCGGACGCTTGTCTCCCCGTCTGGACGGTTGTTGGCCGCAGATCGAGGACCCGGAACTGCGGGTCGCGGGGGCGAGACCTGCGTATGCGGCGAAGTGGCCGGCGGTCGGGAAGGGGAATCCCGCCGGTACTACGACCGCAAACGAGCCGAGGGCAAGAGGCACTCCCAAGCGGTCCTGGCGCTGGCCAGGCGACGGGTCAACGTGCTGTGGGCACTTCTCCGGGACCACCGGCACTACGAACTCACGCCACCGGTGGCGTACCGCCCCATAGGGCCCCTCGCCGATCGCAAATCTGTCGACCGAAGCCGACCTCTCAGGGAGGATCCCCTCAGCATGGACCCATAACGCCGAGGAGACCCCTGTGATCACACAAGGAGTACAGGTCACAGGCCGGTGCAGTTCCTGCGGAGGCACGACGACCTGCGATGTCGGTCAGTTCTTCGACCACGGCATGCTCTGTTGGGGCACCGAAGGACGATGCGCAGACTGCCCGAATTCATGGTGCGAGCAAGACGGCGGCCCCGTTACGCCCGAGAACATCCGACAAGCTCTGCTACAAGCACACGGGCCCGCTCGACTTCGCCTGTCTGGAGACGTGCCGAGCCTCGTTCCCGTGCTGCAGGCTCTCCGGTACGCACGGGAACTATCCCTTGGCGAAGCACGAGCACAGGCCACGCAACTCGCCGATAACGGCCTCACCGGCACGCTCGTCGAGATGGAGGTCCTCGCAATTCACCTTCAAAGACGTGCCGTCGAGGTGACCGTTGCACCAGCCGGGTGATCTCACCCGGACGGCGCTCGACGCGGCTTGACATCGGCATTGAGAAGTCTGGATAGCCTCATTCCCGGGGCTAAGCCCTCGCACTTTCGGGAAGTTTGTACGACCACCTGCGCCGCTGGCTCCGCGAGCGGGGCATCCGCCACCGCATCGCCCGCAGGGCGTCGGGCCCGGCCAGCGGTCGTGAACGCGAAACGACGCGGCTCGGCCTAACCCGGCGCGCCACGGGGAACCGGCGCTCGTAGCGTCGAACCGACGGTCGCCTGACCGCGAGGAGGCCCAGATGAACCGACGCGCCGCTGTCGCCGGCATCGCCCTGGCCGTTGGAACACTCGTTCCGACGGCAGGGACCGCATACGCCCAGGATCTGGACTGCAGGGACTTCGCGTTTCAGGAGGATGCCCAGGCTGAGTTCAACCGGGACCGGAGCGATCCGCACCGGCTCGACGAGGACCGGGGCACCGACGACGGAATCGCCTGCGAAGTACTCCCACGCAGAAGTAGCGCCGCCGTACCGGTGGCACCTCCGGCTTCTGCCCGGCCCACAGTCATGCCCTCACGGGGCGCCCAGGGCGGCGTGGGCGGAGCCTACGGCCCCACCGATGTCGAGACCGCCGTCGGCCTCGGCCTCGCCGTCGTATCCGCCGCCGGGCTCGCCTACGCATTGCACCGGCGCCGCGGCCGCGCCGGTTCCTGAGGGGCGGGTAGTAGCGGAGGCAGCACTGACGCCGAAATCCCCCGCCAACCCGGCCCCGCGGAGGGGCGGCCACCAGCAACTGTCGCGTGCCCTCAGCCGGAGCATGCGCGCAGCGGCGGCTGGCCGCCCGCCTTCGGGCTGGAGCCGACGGCGCCTGCGCCCGGGTCGAGGGCGCAGAGGCGACACCGGGCCCCGGAGCGGTGGATGCTGCGAGGCGGGACGGAAGCACAGCGGATGCAGCCGCTCCTGGGGGCGTGGCCACCGCTAGGGGGCGTCGTCTCTCAGTGTCCGCCCGACGGTGAGGTGGCGTCGCCGTTGAAGCAGCGGTCGAGGAGTGCGTGCATGTGGGGGACGGGGAGAGACGGGTTTGCCGCGGCGCCCTCTGCGGTGCGCGGGTCAGTGAGGAGGGCCTCCAGGGCTTGCGGCGTCAAGCTCGGGTTGGCGGCGGCCGCCCGGCGTACCGACTCGTCGGGGTCTTCCACCGGGGGTTCGGGCAGGGTGGGGTCGGCTGCGGCCAGGGCCCGTACGTCGGGATCCGGGTGACTGATGAGGTGGGCCCGGCCGGTGCGGGGGAACGCGGGCAGGGTCAGCAGGTGCGGGCGGTGGGCCGGGCGGGTGACGAAGACGTCCAGGAGGAGGTGGGGCGGAGCCAGGGGGTGGTGGCAGGCCAGCAGGATCCGTACCTCCTCGTCGTCGTCCTGTGCGAGTGTCGCGGCGAGTTCCGCGGGCAGGCCGGGGAAGCGCGCCGCGACCCGTCGGAGCACCGGTTCCTCGGACGCCGCGCAGGCGGCGAACCAATCGGGCGACGGCTCGCCGGTCGGCTCGGTGATCGGGCAGGTGCAGTCCGGGCCGTGCCCGATGACCCTGTCGATCGCCCAGTACTCGGCCCAGGTGCGGGGGAAGGGGTGGAGGCGCGCGCGGATCCGCACGCTCTCGTCCGGGTCTTCTCCCAGCTCCGCCACCAGGTCCGGTCCCAGGTCGGGCCGGGCGGCGACCAACGCACGCACTTTCGCCTCGGGGTGGCGGGCGAGCCGAGCGACGGCGTCGGCCGGTGTGTGGGGATTCCAGGTCAGGGAGAGCACCGTGCCTTCCGTGAAGCACTGCTCGACGAGCGCGGGGGACAGGGCACACCTGCCGAGCACGTGCGGCTTGCTGAGCGAGCCGATGGACGGCAACTTGGCCTTCACCGCCTCCGGGTCCAGCTCCCAGCTGCGCTTCTGCGCCGCTTCTCGTACCGCGGGGTCGGAGTCGTCAAGCAGGGCCTCCCACTGTGCGGAGGTGAGCACCTGCCAGGCGGTGGCGTGGAGGCGGATCCGGGGATGCTCGTGCTCGGCCATGGAACGGCGGAAGGACAGAGGGATCTGCCGAGAGAATTCGAGGTCCTGGACGATCTCGCCTTCGGTGAGCATGCCGTCCTCGCCGCCGTCCTGGGCGGTCAGGAAGGCGACGAGGATGTCGTCCGGCAGCGGCCGGACCCACCGGGGGCGGGGGCGGGGGCCGCCGGCGAGCCACGAGCGGACGATTCCCGACGGGTCCGTTGCCAAGGGGGCGAGTCGCGAAGCGTCGACGTGCCGGTTGCGGGCGAGGGCGCGGCGGATCCCCCTGTCCGGGTGGCGGAGGGCTGCGTCGATGACGGCGTCGGGCAGGTCACGACCCTCGCACATCAGCAGGCCGGCCTCACCGGCCGCTCGATCCACCAGGCGTATAAGTACATCGGAGGGCGCCGCCGGGTTGAAGGCGATGCCGCGCAACCACGGTTCATGCAGAGAGTCGGACACCGCGTCATCCTGCCACCTCGCCTCCTGAACCGGGCCGCCCGATGGCTACCTCGTCGGCGCCTACCGACGTCTCCGTCCGCAGGACTTCGGACCACGTTGCGAGGGCTTTGCTCATCATGCGCACGCTGACCGTAAGCAGCACACCGCCAGGCTCCGTATCCACCCCGCCGGGGAACGGACGACATCCGGGGCAAGTCAAGCAACCGGGCGTTGCTGCAACTCGGCTACATCGTCTTCTGCGCCCACAGGATGTTCTCGCTCTTGGGCAACAAACGCTCTCGCTGCTGAACTCGTGAACAAAGCCGACTGGGCGTCCGCACATGACGCCCTGCTGCTGCGGCACCCTTACCGGCGAGCTGGCCACGCGGTGCCCTTTCGCTTCTGGCCAGAGCATCGCCGACTACGCCGTACGTTCCCGGCGGCGGCGCAGGGACCTCAGCGGGTCCAGTCCCTCAGTACAGCCGCGATGTCGCGCACTCGAGCCCGTCCGATGGTGACCTGCTCGATGAGGTCGCCGGCCTCCTTCGAGGTCACTTTGACCGGCTGTCCCGAGGCGTGGAGGTAGGCGGCGGCTACGGCCAGGGCGTAGAGCTCGTTGGAGTGTTCCAGCGCCGGTACGCGTGCGAGTTGTTCCAGCAGCGCGGCGGCCCGGTGGTGCGGCTGTTCGTAGACGGGGGTGTCCATGACGCGGAAGGCGTGCCGGGCCCGGGCTGCTTCGAGGGCGCCGAAGTCCACGATCTCCGGGTCGCCGGGGATCTCCCGCTGCGCGATGTCGAGCAGCCAGGTCAGATCGATCTGCAGAAACAAGGTCCGTCCCCGGGTTCAGGCCGCGTCAGCGCCGCGGCCTGGCCGGCCGAAGCGTTCGGCGAACGCGTCCCCGTGCTCGGCGACGAACAACCGGGCGCCCTCGAGGAACCGGGCGCGGGTGAGGTCGGCGTCCAGGACCTGGCCGGCGTACGCCTCGGCCGCGACGTGCCGTGCGGCGGCAGCGCGCTCAAGCGCCTCGTATGCCTCGTCACTGATCTCGATGCGGATCTCCCGTGCCATGCGACCACGGTAGCGGCCCAGCACCCGCGAGGAAGGCCCCCGGGCAGAAACTCCTCTGACCGACTGGGAGCCACAGTTAGGCAACCGTGCCACCGGGCCCCCTCCGCTGCGCCACCGGGCCCTGCCGAGCGGGTGCCAGTCAGCGCCACGTGGGTAGTGCCCCGCCACGGCTCACTCCCCCCTACCGGCCCAGTCCGGTGACGCTGCCGGTTTGGCCGGTGATCAACGTGGCGGCCGGTACGGCGCCGCATCAGCGGGGTGCCTTCCGCTGTGCCGGCCGCTCGCCCGGCGCGCGTGGACGCCGGGCGAGAAGGTAGTGGTCAGCACATGACGGAGTCGACCCGGGTGGAGTTGTAGGAGCAGGTGTCGACCCTGGCGCCGTTGGACCGCTTCAGGGTGGCGGTGTCACGGTCGTTGTTCCACACGTAGGCGGCGCGCTGCTGGTAGAGGTTGGCGCTGGTGTTGGTGCCCTTGCCGGTGCGGATGGTGACGGTCTTGCCCTTGCCGAGGCTGAAGTTGCCGAAGGTGTACTTGTGGTTCGCCGCGTCCGTCAGCGTCCACCCGCGCAGGTTGACCGCTCCGGTGGTGGTGTTGCGGATTTGGACGTACTCGGCGTTCAGGCTGGTGTTGGTCCGGGTGTCGGTGCCGGGGCTGTCGTAGTAGATCTTGTAGAGGTGGACGGAGCCGGCCGCCTGGGCGGGTGCGGGCAGGGCGAGCAGGCCGGCGAACGCCGCCGTCGTGACGACGGCGGCAGCGGTACGCGTACGGAGCATGGATGTCCCTTGATGCGGTGATGAGAGAGCCGGGCAACCCCCCACTTCGGGGGCCTGGCAGTTGATCACCGTATAGAGCAATGGCTCCCGTATTGCTCCGAGTTACCAAATCAGGACCAACCGAATTTCCGTACGAACACCGCCCCGGCCGGCAGGACCGTTTATCCGGTGAACCTCGTCCCCCATGCGGCTGAGCGGTGAGCGGAACCGCTGGTCAACGGCGTACACGACCGGTAGTCCAGCGTTCGTGATCAAGAACTGCGTGCGCGGCCTCGCCGCGCTCTCCCTCGCCCTGCTCCCGCTCGCCGTCCCCGCCACGGCACAGGCCGCCCCTGCCGCCCCTGCGGCCGTGGTCATCGGCCTCGCAGACGGCCTCGCCGAGCTCCCCATCGCAGACGAGAACCGCGCCGGCTACCAGCGGAACTCCTTCAAGCACTGGAACACCGGCCTCGACAAGACCGACGGCTGCAACACCCGCGCCGAGGTCCTCCTCGCCGAAGCGACCCAGGCGCCGGCCGTGGCCGCAGGCTGCAAGCTCTCCGGCGGCCGGTGGGAGAGCTACTACGACGGCCAGGAGGTCACCGACCCCGCGAAGCTCGACATCGACCACATGGTCCCGCTCGCCGAGGCATGGGACTCCGGCGCCTCCGCCTGGACCGCGGCCCGGCGGGAGGCGTACGCGAACGACCAAGACGCGGCCACCAGCCTTGTCGCGGTCACCGCGCGTTCGAACCGGCAGAAGGCCGACCAGGACCCGGCCCAGTGGATGCCGCCGCACCCGGACGCGCAGTGCCGGTACATCTCCGAGTGGACCGCCACCAAGCTCCGCTGGGGCCTGAGCGCCGACCAGGTCGAGGTCGACGCCCTGAAGGTCTACGCCGAAGGCCCGTGCGAGACGGCGGTCGTGCACTACACGCCCGCCCCGTAAGACCATCGGACCGGCCCGTGCCCACAGGCCGCCCTCGTCGTTGTCCACGGCGAAGCGATTCGCACCGCTTCCTCCAGCGGGCCTCACACCGCCAACGTGAGAGGCCCGTCCTCGGCCCCGCCAGCCACAAGCCGGCGGGGCCGACGCCTATCCCACGTCGACGGCGCCCCCGATGGCGGTCAGTGGCGGTACTCATAGCGCAGGAGCCGGGAGCGGGCTTCCTCCTCAGTGGTGCCCAGGGCATCGGCGATCTGCCGCCAGGACACCTCGGCCCCGCGGACGGCGCGATACGCCGCCGGCGACCCGATCGCGCCAGCCATAGCCTCCAGCCGACCCGCGGCCCTTACTGCGGCGAGCGGGGCATCGTCGACCAGCTGCTCCAGCCGTTGCCGCAGCTGGTGGAGCAGGTCGGTCACCTCGATCGGCAGGGGCACGCTCCGTGCTTCGACGTCGTCGAGGTGGGCCTCCCAGTCCCGCTCCGCCTCCGACGTGTCGTAGGCGAACGGATCATGCCGCTCGGCCTTCTCCCACTCGATCAGGTACGCCGTCTCCCCGCGCCACCCGCACGCACACCTGGCCCGGATCCGCTCCGCACGCGGCGCGTTGAGAGTGCCGTCGTAGACCCACCAGTCCGTGGACTCGTGCATCTCGCTGCCGCTGCCCATGTCGAAGTACACCGGCCCCGGCTCACTGCTGTCCGCCAGCAGCACCCCCACCGCACCCTCGTGCGCCGGGAACCCGTCCTTCTTCCACCCCATAGCCAGCTCCTCAGTCGCACGTCAGCGCCGCCACGATGCGACACAGCCGGGCCTTCCGTCAGCGGAACCAGCGAGAAACACCCCCACGAGAGCCACCGACAGATGCCCGAACGGCGTAACCGGGCCCTCTCCCCGCCGGTGTAGTTCCGGCAGCCGGAAAGGAGACGACGCCCGGACCTCTACGCCGGTCAGACCTCGATGTAGGCCACGACCACAACCGTGCGCAGCGCAGTGACGAAGTACAGGACGCGGACGGCTTCGACCTCGTCGGCGTACTGCCGCAGCTGAGGGCCAGTGGTGTCGCCGGAGATCGGATCGCCAATGTCCGGGTCTACGGAGATGACGACCAGGGCGCGGTCCAGGGCGTGGATCTCCGCCTCGGTGGTGAGGTTCTCCAGCTGCTTGGCTGCCGCGTCGGAGAAGGCGATCCGGGCACGGCGGCGGCCGTGGGGTGCGGGCATCAGGCGACGGCCGGGCGCTGGGCGGCGAGGCGGGCGAGGTGAATCTCGCGCAGCTCCTCCCACGGCGTGCACTGCTCGGGGTCAGGCAGGCCGTTGGCCGCGACGTCCTCCAGGACGGCGGCGAACTGATCGGCCTGTGCGCGTGTCTTTGCCGCGTACGCGCGCACCGCGTCGGCGGCCGCAGGTTCCAGCAGCTGCCGGGCGGTGGTGTCGGCGTGTGCCGGCTGTTCGCTCATCGAGGGCTCCATGGGCCGAACGGGCGTGCTTGGGCCACGGTATCGCTGGGCACGCGGCACCGGGACCATTTCCCTGCGGCGGGAACTGCCAGCAAGCCCATGGGGCGGGTTATGACGAACCCTCGACCAGTGCGAGCACCTTGTATGCGTGAGCGCAGGCCATCTGGTCGCGCCGCATTGATCCGCGCGCCCCTCAGTGGCTCCAGAGGGGAGGGCTTCCCCCGGAAGCGGCACTCAGCCCTTCCCCACCGCCCAGACCACCACCGAGCCTGGCGAGGCTGAAACCGACTCCCCACGCAGCGATAGCCGACAGCCTAGGACGACGGTGCCAGCGCACCTGTCCTCCTGGATCCCCCCTCCGCAAGCCGCGCCCCACGCTTCCCTGCCTTATCTGTCGGACGGGCGGGACGTGAGGCCGCTCGTCCACCCCAGGTCCAGGCCGTCGTCGATTGCTCCTGCTCGGCTCGCAGACCACCTTGTCCGAAGCTCCCCCTACGAGCCACCGCGGCGGCACAGCCGCTGCGCAAGGTGGGCCGCGTCCCCATCACGTACGCGGCCGCTCACCCTGATCGCCCACGACGTCCTGGGGATGCCAAAAACCGGAATCCACCCGCCTCCGCCAAATACTCGCACGCTCTTCTCCAGCACCCAGCGGCCGGGAAGAACGAGCGTCGTACCGCGCCGTCCGGAGCCGCACGATCCGCCTTTATGAGCCCCGTCCTCTGCTAACGTTCAAATCGCCCCCAAAGAAGGGGTAAGGAGAAATCCTCAGAGGGGAGGTGAACGATGTCCGGCATGGAAGGCTCGCCCGAGCAGGCCACGCCGGGCCGCTCGAAGCGCAAACGCGCCACTGAGACGGTAGCCCTGGTCGCGTGCATTCTCGAGGCCGCGTACTGGGGGCTCAAGCTCGCTGGAGTGATCTAAAAGCG
This sequence comes from Streptomyces sp. NPDC036822, assembly GCF_055609145.1. Taxonomy (NCBI): domain Bacteria; kingdom Bacillati; phylum Actinomycetota; class Actinomycetes; order Kitasatosporales; family Streptomycetaceae; genus Streptomyces; species Streptomyces sp. NPDC036822. The sequence goes on from NZ_JBVJPY010000042.1 coordinate 13,642, forward strand.
CTGGTGGGCCCAGCTGTTGACCGCAGCTGGACCCACCGAGGCCCAGGCATCCGGGCCCCACGCCCTCCCCTTGCACAGGGAGCGTGGGGCCCGCTTTCGCGTTTGGGCCCTGCGATCACCACACAATTCAATGCGGCGACTTCGTCAGGATACACGGCACACCCCAGACAGAAAATACTTGACGCGGGAACAGGACCCCAAGACACCTAAAATCGACTAACTCAATGCCACCCCGAATAGACACAATTCCAAAGCGCCACGGCTTCCCGTGCCAGAATTGCAAAGCACTATTGGGTCGGGGATGTTGCGCCGGGACCGCCCGAACCCCCGGTGTCTCAAGGTGGCGGCTCACGGGTCGGCATTACTCGTGAACTCCGGGCATG
>NZ_JBVJPY010000043.1:0-13327 GCF_055609145.1 Streptomyces sp. NPDC036822
AACACCGCCAACGACCGGGGGCTCTGCCACGTCACCACCCCAGCTGACCAGGCCTTATAGCCCTTCAGGGGCAGGATGAAAAAGGCTCACTGAGCCTTTTTCAGAGTGGCCATTGATCGAGTGACCCGGGCTGGGTCAGGATGAGGACCGCAACGCGCAGGGCTCCCATGCCGGTGGGGGGTGTTCAAAGCCTCAACCCAACGGCGCAGGAGGGTTGTTGGTTCTCCGTCTGCCGCACTTGACCTGCCTCCTGCTCTGCTCCAGTGGGTATCGATGCTCATCGTCACCCGTGAGGGTGACCGACGCTGTAAGCCCCCGCGCCACCAGCCGGCGCTCGTGGGCCTGGTCTACCTTCGCCGGCACGACACGCTCGCGCAGATGGCATATCCGTCGGCATCGCCCACGCTTACGTCCAGGCCGTCGTTGAGCACCTGTCCCGACGGGCGCCGGGCCTGTTGCGGGTCCTGCGCGAGGCGGATCCGGATTACGTCCTGCTCGACGGGATGCTTGCCGAGTGTGACCGTGTCGGCGACAGCCGGAGCGGCTTTTCACAGAAGCACCGCTGTGACGGCGTGAAGGTGCAGGTCGTGGCCGATTCCGTGGGTAACCTGCTGTGGATCTCACCCGCGCTGCCCGGCCGCACCCACGACCTGACCGCGGCCCGAACCCACCGCATCATCCGGATCTGCGAACGCCAGGGCATCCTCGTCCTCGCCGACCGCGCCTACATCGGAGCCGGCCCCTGGGGGACCACACCGATCAGACGGCTCCCGAACCGGGACCTCACCACGACCCAGCAGACGATCCCGGCCTGTCGGCGGCACGGGCACCGGTCGAACGAAGTGTCGCGCGACTTAAGTCCTGGCGCATCTTCCGAGGAGCCCGCTACAGGCCCCCCACAGCCGTCCTCATCCTCGAACGTTAACGCTGAAAATGCTCACCGTCAGACCTGGATGCTCTGACATCTCCGGGGTCTTCACGGCCGGTTACGGCTGCTGGGGGCTGTCTGCGTGTTCTTCCTGCCGGCGCGCGAGTGTCGGGTGGGGAGAGGATGGGTGTGGAGGTTCCCGATAAGGCTGATGTGGGGGGACGATGGGGATGAGCGCATGCCGGTTGGCGGGTTTTTTCCTCTTTGGATTGTTTGCCTGCCTGGTGGTGCTGGTGTGCTTGCCGTGGCCGGTCATGTGTCCGGTCGCAGTGACTGATCGTGGAGCGGATGCAGATGAGTGAGTACACCTTGGGTGCGGATGTCGGTGCGGCCGCGCAAGGCCAGGGGCAGGAAGCGGTGATCACGGAGGCTCTTGCGCATGCGGCGTCTGGTGCGTGGGCGCAGGCCGCCGCATTCGCGGGAGCCCTGACCGGTCTGCATGTGGACGAGCCGATGTTCCGTGGAGCGGTGCAGCAGGTCGCGGCTCGGTGGCAGTTCGAGGCGGCCAGTGACGAAGACCTCGCGGGAACACTGCTCAATGCCGGCATCGTCACCGCGGGAGCCTTCTGGGAGTTTCTGTCCAATCCCTTCACCGGCAGCGCCTCAAACCCCTTGGAGGGCTGGGATCAGGACCTTGCCTGTCTGCAGTCCATCAGTCAGGGCGACTGGGACGCCGCGTTGTCCTGGGCCGCATGGGGATTGGGCGGACCGGGCAACGCCGACGCCACCCTCCTCATAAACGCCCTGAACCAGACATCCCGAGTCCTCAACATCCCCCCCACCCCCCAGTACACCGACCTGGCCGCGTACCTGGTCACACTCGCCCCCACCAGCCCCGACATCCTCCAAATCTGGAGGAATGCCCTCCTGCACACCGTCACGCAAGTCCAGCCCGCCGCACCTAACCCCACGGCCACCACCCAGAACACCGCCACAACCACCACCAGCACCCCACGCGACCACACCGTCCGACCCAGTCGGGCGGACCTGGAAATCCTCGGTGCGATCTACCACGGCAAACACCGCACCCCCAAAAGCATCGCCACCGCCCTGCACATCACTACCGATAGCGCGTGTAAAAGGCTGAACGATTTGGGGAAACGGGCGGGGATGTCGGAGGAGGGCTGGTCGGCGGTGCTCGCCTTCCTTATCGATGATCTGGACAACATGTGTGGCATCTGGGCCGGCGTGAATCCCATCACCCTGCCCGCCCCCCAGGGCAGCGCCGAGCAGAACCACGATCGATCCCAGTACCACAGCGCCCCTACTCTAGTGGAGCGGGTGGTCCTCGGTGCGATCTACTACGGCAACCACACCGCCGAAAGAATCGCGACCGCTCTGGGCACTGATACCAACAGGGTGTATGTCTGGCTGCGTAATTTGGGGGAGCGGGCGGGGATTACGGCCGAGGGCGGGGCGGCGGTGCTCGCTGTCCTTATCGCTGATCTGAACAAAGGCATGGAAGGCATCTGGGCCGGCCTGAACCCCGCCCACCTGCCCACCCCCCAGGAAGGCGCTGAGAAGATCCGCAAGCGATTCCACTCCCAGGGCGCCCCTACTCTGGCGGACCGGGAGGTCCTCGGTGCGATCTACCACGGCAAACACCGCACCCCCATAAGCATCGCCACCGCACTGAGAAACAAATCCAATATTTCGACTCGGCTGCGTAATTTGGGGGAGCGGGCGGGGATTACGGCCGAGGGCGGGGCGGACGTGCTCGCTGTCCTTATCGCTGATCTGAACAAAGGCATGAAGGGCATCTGGGCCGGCCTGGACCCGGCTACTCTGCCCGCCCCCCAGGTAGGCGCTGAACAGACCCGCGAGCGATCGTACTCCTACGGCGCCCCTTCCCCGGCAGACCGGCAGGTCCTCGGTGCGATCTACTACGGCAACCGCACTACCGAAAGCATCGCCACCGCCCTAAACATCGATGCCAACCATACGTATAACAGGCTGCGTAATTTGGGGGAACGGGCGGGAATTACGGCCGAGGGCGGGGCGGACGTGCTCGCTGTCCTTATCGCTGATCTGAACAAAGGCATGGAGGGCATCTGGGCCGGCCTGGACCCGGCTACTCTGCCCGCCCCCCAGGAAAGCGTCCAACGGAACCACAAGCGCCCTCGGAAGAACCCGAGCTGAACTTGCCCAAGCCCCATCCGCTCCTCCTTTTCTGCCCTTTCCTTCTCCGGGGGAAATAGGGCCCATCATGGGGGGACTGGCTGCTTCACGGGCGTCCCGGTGCTCAGATCGCGCTCTGGGAGCAGTACCACCTGCCGCCCCAATCCTTGGCACTGCGTGTCCATCTGCGGGGAGGCTCGTTATGCAGAACGAAGTGGGCCCGCACGCTCGCTCCGATGAGATCGCCCCCCGAGGCGACGAACGGGCCCTGCCGAGGCGAAGCTGGCAGGGCCCGTTCCGCTGACGGGAGCTGTAGCCGACGGCCCGTTTGGCGCCCCGCGCAGCCGTCAACAGAGTGCTCGCCCTCAGGACCGCCCAGGGTGTTGACACCTCTCAGATTGCCGCACGGCGGCTCCGCCTTTTCTGCCTGCCCGGCGCCTCAGGGGATGACAGGGCGTTCATCAGCACCTGGCTGTGCGTCGTGGCCGGAGGCTCGTGGCGCAGCGCCAGCCCGGGATGTTCCGGCGTCTCACCGCCGACGGTGGTGCCGAGGGGCTCTGACGTCCGTCTCTGGCCCGTGGTGGGTTCTGGTCTTCTGGGGGGCGGTGGGCTGGGGGGTGGGTGTAGTCCCGGGCTGGTGCTCGCCTCTCAGCCCGGGACCACGTCATAGGGCGGCAGCTGGTGTGAGAGCCGCCGGCCGCTGTGGGTCTCCCGCTACCACAAACCCGGGGAGGGGTCCGTCAGCAATGAGTCCGACGAGCGCCTTGCGCGCAAGGCGCTCGTCGCAGAGGACTCCGAAGATCACGGCTTCTCCGCGGGCATCGAGTCGCAGACCGTCGACGGGCACGCGCGCCTGGATGTACGCATCAACGGCGCGCCAACGGTATCGTCCTGGGCTATGCGCCCCAGCTGAGCCCCCAGACAGCCCGAGGAATCCGGGAGTGGGAGGGGTTCCGGCGCCGCAGCGGTATGCAGTCGGTCTGGGACTTCGCCGACCCCGACCACGCAGGCATCGGCACCATTCCCTATGTCCGCACCCCCAACCTGCCGGCCTCCGTCATCCGCGTGCAGGAAACCCCATCGCGGTCCGGGACGGCCACTGCGTCCTGGAGGAGGGCAAGTGCAGTCCAAGCGGCAGGCTCACCCGATGCCCGAATAGGCCCTACGACCCGGAAAACCCAACCGAATCCGGTTACTGCTTGGGCTGGCACAGCGTTCTCGTACCGGCCCACCAGTCGAGCGCCTTCACGGGGGAGGGCGGCCTGACTCTCACTCGGTTCATCGTGGAAGCTGCGGCCGGTGAGCGGATCCCGTTCCAACGGGATGGCCACCAAGGCTGGCTTCCCTTACAGCAGTGGCAGCAGTACCTTGAGGCGAACGGCCCCGCCCTGGACGATAAGGAACACCGCCCGTCCGTACGTCAGGGGGACCGGCGCGACAGGTGTGCAGAGGACCGTCCGGTTTCGGAGGAGCGGGCTGAACCGAAGCAGACACGCGGCAGCCGCTCGATCGTCCTTGAGTCCCGTCCCCGGGAAACCGAGACCGTCAGGGTGGCGGTCGACGCATCGGGTCAGCCGATCCCGCTCTGTCGCTTTGGCTGCGGCCAGCCCGCGAGCATGTCAGGACCCGAGGGGCTGCCGGAGCACTATTCATGCCGCCCGACGACCTGGGGTGTGATCTGTTGGGTACTGCAGGGAACTTCTCCCTTCCGAAGGCGTTTCCCCAGGCCTGGCGCAGGACGGGGGGTGCGGCCGGCGCTGATCGTCCGCCGCGTTTGTGCCTGGCCTGCAGGACCACGGAGAAGCGAAAGGCGCAGGTGGCTGGACGCTGCTGGACACGGACGCCTTTCAGCGTTGTCAGCGCCTGGTCCTCCTGCGCCTGCGTGGCCAGATCGTTGAGCCCGCCGACTACCGGTCGGGGTGGAAAGCCTGAACTCCGGTCTCCACATACAGCTCGGGAGTGAGGGTGAGGAGGCAGCAGCCGGTGGGGAAGGAAGTGCTTGGACGGGCGGCGTGAATGGCGGCCCAGGAGTATCCGGCGTACTGGAACCCGCTCGCGGTAAGAGCGACGGCGGCGTCGAAGGGTTCACCTGGATGAACCGGCGGCTGTCGATGGAGGCGAACAGGCCAAGGTGGCAGACATCCGCGGCGGTCAGGCAGCGCGCCGGGACATACAGGGCACCGAAGCCCTTGCTCGCTTCGTCGTATAACTGCTCCCCGGCCTTGAGGAACGGGCTGCGGGGATCGCGCAGGGCGGTGGCGGTCGTGTGGTCCAGGACAGCGGCGACCGGGTCCGTCGCGCGGGATCCGGAGGCGGCCGCGGGGGTGTGCCGAGGCAGTCATTGTTCCTCCAAAGGAGAAGCTGGGTGGTCGAACTGGGGGGCGTACCAAAGCGGGCTTGTGACGCGGCATGAGGCGATCACGGGTGGGGGCGTGCGGGCGCCCCGCCGTTGTGGCGGGGCGCCCGCGCGCATGCCGAATGACGAGCTGGCCAGGGAGGGGCCTGCTGTCGGTGGATTCAGGCGGGTGGCTGCCGCAGCGTCAGGAGGGCTGCGACGACCTGACCGATCGGCTCGCCGTCACGCAGCCGTCGACGGGCAGCCGTACCGTCGATCAGTACGCCCAGGTCGCCGGCGCCCAGGTCGTGCAGGTGCAGTTGAAGGGCGGCGTCGGGCCGGTGTGCGCCGATGGCGTCCATCCAGCGGCGTACCCCTTCGGGTGAGGGATCAGCTTGCAGCCACCGGCCGGCCAGCTCGGCGGCTTCCTGGCGCGGGCAGCCGGCTTCGAGGAAGTAGTCCACCACCACATGCAGGGCCGAACACCGGGGCGGGCGGTAGCTGAGGCGCCGTTGGAAACTTGGCTTGCGGGTCATGTCGCCGAGGTCGAGGCCCGGCGATTACTGGGGTTGGCAAGCTCGGGAAGCACCGACAGGCTCAGCTCGAGCTATGGAGTCAACGCCTGCGATACAGGCCCATCCCACCCCAACCTGGTCGTGAAGGGCCGAACACGCGTCGGTGTCCTGCGCGGCCGCCTGCGCGCGCAGGACTGAATGTCGCGCCCCACCACCAGGCATGGGCCGGACGCCCCTGAGAACGCCTCCGTACCGCCACGGACGCGATTCCAGCACTCGGCCGCCCGGAGCGACGGGCCAGGATCTCTTGACGGCAGCACCCTGGCGCGGGACGGTCGTCACGCAACTACGCGCAACCGGCACGCTTCGGAGGGGATCATGGCGTTACTTTTCTTCGGCACGGACCCGAACTCGGGCGGAGGGCCCGGCGGTGTGGGTGGACACCGACACTGCTCAGGGCACGGAACTTGTTCTGCAGGGCAAGTTCGCCGACGCGGCGACCCGGGCCACCTGCGGTCAGGACAGTCCGCCCGCCGACGACGAAGGGATTGTCCGGATCCCGCTCAGCATGGTGGAGCAGATCAGGAGGGCGTGCGATGCCGCAGAGGCCCCCGGCTCCCAGGTTTGAGGACCTGCTCGATTCCGCCCACCACCACGCCCTCCACCTGGAGCTCCGCGACGTCTACGCCGTGGCAGAGGAGCACGAGGTCTTCGAGGCGTTCCTGCGGGACGGGAGCGCGCCCGCGGACGACTCGGCGTACTGGAGCGGGTGGCTGCCGCTGGTGGAGCGGACCGTCGCCCGCGGGGTGAAGGTCCGCCGGGCCCGGATCGTGTCCGAGCCCGCCACCGACTACATCCGCTTCGAGCACGCCATCACCGACGCCAACTGCCGCGCCGGCGAACAGGTCCGCTGGATGCCCCGCCGCCGCGCCTCCACCCTCGCCCTGCCCGGCAACGACTTCTGGCTCATCGACGACCGGATCGTGCGCTGGAACCTGTTCTCCGGCGACGGCCAGGCCCTCGAGCCCGACCACACCGACGACCCCCACGCGATCAAGCTGTGCGCCGAGGCGTTCCGCTCGGTATGGGACCTGGCCACCGACCACGCCGACTACCGCATCTGACCACGCACAACCCAAGGGCCACGCACCTCATGACGATCGCCTCCCCCTCGTCCAGCGCACAGGCGGCCCGCGAGGCGCTCGCCGTCCGGCTCACGCACCTGCGCAAGGACGCCGGCCTCACCGGGAAGGAACTGTCCGCTCGGTGCGGCTGGCATCCGGCGAAGACCACCCGTATTCAGAAGGGCTCGGCCGCGCCCTCGGACGCGGACATCCGGATCTGGTGCGGGGCGTGCGGCGCGGACGACCAGGCCGACGACCTCATCGCCACCGCTCGCGCGGTCGACTCGATGTACATGGAGTGGCGCCGCCTGCACCAGGGCGGCATGCGCCAGGTCCAGGAGGACTGGCTCGCCCTGCACGAGGAGACCCGCCACTGCCGCGTCTATCTCTCCAACGTGCCGCCCGGCTTCCTCCAGACCCCGGCGTTCGCCACTGCCCTCATGCAGCAGATCACCCGCTTCCAGGGCACCCCCGACGACGTCGCTGAAGCCGTCGCTGCCCGCGTCGCCCGCTCCCGGTTCCTCTATGAGGGCGGGCACCGCTACGTCGTCCTCATGGAGGAATCCGTCCTGCGCTTCCGCACCGCCGACCCCGAGGCGATGCGCGGGCAGTTGCTCCACCTCATAGCCGTGATGCCGCTCGCCTCCGTTTCTCTGGGGATCATCCCGTTCACCGCACAGCGCACGATGTGGCCGCTGGAGGCGTTCTATGTCCACGACGACACCATGGCCGTAGTGGAGACGCTGACGGCGGAGATCAAGGTGACGCAGCCGCGCGAGGTCGCCGACTACGCCAAGGCATTCGCCGGCCTCGCGGAGATGGCCGTCTACGGCGACGCGGCCCGCGCCCTAATCCGGGCCGCGATCGACGCTCTGAAGTGAACCTCCGCAATTCTCCGCAACTACGTTGAGCGCGTGGACCCTAGCTGCGTAGCGTCGACGGCACCGACGGACCACCAGCCCGAGAGACAGGGCCCCCATGCGCACACACCGACTCCACCGCCCCCGGAGGACCGCGGCCTCCAGTCGCCCGCCCACGGCGTCCCCTTACCAGCCCTGCTCCCTCGCGCGGACCGCGGCTTCGCCCGGTTCCCCAGCCAACACGACGAGGACCAGGACGACGGAGCCGACAGCGGCAAAGCCCCCAGCGATGACCGCCGGCCACCCGCACACGACCCTCCCGGCAGCGAGGCCCGCCATGCACACCAGCACCCACACGGTCCTGTACGACCCCGACGGCCTGATCGAAGCCGGGCTCCCGCTCGATCGCGAACCCTACGAGTACCTCGTCAAAGCCGTCCTCGCATGGACCGGCGAGGACACCCTCACCACCCGCGACCTGGAGCAGATCGCCCTCCAGCTCACCGGTCACGCCCGCGCCGTCGCTGCCGACGTCCGCCGCCGCGCCCACCAGCTGCCCAAGGCCAGCGGCCCCCGGACGCTCGCCGACATCGTCCTGCGCGAGGCCGAAGGTCGGCTGTCCGTACCGATCGAGGGCACCGCGCGCTGCGTCCAGAACCGCGCCCGCCTGGTCCGCGCCCTCTACGAACGGCTGGACCGTCTGGAGGCCGCGCCCGCAATCCGGGTTGTCTGAGCTTCCAGAGGGCTTGCCCGGCCCTGACGGAACGGTGCCGTAAGGCTGCGAGGGGGTTGGTTGCACCCAAGGATGGCTGGACCCGAGCGTCGTCGGCCGCTGCGTGAGGCGACGCCACGCCCCGGTTCTGTGACCGCAGGCTCCCGCGGACTCTTGACCGAAGGCGTACCGGTATTCGCACCATTGACCACGCGTCGCAGGGCTAAATCGAGGGCGTCGTTTCATAGGCTTCGAAGAACGTCACACCACCCTCACACCGACCCGACCAGGGCCAGGGCGTCCCCCAGCCGCCGCGCGCTCTTTACGGTGACCCCCGACCCGCGCCGCGCCGCGAGCTCGGCAAGGCCGTCGACGGGCGGCAGGGGGCGACCGCTGCGCTCGGCGCATTCGGCGGCCAGGATGAGGAGCTTTCCCAGTCCGGCCCCCGCCACCGTGTCGTCGTCGAGCCGGCCGCCGAGCAGGGAGGCCAGCACAACCGCGACGTTGTGGTGGGCGCCGCCCTGCGCCGCCACCGTCAGGGACTCGACAAGTCGGCAGACCTTCAGGACTCGGCCGGCGATCAGTTCGGCAAGGTCGTGGCCGAACTGCTCCTCGTCCAAGTCCTGGCGCGCGGCGAGGATAAGGAACGCGTCGCTGGCAGCGACGCGTTCCTCGGCCCGGTTGGCTCCCAGACCGTGGGCGAGCGCGAGCCGTACAGCCGTACCTGCCGCGCCTTCCGCATCGACCAGTGCGGGAAGGTGCACAGCGGCACTGCGCCGAGAGGACTCCGCCCCTTCGGCGAAGGCGGTCAGAGTGCGGGCAGCGACGAGCTCCCGATGCCGCGGAAGGACCATGAGCCAGTGGGGCATCAGCCGGGGCCACGCGCCTGCCCCGTTGAAGACGCCGCAGTGGTCCCGGTCTGCGACATAGGGGCCGAGCAGATCCCGGAAGGGGTCGCAGAACCCGTCGAGGCGGTCGGCGAAGCCGGGAACGGCGGCTCGCAGACGCCAGGGCTCGGCTCGTTCGGCGCCGTAAGGGGTCTCGGGCTGCCAGGGCTCAAGCGGGGTGCGGACCGTCTCAGGCAAAGCCAACCCGCCGTCACGGAGCCAGCTGGCGAGCCGCAGTGCCTCCGGCGTCCCGAGGGCCGTGGCGGCTATGACGGCCCCCTCGGCGTCCACGTCGAGCGCTACGCGCAGCAGCGCCTGCTCCAGATCCTTCCGGCCGGGGCTCGCCCCGAGACGGTGGTAGGCGGCGAGCCGTTCGACCAGTTCACCCGCGCCGATGACACCGTTCGCCCAGGAAGGGGTGGCCAACAGAAAAGGGGTCGTCTCGCGGTCCCGCAGCCGCCCGATGACCTCGGCCCAACGAGCGTGCATGACCCCGTCGAAGACCTCGTGGCCGCACGGTCTGTCCTGGCGGACCCGGGCGTGCTCCACGTCGGCCGGGAAGACAGCGGTATGGGCGGCGATGACTTCGTCGCTCACCCTGCTCAGGCCCTGAGGAGCGACGGACTCCACAAGCGCCACGGCAGCCATCAGCGGCTTCGCCGCCTTGGCGAGACCCGCCCCAGGATCCGAGGACCGCAAGCCGAAGCTCCGTATCAGCGGTTCGAGGGCCGTGGCGAAACCGGTCCGGTCCCGGTGGGCGCATCGCACCAGCGCGTCCATCGCTCGCTCGCACTCCACCGGGTCGGGGACGCGGGCGCGCAACACGACGGCCAGTTCCTCCACGGCGCCAGCGATGGTGTCGATCGGCGCGGGGAAGGGCTTACGGTCCGGAACCTCAAGTGGCGGCTCCTCGACCGGCTGCCCGGAGGGCGGGCAGGTCTCGTCGTCCCCGAACACGCGCCAGGCTCTGGTGCGAAGGGCGGGGATCAGCTGTTCCACCGCGGTGGCGAGGGGAAGCCGGTGCGCGGTGTCCAGCGCGGCGGCATGCTTCTCGGCGAGATCGAGGGCCTTCTCCTGCACATCGGGGGCCGCGTGGCGGAAGGCATCGGCCAGGAGCGGCACGAGGACACCGGCCCAACCGGGCTCCTTGCGGAGCACCTGGTCGAGGAAGGCGATCGCGGAGATGACAACGCTCTTCTCAGGACGGAACAGGACCTCGCGTGCGCACTGCGCCACCTGGGCCATGGTCAGTCGCCCGGCGGCGGCAAAGGACTTCAGGACCATCATGGCCGCGGAGGCCCGGGGTCCCGGGGCGGTGGCGACGAGCTGGAGTACGGCCGCCACCTGCTTGTCGGATATGGAGCGGCGGGCGCCCTTGAGCGCCACCAGCCCGGCGATCACCGTGCGGACGTGTGCCATCTCCGTCCCCGGGGGCAGGATTCTCAGAGCACCGTCGCGGATCACCTTTATCCACTCGTCCACGACACGGCCCGGGAAGCGGCCTTGACGAGACAACGCCTCGGCCGCGCGCACGAGCAGTGGCCTGCCCATAGTTGGCACAGACACCAGGAGGGTGACCCACCGCTTGTGGTACGGGGCGAACTCCGCTTCCGTGGGCGCTAGATACTCCATCAAGGCGACATAGCCGTCCACGGCGTGACGGCGGGGGTCCGATGAGAGCAGCACGTCCCCGACATCGGCGATCAGCGTCGCGCGGTCGAGAAAACCCGCCCGGGCCGCCACTGCCAGAACCTGCGCTTCCCTGTAGGGCACAGAGCCGGTGGCAGACCCAAGGTGATGCTCCGCTATGCGGTGCTCCTCCGTGATCCCGGGAAGCACGGTGAGTGCCAACGGGTCCCGGCGCAGACGCGTCACAGTGGCCTCCTCGGTGGCGCTCGCCGGATCCTTCGCCTCCTCTGCGTGGTGGAAGACGCAACCGTGAGCCAATCGAGGCTGCGGCTGCACCGAGACGCCCTTGTCCCGTGCGAGCGCGGCGATCAAGGGGTAGTACAGGTCCGCACGCTCGCCTTCGGCAAGACGGCGGGTGAAAACCTCCAGCCACGTGGCGTCGCGGTGGCCGACCACATCGAAGGCGTACGCGGCTCCCACTGTCCTGGTCATCCACGAGGCGGCTTTCCTCGTCATCCACGCCGCTGCGTCCGCGGGATCGGAGTGGCAGGCGAGTCCGGTGAACAGCATCCGGCTGTACCGATGGCACAGGATCTGCCACGGCCTGGCGGGGTCATTTGAATGGATATCGGATCCGTTGAACCTTCGGGTAACTTCCTCGGCCCGGGCGATCAGTTCACCACGCTGTCGGGGACTCAGCTCCACAGCAAGCAGCAGGGGGATTAGTTGCTCCATCGTTCCCCCTTCCAGCACGGCAACAAGGCAGTCGTAGGTCTCCTCGACAGGCTCGCCCTCTCCGGGCAGCGCGGGAAGCACTCTGTCGTCGAGCATGTGCCCGGTAAAGCAGCGCCATGCCCAGTTGAACAAGTGGCGGTGCCTGCCCAACCCGAGACGATCCAGCTGCGAGTAGTAGTCAAAGTAGTCATCGTCGGGAGTATGGGTAACAGACCATCTCGGCTCGACCGCTATCAGCCTGGCGAATTCACCGAGCGCCCCTGACTCGTCGATGTGCTGCTTGACCCACCGTCCGAACTCGTCCATGGCGCCGCCCTCTCCTGTCGTACTGCCTTGGTCTCACCAACCCTAAGGGCTGTCCCGTAAGTGATCTTGCTCTGCGATGATCTCGCCCGTGTCAGGTGTGATCACGGCCTCCGAGTCGGTCTGGATAGCCCCGTTCACCGGGCTGAGCCCGCGCGCCTTCGGCAGGTTGCTGACCGCGCTGCGTCGTGAGGGTGCTGGCTCCTCAGGCCGAGGCCGGCCATGGAAACTGTCGTTGGAGGACCGGGTGCTGCTGGTCACCGCGTATTGGCGGACGAACCTCACGATGAGGCAACTGGCCCCGCTGTTCGGTGTGTCGAAGTCGGCTGCGGACCGGGTGATCGATGACCTCGGCCCGAGGCTTGCGCTGCGTCCCCGCCGGCGGTTCGCCAAGGAAGCGGTGCTGATAGTGGACGGCACCCTGGTGCCTACCCGGGACCACAAGGTCGCTGAGCAGTCGAAGAACTATCGCTATTCCACCAACCATCAGGTGGTCATCGACGCCGACACCCGCCTGGTCGTGGTGGTCGGCCGACCACTACCAGGCAATCGCAACGACTGCTGGGCCTGGGCAGAGTCCGGCGCGAAGGCCGCCGTCGGCAACACGATGACCATCGCCGACGGCGGCTACCCGGGGACTGGGCTCGTGATGCCGCACCGCCGCCGCAAGGCAGAGGATCTACCCGACTGGAAACAGGCTCACAACAAGTCCCACAAGCAGGTCCGCGCCCGCGTCGAGCACGTCTTTGCCCGAATGAAGGCATGGAAGATCCTCCGTGACTGCCGCCTGAAGGGCGAAGGCGTTCACACCGCCATGCTCGGCATCGCCCGACTGCACAACCTCGCCGTCACGGAACGAGCTGGCTCCGTCTGACGCTGAACTCGTCTTCCCCGGTGGAGGCGGTGATGCCATGCACGGAGGTGGAAACAGTGACGATGGGGTCGTCCTCCAAGTCTGCTGTCGCGGTCTCGACCATCACGCAGGCGACGCTCACTGCCAGCGGATAGTCAGAGCACGGCCCGAGCTCCTCTGCTGTACCGAAGGCCGGGGCCTTGTCGACCAAGGACCAACGCTTGCCCCTCGCGTCACTGAGCCTTTTTCATCCTGAATAGTTGCAGGTCAGGAGCGTGTGGACGGCTTGGACGATGGTGCCGATGCGGCGTGTGGAGCATCGGGCTCG
>NZ_JBVJPY010000044.1:0-11592 GCF_055609145.1 Streptomyces sp. NPDC036822
ACCGCACCCGTCCTGCGCGTACCCCGCCGCGACCGTCGCGGGCAACGGGGCACGAGGATGGTGAAGAGTCGAGCGCACGTGCGGTGGTAGGGCGGGGTGGCCTCGTGGGGGGGGTTGGGGGAGCCCCACGAGACCCGGTCAGCCGGCCTTGGTCAGCCGAAGTCGACGTCGCTGCACAGGAAGTACTTCTGGTCCATGTGCGAGGCCTTCCACACGGTCACCACGACGTGGCGGCCGCTGTAGCCCGAGGTTGTGACGTCTGTCGTGTAGTGCGCCTGGTAGGGGTAGCGGCCGGTCTTCTTCACCAGCTCGAGGTCGTTCCACCCGATGAGCTGGTACTCGGGGTTGAAGCCCTGCCTGGTGACGTAGACCTCGAGCCAGTCCGCGCCGTGCCGTGCCTCGTCGTAGACGTCGACGGTGAAGTGGGAGCCGAGGCTGGTGGTGATCCACGGGCCGGGCCGGTCGAGTGGCCGGTAGTTCGTCTCGCCCTGACCGCCGGCGCTGCAGATCTGGCCGTCGGTAACGACCTGCTGGTAATTGTCCCCGGTGTTGTTGGCGTAGACGGCCTTCCACGCACCGATGGCGTTGGAGTTCTCGTGGTAGGTCCGGTAGCACATGGGGTCCAGGGCCTCGTTCGGCTCGCTGTAGCCCCAGCGCTGCAGGCAGCCGTAGTTGCGCGTCTGGGGCGCGATGACCGTGCCGTGGGCGGATGCAGTCGGCGCCAGCGGAAGCAGGCAGAGCAGGCCGGTGGCCAGTACTCCTGCGCTGAGGGCCGCACGGCGGGACGGATTTGCGGGTGCGAGGTTCATGGTGCTCTTCCTCCGTGTTTCGGGGGACCGCTGGTCAAGGCGACCAGCAAGTTACGTGCACATGACATCTTGTGATCGGTTCAGGTGTGGTTGCGGTCGCTCACCTCCCTTCGGGGACGCCGCTTGAGCTGCGCGGTGAGAGCCGGCAGTGTGGTCAGGGACCACCGGCCGGGGCCGAGGGCGGCGATGAGCAGGAAGGCCCAGCAGAACAGGGCGGCCCGCTCGCCGCCGTTCTCCAGCGGGAACAGCCCGTCGGGCTGGTGGTGGACGAAGTAGGCGTAGGCCATGGAGCCGGAGCACAGGATCGCGGCCGGCCGTGTGCCCAGGCCCAGCAGCACGAGAGCGCCGCCGGCCAGTTGGATCACCGCTGCCCACCATCCGGGCCACTGCCCGGGGCTGGGCGGCTGGCCGTGCCCGCCGCCGAGGACACCGAAGAGCGTCGCCGCTCCGTGGCATGCGAACAGCAGGCCGAGGACGATCCGGAACAGGCCCAGGATCGGGCCCTGGAATCGGGAGGATGTCTCCACGGTGGTGCCCTTTCTCTGTGATGGCGCGAAGGTGGCGGCGGCTTTCGCCGTGTGTGGGCGGGGCGGCCGGCGGCCGTGCGGGTGCACCGGCGGCCGCCCCTGGGGGTCAGGCGGTGAGGGTCCACTTCTGGCTGTTCCAGGTGCCGCAGTCCCACAGGTGCAGGCGGGCGCCGTCGGCGGTGCTCTGGGCGGTGATGTCCAGGCAGCGGCCGGACTTGAGGTTCTTCAGGGTGCCGCCTGACTGGAAGGCCCACTTCTGGCTGTCCCAGGTGCCGCAGTCCCACAGGTGGGCCTTGGTGCCGTTGGCGGTGGCGCCGCCTTCGACGTCGAGGCACTTGCCGCCTGACTTGAGCTGCTGGCCGTCGAGCGTCCAGGTCATCGAAGGAACGTTGGCGCAGGCCCACTGCTGGATGGCGGTGCCGTTGGCGGTGCCGGCTCCGGCGCGGTCGACGCACTTGCCGGTGGCGTTGTTGACGATCTTCCCGCCGGTCACCGGGTCGGGGCCGGGGCCGGGGTTGTTGCCGCCGGGGCCCCAGGCGTTCCAGTTGTCCCAGTTCTCGGCGTCGAAGCCGAGGCGGCCGAGCTTGTCCGCGCCCCAGTTGGTGCCGGCCTTGTCGATGACGGTGCCGCCGACGGTGTAGTTCTCCAGTTTCAGTCCGCGGCTCTGGCTCGTCTCGTTGCCGAGGGTCACCTTCTGGCCGGCGGCGTTGGTGTACCGCTTGAGCAGACTGACCTGGGAGGAGGGGTCGAGCTGACTCCAGGCATCGATCTTGAGGTTCTTGACGTGGATGTTCTCGGTGCTGGAGAGGGCGAAGACGCGGATCGCGCAATTGGTCATACCTTCGACGGTGATGTTCTCGAAGGTCATGTTCTTCACCCACGCGTTCGGGTCGGCCGTGGTGGTCGAGCCCATGTTCTCCCAGTGTGAGGAGGAGTTGAGGATGCAGGTGTTGTACTTGACGTCCTTCCAGTACATCCGGTTGTGGATGACGTGGGTGTTGCTCACGCGGACGTTGTCGATGTTGCGCGGGGTCCAGCCCCACTGGATGACGGGGCCGTTCTCGTTCTTCCAGATGACGGTGTTATCGATGCTGACGTCGCTGTGGTACATCTTCAGGACGTCGTCGTTGGCGTTGAAGAACGTGTTCTTCATGGTGCTGCCGCGGTAGAGCTCGATACCGTCGGTCTGCCAGTACCAGGAGCCGACCTGCTTGTAGTTGTCGACGCGCATGCTGAACGTCTGCTCGTCGCCGTAGACGACGAAGGAGTGGTAAGGCGGCTCGTTGATCGTCACGCCCTGCAGGTCGAGGTGCTGCTGCCGGCCGGGGGCCGACTCGAACTGCAGCATCTTCACGCAGCTGGAGTGACAGTTCGACGCACCGGAGAGGTGGTCGTAGTTGTTGTTGGTGTCCGCCTCGTAGACGTACTGCTCACCCGAGAGGACGCCGTAGCCGGTCACCTTGTACAGGCCCTGGGTGTCGTTGGGGAAGCGGATGGCGCCCTTCACGTACGCGCCGGGGGCCAGGTAGACCCACTTGACCTGCTTGGGCAGCAGCGCGTGGTACTTGGAGGTCATGGAGTAGGTGCCGGGCCGGAAGTACACGATCTCCTCGGTGATCGTGTTGAGGTTGGTGACCTGGCCCTGCTGCGGGTAGTGGATGCTGCCCGAGGCCGCCGTCGGGATCAGACGGTCCTGCTCCGCGCCGGTCGGGGCCGGCTCGGCGAAGACCATCATCGAGTTGCGGGGCTCGGTGTGGATGGCGCGGTTGCCGCCGCCGGAGGCGGTGGTGAGCTTGCCGGCGTCGGTGGCGGGGCCGGACATGTCGTTGTACGCCGTGTACAGCTGCGGCTCGAACTCGACGGAGAAGCGGTAGCCCGCCTGGTTGTAGGGCACCTTGATGCGGACGGTGTCGCCGTCGACGAGCTGCTTGGCGAAGTTGAGGCTGCTGGGCTTGATCTTGACCTGGTCGGCCGAGGAGATGCTCTGACCGGTGCGCAGGGAGACATCGACCCAGGCGTCGGCGGAGTACTGGAAGGACGACCAGCTCATCGTCAGGCCGGCCGACGCGGAGAACTCGGCGCCGTCCTCCTTGGTGTAGCCGAGCTTGCCCTTCCCGCTGCGCGGGATGCTCATGTAGGCGAAGGAGTCGTAACGGGTGTCCGGTGCCGCGGCGGTGGCGACCTGCACGTCGTAAAACGACGAGCGCCGAACCTTGTCGGCGGCCACCTGGCTGGAGGTGTTGAACTCGTGGTTGTCGTGCCACCACGTCTTGAGCTGCGCGGTGTCGGCGGTGGAGATCTCGGTCGTGGCGGCCGTCGACGTGCCGGCGGGCACGACGACCGAGGCCAGAGCCAGTGCCAGGCCGACGGCGCCTGTCGCCAGCCGGCTCAGTCTGCTTGCGGACATGCTGATTCCTTACAACGAAGGGGTGCGGAAGTCCGGGGCGCGGGGGAGCGCGCCCCGGTGTCCGGGCCGGCAGGTGCTCACGGTGTTCGCCGCCGGCGTCGCGGAGATGGTGTGCATGCGGCAGGGAGCCGCGGTGTCGCGCCTGCTGGGCGGGATGGACGGCCCGGTCCGTCCGGTGTGCGGCAGCCGTGTCCGGGCCGAGAGCCCGTCGGGCGGAGCCGCGTGAGCGGTGGTGAGCCAGGATCCTTTCGCTCGGTGAGCAGCGCTCTTCAGCAGACGGTCCGAGGCGTCTGCGGAGCCGGCAGGGGTGGTCGCCGACTGCACGGGCCCGGGTTCTCCTTCGACTACGGCGAGCGTGTCGCGGGCGCAGGCCGAGGCCGTGAGAAGCCGGGGTTCCGGGCGGTTGCCCGGCGGTCTGCGGTTGCCGGATAACGTCCCGTCATTTCTTCGCCGTGTCAATGAAATGAACAAGATCTCTCCGGCTTCGGCGCTGACGGAGCCGTACTAATGGCCCTATAACGCGCATATCGACGTGCGTTCGACGTACTGACACCCCGCATCACGGTTACGTAACGCGCATTTTTCTTTCTTGACGCACGAAAAGCGGGGGCGCACACTCCTGGCATAGGCAGTCAGCCCCGCAGCGGGCTGTCGGCTCTCGGTGACAAATGAGGGAGGTCGCCATGGCGGTCGCCGTACTCTCGCGAAGGCTGTTACCGCACCGTCGGGTACGACGGTGACGACATGGCCCAAGCGCCCCTGATCGATGTCAGCCCTGGAGGCATGAGTGATGAGTCCGTCCAAGATCCGATTCTCGGAGCTCGTCGGTGAGCAGACCCGCGCGGAGATCTTCGCGACCGTCCTCACCGCAGGACCCATCTCACGCACCCAGCTCGCGCAGCGGCTGGGGCTGGTGCCCTCCAGCGTGACCCGGATGCTCCCGCCCCTGCTGGAGCACGGCTATCTGCGGGAGGAAGACGACACCGCCCCCCAGGGGAGGGGCCGGCCGCAGAAGATGCTGCACGTCAACCCCGACAAGCACATCGTCGTCGGCATGAAGATCGGCCCCGCGCAGGTCTCGGGCGTCATCACCGACATGGCGGCCAACGTGCTGGCCCGCGACGAGGAGCCCATCGCCGACTGCACCCCCCAGACCGCCCTCTCCGCCGCGGCAGCACTGACTCGCAGGCTCCTATCGACGGCGCCCGAAGCGGCGGACAGGGTGCTCGGCCTGGGCGTCGGAGTCAGCGGCCACGTCGACTCCGACGCCGGAATCTGCCGCTACTCGGCCCTCCTCGACTGGAACAAGGTCGACGTGGCCGGCCCCCTGCAGGAGGCCACCGGACTGCCGGTCGTCGTGAACAACGACGTCAACACGCTCGTCGTCGCCGAACGCTGGTTCGGTGAGGGGCGGGACATCGACTCCTTCGCCGTCGTCACCGTCGGACCCGGCATCGGATGCGGACTGCTCCTCAACGGGAGCCTGTTCTCCGGCGCCACCGGCCTGGCCGGCGAGCTGGGCCACGTGCCCCTGGATCCGGCCGGTCCCATGTGCAGTTGCGGCCGCCGCGGCTGCCTGGAAGCACTCGCCGGAGACCGCGCCGTCCTGCGCCATCTCCAGGACGCCGGGTTCGCCTGCGCCTCCATCGACGACGCCATCAGCCTCGCCCGCTCGGGCACGGCCGCGGCCCGCAACGCCGCGCTCGCCGCGTTCACCGAAGCCGGTACCGCGCTCGGGCGAGGACTGGCCGGTATGTGCAACCTGCTCAACCTGCAGAAGATCATCCTCGCCGGGGAAGGAGCGGTCGCCCACGACCTCTTCGGCCCCGCCCTGACCCAGGCCCTCGAAGCCCACGCCTTCTCCACCGCGGCCCGTGACTGCCAGATTCACGTCGACCCGGTGCAGCACGACCTGTGGGCACGCGGGGCGGCCTGCCTGGTCATCCGCGACACGGTCGGCGCGACCCTCTCCTAGAACCTAAGAACCCGCAACGGCGGCCCGAATCAGGCCGCACACCCCAAACCAGTCACAGCAAGTAATCGAGCGATCACGATGAGGTTCTGACGTGCCTGAGAACACGCCCGGTCCCGCCGACTCCTGGTGGAGCAACGCGGTGGTCTACCAGATCTACCCCCGCAGCTTCGCCGACTCCAACGCCGACGGCATCGGCGACCTGCAAGGCATCATCGAGCGCCTCGACTACCTCTCCCAGCTCGGCGTCGACGTCCTGTGGCTCTCCCCGGTCTACCCCTCCCCGCACGACGACAACGGGTACGACATCAGCGACTACCAGGACATCGACCCTCTCTTCGGCACGCTCGCCGACTTCGACCGCCTCCTGGCCGCCGTCCACGAGCGGGGCATGAGGCTCGTCATGGACCTCGTCGTCAACCACACCAGCGACGAACACCCCTGGTTCACCGCCTCCCGCGACGGCGGCCCCGCCGGCGACAAGCGCGACTGGTACATCTGGCGCCCCGCCCGCGACGGCATGGAGCCCGGAACCCCCGGTGCGGAGCCCAACAACTGGGGATCGTTCTTCTCCGGCCCCACCTGGACCTACGACGCCGCCGGCGGCGAGTACTACCTGCACCTGTTCTCCCGCAAGCAGCCCGACCTCAACTGGGACAACCCCGAGGTCCGCCAGGCCATCTACGCCATGATGCGCTGGTGGCTCGACCGGGGCGTCGACGGCTTCCGCATGGACGTCATCAACCTCATCTCCAAGACGCCCGGCCTGCCCGACGGCATCGTCCACGAGGGCGCCCGGCTCGGGGACGGCAGCCCCCACTACATCTGCGGGCCCCGCGTCCACGAGTACCTCGCCGAGATGCACCGCGAGGTCTTCGAGGGCCACCCCCGCAAGCTGCTGACCGTCGGCGAGATGCCCGGAGTCACCGTCGAAGAGGCCAAGCTCTTCACCCACCCCGCCCGCCGCGAGGTCGACATGGTCTTCCAGTTCGAGCACGTCGGCCTCGACCAGGGGCCCGGAGGCAAGTTCGACGTCCGGCCCCTGAAGCTGACCGACCTCAAGGCCAGCCTCGGCCGCTGGCAGACCGGCCTGGGCGAGACCGGCTGGAACAGCCTGTACTGGAACAACCACGACCAGCCGCGTGTCGTCTCCCGCTTCGGCGACGACAGCGCCGCCTGGCGCGACCGCTCCGCCAAGCTGCTGGCCACCGTTCTGCACCTGCACCGCGGCACCCCTTACGTCTACCAGGGCGAAGAGCTGGCCATGGCCAACTTCCCCTTCGCCTCCCTCGGCGACTTCCGGGACATCGAGTCGCTCAACCACTACCAGGACCGCAGGGAACTGGGCGCCGACGAGGAAGGCATCCTCGACGGCCTGCGCCACCGCAGCCGGGACAACGCCCGCACCCCCATGCAGTGGGACAGCACCGAGCACGCCGGCTTCACCGTCGGCACCCCTTGGATCGCCGTCAACCCCGACCACAAGGACGTCAACGCCGCGAGCCAGCTCGCCGACCCCGACTCCGTCTTCCACTACTACCGCCGCCTGATCGCCCTGCGGCACACCGAGTCAGCTCTCACCCACGGCGACTTCCACATGCTCAACCCCGACCACGAGCAGCTCTACGCCTTCACGCGCCACGACGCGGCCGCCGGCACCGAACTGCTCGTTCTGGCCAACTTCAGCGGAGACGACCTCACCGTCGACCTGCCCGACGGCTGGGAGAACAGCGACATCCTCATCGCCAACGCCCCCGCCACCCAGCCCCTCACGAGCCCGCACACCCTGCAGCCGTGGGAAGCACGCGTCCACCGCCGCCGCACCAGCTGACACCACCCTTGCCGCAACGACGCACACCAAGGAAACAGCCATGAACAACCCGCGCACCCGTACCACCCGGCGCATCAAGCCGCTGCTCCTCGCGGTCTCGGCGCTGGCTCTGCTGGCCCCCCTGACCGCCTGCGGCGGCTCCGACACCGCCGCAGGCGACGCCAACACGCTGCGGCTTTGGCACTACGAGGACAAGGACGGCGCGCTCGGCAAGGCGTGGGCCGCGGCCATAGAGGAGTTCAAGAAGACCCACCCCGACGTCAAGGTCGTCTTCGAACAGAAGTCCTTCGAGCAGATCCAGCAGAACGCCGGCATGATCCTGAACTCCGACAAGGCGCCCGACGTCATGGAGTACAACAAGGGCAACGCCACCACCGGCCTCCTCGCCAAGCAGGGCCTGCTCACCGACCTCACCTCCGTCGTCAAGGAACGAGGCTGGGACAAGAAGGTCGGCGACAGCGCCTCCGTCACCGCCCGCTACGACGCCAAGGGCGAAATGGGCGGCGACCAGTGGTACGGCGTACCCAACTACGGCGAATTCGTCCTCACCTACTACAACGACGACCTCTTCAAGAAGTACGGTGTCGCCAAGCCCACCGACTTCGCCGGCTTCGAGGCCGCCCTCGCCAGGTTCAAGGCCGCCGGCATCACACCTCTCGCCAACGCCGGCGCCGACCACCCGGCCGGCCACTGGCTCTACCTGCTCGCCCTGTCCAAGGCCGACGGCACCTGGGTCGACAACTACCAGCTGTACAAGGGCAAGGTCGACTTCCACGGCCCCGAGTTCACCTACGCGGCCACCAAGTACAAGGAGTGGGTCGACAAGGGCTACTTCGAGAAGAAGGACGTCGGCCTCAAGGGCAACAACATGACCGAGCAGTTCGTCTCCCAGAAGCGCCCGATCATGGTCGGCGGCAACTGGTGGTTCGGCGCGCTGACCACCGACATCAAGAACTTCAAGTGGTCCACCGCCCCCTACCCGGGCAGCGAGAAGACCCTCGGCTCCGGCGGCAACAACTGGGTCATCCCCACCAAGGCGAAGAACAAGAAGCTCGCCGAGGACTTCATCGACATCACGATGTCCGACAAGATCCAGAAGCTGATCGGCGAAGAGGGCAACGTCCCCCTGGCGGTCAAGGCCGACGCCGTCACCAACGCCAAGTCGCGCGAACTGGTCACCGCTTTCCACGCCGCCCAGAGCGGCCGCGGCCTGGCCTTCTACCCCGACTGGCCCGTCGCCGGCTACTACGACACCTGGCTGGGCTCCACCCAGAACCTGATGAACGGTGCCAAGCCCGGCACCGTCCTCGACGAGCTTGCCGCCCCCTACGACAAGTACGCCGCCTCCAGGTCCTGAGACTCCTCGCCGGCCCTTCCCAGGCCGGATCCCACGCCGTTCAGGGGACGGCGGACCGCCCGGCGGCCGCCGTCCCGCCCACCCAGGAGCAACAGTGAAAACCACACGTCACCCGCGGTCGACGGGATACGCCGTCTTCCTCGCACCGGGCCTCCTGCTCAGCCTGCTCTTCCTCGTCGTCCCGCTGGTGATGACCTCCTACTACAGCCTCACCACCTGGCAAGGCATCGGCGACCCGACCTTCACCGGCCTGGACAACTACACCCGCCTCCTTCAGGACGCCGACTTCTGGGCCTCATTCCGCAACATCGGCTTCGTCATCGTCGGCATCGCCGTCGTCCCCACCCTTCTGGGCCTCTTCCTCGCCGCCCTGCTCTTCGACTACATCGGCAAGAAGCACGGCGACGGCATCGTCGGAGTCTTCCGCTCAGGCCTCTACCTGCCCCAGGTCATCCCCGTCGCCGTCACCGGCCTCATGTGGGGCTGGATCCTCGCCCCCGAAGGCGCCGTCAACAGCATCCTGGAGACGGTCGGCCTCGCATCCCTCACCCAGAACTGGCTCGGCGACCCCGACCTCGCCCTGTGGATGGTCCTGGCCGTCCTCGTCTGGATGCAGCTTGGATACCCGCTCGTACTGTTCATGTCCGGCCTGCAGCGCATCGACCCCGAACTCTACGAAGCCGCCTCCCTCGACGGCGCCACCTGGTGGCAGCGGTTCACCCGCATCACCGTGCCCATTCTGCGGCCCGAGGTGTACGTCGTCCTGGTCACCACCACCATCGCCGGCCTGAAGGTCTTCGCCCAGATCTTCGTCCTCACCGGCGGCGGCCCCGGAAACTCCACCTTGGTCCCCGCCTACTTCGCCTACCAGAACTTCTTCGAGCGCGCCGACGTCGGCTACGGATCGGCCATCTCCACCACGATCACCCTGCTCGTGCTGATCATCGCCGGGACGATGCTCGCCCGCCAGGCCCGCGAGGACGGATGACCATGACCATGACCACCGAACCCACCACGCAGCCCGGCCCCTCCAAGCAGGCTCCCCGCGGCCACGCCGCACCCAAGTCCCGCAGGAAGAACCCCGAACGCAAGAGGGGTGCCGGCTCCTACGCCGTCATCGCGGCGGTGGCCGTCTTCGTCCTCGCGTTCCTCTCCCCGTTCGCCATCATCCTGCTCAATTCCTTCAAGACCGGAGCCGACTACCGGGCCAACGGCTCGCTGTCCCTGCCCGAGGAGTGGAACTGGGCCGTCATCGGCGACGTCTGGGAACGCGTCGAGTTCACCCAGAAGCTGATCAACAGCATCCAGATCAGCCTCGGCGTCGTCCTCCTCGCCGTCGTCCTTGCCCTCTTCAACGCCTACGCCATCGGCATCGGCCGCGTCCGCCGGCGCACCGCCTTCCTCGTCTTCTTCCTCGGCATCAACGTCCTGCCACAGGAAGGCCTCGTCTACCCCATCTACTACCTGTTCAAGGAGACGGGCCTTTACGACGGCAAACTCGGCTACACCATCCTCGTCGGCATCACCTACAGCGCCTTCGGCACCTACCTGCTCTCCTCCGTCTTCGCGAGCTTCCCCAAGGAACTCATCGAAGCCGCCTCCCTCGACGGCGCCGGCCGCTGGACCATCCTGTGGCGCATCGTCCTGCCCATGAGCTGGCCCACCCTGTCGGTGATGTGCGTCTTCTTCTTCGTCTGGAGCTGGAACGAGTTCCTGTACCCCCTCGTCCTGCTCATCTCCAACGACAACCAGACCGTCCCCCTCGGCCTGTCCGTCCTGCAGGGCCAGTACACCAGCGACCCCACTTCCCTGAGCGCCGCGGCCCTCCTCGGCGTCATCCCCATGGTCGTCTTCTTCCTCATCTTCCAGCGCTCCCTCACCCGCGGCCTCACCGCCGGCGCCGTGAAGTAGCCCCTACCGAGCCACCCCGGACCCGGCTTCCACCGTCCCGCTACCGGGTCCGGGGTTCACCCACACAGCACGCCGCGAAGCCCCGCCGAAAATAGGCCGTCGCGTCACGACAACCCAGGAGTAGACCCGCCCGCATCCACCGCACCGGCCACGGGAGACCAGACCGGCCCCCCACAGCCTTCCTCCCGCTGTCCCCGCCCTACCTCGACCGAGGTGCGCCGCCATGCCAACCCCCACCATCGACCGCAGCCCCGCCGAGCAGCACACCAGCGGCCCCAGCAGCCACCTGCCCCTCAGCCCCGTGCGGCACGCAGTACGAGCAGCCCGCCACCATGCCCATGCAGTCCTGACCGAATGGGGCATACCACCCGAACTGGTCGACGACGCCGTCGTGGTCATCTCGGAACTCGTCACCAACGCCGCCTTGCACACCCGCAACGGACCTGCAGACCTCCACCTGCTCATCGAGGACCAGCAGCTCGTCATCGCGGTGACCGACACCTGCGCCGACTCCATCGCACGCACGGTCCCGCGCGAAGGCAGCGATGACGACCACGGCCGAGGTCTGGCCATCGTCCGCGCCCTCACACGCGCCTTCGGATGTCACCGCACGGCCACCGGCAAAACCGTGTGGGCACGGATAGACGTCCCGGTACAGCCCTGCGGAGGCATCAAGGAGGGGGCGGGACTGTAAAACGTTCGGTGTAACTCCCGATCATGGAAGATGCATCGATGACCAGCAGCAACGTGACCGAGATCGAGTCCGACGAGCCGTCTG
>NZ_JBVJPY010000045.1:0-9713 GCF_055609145.1 Streptomyces sp. NPDC036822
CCCGTTGCACACAACCAAATTGGGGAGCGGTGACTCGCGCGAGGCATGTAACGCACCTGTTTGGAAAACCACTTGAGCGTCTCTGCCGACGGCCGGAGGGGGGAACCGGCCTCACCTCGTCGGGCGCACCAAGCCGAGTGACCGGGCGAGGAGGAGTGCGGTGAGCGTCGACGCGTCCGCGCCGTCCCCCTGGGCGGCCTCGGTGACGAGCGCCTCCAGCGTGGTCTCGACCGTGCCCTCGCGTGGGGCGACGACCTCGGCCCCGAGCGCGGCGTAGGCGTGGGTCACCTCGTTCGAGCTTCCGGGGCTGTTGAGGAACCGTCCCAGGAAGACGGCGCGCTCGCTCGTCGCCCCGATCTCCTCGAACATCTCGCGCAGGGCGGCCTGTTCGGGCGTCTCGCCCGCGTCGATCCGGCCGCCGGGCACCTCGAGGACCACGCGGTCGAGAGCGATGCGGTACTCCGACGACACCAGGACGGTGCCGGCGGCGGTCACCGGTACGGCGATGGCACAACCCGGGTGGTCCTGGAAGTGCCAGGTGGAGCTCTCGGACCCCTCGTGGAGCACTGCCTCGACGACATCGAACCACGGGGAAAGGCGATGGAGCCGGCGCTCGCCGATCCGGCGGGGGCGCGGCTGGTGATCCGGTGGCGTCATGGGTCCTCCCGTGCCTGTCCGCGGGCCGTTCGTCCGTGCGCGACGGCGTCATCGTCGCACGCTCTCCCCACGCCCTGGGGGCGCCTGTCACGATCACGGTGCTAGTTTTCGATGCGTTGCTGGGACCCGGGAGGCAAGCGAGCGAATGACACGGCACGGACACTGGACCAGCGGAGTGGGTGGTGTCAGCGGCCGGGCGCCGCTGAGGATATCCCTCGCGGGCGGCGGCACCGATCTCCCTGACTACTCGGCCGAGTTCGGGGGAGACGTCATCGCGATGGCCATCGACGCCGAGATACGCATCCACTTGACCGGGGCGGCCGAGCGGTCCGAGACACGGTGGTCGGATCACACCGGAGACCTTCCCGGAGACCCCGTACTCAACGACCTGGTCGCGTCCCTCCTGCACGCCCATCCGCACTGGGGGCGGCGGCCCTGGAGGATGACGAGCACCTCCGGCGCCCGGGCGGGTGCGGGCCTGGGCTCGTCGGGAGCCTTCCTCGTCGCCTTGGCCGGCCTGCTCCACCCCGGCGCCGGGCCCGCCGAACTGGCGCGCACGGCGTACGCCTGGGAGCACCGGCACGCCGGCCGGATGGTCGGACCGCAGGACTCCTTCGCATCGGCCCACGGCGGGCTCGGGGCGATCGAGATCGGGACCGGCGGAGACGTCCACGTCTCCCCCCTGACGCCGCATCCCCACGCGGCCTCGTGGATCGACCACAACCTGCTGCTGTTCGACACGGGCGGCAGCCGCGACGCCTCGCGGATCGTGGCGTCGGCCAAGCGGGACGCCGACCGGACGGCCCGGTCGGACGGCCGCCCCGGAAGGCCCACGCGCCGGGTCGAGCAACTCCACGCGATCCGCACCCTGGTCGCCCCCTTCCGCAAGGCCCTGGAGGAGGGCGACGTCGAGCGGTTCGGCCCCCTCCTGACCGAGAACTGGAACCTCAAGTCGGCTCTGGGGCGCGGCATCTCCACCCCCCGCGCCGAAGAGCTGCTCGCCGGCTGTCTCGCCGCCGGAGCCCAGGGCGGCAAGCTGGTGGGCGCCGGCGGCGGCGGTTACGTCCTGGTCAGCGTCCCCGACCGGGCGCTGCCCGCCGTCCGGGCGGCCATGTCCCGCGCGCACGCCCCCGAACTGCCGTTCCGCCTGTCTCCCCACGGCGTCCGCACCGACGACACGGTCGCCCTGCCGCCGGCGCCGCGCACCGCGGCCGAGAACCCGCGCGTCGCCTCGACCACCACCGCGAACCCTGCGCCCCCGCCGGGGGAGAAGGAGCTGTCATGAGCCTGGAAAAGCCGACCAAGATCTGGTGGAACGGCGCGGTGAGCGACTGGCAGGACGCCGTGGTCCATGTGACCACCGAGACCGCCATGCGGGGCGTCAACGTCTTCGAGGGCGTGATGGCGTACAAGATCGCCGACCGCTCCGAGCACGCCGTGATCGCCCTCGACGAACACCTCCGGCGCCTGGCGCGCTCGGCCGCGCTGCTGCACCTTCCGCTGCCCCACTCGCTCGACGAGCTCCGGCAGGGCGTGCTCGACCTGATCCGGGCGGAACCGAGCGAGCTCGACCTCTACATACGCCCGACCCTGTACCTCGAGAGCGGCGCCTACACCGGGGACCCCGAGCGCATGCGCATGGGCGCGTACATCACGTCGTACACCCGCGAACGCGCGCCCCTGAGGAGCGTGCGCCTCGTCAGCACCCCCTGGACGCGCGTCGACGACCCCGCCTTCCCCGCCCAGGCCAAGAGCGGCGCCGTGTACTCCGCCTTCCGGCTCGCCCGCATGGCCGCGTTCCGCGCCGGAGGCGACGAGCCGTTGCTCCTGAACGCGCGGGGCACCGTGGCGGAGACCGCCGGAGCGGCGGTCATGGCCGTGTTCCCCGACGGTGTCGTCAGCCCGCCGCCCGAGGACGGAGCGCTCGACAGCATCACCCGCGGCGTCCTGACCGACCTGCTGCGAGACGACTTCGGCCTCAAGGTCACCCAACGCTCCCTCCGTCCCCAGGAGTTGCACGAGGCGCGCGAGGTGTTCCTCTGCGGCACGCTCGACGAGGTCGTCGAGGTCTCCGCCTTCGACGGCGTCGCCCTCGGGCACGGGGCGGACGGCCTGGCCCGCCGGCTGTTCGACAGGTATCGCGCCGTCTGCACCGCGGCCGACGCCACCCCGTCCCCCCTCCACACTCGCGTAGCGTGGTGAGCGTTCCTGCGCCGCGCGGGGCCCGACCCGACAACCCCCTAGAGAAGGTGGCCTGATGCACGTCCCCACCCACGACGACGCGACCCGTCTCCTGCACCGCTGGACGGGCGGGGCGGAACCCCGGCTGCTCGGTCAGGGGATGGAAGGGCTCGTCTACGAGATCGACCAGGACCGGGTCGCCAAGATCTGGTTCGGCGAGTCGGAGGCGGCCCTGCGGCGGACCCGGGAGTTCTACGACGCGCTGGCCGAAAGCCCCTTCGCGTTCGCCGTCCCGGGGATCCAGGAGATCCACGTCCTCGAGGGCCGCTGCGTCACGATCGAGCGGCGGCTCGCCGGCACCACGATGGCCGACCACCTGGAGTCCGGCCGCATGACCGGCGACCAGGCCAGGTCGGCCTTCGTCGACGTCCTGGCCCAGCTGGCCGCGAGCGGACCGCTGCCCGCAGGGCGGGCCCTGTCCGTCATGGACGAGGAGGTCTCCCTCTACGACGCCGCGGAGGACTTCCCGCAGGCCCTCCACGCACTCGCCGAGCGTCGTGCGGAGCGGTTCCGCGACGTGCTCGGCCCCGCCGTCGAGGACCTCGACAAGAAGCTCGACGCGCTGCGGACCCGACTGCGCGAGATCGACAGCGGACGGCGGTCCGTCATCCACGGCGACCTGATCCTGGGCAACATCCTCGTCGACGACGCCGGCACCCCCACCGCGGTCCTCGACTGGGGCTTCTTCACGACCGAGGGCGACCCGGTCTTCGACGCCGCGGTGGCGGCCTCGATCTTCGACATGTACGGCGAGCACGCCCTGGAGACCGAACTCGACCTGTACGGGCGGATCGAGGAGCGCCTGGGCCATGAGCGCGAGGCGCTCCTCGTCTACCGCGCGGCATACTCCCTGATCACGGCGAACGCGTACGACGCCGAGGGCAAGGACGGTCACTTCGCCTGGTGCGTCGCGGCCCTGAACCGGCCCGACGTCGTCCGCGCGCTCCTCGGCTGAGGAGGAGGCGGCTCTGGGGGGGTGTCCTGTCGATCAGGCCGTCGCGACTCCGGCAATATCGACAGGACACTCGCTACCGCTTGGCGTCGGCGAGCGGGCGATGGGCCCGCAGCACCGCCCGTTCGCTCGTCGGCGTCAGCGTCCGCCCAAGCTCGTCGTGCGCGGTCACCCGGTCGAAGCCCAGCCGTACGGCCAGCGACCGCAGCTCCGGGATGCCGTAGCGGCGGACGTGGTAGGCGCGCCGGGTGGAACGGCCCCCCACGACGACCTCCTGCTCGGTGACCTGCCGTCCCAGCAGAGGGTCGTATCGGTGCCACTCGCGCAGGACGTCGTCGCCGTGGCTCTTCTCGGTGTAGCTGTCGAAGGTGCGCCCGAAGGCGTCCCAGTGGCGGCTCTCCACCAGCAGGCGGCCGCCCGGCCTCAAGGCTCTCAGGGCCGAGGACAGCGTCGCCTCGTCGTCGGACTCCTCGTAGTAGCCCAGGGACGTCGACCACACCAGGACGACGTCGAACTCCCCGTCCACCCGGGGGTCTCGCATGTCGCCGTGCGCATACGTCGCTCCCTGGTGACCCTCCTGGCGCGCGATCTCCAGAAGGTGCTCGCTGGAGTCGATCCCCACGACCTCGATGCCCCGCGCCGCGAGGCCGTTGGCGATGCGGCCGAAGCCGCAGGCGAGGTCGAGGACGCGCATCCCGGGACTCAGGTCGCCGAGGAGTTCGATGGTGTCGAGTTCCTGGACCTCGGCCTTCTCGGAGCGGTAGCGCCGCCAGAACCGGTCGTAGTCGGCCTCGAACGCAGGATGGGGCTGCGGCTGCTCGGGCACGTTCCTCCCACTCGCAGAAGGGGCCTCGCGAGAACGGGCCCCATGGTGGATGTCCGTCGAGGCGACGTTACCAAGAGCCTCCCGAACCGCCCACGAGCTGTGTGTACGATCCTGATCGACCGCAACCCGTACCGCGACACCGGGGCGTTGACGCGTCACGCCGCGAACACGGTCGTGCGATCTCGCACCATGACGGCCGTCCGGGGCACACGGACCGGAGAGCCACCGCGGGCTCGGAACGGTGGAACGCCGACGCGTTCCGTGACGACATGGTTCGGCGATGCCGGCCCGCGCTGTGAGGCCGACCTGCGGGAGATGAGATGACCGAGCAACGTACGGCGACGGCGGAGCCGACGCCGCGCCGGCGGCTGCCACGCGCCCTGACCCCTTTCCGGAATCCCGGATACCGACGGCTCGCGTTCGCGTTGGCCTTCTCCACCTTCGCCGCGGGCGTCTGGGCGGTCGCCCAGGTGTGGGAGGTCGTGCGGATCGGCGGCGGGCCGGCCCAGCTCTCGGTGGTGTCGACCTGCGCGGCCGTGGGCGTCCTGCTTCCCGCCCTGCTCGGGGGCGTCGTGGCCGACCGGGTGCCGCAGAAGCTGATCCTGCTCGGCGTCGCCGGGGTCGAACTCGTCGGCATGGGCCTCGTCTCGGCCCTCGCGCTCAGCGGCTCCACCCAGCTGTGGCACCTCGCCGCGGTCGCCCTGGTCACGGGCATGGCCCATGCCTTCTACTATCCGGCCTACAACGCCTGGCTGCCCGCCCTCGTCCCCGAGCGGGACCTGATGGCGGTCAACGGCTTCGAGGGCATGGTGAGGCCGACCATCGGCCAGGCGATCGGCCCCGGCGTGGCCGGCGTGGTCGTGGGGGCCGCCTCGCCGGCCGCGGCGCTCGGCATCGCGGCCGTTGCCTGCCTGGCGGGACTCGTCGCCCTGGCACTGGTGCCGCTGACGCCGGTGCGCAGGGAAGCCGGCGACGAGCCGGACTCCGCGAACCCGGTCCGCTCGGCCGTGGCCGACATGCGCGAGGGTTACGGCTACGTGGTGCGCACGCCCTGGCTGCTCGCGACCCTGCTGTTCGCCTCGGTGATGATCCTGATGATGGCAGGCCCGGTCGAGGTGCTCATCCCGTTCCTGATCAAGGACCGGCTGGGGGGCGGGGCGAGCGATCACGCCTGGGTGATGGCCGCCTACGGCATCGGCGGGGCGGCCGGCTCGCTGGTCATGGCATCCATCCGCATGCCACGGCGCTACCTCACCGTGATGAACCTGATGTGGGGCACCAGCTGCCTGCCCCTGATCGCGGTCGGGTACGCCCACCACATCGGCGTGGTGATAGCGGCCGCCTTCCTGCTCAGCGCGCTCTTCTCCGCGTCGTCGGTCATCTGGGGCACCCTGCTGCAGCGCCGGGTCCCGCCGCACATGCTCGGTCGCCTCGCCGCCCTCGACTCCTTCGTCTCCATCAGCCTGATGCCGGTGTCGATGGCGCTGGCGGGGCCGGTGGCCGACGCCATCGGCACGCGCACCACCTTCGTGATCGCCGCGGTCGTCCCGGGCGTCGCGGCCGTACTGGCGACGGTGTGGGCCCGGCTGCCGGCCGACGAGGTCGCCCACCCGCTCAAGGACTGAGGGGCGCCGCGGCGGGCTCGCCCGTCGGGCGGCCGCGCCGGAGCGACGGCCGCCCGACGGGCGACACCCTTCCTACGCCCCGTCGCCGTGACAGTGCCCGCCGTTGCCGCTGGGCGGCACGTCGAGGGTGGGGTTGCGGTCGAAGAAGCCGACCGGCTTCAGGGTGAAGCCGGAGCTGTCCACGGGCATGATCGGCCAGTCCTCGGGCCGCGGCCAGTGGGTGAGGCCGAAGGTGTGCCACAGGACGACGTCCTCGCCGTCGATGGAGCGGTCCGCGCTCGTCCAGGCCGGCAGCCCGGCGCCCCCGGCGTGCTGGTTGACCAGGTGTCCGGCCGGGTAGCGCTCGTCATCGGCGTGGCGGGTCACCCACAGGTGGTGCCGGGCGAACGCGGCGCGGGCGGCGATGGAGGACCGTTCGTCCGCGAGCAGCGTCGGCAGCCCCTCGGGGACGAGCGCGTAACCGACCTCCTGGCCCAGGTGGTTGACGACCTCCGGGTTGACGACGTGCCACTCCCTGTTCAGCGCCGGGTTCGCGCTCCGCCGCGCTTCCCGCTCGGACCGCAGCCTGGTCGCCCGGCGGCCGAAGGCGTTGCCGTGCGGGTTCTCCCCGCTCATCGGGAACCGTACGACCTCGACCTCGTCGACGGCGTTGCGGTGCCCGTCCACCGCCATGTCGAGCCGCGCGCAGAAGAGGTGCTGGTGGAACGGGGCGCCCAGGCCGGGAGCGATCTCGCTGGTGTAGGCGCCGCGTTCCTCCTGGTAGCCGGACGGGAAGACGATCCCGGTCGCCTTGGCCTCGAAACCGATCTTGCCGTCGAGGTAGAGGTACCAGTAGAAGCCGTAGTCGTAGTTGCCCACGGTGGTGAAGAAGGAGATGACCAGGCGTCGCTGGCGGCGCGTCTCGTGCACTCCGACGAGGAGGTCGGTGTGCTTCCACAGCACGCCGAAATCCTCCTCGTGCATGCAGATGGTGTGGGGGATGGTCAGCGGCTCGCCCGCCTCGTCGGCGATGACGGCGTCGATGTAGTGGATCTCGCCGAGGCAGTCGCACCCCAGCTCCAGGGGGTTGGCGTACCTGCCGAAGAGGTACTCGCCCTGGTCGAAGTAGTTCTGCCAGAAGCGGGTGGGGGAGGGGTCGGCGTACGGGACGACCATCTCGGCGATCGAGGCGCGGTGGACCACGGAGCGGTCGCGGTCCTGTGCCCTGTCGAAGAACGAGATGTCGTGCAGGGTCAGCCCCTCGCGCATGTTGTAGCCGAGCCGGAGCGTCCAGTTCTCCCAGCGGACGAGGTTGTCCTCGACCGTGAAGCTGACGCCTTCGGGCTGGGTGATCTCGATGGGTTTCATCGAGGTGCGGTGCGACCCGGTGTAGGCGGGGTCGTGGAAGTTTCCGGGATCCTCCGGCACCGGCACCACCGCGTGGTCGATGACCTCGCGCACCCGCTTCTCCGTCAGGTCGACGTAGGCGACCAGGCCGTCGATCGGACGGCCCCAGGGCAGGTCGTGCTTGTGGGGCTGGTCGAAGCCGAAGGCGCGGATGATGCGGTGTCCGGCCTCGCCTTCGATGTCGTAGTGGCCGGCGGACAGCGACGTCGCGACCACGGTCTCCGTCGTCAGGCCGCGCCGGGCCAAAGCCTCCTGCCACCGGGAATCGGCGTCAAGGATCTCCTGCACGGCCACGAACTCCTCGTTGAGGATGGGCAGCTGGGCATGGCGCGTGTCCAGCCGCTCGAAGGAGTCGACGGTGCCGCGGGTGACGGAGACGAGCGCTTCGAACGACGCGCCGTCCGCACGGTCCAGGAGCTGGACGCGCAGGAGCCGGTCGACCGGAGAGCCGGGGACGAAGGCTCTCAGGCTCGCCTTGCCCGGCTCCTCCGGGATGACGGAGACGAAACGCACGGAGGGACCCAGCCGTCCGTCCGCCTCCAGGATCGCGCGGACCGCGTGCACCTCCTCCGCGGTGAGCATGGCGATCGGGTGGGTGGGCGGTGTCACGGTCGGAGCACGGTGAGACACGAGAAGGAGAAGCACCTTTCAGCGAGGGGTCGGGAAGGGGGGAGAGGCGCCAGAGGCGCCACTCGGCGGGCGGACCGGGTCAGGCCCGGCCGAGGACCGGGGGTGGCCGGTGAACCGGCACCCGCCCCCAATCTGCCATGCCCATGACAGTACTTGCCCGAAGCCGGTTCGAATGATCGTTCCGTGGGCACGAGTTCGGGGACCACGATAGACCGACGTGATCGGAAAGACTGATGCGAGCGACTGTGATGTTCGGTGCCGGCGACGTACGTGTGGTGGACGTCGCCGACCCGCAGCTCAAGGAGCCCACGGATGCCGTCGTGCGTGTGCTGCGCTCGGCCATCTGCGGCACGGACCTGCTGCACTACGGAGCCATGCCCCCCGACGAACAGGGCATGCGCATCGGCCACGAGTTCCTCGGAATCGTCGAGGAGACCGGCTCGGAGGTCTCCGGACTCACGGCCGGCGACCTGGTCGTCGCGCCGTTCATGTACGCCGACAACACCTGCTCGTTCTGCGGCGAGGGGCTGCACACCTCCTGCGCGCGCGGCGGCCTGTGGGGCCTGGACGGCGTGGACGGCGCGCAGGGCGAGGCGGTGCGCGTGCCGTGCGCCGAGGGCACGCTGGTCAAGCTGCCGGTCCCGGCCGACTCCGCCCTGCTGCCCTCGCTGCTCACGCTGGCCGACGTGTTCGCCACGGGGCACCACGCCGCGGTGACCGCCGGGGTCGGGCCCCGGAAGACCGTGACGGTGATCGGCGACGGCGCCGTCGGCCTGTCGGCGGTGCTCGCCGCGAAGAGGCTCGGCGCCGAGGAGATCACCTTGATGGGCCGGCACACCGAACGCACCGACCTGGGGCGCGCGTTCGGCGCCACGGCGGTCATCGCCGAGCGCGGGGAGGAAGGCGTCGAGCGTCTCCGGGAGGCGACCGGCGGCCGGGGCACGCACGCCGTCCTGGAGTGCGTCGGCAGCCTGACCGCCCTGGAGACGGCGTTCGGCGTGGCTCGGGACGGCGGCACCGTGAGCAGGGTCGGTGTGCCGCAGTACCTGGAGGGACCGGTCGGCTTCGACGTCTTCCACCGCAACGTCACCCTCACCGGGGGCGTGGCGCCCACCCGGGCGTACATCGAGGAACTCCTGCCCGACGTCCTGGAGGGCCGGGTGGAGCCCGGCCGGGTCTTCGACCGGACCGTCAGCCTGGAGGAGACGCCCGAGGGCTACCGCGCGATGGCCGGGAGGACCGCGCTCAAGGTGCTCGTGACGCCCTGACACGACGGCTCGTTCGCGTCGTGCACCTCACGTCTCGCGCCGGGTCGAGCACCTCATTGCCCGCATGCTTCGGCGCGTTGACGTGCCAGGTAGATGATAGGCCGTCAAATGTGCACGCCAAAAGGCGT
>NZ_JBVJPY010000046.1:0-9077 GCF_055609145.1 Streptomyces sp. NPDC036822
GACCCGCGCAAGGTCAAGGACCTCGCCACGTTGTCGTTCGTCGAGGCCAAGGCCAACGCCGCCCTGCTCGGGCCGCCGGGAGTGGGCAAGACACACATCGCCGTCGCTCTCGCGGTCGCGGCCTGCCGGGCCGGCTACTCGATCTACTTCACCAGCCTCGACGACATGGTCCGCAACCTCAAGACCGCCGAGGCCGCCGGACGGCTGACCAGCAAACTCGGCAGCTATCTCCGGCCGGCCGTTCTCGTGGTCGACGAGGTGGGCTACCAGCCCCTCGAACGCGCGGAGGCCAACCTGGTCTTCCAGGTGATCTCAAAGCGCTACGAAAAGGGCTCGATCATCCTGACCTCGAACAAGACCTTCAGCGAATGGGGACAGGTGTTCGGTGACGAGGTCCTCGCCACCGCCATCCTCGACCGCCTCCTCCACCACTGCGATGTCATCTCCATCAATGGCCCCAGCTACCGGCTCAAGAACCGGCTCGCTGCCATCGAACGCGACCGGGACGACGCAGCCTGACCAAGCTCCCCAGAGTTTCACAGGTCAGGCCACACATGTCCCTCGGAGTAGTCGTGCCAGCCCCGGAAATACCAGTTGGCAAGATCCCCGATTCGCTCGATGCAGTCATCGAAGTAGGAATCGGGCGCCGGCTTGGGGAAGTTCGAGTGTGACGTCCACGACGGAACCCAGGTCGCGACCTCATAGAACCCCTCAGCGACCCATCGATCGAGCTTCTCGTCGGACTGAGATCGCTCGCACGCGGCCCGCATTGCCCGTTCCAGGCGGGTGAAAGCCGCCCGGTCCCACTCCAGATCCCCACGCAGCCGCAGCAGGAAGCTCCCCTCCTCTGCGTCGAACTCCCGCCTCAGAACCTTGGTGATCTCGTCCATGGCCGAGATCATGACAGCCCACGGAGAGACCCCCGACACTGCCCACGGCCAACCATCTCGCCCGACCATCAAGCGGTGCACGTTTGCCTGTACTTGGCGGAGCACTCAGAGAAGTACGCCGACACGGGGAGCTGAGATCGCGATGGTGTCAGGCAGTGGCGATGCCGTCGAGGGTGCTCTGCAGCAGACGGACCGCCTCTTCGGCTTCCGCATATTGCTGGGGGGGCGATTCGACGGCGCCGAAAGTAGGGCCGTCATCGGCGGGCAGGGCGCGCCAGTGCAGGATCGGCGTGAGTGCGGTGGTGGCTGCGCCAAGGAACCAGGCCAGGTGCCCGTGGACGTGCGCGAGGGCGATGGCCAGAGCAGCGAGTGCTTCACGCAGGTGTGCCAGCCGGTCGACCGCAGACATGGCCTGTTGGGAATGCGCGGTGCCAATGGCGGCACACAGGTCGGCCGCAGCCTTGGCGGCGACGGCGCGGTCGGCGGGTTCCGGGACCCACACCCGAGCCCGGATCTGCCGTTCGGCCTCCTCGACCAGGTCCTCGATAACCGTTCCCATGTTCACGCCCGTCACCCTACGTCTGTGTTGCTCATCAGCGCTAAAGCGCAGACAGACCGACCCAGACACCTCAGGGTCCGAACCTCGTCAAGCTGCGCCCCTCAGAGCTTGCTCTGTAGCCTGTCGATCTGTTGGAAGGGGAGGATAGGCGGGGACGTGGAGAAACTGGTGGAGAGGGCAGTCACGGAGGCACTTCGTGACGGGGGCGGTGAGGCGCTCCGTCTGTATGTCGCCGCCTGCACCGACCGCATGGCGCCGCTGTTCGTGGGCCGGCGAGCCGGGGCGCGAAGCCGACCTGACTTCTTCGCGGAGTCCGGTCGTGATCTCTGGCATGCCGACCGACCGCTCAGCGACGTAACCGAGAAGGTGCACCGGTTGGAGCGGTTCCCGGAGCTCCAGCCGCCACCAACATCACCGACACCATTCCTTCACCGTTGAGGCAGCCACCCCGAGGTCGTCCGGGTGCAGGTGCGGGCGTAGCGCGGTTGATGATGAGGGGGCGCCGAAGTCGGCGTGCAGCTCCAAGTAGAGGATGACGGTGACGGGGGCACCGGGGGTGCGGTTCACGGTCACGATCACGGGTTCGGCCATGCTCGGTCGTCGACCTGAGATACGACCTGGTGCTTACGCGCGCCCTGGAGGAGAGGGGCGGCCCGGCGGTACTGCGTCCCAGAGCGCGTCTGGGCCCGGGCCTCACCCATGCACACCATATCCGGCACGGGCTGACATGAACCTTATCCGGCTCGGGCCGCAACCGTGGTGCCGGAGCTCATGGAAAGTCCCTCAAAGCCGCACAGGTGCGCGTCCAGGCGCCTCATCGAGATCGCAGTCGACGGAGGTCCGGACCGGGTGCCCCTCAAGTTCGGCGTGTGAGTGCCGGACACCAAGCGGAGGAGGGACGAGCTCACCGCCGATCCGCTGGACGCTCTACGACCGCTCGGCGTGAAGTGGTCGTAGAGCCAGCCAGTGTCGGGCGTTGAAGCCGGATTGCACGAGCCCCCGGGCGCAATGAGCGCTGGGGTCACGGTGTGAGGCCACTGCAAAGTGGTGGCGCAACAGTGGTGCTGGGCAGACGATTATTCTGGGGTAGGCCGTGAGGGCGGCTGTGAATGCAGCGATCGCCTCTTCCTCCGGCCCTCTTCCAGTTGCTGTGATCAGTACTTGATCATGGCGTAACAGCTGCTGCCTCGAACGGTGAGGAAGGTCCAGTACCCGTAGCCGTAGCAGCTCGAACGCCGGAATATCTGTTCGTCGCCATCGTGCAGTGGGGCCAGTGTGATCGGCTGCTCGCCCGGGCCGCTGTCGGCTTGGAGAGCGAGACCCGACTGTTTGGCGACGATCCGGTACTCGGAGCCGTCGTCCGAGCCTGGGTCCATATCGTCAGGGGTGAAGCCGGGCACTTGGGCGCAGTCCTGGAACTGGCCGTCCTGGAACTTCTGAAGCAGCCACTTCTGGCTGTCACCCTCGTGCCATGCGTTCTGGACCACGGCGGCTCCGGCGACTGTGCCGTCGGCCTCGAGTGCCATGCTGGAGTGGTGGACCAGAATGCGGTGGAAGCCTTCTCCGTCCGGTTCCAGCAGGAAGTGTCCCGACGTCCAGGGCTCCGGGAAGTTCGCAACGACGAGAGGGGCCCTCTCCCCCACCGTCGGGCACGGTGACGGTGCGGTGTCGGGGTTTCCGGCCTGGTAGCCGATCGCTGCAACCGCGTCGGCGACATCGGCCAGGGATCGCTCGGAGTTCAAAGAGCAGACGATCTCCTCGGTGAGCGGCCGCGCCATCAGGATGTGCCGGATTGCCGCCGTTCGTGCGAATGACGCCTGCTCCACGCCCAGCCCCTCCGCCAACATGACCGTCCCTGGCACCGGTGCGGTCAGATCGGCCAGCACATGGTCCGCGCAGTCAGAAGCGCCCTCCCATTCATCGCCAGAGAGGCGGAATTCTGCCGTCTGCCATTCCGCGTCGTCCGGAAGCCGCCACATCACCGCCGAGACCAGGGGCATCTCGTCGCAGGATGAATGGTCCTTAGGCTCGTTCTCACCATGCCAGAGGCAGTGGCGCAGAGATTCGGGTATCTGCGGGAGGATTTCCTCCCATACCTCTGGGAGTTCGGGACTGAGCCGCCCTGGACGGAATTCCGCGTCGATGTCCCATAGGAACACCACAGTGCCGACGTCGTCGTGGAAGTGCACGTCCACCGTCCGTTCCCCCTCGTTCGGCACGTGAAGGACCCAACCGTCTCCGCTCGGGCAGCGCGACGGGCGGTACGTGTATCCGCAATAGGAGGAACCCGGCGGGTCCTCGGCGCTGATCGTCGAGATCACGGCCAGTGCCTTCGCTCGTTCCTGCAACGTCGGCACATCCGGCAGCCTGGCCGCTGCCCTGTGCACACTGATCCCGTCACCGACATCTGTCTCGTCCATGCCTGCCATCTAACCCGCTACCACCGACACTGGTCGTCACCGCGCCGCCGGGAGGTGATCTCTCGGACGCGTCCTGTCCGGCCCCGCCCAGGAATCCAGCCCGAAGGCCGCCCACCGCAGACCACCCACACCGCGACCGGCACCTTCGTGCGTGGCGACGGGCCAGGGGCGCCGGTCCCGGTCCCGGCCGAAGGAGGCCGGGATCCGGGCCGAGCGGGGCTGCGGGTCGAGGGACCCGAACTCGTCCATGCAGTAGACGATCTCGGGCTCGTCTTCCTCGGGTATGACTTCGCCGCCGGCGATCTCGTGGTGTTCGACTCGGGCCTTCCTGGCCGCGTAATCGGGCTCGCGCGAGGCCTTCCAGGTCTTAACGCACTGAGGAGACGTCTTCCTCTCGGAGCAGGATTCGCAGGCCCTCGTAGCTGATGTCGTCGACCACCCCCTAAAGACCAGGC
Source organism: Streptomyces sp. NPDC036822 (assembly GCF_055609145.1). Taxonomy (NCBI): domain Bacteria; kingdom Bacillati; phylum Actinomycetota; class Actinomycetes; order Kitasatosporales; family Streptomycetaceae; genus Streptomyces; species Streptomyces sp. NPDC036822. The sequence goes on from NZ_JBVJPY010000046.1 coordinate 4,325, forward strand.
AATCAGCCGACTTGACCAGGCTCCAGGTCGAAAATGGCAGGCCGTGCTCGGCCGGCTTGGAGTTGGCGGTCTTCTTGGTCTCCCGGCGCGTTCGCTGTGCAGCTCGTCTCGGCGAGGCTCCCGGCCCCGCACGAGGCAGCCCCGCTTCGGTACGACCCGGCAAGCCGTGCCCCTGTCCGAAGGCATTGGCGTCTTACTACGATCGATCCGCGAAGCCGCCGACCGCACCGGTGACAAGTAATCGCACAAGAGGGTCAAAACGGCAGATGGTTCGACTGGGAGAACGTAGAGCGGTGGGAGAGGAGTAGCGGTTACCGGTTCCGGATTGGCACGAGACGATCGCCCGCGCCATCAGGGGTGAGCGTCGCGGGTGTGCAGCGGGCAGTCGCCGGATCGCGACAGCACCGACGCAGCCAGCACAGGGTGGGAAGCGACCTAGCTCTCGGGGTGGCGGCCACCGCAGTAGGTGCGACTGCGGCGCCAGGAATAGCGCAGGTTAACGAGGGCATCGATGGGGCCCTGACGGGGTCCGGAAGCGGTGACCTGGCCTACCTGGAAGGGGCCTTCGAGCGACACCGAGGCGGCTATCGAGGCGATTCACCCGAGGACGTGCTGGACCAAGTGCGTGCAGACCTCAACCTCTTGGGGCAAGTACTTCACCGTCCGCACCCGGCTGGCGCGCGGGTCGATCTCGCGCGTAGCGCTGCCGGGATCGCCGGACTGGTGGCCATCGTCCAGCACGACCGAGGGGAGCGGGAAGGCGCCTGCCGGTGGTTCACGACGGCAGAATAGGCAGCCACGGAATCCGGGGACCGCCGTATGGCCGCATGGGTGCTGGCACGGCACGCCATGGTGCCGCTGAACTATGGGACCCCCGAAGTAGCCCTACGCATCGCGACGCGCGCCCGCAGGGCAGCCCGCGCGACGCCCACCGCGGGCGCTCGGGCTCACGCGGAACGACTCAACGCACTAGAAGAGGCCGAATCCTGGTTCGGGTGCCCCGCACAGAAGCACTTTGTGCACCTCTCCCAGGCATACACCCTCATCGGTGACGCGGAAGCTGCGTGCTCGGCTAAGGACGACGCCCTGGGCCTCACCGCCTCGCCATCGGTGATGACCCGGCCCTCATCGCCATGAATACCGCCGCCTGTCTCCGGCCCGATGGCGACGCCTCAGCAGCGGCCGAGATGGCGGCAGGTGACTTCGGCCGCCTCCCCGTCCCCTACCGTGACGGACTGGTCCGGTCCCGGGTCCAAGGGCTCCACCATGCCCTCGACGGCCGCTCCCGCGGCCTCCTCGGCCAGAGCCTCGCATGTGCGATTGCCGTTCACGGTCGAGGCCCCCGACCGGGCGGTCCTCAGTCCTCGCTGCCGGTGTGGTCGTCCATGGTGGCCCTGGGGCGCTTGGTCCCGCGGCGCTGATCACGCAGAGCTGCGAGCAGTTCTTCGGGCTCGGGCCGCAGCCCGCTGCCCAGGTATTGGATCCCCTCGCCCTCGGGCGCGGTGGTGGTGGGCTTGCCGATGGGGTGTCGGCGGCTGGTCGCGGTCCGCCATCCGTACCGCTCGTCCCACACCAGCGCCGGAGCCGGCGCCTTCGCGGACTCGAGGATGAGCGCGGCGGCGCAGACGTCGCCGTCGAGGTGCTGGACGGCCGGGGCCCGCTCGGCGGTGGTGAAGCCGGCCTCCCGCAGGGCCTGGACGATCGTGTCGAGGTAGGGGGCGATGCGGCGGGCGCGCTGCTCGGCCAGGGCCAGGGCGAGCGCGCGGCGCACCAGGGTGCCGGGGTAGCCCAGGCGCTGCGCCGCCTCCTTGGGCGTTAGGGACGGCTCCGAATCGAGGAGATCGGCGATACGCTGGGCGCGGAGCTGGGTAAGCGCGCTCTGCGCCGTGGCTTGGTGCACGCCCAGGGCCTCCACGACGCCTGCGGCGCTGATCGTACGGTCGGCGTCCAGGAGCGGGGCGGTGCTCTGCAGGAGCTGTTCGCGGGGGACCTGGTCGCCGGCGCCCTTCGGCCGGCCCGCGGCCGCGGGCTTCTTCGGCCGGGCGGCGAACGCACGGACCACGCCCCGGGGCCAGTGCTCCACCCCGCCGACCACCACCATGTGGCCGGTCAGCTCGGGGGCGTTCTTGTAGGTGTCCCAGGTGCGCGGGGAGATCGCGAACAGCGCGGCGCACTCGCGGCGGTCGAGGAGATCGTCGTCATGCTCCTCATCAGGGAAAGCGGGAACCGGCTCGCCGGCAAGGTAAGCGTCGACCTGATCGGCGTCGAAAAGCAGGATGCGCGATCCGGCCGAGCTGATCGGAGCCGGGAAGCCCGGCGCCCTATACGGCTTGGCCGTCATATAGCTCGCGACCTTGACCCCCCGTTGCTCGGCCAGGTCAGCCAGCTTGCGCACTAGATCCCTGCGTCCCGCGCGGATCATCGAAGTCTCCTTCACATGCGGGCGGGTAGCTCGGTGGTAACGAACACGCCGCCCCTCGAAAAAACGGTACTGAACTTATGGCAGTCAGGGAAAGGTCGCTACACTCGGCGCGGACGAAGCAGGGCCCCTGGGCCGGGTGTGCGTCTTGGTTGGCCGGCGCCCGTGCCAACCGCTTCGGCGGACTGAGGGCGCCGGCCGTCTTCATGTCCGGCTACAGCTCGAACGCGATGTACTCGACGTCCGTGTACTCCACGTCCAGGCCGTGAGCGCGGCGGCCGCCGTCACGGAAGTACACCTGGCCCAGCGCCTCGGCGGTGATCTGCCGCACCTGCCGGTCGGTTGCCCCTGCTCCTGGGCGTCGAAGAGCCGGGCGGCATGGCGGGGCGGCATGGCGGGGCGGGAGCGCAAGGGTCAGGTGGCGCATGCGGGCGTCGTCGGTGGTGCCGACGGGGGCGGTGAATCCGAACCGGGCCCGGGTGTCGATGATGACGCCAGACGTCGTGGCAGCTGCCCTTCTGGCCCTGGCCCGCACCTGTGGCTGCCACCGCCTGGTGACCTCCCGCCGCATACGCTCGGCCAGCTCGTCCCGCGGGCGCTTGATCGGGTCACGGACGTACCGCTCGACGGTCCGCTGCGACACACCGGGGAGCACGGCGACGTCGCGGGTGCTGCCCCGGTGCTGCTTGACGAGATACCGCATCTGCGCACCGGCGCTCTTGGGGATAGAGCGGGTGAACGCGCCCTCGATGGCCTTGTCCAGGCTGCTGCTGATGGTCATGTGGTGTGTGGCCAGGCTCGCAGCAGGGTGGCGATGCGTTCTGCGCTGCAGGCGGGGTCGCGCAGCAGGTCACGCAGGGCGGTGGCGTCCTCGCGGGTGGGCTTGACCGGGATTCCGGAGGCTTCCAGGTACATCACCCCGGTCGCGGCCGCGACGGCCAGGTTGGACCGCTCCAGCCAGCGACAGCGGCCAAGGATATGCACGAGGGCTGCGGCACGAGCGTAGGGGCCGTCGTAGACGGGCTGCTCCAGCAGCTCGGCCTGATGACAGGCGACAGCTGCGACGGGCACTCCGTAATCCTCAGGGACAGGATCGGCAGCCCCCGCCAGCTCGGCGACCTGCAGGATCCAGGGGACGTCGATGTGCAGGTGCATCACGCCGCGTGCGCTCCCGGGGCGTGGCGATCGCTGTCCTCGGCCTCGTCGAAAAGGTCCTGATGCTCGGCCAGGAAACGCTCCGCGGCGGCAAGACCCCGCTGACGCAGCCCGTCGACATCGTCCCGGACCAGAGCGGCGATGTAATCACCCACGGTCATGCCCCGGTCCCTGGCCCGTACCTTGGCCAGCTCCGCGATTTCAGGATCTACCCGCCAGCCCGCCTGCTGCTTCGCCATACCTTGCATGGTAACAGCTGGTACCACAGCCGGTCGGCCGCGTGCGCCGCTGAACAAAGCAAGCAACGGCTTGCGGGCGCTGCCGCATGCTGATGCGCGACGGACGATGGTGGAGTCGACGGAGGTGTCCCCGTCGACCCTGCCTGCGGCGTCGGCCGCGGCCTGGATACGCTGGAGCACACCTTCCGGGTGCCGTCGGCCGACCGCAGTAACGCCTGAAGCATGCCGAAGCGACGCCCTTATCTGAGGTGTGGTGAGGCGGCGGGCCATGACTTCCGCGCGATCGCCACCCGCTCGTGGGGCTGGTCATGGGGTCGACCACGTTGCGGGCCTTCTTTTTGCGGGCTCCGGCAGCGTGCTGGTGGGCCCGGTTGACCGTGGAGTCCACCGAAACCGTCCACTCCACGACTGCGACGGAGTCCTCCCGGACCTGGGCTTGCTCGAGCAGGCGGGCCCAGGTCACGTCCGCCTCCCAGCGGGCGAACCGCTCATAGACCGTCTGCCACGGCCCATAGCGTTCCGCCAGGTCACGCCACGGAGCACCGGTCCACAACCGCCACAACACCCTGTTAATCACCTGCCGATGATCCCGCCACGGACGACCACGCCCATCCACCTGCGGCAGCAGCGGCGCTATCCGACCCCACGCCACATCCGTCGGCTCACCACGACTCACCACAAGATCAATTATCAGACACGTCCTAGCAGCGAACGGAACTCACTGCCCGGTCGACGCTAGCCGAGTGAGTCCGGCTCCGACCCTGGTCAGCATCTGGCCAAAGAGGTGGAGAGTTCGTCCCCGTGTCGACGTTCCGCGGCGGTGAGCGTACACATCCGCGTCGACCACTGAGCCTTTTTCATCCTGCCCCTGAAGGGCTATAAGGCCTGGTCAGCTGGGGTGGTGACGTGGCAGAGCCCCCGGTCGTTGGCGGTGTTGATT
>NZ_JBVJPY010000047.1:0-8863 GCF_055609145.1 Streptomyces sp. NPDC036822
CTCGGCGATGGTGCCGTCCACCAGGACGTACTCGGGACGTGCCCGGCGCAGGGCCTGTGTCAGGGACGGTGCCTTCGAGGCGAGAAGTCCGATCAACCTCTGTACATAGGCATGGGCTGTGCCCTCGCTGATACGGAAGCCCGCGGCGAGCTTCGCATAGGTGGTGTGCTCGCGCAGGTAGACCAGGGTGATGATCGCGCGTTGCGAGGGTCGCAGCTTGCACCGACGGTCACCCTCGCGGGTGACGATCAGCATCGTGACCCACTCTACGAGCGCGTGCGGCAGCTCGAGTGCGGCAGGATAGATGACCAACGAGGCCTCCGGTCGCGGCGGTTGGGACTTCAGACATCTCGAACCACTGCCCGAAGGCCTCGTCTGCTATCGACCTCTGGCCGTCACCCGATCGGTGACCACTCTGAAGACCCTTAGTGAGCTTCTTTCATCCTGTGTTGGAGGGTGAAATGAGCTGGTCAGTGGGTGTGGTGACGAGGCAGGGCCCCTCCTCGTTGGCGTGGTGATCTCACTCAACACGTTGGCGACCGAAGGGGCCCTGGTGGTTTCCGTATCCTGCCATGCTCGACGTCCCGCACGAGTTGGTCGAGCACGTTGCCTGGCTGCTCCACGAGCATCGCCAGGCCCGCAACACCCGCTGGCGCAAGCTCGGCTGCTTCAAACAGGCTCTGCTCACGCTGGTCCGTCTACGGAAGAGCGAGACGTTCTCGCAGCTCGGGGCGGGTTTCGGGATATCGCAGGCCCCCGCCTGGCGCTATGTCGACGAGACCTTGGACGTCCTGGCCGGCTGGGCACCCGGCCTCTACGAAGCACTCACCGGCCTCGGTGAAAGCGACCGCATCGCCGCCGACGAGCCGTATTACTCCATGAAGTACCGCAGGCACGGCATGAACGTACAGGTCATCGCCCGCCCCGACGGCGCACCGCTGTGGTTCTCGCGTGCGACACCCGGCCGCACTCATGACCTGACCGCGGCACGGGCTCACGGGATCGTGCAGGCCTGTCTGACCCGGCAGATCCTTGTCCTGGCGGACCGTGCCTACCAGGGCGCCGGCGCCACCATTCGCACCCCGTACAAGAACCACCGCGAACAACCCGAGCACTACCAGCAGTTCAACCGCGACCACGCCCGACTCAGAGCTCCCGGCGAACGCGCCTTCGCACAGCTCAAATCCTGGCGGATCCTTCGCCGAGCCCGATGCTCCACCCGACGCATCGGCACCATCGTCCAAGCCATCCACACCCTACTGACCTGCAACTATTCAGGATGAAAGAGGCTCACTGACAACCGGACCAGTTGAACGGGCGTCCGGGCCGTCGTGGACGGAGCGAAGCCGCTCAGGAGGGGGCGGGCCCAACGGGTCTGCCACGTTCGAGTCCGATCGCCTCGAAGGTTGACGTCGGTGAGCCACCACCGTTTGTTGATCACTTGCTGGACCTCGCGGGTCGATAGCCGCTGACTCCGGCGCACGGACACCGCCGATAACAGCGACATCGTCGCGGCCCTGCTGGACGGCGAAGTCACAGTCAAACGCCTGTGCCGCGAGAACGGCCGGGTCTGGCTCATCCCGCACAACACGGCCTATCAGCCGATCCCCGGCGACGGCGCAGTTATGCTCGGCAGGGTGGCCGCCGGCCAGCGCACGCTCTGACCAGAACGCCTCGCACCGCCGGCGGGCTTACCGCGAAACGGCGTATGCACCCAGCTCCCACACGAGCCAGCGGGAACGCCAGCCTCTCCCAGCACGACGACGGGACCCGACTTGACCCAGATGCCCGGAGCACGCGTGCCGGGACGGACCTGGACGGTCCGCCTCACCGGCCATGCCGATCACACCGTGTCCGTCACCTGCAGCACCGCCGCGTGCCGGATGCCGCCCCGCTCGAAGGACGCGGCAAGCATGCGGCGCTTCGCCGCGGAACACGCCAGAGCACACAGCCGCCTCGTCGGCGCCCGACCCAACGCCGCCTGCAGCTGTGGCAGCACGCAGTGCGCCCTCCACGAAACGCGCGTCCACTGCGCCGGCCCCAGCCTCTTGGTCCTCGTCCACAACCCGGCTGTCGGCCAGGTCTGGACCCTGGCCGAGATCTGTCAGACCTGCGCCCAGAGCATCCCGCACCTCACCATCCTGGCCACGGCCAAGACGCCCCTTCCCGCCCCCGCGGCCCCGGCCGTGGAGCAGCCGGCGCAGCCAGCTGCGGTGCCGGGCGGATTCTCCTCACCGGAAGCCGCTCCCGATCCATCACCAGGGCGCCGCCGCCCCCACCGCGCCTACCGGCAGCGCCGCTCAGGAGGTTGAGCTGAGCCTGGACGGGCCCGCCCGTCGATTCTTCGCAGCGCAGACGGACGCCCCGGACGTGCCTCACAAGGGCTCGGCATCAGGTTCGGGTCACGCCGTATCCGGTGTCGTTGAGAGCGGCCGTCCAGACGTCCCGGTTGAATCACTTGGTGATGTCCGGCTGCATTGGTGATGGCGGCCATCCGGGCCTGCCAGCCGGTGCCGGTGGATCGCTTGTCCTGGCAGCCGGTGCAGCCGTCCTCGTCGTGATGCAGCCGGTCATCAGGCGTTGACGGCGACCTTGATGATGACGCTGTACAGGTCCCCGCCGCACTCCTCCAGGGCATCGGGCCCACCCCCGACGATCAATGCGAGCTCTGGGTTGTCGACCGACGGCATCGGCGCACGCCCCACCTGGCCGGGCGCGCTGCTGTCCTCAGAAGCCTGCCACTGCTGGGCGATGCTGGCCTCGAGGCTGATCGGGTCGAATTCCCGCCAGGCGGAGCGCTCCTGTCCCCAGCCGCTCGGCGACGGTGCGGATGTTCTGCTTGATGGTGTCGGCGACTGTGCCTGAGCGGACGGTCACGCCCCGGTGGGCCAGCTAGGCCAGCGTGTCGTTCCTTGAACGCTCTGGTGACTCATGGGCGGCATCCTCGCGGCCATGGACGGCTACAAGAGCCGCGACCCGGAGCTGGCCATCGTCGACTCGGCGATCAAGGCGACGGTGGAGGGCGGCCTGGGCAAGCTGGGCGAGCGCCCGCAACCTCGCCGCGCGCCTGGATCGCGAGGTGAAGACGCGGTGGCAGCCGCAGGTCCGGGCGATGTGCGGGGCGCTGACTCCGACCAAGGTGATCAGCGCTCTCGACCTCGGCGCGATGGCGGTGAAGATCTTCCCGGCCGGTACTCACGGTCCGCGCTACATACGGGAGCTGCGCGCGCCCCTGCCCACCGCACCCCTCATCGCCGTCGGCGGCGTTGGGGCCGACAGCGCCGCCGCCTATCTCGCCGCCGGCGCGTGCGCCGTGGGCGTCGGCTCCCCGCTCCTGGCAGAGGCCGGCTTCGCCGACGGCGAGGGCGTTCAAAGTGCCCTCGCCGCCCGCGCCACCACGCTGCTCACGGCCGTGGGCGCGCCCGTGCCGGCCCCCGGCATCGCAGCGGCACCAGCCGACCGACACATATGACAGGAGCCGAACATGACCGGCGTACTCACGATCGGCGAGGCCATGGCCTCCCTGCGCACCCGCACATCGCCGCCTGCATCTTCCACGCGAGGCGGGCCCGCACGTGGGCCGGGTCCCACGGGCTGGAGGTGATGAAGTGTGCCAGGGCCTGCCGGTTCCCGTCCTCCCCGAGCCGGGCTGCCATCGGCTCGACGGACTTGCGTCCGCCGTCCGTTAGCAGCCCGCGCAGGTAGACCGCCCCCCACCGGCGCTGATCCGCCCGCGCGAACGGCTCGAACATCTCCGCCGCGAAATCCTCCAGATCACACCGGACCGCAGCCAACTCCTCAGGCATCACACCCGATCAACGGAACAACCGATCATCAGGACACGCCACCAACGACTGAACCTGACCAAGCCCTACTAGTCGTTGTATTTCACTGTGTTATAGAGGCCGTCTTCGGAGCCCGACTCTTCCGTTACCAGAAGTTTGGTGTCTTTACGACTGCCACGACTCGTCGGTTCTTCCCATTCGAAATCGTCATCTTTATTATTTTGAGGAAAATCATCGTTTATGGGTGGCTCTCCTGCGGCGAGGATTTCCGACCACCGTGATGCGGTTCTTTGTCGGACAGGCTTCCTTTCATTGAGGCGTATTTCAGCCTCCCCCCGCATTCCGCGCGACAGCTGTTCAGCTGTATTGACCTTCGGTTCCAATACATCGAAAACGATTTTCTTATCGCTCACCCATTTTTTGAAAATGGAGCGGATCTTATCCCGTTCAAAATTGGATTGAACTGCGATTTCTCCGGGGCCGAAGAATCCTCCATGCTTAAGCTTTACGCAACGCCCGGTCCCTACATGCACCAGCGCGTATTCGTTCAGCAATTCGAGGTAGCTGTCGAGGTCCCCGTCCACGGTCATGACGTACGCCCCTTCCTCACCGTAAGCGTTACGGAATACTATGAACGTTCTCCAGTCGTTTCCGGTCGCTGGTGCGAATTTGATGGCAGCGTTATTATTCTGTCGCAGCTCTTTCCAGAACTCCTGAATTTCATCTGGACTTTTTACGCCCACTCTTCTCTGCATACTGCGGCTTTCATTCGCAGCGATCTGCCGTCGTCGAGCTTTTGTGGCGTCGGCACGCCGTCTTGGATTTGCGCGACCGCGTTTTTCAACCGCTGACTGAACTCTCAACTGCACCTGATTATCGGTGTGGTCCGCTACTCCGGTTGCACGTTTCTGATTCTGCCGCTCTGTGGTGGTATCTTCGCGTCCATGCGTCGAAAACTTCTCGGTTTTTGATGTATGGTTTCTGCCATCCCCATCTAGCCACTCGTAGGCGTGAGAAGCCATCCAATCCGGCAGATGAGTGACAGATATTGAAATTGCTTCCTGTAGTCGAGTAAACGCCAGATGCTCCTCTTGTTTGTTGCGTGAGGGGGAATTTCGAATTTCCCCGAGGTTTCTGGCCGCTTCACAGATGTACTCCCTCAATGTGGGCGTCCGGTGGAACAGGTAGCTAATCAATGTTTCCGAATTTACCCATGCAGCTGGCAACGCTTCAAGCCAATGCCGAATTCCGAGGTTCGCTATCGAAGCGGTCACTTCCTTTTCGAAGGTCAAGTAATCCCAGCTGGAGACTTCTTCAAATTTGCAAACCTCATCGATTGCATAGGTTAGGCCATCGCTAAGGTCAGGAGAAATCGTGACCAGGTAACCCTTCCATGCTTCCTTAAATTCTGCAATTTCGTTCACGTTTTTACCCATCCGTTTACGGAGCTCTATAATCTTTTGCTCTTTCTATGAGAGGTCAATGTGGGGCGCGCGTCATGCCTGAATGGGCATTCTTTAGCGCAGACTGCACTGCCGTATTCGTCCTGGAGAAGGGCAGGTCAACAGCGAGGGCGGCTCGGGCGATCCCAAGTCGACGCGGTGGATGGGCGAGGTGTGTATGCGGGCGACGGCCTGGACCGAGTGGTGCAGGCCGTCGCCCCGCTGGCGGCAGTCCCGAAGAGTCTTGGTGCTTCATGCGGGCGAAAGCGTGCTCGACACGGGCCCGCACCCGCCGGTGCTCGGCGTTGCCCTCCTCCTCGCCCGGCAGCAGGGCTCGGCCGGGGCGTTACGGTGCGGGACGACGAGCCTGGTGTTGACGTAGGAACCACCGCCCAACACGGTCACGCCCTCGCAGACGGCCAGGCCCGATTCCCGCCAAGCCCTCGCGTCCGCGGTATTGCCCGGCACCGGCCGGGCCGCCGCAACCACGAGTTTCGTGTCGGCGTCGACGATGACCTCGTTCGCTTAGAACCGGTAGTTGCGTGTGGACGCGCCGGTCTTGCGGTCGCGACCGGGGTGAGCGTGCCGTCCACGATCCATAGCCGCTCGACTGCGTCGGCGGCCGGGCTGCCGGTGCGATCGCGAGCAACGGCCGCAGCCGCTGGATCTCCCGGCACACCCTCGCCGGCGAGCAGCTGAACGAACGAGCGCGCCAAGATCATCTCACTGTGCACTGCGGCCGGGGAGGACCGGCTAGGCCGACCGGCCGCCTGTGGAAGCGCCCTCCGCCCCTTCAAGCGAGGCGGCGGGTGCTTCCACCTCTGCGACCCCTCGATACCCGCCGCACATGCCGACCTGCCCGGTCGCAGGGCGCGCCGCGTTCAAGGGCTCCGAGGTGTATGAGGTCTGAACACCGCTGCTCCCGGGCCGGACTCCGGCCCGGGAGCAGCGCACCGGGGCGCCCGCAGCATCGGCCTGAGGCCGGCCGCCCCGCACACCCCGCACCCCGGTAGCCGAGATGAGGAGGAGGCAGGCATGGCAGCAAGCTTTGACCCTCGGCTCCCCGCAGTCGACCGTCTCCGGCTAAGGCTCCCGCATCCTGCACCCTGCCGTGGCCATGGGGATCGTGGACCGCTGGACGCTTGGGTGGTCCACCGACTCCTGATCGACACGGCGGACCTCATCGAACGATATCTCGCTCATGCGCCTCGGCGATGTCCTGCGGTGGAAGAAGCTGGGTCCTGTCTGACAAAAGATCTTGGATGGGTTCGCGGAGCCAGAGCAGCCGGGGGCCGTCTTCTGTGTTTCGGCGGCGTGCTTTGCATGACCGGCCGGGTGTCCCGGCACGTGTCGCTGCGAGCGCACGGGCCGCGCCCTTGCTTGAGGCGACGGTGCCGGAAAGGCCGTGATGCTTGTGTTTGCCCGGAGAGTGCGGGGTGTCGGCGGGATGTGGTCGTTCGAACAGGGGGCGGGGATCACGAACGCCTTGGGTCCGCGCGATGCGCATCATCTCGGCCAGGGAGGCCGCGAACGTGGCCGGCCGCCTGACGGCCACGCAGGCCAGCCGGCCGGACATCGAGGTATGCGCATGGACCGGTCCGACCGATGGCAGGTGGCCCAGGCGCATGAAGCTCCTGGGGGTTATGGGCGATCTTGGTTAGGAATCCGTCCGTCGGGAGTTTCGTGGTTCCGCGGGTCCGGCCAACACGCAGACAGCGCTATCGGGGGAATGCTCACTCGCCGGGATAGGTGACGCCGAGGTCGCGACGGATCGTGTCCAGGACGCGCATGATGTCGAGGGTTTCGCCGAGAGGCATGAGAGCGGATTCCATTTTCCCGGCGGCGATGCAGCGTGCGGCCTCTGCGGCTTCGTAGCACAGGCCGCCGTCGAGTTGCTCAGGGACGAAGCTGTCGAGAACCTCATCGTCCGGGCTGATCAGACGGACAGTCGTGGGACGGTGGAAACGACCGGCGATTTCCAGCCTTCCGCGGCTGCCAGAAATTGACGCCGTCGTGGGGGTGCGGGCGAAGAGCGTCGTGTTCAACACGCCGTGCGCCCCAGACTCGTTCCTGACGATGACGGAGGTCTGCCCATCGACACCGGTGGAGGTCTTCGTTCCTATGGCTGTGATCGACGTAAAGGGTCCCAGCACCATGGAGGCAAACGAGACCGGATAAATGCCGAGATCGAGGAGTGCTCCCCCGGCCAGTTCGAGGTCGAACAGACGGTGGGCCGGGTCGGGCTCCGCGGGCAGGCCCATGTCCGCAGTGACGGTCTGCACCTCGCCGAGCAGCCCGGATTCCAGGACCTGCCGCACGACATCAATGTGGGGCAGGAAGCGCGTCCACATGGCCTCCATGAGGAACACTCCCCGCTCGCGTGCCGCGGTGATCAACCGCTCGGCCTCACGGGCGTTACGGGTGAATGCCTTCTCTACCAGCACATGACGGCCCGCAGTGATGGCCTGCATGGCGAGGTCGAAGTGCTTGGAGTGCGGAGACGCCACGTACACGATGTCGACGTCATGGTCGTCAAGTACTTCGGCGTAGCTTCCGTACGCCGACGGGATCCCGAATCGGTCCGCGAACACCCGCGCCCGCTCGGCGTCGCGCGATCCGACCGCCACTACGCGCTGCTGGGTATGGCTCTGCAATGCCTCGACGAAGCGTTCCGCGATTACGCCGGGGGCGAGTACTCCCCATCTCAGCGCAGGCGCTTCACGGGGGCAAGACGTCCGCGGAGGGGGCAGCACGAGGCGTGGTTCCTCAGGGTGTGCGGCGGACTGCGAGGTCTGACTCACGGTGCTCCTGGTTTCTCTAGATCTCGGGGCCACGCAGGAAGGCGCGTACTAAGTCCGCGAAGGGGCGATGCACGCCGCAGGAGGCCGAGCAAGCAACGAAGTAGCGGCCGGCGCGGTCCCGGCAAGCGTACGGGTCCGCTTCGGAGGCGTCAGGTCTGTCCGGATGGCGTAGCGGGAGCGCTATGCCGCCCTTTCGAGCACGTGATGCGACCCTTTTGCCTGTCCGGAAGACCGTTCGGAAATCAGCAGGAGCGGAACCGGGTGCAGTAGGACTTTTCGTAGCGGGAGGGAAGCGGCCCTCGCACCGCTCGTCCGGGACTGGCGTGGTCGGCGGTACGGGAGAAGCGGAGAGGCGGTCACCTGCATGTGGGGGTCAGCCCTCGGTCAACGCGCCACCCGCGGTGGTGGTGGGAGGGGGAGAGCCGGTCTCCGTCAGGCTGGTGTCCGTGATGACCTGCCGGGTGTACTCGTGGTTGACCAGCCGCATTTCCGCCTCGAAACCGGCCGCGTCCGGGGTGCACCGCCCCGGCGTCGGGCAGTGAGCTTCTTCAGAACGGCTCCGATCGGGTGACGGCTGCGTCTCGCGACGTCGACTGCTGCCGCAGCTCAGAAGCCAGTCAACCGAGAAGAGCCGTCCACCCCCTGGTGTGACCGCTGAAGAAGCTCAGTGAGCCTTTTTCATCCTGAATAGTTGCAGGTCAGGAGCGTGTGGACGGCTTGGACGATGGTGCCGATGCGGTGGGTGGAGCATCGGGCTCGGTGGAGGATGCGCCAGGACTTCAGCTGGGCGAAGGCGCGTTCCCCAGGAGCTCTCAGGCGGGCGTGGTCGCGGTTG
>NZ_JBVJPY010000048.1:0-7665 GCF_055609145.1 Streptomyces sp. NPDC036822
GGCGGTGACCGCCTTCGGAGCGCAGCGGGGTGATGAGGCGGGCCTCGCCGAGAGCGCGGAGGAAGTTCGGTGTGGTGCCGAGCATGTCGGCGGCCTGGCCCATCGTGTAGGCGGGGTAGTCGTCGTCGAGGCGGCTGATGGGGTCGTGTGCTGTCATCTGCACCTCTCTGCGGTCAACGCGTGGAGGGGCCCTGGTGCCGTACGGCACCAGGGCCCCGAAGGAACTACACCATCTGCCGGCCCTGATACCGCGCGTGCCTTCTGTACTCAGTTGCTGTCGGGGGTGCGGGGATCGCGGTTGCTTGGCCGGAGACCACCTCACTACGGCATACCGGCCAACTGCGGGCCTGCGGTAAGGGAGCTCTGTAGAACGTCCGCACAGTCCCGGGGGATGTCCCGGACAGGCCATCGACCAGGCAGGACATCTCGCCGCCTGTCCGGGACATCCGCTTCCCCTTGGCAGCGCGGCGCCGACTCGACGACCTTGTGCTCGGCAGATCTTTGGTCCGCAAACGGTCTGCCTGCCCCGGCCGGCCAGGACGGGGATCGTCACTACCACTCATGGGAGAAGAAAAATGAACCGATTGCGCGTCCTCCTGCGCTCCGCGGGCACGATCACCGCCGGAGCCGCACTTGCCGCGGGAGTGTCCGCCGGAACCGCCAACGCCGTCTCGGTCAGCTGGAATGCCCAATACACCCAGGCCGACATCGCCGGCGCCCACGCTTGGGGCTCGGTGTCGCAATCGTCCTCCACCAGCCGCATCTATGTCACGACCAACATCCGCGATTCCGCTAGAGCCTGTCGTCAAAGTGATCTTGGATTGTGGATCATGGAGTGGTGATACGTCGCCATGAACTGTCCGATGCCGAGTGGGACCTCATACGTCCGTTGCTGCCCCGGCCTGCGCTGGGGCGGCCCCGGCTGGACGACCGGATGATCCTCAACGGGATCGTGTGGAAGTTCCGCACCGGTGTCCCCTGGCGGGACGTTCCCGAGCGATACGGCCCGTGGACCAGCCTGCACACCCGCTTCCGCCGCTGGGCGGCGGACGGCACGTTCGACCGGATGCTGCGGGCTGCGCAGGCGAAGGCGGACGCCGCGGGTGACATCGACTGGCTGGTGTCGGTCGACTCCACCATCGTCCGCGCCCACCAGCATGCCGCCGGGGCTCGAAAAGGGGGCGCCAAAGCCCGGCCCTCGGCCGGTCCCGGGGCGGCCTGACCAGCAAGGTCCACCTCGCTTGCGACGGGGTCGGCCGCCCGCTCGCGTTCGTCCTGACCGGCGGGAACACCAACGACTGCACGCAGTTCACCACGGTGATGGACGCCATCCGGGTGCCCCGGACCGGACCGGGCCGTCCTCGGACCAGGCCCGATCACGTCATCGGCGACAAGGGCTACAGCTCGAAGGCGATCCGCACCTGGCTGCGGCGCCGCGGCATCAGGCACACCATCCCTGAGCGGGCCGACCAGGTACGCAACCGGGCCCGGAAGGGCGGCCTCGGCGGCCGCCCTCCGGCCTTCGACAAGGAGGTCTACAAGCACCGCAACGTCGTGGAACGGTGCTTCAACCGCCTCAAGCAGTGGCGAGGCATCGCCACCCGCTACGACAAGACCGCCCAGTCCTACAAAGCAGCCGTCACCCTCGCCTCGCTCCTGATGTGGGCCTGACACTTTGACGACAACTCCTAGCGACAGCAAAGGCGCGCGAGTCTTCGTCCGCGCCACCTATCAAGACGGCTGGGGCGGAAGCCGCACCGAAAACCTGAGCGCCTCCGGCTACCTGGCGGAGGACCAGCGAACCTGGAACTTCGACTTCACCACTTCCTGGATCGAGGTGAAGGAGTGCAAGACCGAAGGAGGCATAACGGAGACGTGCGCCGACTGGCACAAGATCTGGGGCGGACCCTGATCCGGTGAACACTGATCCGGCCCCGGCCAAGGCGCGGGACGGAATGCACGTTGCGCCGGCGGATTGAGCGTTGCCTCCTGCCCATGTGCCGCGGTTGAGGCTGACGGAGGCAATTGCCCGGCTGAGGGCGGGTCCCGTAAGTGCGCCCCGTGGGGCGGGGCGCACGCGCCAGCCTGTTCAAGGATCAGTCCAGCCCGATTGACGCTCACTTCGTCACCGGTGGCATCAACAGGAGGGAGCTTTGGTTTCATCTGCTCCTGGTCGGCTTTCGAGCTGCTAGGTGAGATGCCGGTTAGATGATTCCGGCGTGCAGCATCTATCTCAGATGCCGCATCGCGCGGCGGCGTACAGCGAGGGTTGCAGGGCGCGGTAGATCCGCAGGCTCTTCCGGACGGTACAGGGCGGCAGGTCGGCGAAGACGAGGCGTCTGGCGCGGTGTCCCTGCCCGACGGCGTGTATGTCGACGATCGGCCGGCCGCAGCAGTCGTCGTACGGAACGATGTCGCCCACCCGTAGCTCCCACGGCATCAGCTCTATCGCCAGCGTCCCCTGCGGCGGACGTGGCAAGCACGGAGCAATAGCCGGCGAGTCGACAGTGAAGGTGTTGACCGAATCCGCAACGATGATCCACTGGTGCGTCACCCCCGCAGCCCTACCCCACCACCGAGGCCGCTATGCGAGGTTGTGTCGCGATGGCCGTCGCCTCCTGCGCCGCACGCGGGCTGCCGCCCCAGCACGGCAGTGTGGGCACCCGATGGTGCGGGTGTTCGTCCGTGTCAGGCCGTGACTGTGGGGCATCGGCGGTGACGATCCGGGCGAACGGTGGGCAGTTCACGAGTGAGGGCTGCGCTCGCGGATCGTGAGGCAGCCGCAGACGTCGAGGGCCCCCACCGGGCCGCGGAGGTAAGCCCGGGTGGGGCCGGGCGAAGCCCTGCGAAAGGGGAGAACGCAGGGGCCTCACGCGTCTGGAGTGTGGCACGGCTGGCCTGGAAGGGGCGCGGGGACACCGAGGCTTCCATGGCGACCGTTCGAGAATCATGCGGACGGATGAACCCTTGCCTCAGGCGCATTCCTACCCGCCAGGCGATAGGCATGCGCGGCCTGACACGGTGATCGCGGTATCTCAGATCATCGCGCCAGCGCCGAGGACGGCGAGCAGCCAGGCCCTCTCGGGCGGGATGTACTGCCTGTGACGCCTGAGAAGCGGGCGTACGTTCTGGTGGCGTTCCAAGCTGCGCCGGAGGCGCTGAGAGCGCGTCGTAGTGGGCGGCGATGAGGCGTACCTATATCTCGGCGAAGTCGTGGACTGGACTGCGGCGGTTTCGGGCGATGGGTCGAATAGGCAGAGGCGTGTCTTTGCACTCATCACAACGGGCTGACAAGGGTGGGGTAGCTGGTACAGACGGCGGGGGTCATGGCGCTCGATGACGACGGGATTCCTCGGCACCGTCGGCGGTCGACAACAGTCGTGCGATGAGGGCTCAGCCTCGATCGCGCTGCTCTCGCCCTGCTCTTGGGCGGTGAGCGGAAGCTGAAGCAGCGGCCTGTCGGCCGCTGCTACTGGGTGTCCGTCGAACTGACCGCACGCGCGAGCAAGAGCGGAGCCAGCCAAGGGCCCAAGCCCGGCCCTTGGCCTTTGAGAAGCTCACCGAGGATGATGACTCACCGAAAGCCTTGCCGCCCGCGGCCGCAACGCTGAGCTCTACAGCATCCGGCGCAGAAGGTGGTTGCGGTGGATGAGGGTGTGCTTGAGCACCAGCCCGATGTGAACGGTGACGGCGACGAAGAAGGCCACGTGGGCGGCGACGTGAGGAGCAAGCGCATCATCGTCCCCTACCGTCAGCAGCCACAGGCCGGTCAAGGGCATCGCCAGCAACGTCGCGTACAGCACCGTCTCGGTCCAATGAGCCAGAGTCCGCTCCCCTGCGGAGAGCACCGCAGACCAGGGAGGCAGAGGAGTGGTCCACCGCCAAAGAAGGCGAAGCAGCACGAGGCCAAGGATCGCCAGCCCCAGGGCCACGTGGACAGTCAACAACCGGTCCTCCCCGAACTCGAAACCGTCCTCGCCGCCCCGCCCACGCCCCGACTCCCCACCGCGCCCCCGGCCGCGCCCATGCCCGTTCCCGGATTCCATCTGGTAGCCAACCGTGAACTGCGCCACGAGCAGCGCAGCTACCAACCAGTGCAGTACCTTCGTCACGAGCCCGTAGCCGTGCGCTCCGTTGCGCCACCGGGCCGCCGTCGTTGTGGGTTCCGGCATCCGGTTAGTCTCCCCCAAACAGACCTCACGATTTCTACGCCGCTCCGGCACTCCCGTTTGGTGAACCCGTCGGCCGGGAGGTTTCCCCGGCACGACGTGCCTTCGCCCGCCCGGGCCGAGAGGGATGATCCCTTCGCGGGGATGCGCGTCGAGGAGAACCCGTAGTCGACAGATGGCTCGACCTGATCGACGACATTCACCTGCTGGGCCTCATGCGCCGTCCCTGAGCGGCGCTCTGGGGGCACGGCGTAGGCCGAGCGGTCTGGGTGCCTCGGACCGTTCGTGAGGCTCGATTGCGCATCGGCCGACTCGGCCTTTAGCAGGGCGGGGCCACATCTGGGGCTTGTGTGCATGGCTCGGCCTGCCCCTTCCCCCGCTGCCCCTCGCGGGCCCCTGGTTGTTAGCAGGGAACTGTGATGCGTGCCGGCTGGCACGATGGCTCTCCCTTTGGGTGACCCGGCTGTGTGGCGGCCGTAGCCTCGGCCGTATGAGCGTTTTCCTGCCGTTGCTGGCGATCTTCGGGGGGCTGGCCGCAGTCCTCGTTTTCCTCATCTGGCTGGCACGTCACGTCCGACGGCGCGGCACCGCGGGCGCGGGTGTCGCAGCGGCGCTGGCGTCGTGGGAGGAGGCGTACCGTGTGACCTCGCACGAGTCCTACTGGGAGATCAAGGCGCAGTCGGAACGTCAAGTGCCTGTCTTTTCGCCGGACGGCCCCTGGCCTCGCGATACCCCCGCAGCCACACGTGTGAGGGCGGGTGTCCGCGGGCGCCGCTCGGCATCGCAGTCCCGCGTGGGTGTGAGCCTGGGCAGCCTGGTCTCCCGGTGGCGGGCTCGGGGGTGACCTAGCCCCGAGCCGACCGCTCTCTCCCCCAGCGAGCTGGAGATTCTGGAGATGGTCAGCACCGGCATGACCCGCAAAGCCATCGCACGCCGCCTCGGTGGCTCGCCCAGCACGGTAGCCACCTCTCTCGTGAAGGTGCGCGGGAAGTACGACAAGGCCGAACGGCCGATCACCAAGCCCACCGACTACCGGGACCGCCTGCGAGAACGGCACCTGGACCGCAACCGCCTCGACCCGGCGGACCGACGGCTCGTGCAGCCCGTGAGGGAGTTCAGGGGGACTCCCTTGCTTCTCGGTGAAGGCCCCTGCTCTCAAGCTGGCCTAAGCGACATCGAAGGCCATCCGCTGGAACGCTCACCTCAACCAGCCGCGGCTTCATAAAGACGCATGACGGGATGACAGGAGCGGAGGAAGCCTCTCTCACGGTCTCGCGCGAGCCGGTAGAAGACGCTGTGTCCGTCTGGTGCATCCTAAACGAGCCGACCCTAGAGCCTGTCGTCAAAGTGATCTTGGATTGTGGATCATGGAGTGGTGATACGTCGCCATGAACTGTCCGATGCCGAGTGGGACCTCATACGTCCGTTGCTGCCCCGGCCTGCGCTGGGGCGGCCCCGGCTGGACGACCGGATGATCCTCAACGGGATCGTGTGGAAGTTCCGCACCGGTGTCCCCTGGCGGGACGTTCCCGAGCGATACGGCCCGTGGACCAGCCTGCACACCCGCTTCCGCCGCTGGGCGGCGGACGGCACGTTCGACCGGATGCTGCGGGCTGCGCAGGCGAAGGCGGACGCCGCGGGTGACATCGACTGGCTGGTGTCGGTCGACTCCACCATCGTCCGCGCCCACCAGCATGCCGCCGGGGCTCGAAAAGGGGGCGCCAAAGCCCGGCCCTCGGCCGGTCCCGGGGCGGCCTGACCAGCAAGGTCCACCTCGCTTGCGACGGGGTCGGCCGCCCGCTCGCGTTCGTCCTGACCGGCGGGAACACCAACGACTGCACGCAGTTCACCACGGTGATGGACGCCATCCGGGTGCCCCGGACCGGACCGGGCCGTCCTCGGACCAGGCCCGATCACGTCATCGGCGACAAGGGCTACAGCTCGAAGGCGATCCGCACCTGGCTGCGGCGCCGCGGCATCAGGCACACCATCCCTGAGCGGGCCGACCAGGTACGCAACCGGGCCCGGAAGGGCGGCCTCGGCGGCCGCCCTCCGGCCTTCGACAAGGAGGTCTACAAGCACCGCAACGTCGTGGAACGGTGCTTCAACCGCCTCAAGCAGTGGCGAGGCATCGCCACCCGCTACGACAAGACCGCCCAGTCCTACAAAGCAGCCGTCACCCTCGCCTCGCTCCTGATGTGGGCCTGACACTTTGACGACAACTCCTAGGACCTCTCCCCCCCCACTCAAGCGACCCCTCTGCGCCCCACTTCCACGTCGAGCGCCCCAGGGGTGGGCCGCAAGCGCATCGTGGTGGGGCTCCTCACGGGCTGATCGCTTTCACAGAGCATGATGAGCAGGCCTATGTCGGCAGGCCGGCGCCCGTCGTGGTCAGGTACCGGCCTGCTCGAGACCAGTTTCAGCACAACCCAGGGACAACCGCACCCCCACTGGCCCGTCCGCGGCGGTGTGCGGCGGTCGATGGAGTAGGACCGCGGCAGGTAGCACAGGTGCTGTCGACAGATGTTTTGGTAGTGGCCTGACAGCCCGGAAGTCCAAGTCGGGTCGTTCGCGTCGGCTGCCTGCCGCAGTCAGCCGAGGCGCGGCCGACGTGGATGATCACGAGCTTCGGTGATCTCGTACAGGATCCGGTAGCGCCCCACATGGGGCCGGAGGCGGTCATGCGTCCGGCTCCTTCATCGCCGGGGAGAGCGCCGCCCATCCTGACATCAGGCTGCGTGCCATTCGTGTGCGCGGCCTCCACGCCATTCGACCAAGTTCGGGTCGTCGATCACCGTCTCGGGGTCAGCAATTCCGGCAGCTTCGAGGAAGACAACCAGGTCGTGATCGGAGTGCGCCAGGCCGAGGAGCTCGTCATATCCGTACCGCCGCACGGTGACCTTCCGACCCCCGGAAGCCGAGGGGCGGTGCACGGTAATCGGCGCACTGCTCATGCCACCAGGCTCACCCGCCCGCACCGCGGGCACCAGTCGACAGCCCGGATACTCGCCGGGGTGCCCGGCCTCGGGAAGCCTCGAGGGAGAGCGGTGTTCCGAGCTCTCGGCTCACCAGTGCAGGACGGTGAATCTGGTGGCGCCGGCCCGCGCCCGGACCAGCTCAGGTGGGGCGTCCGTCGCCTATACGCTTCCCTGGCTGCGCAAAGGGGTCCGAGCACATCAGGGCACCGGGCGGTGCGGTGCAGGTATCTACTGCCGCCTCACCGTCCCCTCGCCTCGCCCGGCTGGTACGCAGCCGCTCTGCGCCACGAGTAGTGGTGTGCTTCTACGCCTCCCCAACGAGGCGGGCCTGACACACGCCTCGACGTCGCTGACGAGATGCGATCGATTGCCTGCGGCCTGCTTCACAACGACAGGCCTTGAGGGACACAGCGCGAGGACCGTCTAGTGACCCGAGTCGGAGGTTTGTCGTTAGTTCGGTATGAGTCGTCCGGGTCCGAAGATTCCGCCGTTGTCAGTGACTGATACCCAACGGGCTG
>NZ_JBVJPY010000049.1:0-7332 GCF_055609145.1 Streptomyces sp. NPDC036822
AGCGTCTCGTCGACGTACCGCCAGGCGGTGGCCTGGGACATCCCGGCGGCGGCTCGGTTCCGCCCATGTTGGACAGCGGTCATTCCCGCTCGGCGGCATGCATACCATTGCATGAACGGCATCCAGGCCGGGCTTCCAGGTCGCTCACCAGCGGCGATGCCGCCAGTTCGTCTGGTTCCGCAAGGACGCGGAGCCGTGGGGTGCTGGGGAGGTACAGAGAGAACGGGGGGTGCGGCATGCATCGGCGGGTGCTACTGGGGCGCGATACGGAGCGTCGCACGCTGGCTGCCCTGGTCGAGCAGGGGGCCGCCGGTTCGGGCGGCGCTACGGTGATCACCGGGGCGCCGGGGATCGGCAAGTCGGCGCTGGTCGCGGAGGCCGCAGGTGCGGCGGCACGCGGCGGGACCCGTGTGATCACCGCTGTGGGGGTCCAGTCGGAGGAGGACCTGCCCTGTGCGGGCCTGCACCAGTTGGTTCACCAACTGAGGGACGGAATCGACGACTTGCCGGGGCGTCAGCGCACCGCGTTGCTCGCGGCCGTCGGGCTCGTCGACGAGGCCGTACCCGATCTGTACCTCGTCGGCCTGGCCGCGCTGACCCTGCTGACGGACGCGGCGGCGAAGGCGCCCCTGCTGGTGGTCGTCGAGGACGCCCACTGGATGGACCGTGCCAGCATCGATGTGCTCGGGTTCGTGGCGCGGCGGATCGAATCCGACCCCCTCGTTCTGGTCGCCGTCACCCGGCGCCTCGACGACGGCCTCAGCAGCGCCGGCCTGCCTGTGCTGCACCTGGGCCCGCTGACGGACGAGGTGTCGGGGGAAGTGCTGGACGCGGTGGCCCCCGGACTGGGGCAGCAGGTCAGGCGGCGGTTGTTGGAGGAGGCCGCCGGGAACCCGCTGGCGCTGACCGAGTTGCCGGTCGCGCTGCAGTCGGTCGGCGGGGCGTACGCCCTCAATCCGGGTCCGCTGCCGCTGACCGCGCGGCTGGAGCGGACGTTCACGGCACGGGTCTCCCGTCTGCCGGCCGACACCCGCGCGGTCCTGCTCCTCTCGGCCCTCAACGGTGACGGGACGATGGAGGAATGCCTCGACGCGGCGACCCGGATGCTCGGGACGGCGGTCGACGTCGGTGCTTTCGAGGCGGCGATCGACGCGGGCCTGGTGGAGACCCAGGGGCTGGCCTTCAGACACCCCCTCGTCCGCTCGGCGATGCACCACGCCGCCACCGCCGTGGAGCGCCAGGCCGCGCACGCCGAGCTGGCCGCCGCGCTTCAGGGGCAGCCCGATCGGCAGGCATGGCACCGTGCCGCCGCCACCGCCGGTCTCGACGAGGGAGTGGCAGGGGATCTGGACTCCACTGCCGGCCGGGCCCTGCGGCGAGGCGGTGTCGCCGCAGCTCTCGCCGCGCTGAGGCGGGCGGCGGAACTGACGAAGGACCCCTCCGCGCAGGCGGACCGGCTGCTCCGGGCGGCGGAGCTCGCACTGGAGTCGGGCCAAGGAGACGTCGCGACGCATCTGCTGACCCTGGCGCGCTCACTGGACCTTTCGGTCCGGGACCAAGGCCGCGCGGCCTGGGTCAGCATCGCTCTGGCCGAGGGGACGCGGGGCGAGGGCGCCGCGACCGCCGAGCTGGCCGAGCTGGCGGTCGAGATCGCCGCCGGCGGCGAGTCGACCCTGGGGCTGCGCATGCTGTGGAGCGCGGTCCTGCAGTGCTTCTGGGGAGAGCCGGGTCCGGCCGCCCGCGAGCGGGTCGCCGCCGCTGCCGACCGGATGCCCGTGCCTGCCGACAACGCCGACCTGGTCGCCCTGCGTGCTTACTCGGCGCCGGTCGAGCGTGGGGAAGGGGCCGTGGAGGGCCTGGCGAGTCAGTTGGAGCGCTCCTCGGAGAACGCGGAGGGGGACCAGCTCCTGGGCGGCGCCGCCGTGACGGTGGGCGCTCCCGCCCTGGCGAGCCGGTTGACGGCGAGGTCGCTGGACGCCCTGCGAGCGCAGGGCAGGCTGTCGATGCTGGCCCGCGCCCTCTGCGTCCAGGCGGGCAGCGCCGCACGGCTGGGTGACGTCCGCGCCGGGTCCCTCGCCGCGGAGGAAGCCGCGTCGCTCGCCCGCGAGACCGGTCAGCCTCTTGTGCACGCGATGGTGAACGCCATCCGCGCGCAGCTGGCCGCCGTCAGCGGCGACCCGGCGGCAGAGGAATGGGCGGCGGAAGCCGAACGCGAGGCCCTTCCCAGCGGAGGGCGCCCGGTGCTGGCCATCATGCAGATGGCCCGCGGGCAGGCGGCCCTCTGCCAGGGCCGCTACGGCGACGCGTTCGGGCACCTGCACCGCGTCTTCGACCCGGCCGATCCCGCCTTCCACTCCTGGCTGCGCTTCTACGCGGTCGCGGAGCTGGTCGAGGCGGCGGTGCGCAGCGAATCCGCGGAGGTGGCACGCGGCATCGTGCGGGAGCTGACCCCGCTCGGGGAATCGACGTCTTCGCCCGCCCTGCTCTGCGGGCTGCGACTGGGCCGGGCCCTGCTGAGCCCGCAGGACGCCGCCGAGCCGCTGTACAGGGCGGCCCTTGACGCCGTCCCCACGGACTGGCCGTTCGAGGGGGCGCGGGCACGCCTCGCCCTGGGCGAGTGGCTGCGGCGTCACCGGCGGCCCGCGGAGTCCCGCGTCGCCCTCCAGGCCGCACGCGAGATCTTCGACGCCCTCGGCGCGTCGGCATGGGCGGAGCGGGCACGGCAGGAGCTGCGCGCCGCGGGCGCGTCGTCCCCGCGCCAGGATCCGGCCGCGGTCGATCGACTGACCTCGACCGAGCTGCATGTCGCGCAGCTCGCCGCGCAGGGTCTGACGAACCGGGAGATCGGCGAGCGGTTGTACGTCTCGCCCCGGACGGTGAGCACCCATCTCCAGCGGATGTTCCCCAAACTGGGGGTCACGTCCCGCGGCGAACTCGCCGCGGTGCTCGGCGGCACGACGACGTACCCCGAAAGCGCGGCCTCATGACGTACGCGGAAGACGCGGCACCATGACGTACGCCGGAGCCGTAGTCCGACGGACGCGGCCCGCCCCGCTTGATTCCTAGGTTTGTGCCATGCCCGGTACGCACACGGCGGACGGGCGGGAAGGCACACCATGGGAACCATCACTGTCGGCACCGAGGGCTCGACCGGCATCGACCTCTACTACGAGGACCACGGGTCGGGGCAGCCGGTCGTCCTGATCCACGGCTACCCGCTGGACGGGCAGTCGTGGGAGAAGCAGACCGATGCGCTGGTCAAGGCCGGCTACCGCGTCATCACCTACGACCGCCGTGGCTTCGGCCGGTCGAGCAAGACCATGACGGGCTACGACTACGACACCTTCGCCGCCGACCTGGACACCGTACTGACGCGGCTGGACCTGCGTGACGTGGTTCTCGTCGGGTTCTCGATGGGCTCGGGCGAGGTCGCCCGCTACCTCGGCGTCCACGGCTCGGAGCGGGTGGCGAAGGCGGCGTTCCTCGGTTCGCTCCAGCCGTTCCTGCTGCAGACGCCGGACAACCCCACCGGTGTGCCGCAGAGCGTCTTCGACGGCATCGCGGAGCAGGCGGAGGCCGACCGCTACGCCTGGTACGAGAGCTTCTTCGTCGACTTCTTCAACACCGACGAGACGCTCGGGTCGCGGCTCAGCGAGGCCGCGCTGCGGGCGAACTGGGCCACCGCCATCGATTCGGCGCCCATGGCGGCCTACGCCTGCGTCCCGGCGTGGCTGACGGACTTCCGGGCCGACGTGGAGCGCATCGACGTGCCGTCGCTGATCCTTCACGGGACCGCCGACCGCATCCTGCCGATCGACGCCACGGCCCGCGAGTTCCGCCGCCGCCTGCCCGACGCGCGGTACGTCGAGATCGACGGCGCTCCGCACGGGCTGCTGCTCACCCACGCGGCCGAGGTCAACGCCGCCCTGCTCGACTTCCTCGCCGCCTGAGAGCCGGCGCCCGTCACGAAAGGACCGCACTCCTGTGCCGGTTGTGAACAACCCCCTGCCGCAGCGCGACCGCGAGACCGCGGGAGCGGTGCTGCAGGCGACCCTGGCCGACCTGCTCGGCCTGTCCCTGGTGGCCAAGCAGGCCCACTGGAATGTGTACGGCCCGCGCTTCCGCTCGGTCCACCTCCAGCTCGACGAGGCCGCCAACGTGGCCCGGAACCACGCCGACACGGTGGCCGAGCGCGCGGCCGCCCTGGGCGTCAGCCCGGACGGACGGGCCGGGACCATCGCGAACGCCAGTGGAGTGCCCGCCTTTCCGCCGGGCTGGACCAAGGACGGCGACGCCGTCGACGCCTTGGTGCACGCGCTCTCCGCGGTGACCGAGAGGCTGCGTGAGCGCATCGTCGCGGTGGGCCCGGTGGATGTCGTCACCGAGGACCTCCTCGTCGGACTCACGGCCGATCTCGAGAGGCAGAGCTGGATGTTCCAGGCGGAGAACCGGGTCTGATGGGGGAGAAGAGCAGGGGCGTCGAGGGCACGAGCACCGACCGGTTCGAGCCGGTACGGGCGGCGCTGGCGGCACACCTCGAAGCCGGCGAGGAGCTGGGCGCGTCGATCGCCGTCGATGTGGACGGGGTCATGGAAGTCGACCTCTGGGGTGGCCACGCGGACGCGGCGCGGACCGTTCCGTGGCACCGGGACACGTTGGTGAGCCTGTGGTCGACCACGAAGACCCTCACCAGTCTCGCGGCCCTCGTCCTCGTCGACCGGGGCGCGCTGGATCTGCACCGCCCGGTCGCGCACTACTGGCCCGAGTTCGCCGCCCAGGGAAAGGAGCACATCGAGGTGCGGCACGTTCTGGCCCACACCTCGGGACTCTCCGGCTGGGAGCAGCCCTTCTCCGTGGAGGACCTCTACGACCGGCCCACCGCGAGTGCCCGGCTGGCCGCACAGGCACCCTGGTGGGAGCCGGGCTCCGCGTCCGGCTACCACGTCCAGACCCAGGGGCAGTTGGTGGGAGAGCTCGTCCGGCGGGTCAGCGGCCGCAGTCTGACGGAGTTCGTCGCCACCGAGATCGCCGAGCCGGCGCAGGCCGATGTCCAGATCGGCGCGCGACGGGCCGACTGGCCGCGTATCGCCGATCTGGTGACCCCCTCGCAGCCGGGCGGCATGCTCACGGGACTCGATCCCGAGGGGATCTTCACCAGGACGTTGCTCGGAAGCCCCGCGCGTGACGAGCACGTCGACACCCCGCAGTGGCGCTCCGCCGAACTCGGAGCCGTCAACGGACACGGCAACGCACGTGGCCTGGCCCGAGCGCTCTCCGTCGTCTCGCGGCACGGCCGGGTCAACGGCCGCCGGCTTCTCTCCGAGGAGACGGTGGACAAGGTGTTCGACGTCCAAGCAGACGGAGTCGACCTCTTCCTGGGCGTCCCCGTCCGCTGGGGCATCGGCTACGCCCTCGCCGATCCGAGGACAATGCCGCACATGCCCACCGGGAGAATCTGCTTCTGGGTCGGCAGGGGCGGGTCGATCGTCATGATGGACCTCGACCGGCGCGTCACGTTCTCGTACACGATGAACCGAGTGGGCGACGGGCTCCTCGGTTCGGAGCGCACGCACGACTACCTCAGGCACGTCTACGAAGTCCTGGAGGGTACCGGCTGAGGTGTGGCCGTAGGCTCCGCGCGGGGGACCCTACGGCCACACCGCCGTTCGTGCCGTCAACCGCCTCAAGATCTTTCGCGCGGTCGCCACACGCTGCGGGAAACGGCTCCGTATCCGCCTCGACGCCGTCGCACGCGCAGCACTCGTGATCTGACGCCGCACACCGACCACGGTCCGGGAAACATCGCGCAGGAACGCGAGTGAGCGGCCGTCATCCGGCTGAAGGGGAGCTCGCTCCCTCATCCGGTCGAGGCTTCCGCGCCCTCCGATCCGCGCTGCTCACGCGGCGCGGACGGACGCCCGTCCATCACGTACCGGCCAAACGACCCGGGCCCCGTTCCTCGACTCACCCAGTTGCCTCGCCTTTCGGTCCGTCGAACACCATTCATCGAACAAGAGGGATTTCACCCATGCGCAAGACCCACCTCGTCCGTCCGGGCAGCAGATCCGTACTGCTCGGTGTCACCGCGGCGGTCGGACTGTCCGTCGCCGCCGTCACCCTGCCCGCCGCGGCAGACGCCACGCCCCACCACCCCGTACGTCCGACGATCGTGCTGGAACACGGAGCGTTCGCCGACGCCGCGAGCTGGGACGGTGTCGTCACCCGGCTGCAGAGCGCGGGGTACCCGGTGGTGTCCGCCGCCAACCCGCTGCGTGGTCCGGCGAGCGATGCCGCTTACCTGCGCAGCGTCCTCGACCACATCGGCGGGCCCGTGGTCCTGGTCGGCCACTCCTACGGCGGCACCGTCATCAGCCAGGCCGCTGCGGGCCTCGAAGGCAAGGTGAAGGCACTGGTCTACATCGCGGCGTTCCTGCCGGACGAGGGCGAGAGCTCGATCGGGCTGACGGACTAGTTCCCCGGCAGCACCCTCGGCCAAGCCGTCGAGTCCGTCCACTACGTCCTGCCTGACGGTGGTCAGGGCGCGGACGTGTACATCAAGCCGGAGAAGTTCCGCGACCAGTTCGCCGCAGACGTGCCGAAGGACAAGGCCAGGCTCATGGCTGCGGGGCAGCGTCCGATCGCTGCCGCCGCTCTGGAGGAGAAGTCCACCCAGGCCGCCTGGAAGACGATTCCCTCCTGGTCACTGGTGACCACGGAGGACCGCAACATCCCAGTGGCTGCCCAGCGCTTCATGTCGGCCCGCGCCCATGCCCGCACGACGACCATCGACGCGTCACACGCGGTATCCGTATCCCGCCCCGAGGCCGTCACCCGCATCGTCGAGCAGGCGGCCCGCACGGTCCGATGACCGAGGGCCCCACCCTGACGCTCATCGTACGTCCCCGCACAGCGGGCCTGATACAGGTTCGGGTGACAGGCTGACCTGCCCCACCACCGCGGTTCCAGTTTCTGGTGACTGGACCTCTTCCATCCTGTGCTGGGCGGCGAAATGGGCTGGTCAGCGGGCGCGGTGACGAGACAGAGACCCTGGTCGTTGGCGTGATGATTCCACCCACCAGGCCAACGACCGAAGGGGCTCTGGATGTGTTCGTATCCTGCCGTGCTCGGCGTCCCGCATGAGCTGGTCGAGCATGTTTCCTGACTGCTGCAGGAACACCGCCGGGCCCGCAACACACGCTGGCGCAGGCTCGGTTGCTTCCGGCAGGCGCTGCTCACCCTGGTCCATCCGCGGAAGAACGAGACGTTCTCGCGGCTCGGAAGCCGGTTCTTGGGATCCGAGGCCACCGCCTGGCGGTACGTCGACGAGACGCC
>NZ_JBVJPY010000050.1:0-6786 GCF_055609145.1 Streptomyces sp. NPDC036822
CCCTCGAACGCGACATCCGGTCATGGCTGGCCGACTGGAACAACCAACCCAGGCCCTTCGTCTGGACAAAGACCGCCGACGAAATCCTCGACAAACTCGCCGCCTACTGCCACCGAATCTCTGACT
Organism: Streptomyces sp. NPDC036822; assembly: GCF_055609145.1. Taxonomy (NCBI): domain Bacteria; kingdom Bacillati; phylum Actinomycetota; class Actinomycetes; order Kitasatosporales; family Streptomycetaceae; genus Streptomyces; species Streptomyces sp. NPDC036822. The sequence goes on from NZ_JBVJPY010000050.1 coordinate 127, forward strand.
CAGGTCACTAGGGCATAGGCAGGGTGGAAGACGCCGAACGCTCACTCGCTGATCCATCGACCGAGATCTCTTCGCTCACTGGCGTCGCGGAGACACCGGTGCACCCGCGCGGAAGTCGGATCCTGTCTGGAGCAGTAATCGACGGCCTGCGCTTCTCGACTTTCGCAGCTACCACGAACTCAGCCGCGGACACAGCGGGACCGCGATCACGGAGGGACAGCAGCATCGAGGTGCACCGCCATGGTTCCGGACCGACCCCGCGCGCACGAGCTCGTCGACGATTTGGCCGTGCATGCGGAACTTCTGCGTGCCAGAGTCGGCCGGGACGGCGAGAGCTTGAGCATCCGCGACGCGGTCGCGCCGTCCGTCCAGTTCTGCAACACCCTTTGCAGTGCAGGCCCTTGATGTCCTCAGGACAGCGAAGCCCGGCGTACTGCTCTCCGCCGAGCTTCGCCTGGGCGCTCGTCACGGAAGCACTGCGCTATGGCCCCTCGGCCTGCGCGAGATCCGGCAGCACTTATGACTTGGAGTGCTTCGATGCCACGGGCTTGGTCTTGGTCGTGGACTTGTAGGTGAAGGGTTCGCCCTCGGGGGGAGTCAGCATCCGCAACTGTTTGTCAAAATACGCCCTGCGGGCATGGAGGTACGGGCGCACCTCGAGCGTAGTCCGGCCGGTCTTTTTGATGCTTCCCATGGGAGTGAAGAGTTCGGCGCCCTTCGCCGCGGATGTGATCTGGTAGAGGAGGTACGACAGCTCCTTCTCCTCCTCCGGACGAAAGATCTTTAGATGTTCTTCAACCATCCAGAACTGCAGGGTGTCCCCTACTGCGGCGTCGGCAAGAACATCGGCGTTCGCCGTAACCGCAGCTTTTCCCGGCTTGGGAATGCAATTAATCACAATGAGCAGATGCAGGTTATGCGACCCCGTCCCGGTGTCTCCGCCGAATTGAAGATCGAACTGGTAGTCGCCTTTAATCTCTGTGAAGCGTTGCGCCTCCTTTAGGGGAAAGGACTGACCGAACGGCACCGACTTAGCCATTTTGTACTGTTCGGTCTGCTTGTAGCGCGTTGCGATGAACCCAGGGTCGACGAATGGGGAAAGTATCTCCATCGCTTTGCTAATACTCTCTACCGAGAACCTCGACCGCGGAAGTTGCGGGTCTGCTGTGACCTCGAAACGGCACGGGTATCCAAATGCCTTCTCGCCCCCTTGGAAAGATTCGGGGGCAATCTGTTGCGTGGCGCCCTCGTCCGAGATCTTGACTTTCTTCTTGGTGAATGTGGCGAACGCCTCCTCGATGAATGCTTTGTCGCGGCCCGAGAAGCCGTAAACGGTAACCTTCCCGGAACCAGTCGGGCTACCCTTACGCTCCATCGTCACGCGACCAAACTGCAACGAAAGGGAACCGTTTTCCAGCTCCTTGAACCAGCCCTGCGAGGTAATACGGTCCTGGATGAATTCGTTCAGCGTGTTCAGATTCAGAGCGTTAGCTTCTCGCAGAAGGGTATCCAGGGCCCCCTTTGACGCCTTCAGATGATGAGAGAGCGTCTCTACTCTCAGGAACTGATTCTTAGGGATTGGCCCATCAGTGCCGCCGATCACAACGCGATGCCTACCACACTTAACCAGGGCGACAGGGTCACTGTACCCCGGGGCGAGGGATTTGAGCATGACGGCATTCTCGGCGGTGATGGCGTCGATCGACGTCTTCAGGACCTCAAAGTTGTCTGCAATGGATGCGAGATCCATACGAATACCGAGCCACTCTTTAGCTCGCGCCAGTGAGTAGTCCCAGATCTTTGAATGTTCCTCCGCAGATTCGTTGCGGAAGCATTCCGGGTTAACGAGCTTCAGGTGCTTGATGAGACTTTCAAAGAACCATGGAAATTCGTCCTCATCAACGGTACCGTTGGCATACCCTTGGACGGTCGCGTATACCTCAGTGGGCTCAATTTTCTGCTCTATTGCCACGAGAGTATGGCCCACGCATTCGGCCTTTGCCTACTCAGATATTGTCATATCATCCTCTTCTCGGAATCTCTCGCAGATCAGATTAGAGCATAAATGGACTCGGGGATGCTGTCGCGCGGGCGACGCTCGGTGCACTCCAAACTTCCCGTTCGGGAAGTAGGCTGCCACTTCGACAGGATGCTCACTCAATTACAAGGGCCTGCCCGCTCGCGCCGAGATAGTCTGCGCGAGTTCGGCGAACCACCGCTCGACCAGGTTCAGCCAGGACGCGCTGGTCGGCGTGAAGTGCTGGGGAAACGGGGGATGGGCCAGCAGCCACCGCTTGATGTCGGGCGTTTTGTGGGTGGCATAGTTGTCCAGGATCAGGTGGACGTCGAGGCTCTCGGGGACTTCCTTGTCGAGCTTGGTCAGGAACTCCTTAAACTCCGCCGCCCGGTGGCGGCGGTGGAGGGAGCCGCTGACCTTGCCGGTGGCGGCCTCGAGGGCCGAGAAGAGGGTCGTGGTGCCGGCCCGGATGTGGTCGTGGCTCCGGCGTTCGGGAACGGCGGGCACCATCGGCAGGACCGGCTGGGACCGGTCCAGGGCCTGCATCTGCGACTTCTCGTCCACGCAGAGCACCAGAGCCTTCTCCGGCGGATCAAGATAGAGGCCGAGGACGTCGCGGACTTTGTCGATGAACAGCGGATCGGTCGACAACTTGAACATCTGCGACCGTCGAAGCCCGCGCCTGCGAACTGCGCAGAAGCCGAAAACTTGGCCCTGCCCGGATCGGCCCGATCCTGGCCCTGCCCGCCTCGACCGTGCACCGGATCCTGACCCGTCACGGCCTGGGCCGCCTGACTCGGCAACATTCCCGACGGCGGCGGACGGCGCGTGGTGGGCCGGACCACAGGCGACCGAAACGGGCAGGCCACCACCGACCGGCGCAGAAGCAGCACGCCAGTAATCGGCTACTCCTACATCCACTCCGCCGTCGACGACCACTCCCGCCTCGCCTACAGCGAAGTGTTGGCCAACGAACGACAGGAGACCGCCGCTGGCTTCTGGCAGCGGGCACAGGCGTTCTTCGCCGCCCCCGGCATCACCGTCGAACGTGTCCTGACCGACAACGGCGCCTGCTACAAATCCATGCTCTTCACCCGGACCCTCACCGCGGCCGGCATCGCCCACAAACGCACCCGGCCTTACCGACCGCAGACCAACGGCATAGTCGAACGCTTCAACCGCACCCTGCTCGAAGAGTGGGCCTACCTACGGCCCTACACCTCCAACCACGAGCGGGCAGAGGCCCTGGCAGACTTCCTCCACACCTACAACCACCACCGCTGCCACACCGCATTGGGCGGACACCCACCCATCAGCCGTATGAACAACCCTGCGGGCATGCGCCTACCAGTGGGCGGGAGAGCCCTGGTCCCCGGCGGGGTGGTGGGCAGCGGTCTCGCTCGCGCAGCGCGGGCCGGCGGTTCGCTGGACTGTGCGGGGCTGCAGGGCCACGGGCGCGACATACATGTAGTGCTGACGATGTCGTTCCCTCGTGCTGACCGGGATGGTGACCGGCCCTGTGGCAGATGCTTGTGACGGGCTTGGTTCACGACGGCCCGGACCACAGCACGGACGCTCAACTTCCGACGCTGCGCGGAGGGGTGTGGGGGTCGGCCCCGATGCCGGGCACAGAACCGGCGCCAAGGGTCGTCCGGGGAGCGGTCGTGGAGGGCCGGAAGGGTGCGCGCCTCACCCGACTTCAATGTTCCCGAGCCCGGGGGCTGGTGCCAGGTGCTGTGGTGGCCGCTGAGCGGGCGGCGGCTGGGTCATCGCAGCGCGGTCTGAGCATCTCCGCGGGCCCGTCGCTGGCCTTCGCGGTCGCGGCGCCCTGTCGGTGATGACTGCGCGGGCAGGGCGGAAGGGTCGAACTACCGTGGTGGGGGCGGGGCTTGTGGGGCGGGGCTTGTGGGGCGGGTTTGGTTTCCCGATGACGCGTGGTGGGGGGGCCGGAGGGGACAGGTGTCCGCTTCTTCGTCCAGGTTCGTATCGCATGTCGCCTTTAGGGGGCTGCCGGTGGTGATGTGCTGGGCGCCGGCAGGGCGACCGTCTCCTGCCCCCGGCGACACAATTATGGAGCGGGCTTCATGAGTGAGTATTCCTTCGGTGCCAGTGAGCCCGGCGGGCAGCAGGGAGAGCTGGCGGACGCCCTGCTTCTTGCCAGTCTGGGGGACTGGGAAGCGGCTGCCGCGGAGGTGTGTACACAGACCGGTCTGCGGGAGGTGGGAGAGGACGCTCTGCGTGAGTCGGTACGGCAGGTCGCTGCCGGCTACCACCTGCAGCCCGACAGCGACGAGAACCTCGCGAGCGTCCTGTATCGGGGAAATATCGTGAGCCTGCAGCATTTCGGGCCGTTCCTGGGCAACCCGTTCGCCCAGGAGGCCCCCAACGCCCATCAGAACGAGGACCCGGCTCTGGCCTGTCTGCATGCCATCATCCGTGACGACTGGGACGACGCACGGGAACGAGCCGCATGGGCAGCGGGCACCCACCTCACCACCGAGGCCCTCACCGATGCGCTCTGCGCAACAGCCACCGCCCTGAACATCAACCTCCAGGCCTACTCCGAGGTCCCCGCCCTGGCCGCGGACCTCGCCGCCTTCGTCTCCAACGACGCCACCAGCTTCCACCACTGGCAGACCGCCCTCACCACCCATCACCCCGCCCCGCCGGCATGGGAAGAAGGCCAACTCACAGCGGGCAGCAGCTCGGACGCGGAAACCTATGGCACCGTTGCTCCAGAAGCCACCACAGCCCCAGCCGACCTCTACATGTGGCAGGAGCCCGCAGTGGAAGAAGGGACGGCTCCCGCCTGGGATCCCGCTGGCGCAGGCCCGGCCGGCACTGCGCCGGGCGGCATATGGGCGCCCGGAGATCTGGACCAGCTCATGGACATAGTCGATGAGGTGAACCACCCTATGCCGCAGGCTCCCGCGCCAGCTCCAGCTCCCGGCATTCTGACGGCGAACGACCTGTACCTGCTGGCGGCGATTCACCACGCTGGCACACTCACCCCTCAGATCCGGGAACTCGCCTCCAGCCTCTACATCACCAGCGCAGCGGTAAGCGATCGTTTCAAAGCGCTGGGCCGGCACATCGAGGTGCTGAACGCAGAACTCGTCCTGACAGGAGCCCCGAAGGTACGTGCGGAACAGGTCGCCGGCTGGCTGCGGAAAGGTGCCATCCCCGGCGTCGTTGCCCACACGCTGCCCTGGCCCCCACCCCGACAGGAGCTGACCAAGACAGACCACGACACCATCGCTGCAATCCGCCAATCCGGCAGCCTCACACCGGATGTCGCCACCCTCACCACCACCCTCGGCATCAGCAAAGACGCGATGGACGCACGACTAAAATACTTGAGTTACAGACTCGGTATACATGGTGGCAACGGAGACTATATTGCTTCCGAAGTAGCGGCCAGGCTGCAACGCGGAGAAATCCCCACGTAGACGTCACCGACTACGGCCTGTAGACCGAAGCTGGATCGCTGAGGTAGGCGTGCCGGCTATGAGGTTGATGTGCCGTGGGGGCGCGGGGGGCCCCGATGCCGGGCGCGGGATCAGGGCCATATGTCGTGCGGGTCCGATCGCGGGGCGGCCGGACGGGGAGCACGCGTCGCCTGCTTTCCGCCCCCCGAACAGTGGGGGTTGGCGCTACGTCACATGACGTTCCATGTCTCGCCCGGATGATCCATCGAGGGAGGGCCTCAGTTCGCTGACAGGTTGCGCGTCCTGACCTGCGGCGGTGCCTGGCCGCCGTTCGTGGACGGGAAGGTCTGGGTGGTCCTGGCGGCCGAGACTGAGGTGGCGTCATCCGGTGCTCGCCGCTCCAGATATTCCCGGCGCTCCGACCCGGCCGTGGCCGGGTCTGTATGCACTGCGGCAGCAGCCTCCCCTCGGCGGCCCGTACGGCCTCGGGCCTACGTACACCCGGCTGCGCGGTGTGTATAAGCATGGTGATGGGCGGGTGTACGGGCCTTGGCTCACTCTTCAGGGAGCAGCCATGGGATGTACGACACCTGTTCAGCCGAAGTTGAGCTTGCGGAGTCCGTCGGCTGGCGGGGCTCAACGGGCCGCAAAGGTGCGTCCCGGGGGGCCGGCCGTTATCGAGGTGCATCAGAGTCGGCGGACAGGGAGGCGTCCAGGGTGGCCAACCACGGGCGGTGAGCGGGGCGGGTTTAGAGGTAACGGCGGCGGGGTGTCACTCCACGAGGAACCGGCCCACTCCCACCGACACCACCTCCTTACCAGGCCAGGCATCCACGGGCCCATGCTCTACTGCAACAGCCATCCAGCAATACTGACCGGTCAGGCAACAGAACTAAGCAACCCAGCCGACCACCGGTCAGATAACGGACCGCGACACCGTGTGGGCCGTCGTGTCAGCGGTCCGTCCTAAGGGCTGTCCCGCAATGCAGGTCGCAGATCTACCGCTGGATACTCGTCGCAGGTGTCGGGCTGGTTGCGAAGGGGGTTCTAGTGGTTGGCCTGCGGGTTGAGGCGGTCCGGTGGGTGGATGACGCGTTTCCGGGCTGGATAGAGGTGCAGTTCAGTGAGCCTTTTTCATCCTGCCCCTGAAGGGCTATAAGGCCTGGTCAGCTGGGGTGGTGACGTGGCAGAGCCCCCGGTCGTTGGCGGTGTTGA
>NZ_JBVJPY010000051.1:0-5937 GCF_055609145.1 Streptomyces sp. NPDC036822
GAGTTGCCTCCGGGTCACGACCACAGTCCTACCGGATCCCACTCCGCGCAGAGTGAAGAACTCAGAAGCTGATCACGACATCACACAGTCCCTAGAGCCTGTGATTTTGACTTCAGGGTGGTCGGGCCACGTGCGAGGGTGGTGGCCATGCCGCAGCTTGGTCACGGTCTCCGATCCCGCAAATTCACGTTCGGGCTTGCCCCGACGGGCTTCACTGCGTGCCGGGAGACAGGTGACCCTGCGCTGGAGCACGCCCTGGCGGATGGGGCGACGCTCTGTGGCATCCCTCAGCGCCAAGTGACTGCATATCGGCATCTGTTTATTGCGAAGAGGTCCGGAAGGTGCTCGGCTTGCAGGATGAAGGCAACTGACGCCACGTCGACGCTCTGAGTCAGGCATTCCCTGACAGCGGGCGTCCTCGGCGTTCCGCGGTCGCGTCCAAATTCGGATGGCTGCGAAGTGGAGTGCGACCTGGTAGGCGATGGCGAGCTTGTCCGTTCGCATGGCCAGACCGCGCCACTGCTTGAGCCGGTTGATGCATCGTTCGACCGCGTTGCGCTGTTTGTATGCCTCGGCGTCAAAAGTGGGCGGGCGCCCACCGGCACGTCCTCGCCGGAGACGGTGGCCGACCTGGTCGGACGGCCGTGGAATGACAGCGCAGATCCCGCGGCGGCTTAAGATGCCCGCGGATCGCGCGGGAGGAGTACGCCCGGTTCGTCAGGGCTGCCTCCGGCCGAGTCCTCGGTCTCCCAGGACCGCCACGCGGAACGCGGATGCCTGCCATGACGGCTCGAAGGCTGGCGCGTCACCTGCCTGGCCTGCGATGACGCGGAGGACCAAAGGCCGTGCACGGCTGTCGCTGGCGAAGTGAACTTTCGTGCTCAGGCCGCCGCGGGACCGTCCGAGCGCATGGTCATCAGGTTCAGCCCGGCCCGGCGCTCCCTTCTCCTGGCGCCGACGGCGTGCTGGTGGCCAGACGGTCAGGAGCTGCGGTCGAATGGCAGTCCAGCTCCTGGCCGAGCATCCCCGCTGTGTCTCCGTCGCCACACCTGATCCCGTCAAGGGGCTTTACCGCTTCGTCCTCAGGTCGGCCTCACCTACAGCATGGGACGTCGAGGTCGCGCTGATCCCCTTCGACATCGCCTGAAGTGGCCCAGCGCCATCAGTGATGAGGGTCTGTGAAATCGGCCAGTGCTGCTCTTCGCTCCCCGCTTGCCTGCCGGAGGCGACGATGGCCGGGGCGCCCGTACTGCGTCGGGTGCTGGTGCCGGCCCTCGCCCGGAATCAGCGTCGTGAAATCATCCAGCGATGACTGAACCGAGCAGCGACGACGGCCGCACTTTCCGGCGCGAGACCGAGCGGGTCGTCAACGAGATCGCTCAGGGGCTCCGCACGTTGGACGCTGGTGTGAGCTGGTTCTCCGGCCTCGACCCGAGACGTCAGCAGATGGTTCTGCAGGAAGTCGCCGACTATGCGATGCAGGCGCACATTACAGCTGCGGACGGCCGTGCGGGGGTGGCGCGGTCTGGTGCGAAGCCTACGGCTAACCCCTCGGTAATGATCTGCATGGACCCGCCCCGCTACGGGTTCGCGGGCCTGCCCTCCGCCGAATACGTCAAGGCGTTCCGTGTCCTCGTTTCCGTGTTCGCCGTTGCTGACACTCGCCGCCGCGAGAGGTACTGCAATGGCGCCTGCGGACATTCATGGCACAACCTGCCGGCGGCAACCGAGCAGCACTGACCCTGTCCTACACCTCAGGCGTTGTCGAAGGCCGCGTGTGCCGCGTGGAACTGTTTGAAACGGACGCGCAACCTTCGCCCTGCTGCAGGCACGTATTCTCGCGAGACCGTGAGTCCGGGCTCAGGATCAGGCCGGCCCTACCGCCTTGCCTGACCTGCGGATCGGTGGCCCAAGAACCTTGTCGACTTCCGTGGCCGCGATGTCGAGAAGCTCCTCACCAAAGAGGCAGAGAGAACCCTCCCAAGGATGGCCAAAACTGCCGAAGCGGAAGTCCTCCGCAAGGAGGATGAAGTAGTCCCCGTCGGGATACGGGCTCAGCGGCCAAGCAGGTTGCCCAGGACCGCCGACCTCCTGCGGTGCGAAGCGATACGACGTGTGCTGCCAGTCGAGGGCGAGCAGAGTGCCCGACGAGCCAACGCAGGAAGAAAGCCCTTGCTCGACGACCGCGACCAGGTGGTCCAGACTCTCATCATTCGGATCATCGTCAAGCGCAGCGAGGCTCCAGGTCACCGACGCGACGGGCTCCTGGATGGCCGGCCATTTGATCGGATTCGTACTCGGACGGAAGCTGAAATCCTCGTAGAAACGGCCCCATACACGCCGGTGCTCGGCCTCCGGCAGCACTACCACGGGATCTCCCATCATGCCGCGATCCTACCGATCCGCCTGATGGCCGCAGAAAGATGGTTTACGGAAGTGCGGACAGAACCAAAATGGCTCTGACCGCAGTTCCGTGAAACCCCAGGCCGATCGCTCGCCGTCTCGCGGCGCGATAGCGTGCGCCTGTGACAAAGCTCGTCCTGGATACTCAGGTCCTCGTGAACTTCCGACACCACGACTTCACAGGCCACGGACCGCACGGCCACCGCTGGGTCGACGTGAAGTCCCTCCGGTTCCCCCAGGCCATCCAGGACAGTGAGCTACTGGAGGCGCTCGTCGCGCACGAGCAGTTCCGCGATGACTACGCGGGCGGCGGCGTCGATCCTGCGGGGACGCGCCACGGCCCGTACTGGCTCAAGCACGTCACGGCGCATGCCTACCGGCCGGTTGCCAACACAGACGCACTACGCGCCTCCACAGCTGGGCCAGCCAGCACGGCTCCATCCCGGAGTCCCTGGAGGAGATCCTCTCCTCGACAGTGCATGCCCCGATCGACTCGGCCACCAGCTGCTACCACCTCCAGGACCTGGGACAACAGAAGTTCCACGACTGGGGCGGCGTGCACATCGACTTCCATGAATACATCGCCATCGATCAAAACCGGGCCCTGCTGACGCTCCTGGTCGCAGCCGACGACTGAGCCCGAGATCGTTCACGAAACTGCGGACAGAACCATTTCCAATGCTCCTCATCAGAACGGCGGACCGGATCCGGAACCGGCGCGTGAACGAACGCACCGGCGATGAGGTGGACCTCGCGGACATGGTGAAGGGCTACGACACGGGGTCCGAGTACGTGATCGTCGAGCCGCCCTCGGGGAGCCTAGGTCTACCTGGAGCGCGGCCCTGGCCGAGTCGCACAAGGCTGGCATCGCCACGTTCGTGATGCGCGGGCGGGAGTACCTGGTCGCCTTGAAGGCGGAGGAGGCGGAGGAGGCGGAGGGCCTGCTCACGATTCACACGCTGCACGGGGCCGACGAGCTGCGCGATCCGCACGCCGAGGTGCCCGACCTTCCGGGGAAGGTCGAGGCGACGGCGGCGGAGGTGAAGATGGCCATGCAGTTGATCCACGCCCTGGCCATGGAGTGGGAGCCGGAGTCGTTCCACGACTCCTTCCGGGAAAAGGTCGAGGCCCTCGTAGAGGACTCAAAGACCGCCTGATCCATACCCACCCCTTCAAGGAGTTGAGGTTAGACGACAGGCTAAGCGCACGCCATATGAGGAGAAGGCGAAGCTCACCGCCGCGAAAGTCCTGGTCCCCTTGGCCATCCTTGTCGCCTCGTCAGTGTTGCTGATGGCCGGAGCGCCGATCCGCCGTCGCTACCTCCGCTACGTCCACCGGCATGAGGTCCCAGCAATCCTGGACAAGGAGCAGGGCCGAATCAGTGTCCACTGGTTCATGGTCATGAGCCCGTTTCTTGCATGGCTCTGCTGGCCCACATAGACACTAGCCCGGCTCATCTGGCGCCGAGGTTAAACGGCAAGCTCAGCGCCGGATGACCGGCTTCGGCAGCAGCGTGCTCAGCAGCCGGGCCGTCTCGGCCGCCATGTCCACTCCCCCGCCCACGCCCTGCCAACCAGAGGGTTGTCGATCTTGCTATCCCCGCGATCATCAGTCCTGCCGCCCCGCGCCAGCCCCGCCTATCTACCCAGACGCGGGCATCGCCTGCACCATTCCGGAGCGGATCGACCAGGTCAACGGCCGTATCCGCCGCGGCGAGACCCGCTGCCGTCTGGACAAGACCGTCTACCGGCGGCGCAACCTCGTCGAGCGCTGCTTCAGCCGGCTCAAGCAGAACCGGGCTCTGGCCACCCGCTACGACAAACGAGCCGCCCACTACCGGGCCATGGTCACCCTCGCCTGCCTCCGACTCTGGCTCAACGACTTTCCGGACACCCCCTAAAAGAGCGTTTTATCCCGGCAGAGGTGTTTGGCTGCGGTATGGGTGGCCGAGTGGGCTGGGGCTGCCGGGGCTGGGTTCATTGTCCGTGATGTGAGAAACGGTTGAAGCGATTGCCGGGCACGCTTCCGCCCGTTCGCTCCTGTCTGATCCCAAGGCGCCCCCACTCACCCCTGTTTGCGCCCTGTGGCGGGGTGTCTGCCGACGGAACTATCGAAACATGTCCCAACAGCGGCCGTATCCGAGTGACCTGTCCGATGCCCGATGGGAACTACTCGAGCCCATTCTGTCGGCCTGGCGGGCCGAGCGGCGAGGGAAGGGCCTGGACATCGGGCGGCCGCCCGAGCACGACCTGCGTCGGATCATGGACGCGGTCTTGTATGTGGACCGGACCGGGATCCCCTGGCGCTACCTTCCCCACGACTTCGCGCCGTGGGAAACCGTCTACGGATACTTCGCCGCCTGACAGAAGGACGGCGTATTCGACCAGCTCAACGGCCTGCTGCGCCGATTGGTCCGGGAGGCCGCAGGCCGGGATGCCGAGCCGAGCGCGTGCGTGCTGGACGCGCAAAGCGTCAAGACGTCCGCCAACGTACCGGCCAGCGGCCAGGGCATCGACGCGGGCAAGAAGATCGCCGGACGCAAGCGTCACATCGGCGTCGACACCCTCGGGCTCCTCCTCGCGGTCTGGGTCACCGCGGCCAGCGTCTCCGACAACGCTGGCGGCATTCACCTGCTCTCTCACATTGCCGAGGCCCACCCCCGAATCACCAAGGCCTGGGCCGACACCGGCTACCGGACCAAGGTGATCGAACACGGCGCCAACCTCGGCATCGACGTCGAGGTCACCCGCCGCGACCCGGGCCAGAAGGGCTTCAAAGTCATCCCGCGGCGCTGGGTCGTCGAGCGGACCTTCGGCTGGCTCATGAACCACCGCCGCCTGGCCCGCGACTACGAAACCCACCCACACCGCTCCGAAGCGATGATCCGCCTCGCAATGATCGACCTGATGAGCCGCAGGCTCACACGGGAGTCGACTCCCAACTGGAAGGACTCATAGCCGCCGGGCCGCGCTGACCCGCGCGTTCTCGCCCCTCATCGCCTGCGGCCAGCGGTCATCAATGACACCCGCAGCTTCCCGGCAGGCGCCACAGGCGTTCTCCCGCTCCGGCAGCCACCAGTGATCCGACGGCGACATGCCGACTTCCTGGATTCCGCACAACGTCCTGTCGAAGAGGCCGAAAGCGTGGGAGACGTCGACGGGAAGGCCGTCCGCGACGGCCCTCTCCCAGCGCATGTCCACGGGCAAGTACGGCGGCCGCGAGACCTCGAACCACTCACCACCCACATGAGTGGCGGCGTGACACCAGGAACAGGACCAGATCTCCTCTTCCCCCGTAGTCGGCAGCGCCGGCCATCGCCACATCGCACGTCCACACACATCGCACTCCACGGACGGATCCTCACACGCCTCCGTGCGTGACCCCAATCCGCTCACACCGCGCGACTTACCAAACACCCCCGCCGGGACAAAACGCTCTTTAAGGGCTGTCCCGCAAACGATCTCCGTCTGAGGGCCGTCGCGGGTAGGCGGGGTGATCGGCGTAGTGTGAGGCGAGGTCGAGCAGGTCGTCGCA
>NZ_JBVJPY010000052.1:0-5067 GCF_055609145.1 Streptomyces sp. NPDC036822
CTGAACGCCTTCGACATCACCTTCGACGGCCGGCTCTCCGCAGCCCGACAGTAACTCTCAACAACCCGAGTTACACCGCTCGTTTGACAGACCCCATGGCGGATCTTCCGCAAAGCCCGGATCAGCCCCAACCGACTCACGTCAATCACCAAGGCCATCCTCACCCTCGAGAGGCGACGCTGAAGATCCTTAGTGAGCCTTTTTCATCCTGAATAGCTGCAGGTCAGCAGGGTGTGAACGGCTTGGATGATGGTGCTGATACGGCGGGTGGAACATCGGGCTCGCCGGAGTAATCGCCATGGCTTCAGCTGGGTGAAGGCCCGTTCGCCGGGCGCTTTGAGGTGGGCATGGTCGCGGTTGAACTGCTGGTAGTGCTCGGGCTGTTCGCGGTGGTGGTAGTAGGGGGTGCGGAAGGTGCCGCCGGGCCTCGGTATCCCATGTCGGCCCAGCACCCGATGTCTGCGTCGGCGAGGGTGTCGATGATGCCGTGTTCGCGGGCCGCGCGGATGTCGTGGACGGCTCCGGGCAGGGCGGGTGAGGCCCAGAGCAGCCGGCCGAAGGGGGCGGCGATGACCTGCACGTTCATCCCGTGCTTCTTGTGCTTGCCGGAGTAGAACGGCCGGTCCGCGGCGATACGGTCGATCGGCAGGAGCGTGCCGTCCAGGATCAGGTACGCCTTCATCGACGCGGTCCGCACCGCGTCAGCGAGGCTGGGTGCGAGAGCGGCCAGGAGATCGACGGCTTCGGTGACGTAGCGGTACGCGGCCGTGGTTCCGACGCCGAACCCGGTCGCGAGCTGGGCATAGGTGTGGCCCACTCGCAGATGGGCGAGGGTGAGCAGGGCCTGGCGGCCGGCGCTCAGACGCCGCCACTGGGAGCCGATCGCGCGGCGGTGCCGCCGCAGCTGCCGCGTGAGGAAGCGAAGGGCGGAGCTGGACACGTCGACGCCCGACGGGTAGACAAGCACGTGAAGCCTCTGGTCGAGACGGTTCTCTTGGCCGAAAACCCATCTACCAGGAGCTTCGCCACGTTGCCAGCCCAACTGCGTTACTCCAGAAGCAGGCTGGAAAAGGCTCAGTACAGCGCCCGCGGCGGACTTTCTTTGAGTGTGTTGAGCATGCGGTGAATGACGTGGATATCGAGTCCGAACATGGCGAGTTCAGGCGCGCCGTGAGCGTGCGCGAGGCCGATCGTGTAGGCGAATCCAGGAGGACCGATGTCGTCCTCGGGAACCATCACGACGTGCCATCCGTGCCGCTGCACATTCTCGATGATCGTCAGATCCGCGCGGTCCGCTTCGTCCCGGTCGCCGTAGTCATACAGAGGACACAGCGGCACTGGAACGGATCGGCAGTCATACGTGGAGGCTACGGGGTGAGTGTTTGAGCCGGCCAGCTGGGCTCGTGATCACCCTTTTAATCGAGCGACACTGTCACCCTCTGCGATCGGTCCCAAGATCTGTGCATCTCGCCCTCGAGAGCCGACTTCAGCAGCCGCTTCGTCAGCTGCTGGAGCAGCCCGCCCTCGCCGGTCAGCTGCAGTCCCTCCGCCTGAGCCCGGGAAACCAACTCGTCGATCAGCCGGTCATCCACCGCCCTCGCAGGCTTCGGCTCGGCTGCCTTACCGCTCTCAGCGACGGTCACGTTCTCACTGGTCATCAGTGCATCCTCCCTGATCGGGAGTTACACCGAACGATTTACAGTCCCCCAGGCGTCGCGAATGTGGGCTGCACCGGCTGGCTCTTTGGTGGTTCCGGTGAGGCGTGTCACGAGGATGTGCGGGTTGTCCGTGCGCAGCGAGGTCCGGTCCCGGAGGCAGGCTGTCAACGCATTCCGCCTCGCCACATCGAGGCATCACTCTTCAAGCAGGGTATGTCGTACGCGAAGGACCGGGGGGGAACAGGATGTGGGGCAGATCGATGTCGCCTCGAATCCGTTCAGCCGATCAGCGGCCTCTTGAAGGTCTTGGTAGTGAGCGGAAAGTGCGGGAACGCGGACGCATTCGCATCGGATATGCAGGACGCGGACGTGCGTGAGTTCGTCGTGCCCCAGGCGAACGGCTGGCACCGCGGGCAATCCGAGGAGGCCTGCCCGATCACGCGTGACTCGCGCCACGTGTTACATGCGGAGCGTGGCAAGCTGGTTCAGAGTGCTGCGAACGGTGTCGATTTTCCTCGGGCCCGGCTCACCGATAATCTGGCGGTGGCCGTCTACATCGCGAACGGTGTACCAAGTCTCGTCTGTGACGGTGGGCGTGCGGAGCACGGCGTATGTGGTGTCGCTGAAGATGAGGTGGTCCGGAACTTCATGAAATGATCCGGGTACTGAAGAACTCGCCCTCATAGCCGAACAATGCTTCGGTCGTGGCCATAGCTGTTTCAGGGTCATACGGAGGGAGCGCAGGCCGGTTCGTGTCAGGAACGGTAGGTGCCCCAAACGGCAATGCTGTCGCATCGGATACAGCCTTTCACCGGGAAACGACAAGGGATTGGCCAACGAGTTGGCGGTCAGGCGTGGCAGCAGCATAAGGCGGATTACACCGATGCGTGTAGGTAGGTTTGGGTGGAAGGTGGTGCGGGGTGGGCGCTGCCCGCCGACGACTGTTCTGCCGGCGGCTCGGGGAGCGGGTGGGGCGCCCGTGGCTGGGGCCGTTGGCCGCGACGATTACGGCGGTCCGCTGATCGCGTGGATGGGCAGCATCCACCAGCACCGCGGGGCCGGAGATCGGCCCAAGTACGCGGATGATCCGGAGTGGGTGCGCCGGGAACATCAGCCGGTGACGATGGCCGGGCAATTGCGGGTGCTCGGCCAGGCGAAACGGGCGCCGGGCTCGGGGACGATGTGGCGGGCGTCGTTTCCCCCAGAACAGCGCACGCTGATCGCCCGTGCGGTCGAAAGCGCCGAGAGCAGCTCCACCACCTGCGCGGGGTGCGGTCCGGGCCCCCCGCCGACGTCGCCCGGAAGCGGACCGCTTGGGCCGCCGCGAACGCCAAAGTGTGTGCCCGCTGGGAGCAGCTCGTCCAGACCCGCCGCGTGTGAGGAGGCCAGCAAATGCATGTCGGCGCGGTGCAGATCGAGCGCCTCGCCGATCCGCAGACCGGTACAGGCCAGCAGCGCGATCAGGAAGCGGTCCCGCGCTGTGCTGGCGGTGGCGATCATGTGGCGGATCTGCTCGTCGCTGAGGTCCTCATAGTCCGGCTCAGCGATCCTGAACCGGAACGAGGCCGCCTGCGCCTCTCGCCGCTGGCCGAACTCGCCTGTGTAGTAGCCGGGGTGGAGTGAAGCGCAGCAGCTTCGGTTCCGACAGCAAGGCGGTCGTAGTGTCCGGCACCCAGCCGTGCGTGTGCCCGAACCGGAGGGACTCCGCCACCGCCGTCATCACCGCGTTCGCCGTCGTCCGTGAGCGGAACCGGGGATGTCCGCATCTGGCCGTTGGGCTGCGGGAGGGTAAAGGCTCCTTGATGAGCCACTGTGCAGTGCGGCCAGCCCCAGGAAACCGGGCGTCGTCCACTCCGGGCGGCGCATCAGGCAGAAGTTCAGATAATGAGCGATCCGTCCCGCGTAGGCGCGCTCGGTGTTCGGCGAGGAGTCCCGGGCACGCAGGGAAGCGAGATAGGCCACGGCCTCCGTGTGCAGCGTGTAGGACCGGGAATCCACCACGACGCACCGGGCTGTGCCCGTTGTTGGTGAGACGGCCCGCTCGCCGGTGTAGATCCGTTCCAGGTGCCGAACGTAACCACACTCCCCCACCGTCACCCCGCAGGGTGTGCGAGAGGGCCAGGACCACGGGCCCGAAAGACCCACCAGGACACCGGCAAATCGAACTACACGGACGCCATCTGTCATACCCGACAATTGACACCCCCTCTAGCGTCCGAACGAAACCCGCCGTGAAGAACCGTCCAGCACGGACAGCCCCACACCAGCAAAGACTAATGACACCCGCAGGGAAGAACTTGGGGGAGTTGAAGATCAACATTAGGAACTCATCCCTAACGGGCACCGACTACCTCCCTTTCTGGTGCACCGGGTGCATCCATCCCGGCGTTTTTTGAAGTATAAAAGGAGATGGGTTGCGCGAGTAGAATACCAAACTGCGGGAATGGTGAGATGAAGAACATACAGAACACGCCCCTCGATGACTTGTTGGAGTTGATGGAGAGGGAGATCATTTCTGCGGTTCGATCACTCAAAATCGAGCACGCAGGGGTGACGTTCGATGCACAAGAGGCCATCGCGAACCTTTGTTTCCGGCTTGCGGATCCTAAGGTCTCTCCCAAGTGGTCCGCTTCCGGCTTCGTGGGGCTGCTCGAACGATTTCTCTCCGATGTACCCCGGGGGGGGCCGCTGCTTACGTCGCTCTGCGGTCTAGAAGCGTCTCCTTATCAGCCTTTCGATGAGAGGCTCGCCAGTGAGACGTTCTATCTCTCCTTTCTCGAATACATCTCTCCGTCCTGGAGCGAGGTGCAAGTCACCTCTCCGGGAGGAACTGCAGTCGCATCCGGGGACAGGGTTCCGGCGTACGAGGACGTTGCAATAAGCGAGGTTTTCGATAGAGCCCGCGAGGAGGAGAGAAAGCTCCTAGACCGTGTGATCACCACCGGTTCGACTGAGGAGGAACGCTGGGCCGCCGCGCTTCATCAGAGGATGGTTCCCCTGAGTGGTCTCGTCGAACACAATAAATCAGCCCTCAAGAGACTCAATCGGGGGGATTCCGTCCCCTATGCGGTATATCAATTGAACGGACAGAAATATTTCGCGATTTCCGCGAGAGGTATCGCCGAGGTCTACACTTACGGAAAACCGGATGAGCAGACTCCGGTGGACACCGGCACGCTCACGCTACAGCGCACCGGAAAAACACTCGGTATTCCCAGCGGAAAGATCACGGGGGCTGGGTGTATCGAGGTGGCTTTTGCGGACCGCAGGGGGGTGCAGGCCGTACAAGACGGACTAAGAGACACTGGCACAACTAAGAGCTCGTAACACGATCTTGTTGAACGGTCCTGGTCGGCCGTGACCGGTGTGACGATTCGGCCGTTCGGGAGGGTGTGACTACCCGGCCGTG
>NZ_JBVJPY010000053.1:0-4551 GCF_055609145.1 Streptomyces sp. NPDC036822
CGCGAACAACCCGAGCACTACCAGCAGTTCAACCGCGACCACGCCCGCCTGAGAGCTCCTGGGGAACGCGCCTTCGCCCAGCTGAAGTCCTGGCGGATCCTTCGCCGAGCCCGATGCTCCACCCGCCGCATCGGCACCATCGTCCAAGCCGTCCACACGCTCCTGACCTGCAACTATTCAGGATGAAAAAGGCTCACTGACAACGGCGGAATCTTCGGACCCGGACGACTCATACCGAACTAGCAACAAACCTCCGACTCGGGTCACTAGGGCAGTCACGGTAGTTCCGCGGGCCCCGCATGGCTTCGGTCACCAGCTCCAGGCGGGTCAGGTCGCGGACCGCGGCCAGGACGTGGGTAGAGTCGGTGCGCTGCCAGCGGCGCACATGGACCGGGCTGACGGCCCGAATCTTCTCCAGCGCGAGATCGAGCAGCCTGGCCGCCCGTTCTTCCTCGGCCAGACGGTCACGGAAATCGGTGAGAACGCTGTGGTGAACCCCGGGGTGTTCCAGCTCCATGCCCAGGGCGTACTTGAAGTCGATCCGGTTGCGCACGGACTCGGCGGCCTGCCTGTCGGACAGCTCCGGCAGAAACTGCAAGACCGACACCGTCGCCAACTGAGCGGGCGACAGCCCCGGGCTGCCGTCCCGCGGGTACCACTCCGCGAAGTCCTCATCACTCCATAGACCGTTGAGATGGTCACGGATCGCCATCGCCGTGGTGTGCCGTGCGGGTTGCACGACTGCGCCACCTGCACCCTCAGCTCGGGAACCACTCAGCCGGTACGGGAGCGAACGCACATCTCGGACCACTGAAGTCGCGGGGGCCCAACCGTGCCTTCGCACTGGCAGCCGGGTCCGCTGATCTCGGGCCGCTCGCCACGAACGAGTGAACCGTCATCGCCCCACTCGTCACCACGGCAACAAGGGCAGCACCCACCACGAACGTTGCGTTCGCCTAACGGGCACCGGGCCCAGAGGGGGCTACCCGACCCGTCGGCCGCCGACGGGTCGAGCAGGCATCTGACCAGGATGAACGAATCGCTCGGGTAGAGCGCTCACCTTGATCAGCCCCACCGGATTCCAAGATCTCCGACAGCGTCAGGCACCGATCGCGGATCTGACGCTCGGCTTTCTCCGCGAGGTGGGCCTGGACCTCACCGGTCGTCAGGCCCTTCGCGGACAAGTAAATGACCATCTCATCCACGCCGGTCAGACGCTTCTGCCGCTTCTTGACGATCTTCGGCTCGAACGACCCGTCCCGGTCACGCGGCACGGGTATCTCCGTCGGACCGACGTCCCTCAGCACCGTCTTCGCGCGGGTGCCGTTGCGGGAGTTGTCGCCGTTCTTCCCGGCCGGGTGGCGCGTGTCATCGTCGAGATGATCGGTGATCTCGCCCTCCAGAGCGGACTCCAGCAGCCGTTTCGTCAGCTGCTGAAGCAGCCCGCCCTCACCGGTCAGCTGCAACCCCTCGGCATGGACCGGGAAACCAGTTCGTCGATCAGCCGGCCATCCACCGCCCTCACCGGCTGCGGCTCCAACGGCTCGACGTTCTCGTCTTCGGCCACGCTCTCACTGGTCATCGGCGGATCCTCCATGATCGGGGGTTACACCGAACGATTTACAGTTCCCAACCTGGCATCTGTGCTGGTCAAGAGCGTGCGGATGGGGAAGCAAGCCGCGGCGATAGACCATGACCGGCAGATCCGTAGCCGGACACCCATCGCGGACGCTGCATCGAGCATGTCGGCTTTGCTGATAGCCCGGTTGAAGAGCACACAGATGCCGATCTTAGATCCCTCATGGATGCTCTTTTGGGCAGGATGCAGCATGCTTAATGACTGAAACTTCCCTCCAGGCCTTCGGTCAGGTCCCAGGATCGCTTCAACTGATCCACCAGGCCGTCGCCCCTGTTCGAATCTTAATCAACAGCGAGCGAAAAGATGGAAAATGAGGTATGCCGCTGCATTCATCAGTATTCGGGACGACCTCCTCTCTGGGTATACCAGGTTGGTACTGCGGATCGAGTGAGTCCCTGTGGCGATTTTTTTGAGTTTGTCGCGCAACAATCACCCGAATGGATGCTGGCTTGGGAGATTCCCGACCATAACTTCCAGGTAGGCATCCAACGGGCATACGATACGAACAACTTACGGCCTCGTGCACGATAGGCATCCCTCATCGGCCGGATCCGCTCGGATAAGCCGTACTATTCGATGAAGCACCGCAGGCACGATATGAACGTGCAAGTCAACGCCCGTCCCCACGGCACACCGCTGTGGTTCCCCGGCCGGACTTACGACCTGACCACGGCCCGGGCCCACGGCATCGTCCAGGCCTGTCTCACCCGGCAGGTCCTCGGGCTCGCCCATCGCGCCTAACGCCGGCGCCACCTTCCACACTCCTTATTACCACCACCGCGAACACCCCGAGCACTACCAGCAGCTCAGCCGCGACCACATTTTTGAGCGTGCCTTCGTACAGCTGAAGTCCTGGCGACTGCTCCGCCGAACCAGATGCTCCACCCGCCGCATCAGCACCATCGTCCAGACCATCCAGGCACTGCTGACCTGCAACTATCCAGGATGAAAGAGGCATCCTTTCGGAATAAGGCAGGGAAGGTAATGCCCTTGGATGGCTGCCATACAGGCAACAAAATGTTGCCTCGGTCTTGGACCTTGGGCATGAAGTTTCGGTAGGCGGCATGTGAGGTGCGTTGTGCGCAGTCGGGCTGTGGGAACTCTTAAAGGAACATTTCCACCTGGCCTGAGGGGCCGAATCGAGAATCGTTGTGGACAGGCCAGGATAAGAGTCCAGGGAGAAGCGTAATCGTGTCATAGGTTCACCGCAGCCGCGTCCACTCCACGTAGGGAGCTGGGCCGTGCGGTGCTTGAAAGTGCTCTCATTTTCACTCGAAAGGAAAAATTCATGAACTTCACCACCGAATCGGTCAGCTGCCCGCTGTGCGAGAGCGTCATAGTTGCGTTGGACGGCGAAGATATGTTGTCGGAACGGGGTCCAGAAAACACGCTCCACCTTGCCATATGCAGGACATTTCAAGGCCAGGGCCCTGAGGATTTCGTCCAGCTCTTTTCGACCGCCTTCTGGGAAAGCCTCCAAGAGTTCAGCGACAACGACTCGGTAATTATGGCGGAATATAATCAGATTCAGCCACTCCTACTCCGACTCCACGATGCTCACCAGCGGGTGCTGAGTCATTATTCACAGGACTCTCTTCCGACTGCGGAGCAGTTGTTCGAGGACGAGATAGCCCTGGCAAAGCATTCTAGGAAGCCTCCTTATGGGACTGACCTTGGCTCGAATCTACACGAAGACAACGTCCGTGAGCTGACGGAATGCCAAGGAGGCTGGACTACATACCGAGTGCTTTGCGCCTCTGCCTACACGAGCGAGGCACGGCTAGCTATAGGCGATCGACACAGTTCCTCTCCTGTAGCGGTCTATGGATACATGCGCCTGCATACCGGAGAGGCCCTCCCACCGGAAGTGCACACCACTGGCACGGTAGATTTCTCCGTCGACCAGGTCACAGAGAGCCTCTCCTCCACCGAGGCTTTGGGAACCGTCCACCGCCTCATCAACGAAATGGCCCTCCCCGCTAATCATCCAGTAGGTCGGCAACCGCAGAACGAGGAGGGGGCATCGAGCGCGAGCCAGCAGGAAGCCCTAGCCCGGCTCGCTGCTCAGAGAAAGGCCATCCGAAACCATAACCGCGCGGTGTACGCCCAACACTCCGCCAGTCACCATGCCACACGCCGGCCCATCGGATTCGCAGTATACGGCGCCAGTACAGAAAGCCCGCTGCTGGTCTTCAGCGGATTCAACCTCGACACCCCGCCCGCACCATCCTACCGCGGCGCACTAAATGTCGAGGTTAAGGCTCCTGCGGGCCTCAGCAAGCTGCGTAAGGCATACAAGAATAGCGTCAACAGCAGCCAGGCCACAGGCTGGTTCTCTATCCTCTGCGACACCGAAGGGCAACGCGCCCAAGTAGAACTGCTCCTGCACGAACAGAATATCTCCAAGAAGTCCGTGGCAATTTTCAAATAAATAGCTAGGTGGGGGTGTAGTCAGGGACGGGCGTCCCTGACTACACCCCCAAGGTCGCCATGGACCAGCCCGTTGGTGACTCCGACCGCCCAGTAGATTGCCCACGAAATCCGCCGGCGTTTACAAGTCCGGCATACCGTCCCCACACCTTCCCCGAGGAACTACGCACCGAACTGCTTGCCATCGCCCGCCGAGTACGCCTTCCGTGCTGGCGGCGCCCCCGACCGCCAAGAGCGCCTGAGCGTCTCCCAGCGCAGTTCCGCTGCCCCTGTCCCATGGGCCCCCACCCCGCCGCCACGCACAAGGTCGTCAGCGAGGCCACCCCACACCGACCACCACCGCGCATCCAAGCTATTTCAGTTTGGCCACTGAGCGTTTTCCATCCCGCTCGTCGAGCCGGGCAGTTGGGCTGACAGGCAGGTGAAGCCCCTGGTAGATGGGTTTTCGACCAAGAAATCCGTCTCCACCAGGGGCTTCGTGT
>NZ_JBVJPY010000054.1:0-4444 GCF_055609145.1 Streptomyces sp. NPDC036822
CGAACCGTACTACTCGCAAAAACACCGCAAGCACGGCATGAACGTGCAGGTCATCGCCCGCCCCGACGGCACACCCCTGTGGTTCTCCCGCGCGATACCCGGCCGCACCCACGACCTGACTGCAGCACGAGGCCCAGGGCGCTGGCGCCACCTTTCGCGCCTCGTACCACCACCGCGAACAGCCCGAGCATTACCAGCAGTTCAACCGGACCACGCACGACTGAGAGCTCCCGGGGACGGGCCTTCATACAGCTGGAGTCCAGGCGGCTGCTCCGCCGAGCCCGATGCTCCACCCGATGCATCGGCACCATCGCCCAAGCTGTTCACACCTTGCTGACCTGCAACTATTCAGGATGGAAGAGGCTCAAATGGGCGACCGATACGTCATAGATCATTTGCGGGACACCGATTAGAGTCAGATCCAATCGATGCGCTTCTTGCTGAACATTTCGAAATACGCTGCGACTACGTCATGATACGCGTCACTGATCCCAGATATAGAAACAGAGCCGGGATCTGTCAGGGATCCCGCCTCAGTCCGGGATACCCAACCCGAAGCGACAATCTGGATATACGAACCACGTAGTCCATTCTCCCATTCGTCACCAACGACGAGCAGATACTCGATGTCCAGTCCTCCCCCGACAGGGCCTGGCGCCTCGATGAGGTGGATTGGAATGGGGAAACCAATTGGCGCGCCCTTCAATCGCGCACTGTTCTGCTCGATCACATTCGAGCGGTCGGCGAGATATCTCAAGTACAGCGCATTCGTGACAATAAGACCGAAGGCCTGAGGGCATTCAACGTCCAAAGAATATGACCGTATGATACCGGCCTTCTGGTCAGGGTCGAGCGTCTCCCAAGCCTGCCTCACCTCTGGAGAGTTTTGCGTGACGTACCGAAAAAATCGATTCCAGGTAACCTCTTGACCCTCTTGCCCCGCTTGCCGCACAAGAACGTCATACCGCTCGAGCAGTTGATCCCTCATATTGATCCATGCCGCGTCATACCACATTTTTTCTTACCCTTTCCCTGCTGATGAAGTTACGGACGGGGGGCGACGGCCCGATGTAGCGGTTGAAGCAACATTGGGACCTGACCGAAGGCCTGAATAGAAGTTTCGGTCACCAAGCACGATGCGTCCGGCCTGAAGGTGCATCCATAAGGGATACAAGATCAGTATTCGTGAGCCTTCCAACTGGGCTATCAGCGCAGCCGGCATGCTCGGTGCGGCGTCCGCGGCCGGTGTCCGGCTATGGATCTGCTGTTAACGGTCTATCACCGCCCGGCTTGCTTCCGCGCAAGAACGTGAGCTGGAGGGATGTTCCTGCCGAGCGGACAGGGTGCAGTGGGGTGACGGCCTGGCGGCGTCTGCGGGACTGGACCGAGGCCGGCGTCTGGCCCCGGCTGCACGAAGTGCTCCTGGCCGAGCTGCGCAGAGCCGGCCTGCTGGACATGGACGATGCCGCGATCGACGGCTCGCACGTCAGAGCGCTGAAAGGGGGGCTCACACCGGACCTTCACCGGTCGACCGCGCGCGGCCGGGCAGCAAGCACCATCTGATCACCGACAGGCACGGCACCCCTCTGGCCGTCGCTCTGACCGGCGGAAATAGGCACGACGTCACCCAGCTGGTGCCACTGCTCGATGCGATACCCCGCATTCGCGGCGTCCGTGGGCGGCCGCGGCACCGGCCGGGCCGGCTGTTCGCCGACCGCGGTTACGACTACGACAAGTACCGGCGCATCCTTCGGGCCCGCGGCATCACACCGAAGATCGCCCGTCGAGGTGTCCCGCACGGCTCCGGCCTGGGCAAGACCCGGTGGGTCGTGGAACGGACCTTCGCCTGGCTCCACCAGTTCAAACGCCTCCGGATCCGCTATGAGATACGAGCCGATCTACACCTCGGCCTGCTTCAACTCGCTTGTAGCATCATCTGCTTGAGACGACTCCGCACCTCATTCTGAAACGATCAGTTTTAGTAGACCTTCGGGATTCCGACGTGAGCGAGGATCTTTCCCTCGTCACCCCAGTCGACCTGGGCCTGAGCCTCCGGGACTACCTCGAACCTGCGGTGGAGGCCGGTCAGCTCGCTCGGGCTGATGCCCAGTTCCTCCGCGATGCGGGGTCTGACCTCTACCTCGACCCGCCGGAGAAGGCGCTCGTCCTCTGTGTGGGCGAGAAGTCGCAGATCCAGGCCATTAACCGCTCCCAGCCCGTCCTGCCGATGACGCCCGGTGTTCCCGAGCGCTGCGGCCAGGACTACGTCTGGGCCGGCACCACCACCCTGTTCGCCGCGTTGGAGGTCGCGCCACCGGCAAGGTCATCGGCTCCCTGCACCGCCGTCACCGGGCGGCGGAATTTAAGAAGTTCCTATCCAAGCTGGACAAGGAAGTCCCGGCTGATCTGCAGGTTCATCTGATCCTGGACAATTACGCGACGCGCAAGATGCCTGACATCAAGAAGTGGCTGCTGGCCCATCCGCGGTTTCATCTGCACTTCACGCCGACCAGCGCGTCCCGACTGAACCTGGGCGAGCGGTGGTTCGCCGAGTTGACGCAGAAGAAGATCAGGCGCGGCGTCCACCGCTCGGTCCAGGCCCTCGAACGCGACATGCGGACCTGGCTCGCCGACTGGAACGAACACCCAGGCCGTTCGTCTGGACAAAGACAGCCGACGAGATCCTCAACAAGGTCGCCGCGCCGCCTACTGCCGACGAATTTCCGACTCAGATCACCAGGCGCTGGGACGCAGATTCCGAAGAGTTCCTGGGCAGGTGCGATAGCTATCGAGGATACAACGTGGTGGCTTAGCCCTCTTTCTGACTGGGACGCTTGGCCTTGTCGGGGACCCTCCCGACGCCATAGTCCCTGTACATATTCACCTGCAGCTGTTCACGATTGGGTCTGATCACCTCATCGCGGAGCTGTCGGCGATCAGTCCTATGCCTCCCGAGATTTTAGAGTTCGCTTTACCGGGAGGTGATTCCACACTCCACCCAGCCGCTGTTCCCGACTCAATCGAAGTGTTGACGAAGCTCAGCCATTACGGCGTACGAAAGATGCCGAATTGATTCCTCGGCTTCGTTCGCGTCCACCCCGGAGTCAACTCCGAGGGCGCGAATCTGATTGAATTCGATCTCGGTGAACATCTTGAATGCGTGACGTTCAAGAAACCCGAGTGGGGGGATTTGCTCGCGTGTGCCACATGACTTCCAAGCGAGCGAGCGGGATCCTAGATAGTGCAGAATACACTCCGTCAGGTAGCCAGCATCCAGGAAGGGCTGATTTGCGGAAGTTTTAAAAGCTGCTATCAGGTCGTTCTCTGCCTCGATCCACCACTCGTGTCTGGATAGCAGTTCGTTGTTGTAGTCAAGGTAGTCGGCCCACCCGAAGCCGTCCCCGGAAGCAAACGCCATAGGTGAACCGTAGACTGCGGCAAGGTCTTGGTTTATCACGTCAGGAGGGCTTACCCAGTGCCCGTCCCAAGGCTTTGTTGCGATGCGAGGGTCGTAGGGTCTGATGGAGTCTTCATAGTCCCGCCTGGTGCAGTCGTAGAAACGATACTCTGAGGTGCTTGCGAAGGTTACAGTTTTCTCATGTGGAGGGGCAGGCATGGAGTTCTCGACGGCAAGTTTATCGAGATGATTGCGTCTCTCTCGGCGACGATAGCTGCCCTTGTTCTTTATCGGTACGGGAGGCATCCACCGTGCAACGGTCTCCTTTACCATGGCGGTGATCAACAATGCTACTTGAGCGTCAATTTCTGCCGCTCCGGCACTACCTGAATGCACGACAAGGCGCTCCCCCAGGAGGGTGGCGAACTCTTGACGTCGGGAGAACTCCCGGAAGGCCGTTTCCTGGATCCCATCCTTTTCCCATCGCGCATTCTTTAGTCCGAGCCCAGGATTCTGTTGGACGACTTTTCGGCAGCACTTCTCAAAGTCTCTCCATACAGCCTCAGTGCTGGGGTATTCTCTAGCGCTCTTCGCCTGATCCGAACAGAAGCTCTCGGTAGCGCTCGTTAATACCATTTCCATCGA
The DNA here is from genome assembly GCF_055609145.1 of Streptomyces sp. NPDC036822. Classification (NCBI taxonomy): domain Bacteria; kingdom Bacillati; phylum Actinomycetota; class Actinomycetes; order Kitasatosporales; family Streptomycetaceae; genus Streptomyces; species Streptomyces sp. NPDC036822. The sequence goes on from NZ_JBVJPY010000054.1 coordinate 4,043, forward strand.
TGTGGAGAACTTCCTCCATTCGTTCTTCATGGGTTTCCTCCAGGCTCGCTGTGGTGACCTTGGCTTTTCGCGCATAGATCGGTATGCTTACCTTAAGGTACAGGCAGGGCGAAATTTTCGTTTCCGACGCCGTGTTCCCTATCGGGTAGGTTCTTGGATCTATCGGGTAGTTCTAGTGACCCGAGTCGGAGGTTTGTCGTTAGTTCGGTATGAGTCGTCCCGGTCCGAAGATTCCGCCGTTGTCAGTGACTGAGCCTTTTCCAACCTCAGTCTGAGCTGGCCAGATGCAGGGTCAGGATGGCTTGGACGAGGCTGGTGATGCGGGTGGTCGAGCAGCGGAGCTTGCGTAGGAGGCGCCAGGCTTTGAGGGTGGCGATGGCCCGTTCGACGAAGGCTCGGATG
>NZ_JBVJPY010000055.1:0-4316 GCF_055609145.1 Streptomyces sp. NPDC036822
CACGCAGAAGAAGCTCAGGCGCGGCGTCCACCGCTCCGTCCAATCCCTCGAACGCGACATCCGGTCATGGCTGGCCGACTGGAACAACCAACCCAAGCCCTTCGTCTGGACAAAGACCACCGACGAAATCCTCGACAAACTCGCCGCCTACTGCCACCGAATCTCTGACTCAGGTCACTAATTCTTGGCCGATAGACCGACTGCGTGCCGAAAACGCCATGGATAATGGCAGCGAGGGTTGCATTCGAGCTACCGAAGAGAGGAATGAACTGAAATGGGTTATGTCCTGATGGGGCATGGCGGAATGGATTTTGACCCGTCACGCACCTCGCCGGAGATGGAGACCGTCGCCATCCCGCAAGGCACCACGATTCAGTTCTATATAGATGCCAACCAAATGCTCGCTTACGATTCGAGGGAGCTTGACATATGGGAGCGGCTCCAGGCGCCCTGGCCCCCTCTTGACAGCAGCCGCGTGACGTACAATCTCACTCTTTTCAGTGCTGAAGACCTCTGGGCGTACGAACTAATGAACAACCCGCAATTCGGTGGTAACGAGATCCTGCTGCCCGGCAGGAACTGTCCGGACCCCGCACACCTGTGCAACGGGACCCCTGAAACGTGTCCGACAAAGCCGGAGCAGGTAGCGGAGGGCATGACGCATCAGTGCGATGGCATCCTCGGGACTGTACATGGGGACTTGTACTGGCTTGCATGCGCCTACTTCATGGGGGGTTGCCGCAGAGGCCCAACCGGCGGTCGAAGCCGCGATGGGGGATCGAGTAAGAAACGTCACGCTGGGTGATAACCCGGACGCGACCGTAAGTGAGGCCGAACGCCAGACAATTGAGCAGATGAATCAAATCGCCCTGTCTTACACCCCTTCGGGCGGCGTTCTTCCATACATGCTGGCCGGACCGGTGGTTCTTATAGGGCTCGGCCATTCGCCCTTCCTAGAAAACCGCCTACTGCATGATTACACCAGGGATATATTCCAGGGTCAGATAAGAGTCCTTAAGGGGGGATGATGCACCCGACTGGTTTGATGTGTACGGGGTTCCTCGGAATAAACAGGGAATAGTCCGAGCTGCCATCAATCGAATCTCCAGGGGCTCAGTTACCGTGTTCCACTGAGGCCGGACATTCCGCTTCTGTAATAATTTGGAATTTAGAACACAAAGGTAAACAGATTTCCCCTAACGGCTGGCGACGCCTGGTCATCCGCGCACCCAAACGGGTCCGGACTGCCCGGCCTGCGGGATCCGGCTGGGCAAGATACGGAAGCAGCGCTCTGCGCGAAGGTCGGCTGCACGGTCTCGGCGCGGCGGTGCAGCCGACAGAATTGCTGGAGGCGGTGGGCGAGGCGGCCGAGCACACGCCTCTACAACGTGCTGGTTTTTGAAACCGTCGCAGCTCAGTGAGGCTCTTTCATCCTGTGCTGGAGGGTGAAATGGGCTGGTCAGCGGGTGTGGTGACGAGGCAGGGCCCCTCGTCGTTGGCGTGGTGATTCCACTCATCACACCGGTGACCGAAGGGGCCCTGAAGGTTTCCGTATCCTGCCATGCTCGATGTCCCGTATGAGCTGGTTGAGCATGTTGCCTGGCTGCTGTACGAACACCGCCGGGCCCGCAACACGCGCTGGCGCAGGCTCGGCTGCTTCAAGCAGGCTCTGCTCACGCTCTTCCTTCTGCGGAAGAACGAGACGTTCTCGCAGCTCGGAGCCGGTTTCGGGGTATCCCAGGCCACCGCCTGGCGGTACGTCGTCGAGACTCTGGACGTCCTGGCCGGCTGGGCACCCGGTCTCCACGAAGCACGCACCGGCCTGGGTGAAGGCGACCATGTCATCGTCGACGGCACCCTGATCCCGATCGACCGGATCCGTGCGGACGAGCCGTACTACTCGATGAAGCACTGCAAGCACGGGATGAACGTGCAGGTCATCGTTCGCCCCGACGGCACACCACTCTGGTTCTCCCGCGCGACACCCGGGCGGACCCACGACCTGACCGCGGCCCGGGCCCACGGCATCGTCCAGGCCTGCCTGACCCGACAGATCCTCGTCCTGGCCGACCGCGCCTACCAGGGCGCCGGCGCCACCGTCCGCACCCCCTACTACCACCACCGCGATCAGCCCGATCCTTATCAGCAGTTCAACCGCGACCACACCCGCCTGCGAGCGCCGGGAGAACGCGCCTTCGCCCAGTTGAATGCCTGGCGACTGCTCCGCCGAGCCAGATGCTCCACCCGCCGCATCAGCACCATCGTCCAGGCCGTCCACACACTCCTGACCTGCAGCTATTCAGGATGAAAGAGGCTCAGTGAGCTTCTTCAGCGGGGCCACCGATCGGGTGACGAGTGCGGGACGGATAGCAGGCGAGGCCTTCGGGCAGTGGTTCGAGATGTCTGACGTCTCAACCGCTGTGACCGGAAGACTCGTTGGTCGTCTATCCTGCCGCACTCGACCTGCCGCATGCGCTCGTGGAGTGGGTCACGATGCTGATCGTCACTCGCGAGGGTGACCGCCGCTGCAAGCTCTGGCCGCACCAGCGTGCGCTCGTCGCTCTGGTGTACCTGCGCTGCCACGACACCCTCACCCGGATCGCGTCCGGTTTCGGGATGTCCGTCGGCACCGCTCACGCGTATGTCACCGCGGTGACCGGCCTGCTCGCCGACCGGGCCCCGGGGCTGCTCAAGTCTCTGCGCGAGCACGATCCGAAGTTCGTCCTGGTGGACGGCACTCTCGCCGAGTGCGACCGTGTCGGTGACAGCCGGGCGGACTACTGGGCCAAGCACCGCCGGCACGGCGTGAACGTCCGGGTCGTCCGACCCCGCCGGTGAGATCCTGTGGATCTCGTCGGCGGGGTCGGGCCGCACTCCCGGCCTCACCGCAGCCCGCACCCATTGGATCATCCGGATCTGCGAGCGTCAGGGCGTTCCGATCCTCGCCGACCGTGCCTACACCGGCGCCGACCCTTGGGTCACCACCGGACTCAAACGGCCACCGGGCAGGGAACTCACCCTACGCGGCCCGGGCTCACGGCATCGTCCAGGCATGCCTGACCCGACAGATCCTCGTCCTCGTGGACCGCGCCTACCAGGGCGCCGACGCCACCTACTACCACCACCGCAAACAGCCCGAGCCTTATCAGCAGTTCAACCGCGACCACACCGGACTGAGAGCGGCCGACGAACGTGCCTACGTACAGCTGAAGTCCTGGCGACTGCTCCGCCGACCTGCCACTATTCAGGGGATGAAAGAGGAGCATTCACACCTGGGTGAAATATCTTGACGCTCCCGCGGTGCACCAGAACGTGTCGAGCTCCTTCTTGGTTTCGGCCCACGGCCCACGCCCCCATCCATCCGCACCGCCTCATAGATCGTTTACGGAACAACGCCTACGATCTCGTGCACGATAAGGGTCGACGCCGCATCTGTCAGGTCAACGACTCGGGGGCTCTGTGATAACGCAAAGCGCTGGCCTGCAGCAATGCCTCTCGAGCACGAGCTCGCTGCAGTCAGATCCAATCGATGCGCTTCTTGCTGAATGTGCCGAAATACGCTTCGACTACGCCTTTACTCGCGTCGCTGATCCCAGATATAGAGACAGAGCCGGGACCTGTCAGGTCTCCCATCGAAGTCCGGGATATCCAGCCCGAATCGACAATCCGGATATACGAGCCACGCAGGCCATTCTCCCATTCGTCACCGATGACGAGCAGATATTCGATTTCTGGTCTTACCCTGACGGGGCCTGGCGCCTCGATAAGGTGGATGGGAAGAGGAAATCCAATTGGCGCCCCCTTCAGTCTTTCACTGTTCTGCTCGATCATATTCGAGCGGTCAGCGAGGTACCTCAAGTACAGTACATTCGTGACAATGAGACCGAAGGCCTGCTCGCAGTCGACGTCCGTATCGTATGCCCGCTGGATGCCGACCTGGAAGTTATGGTCGAGCATTCCCCAAGCCTGCACCCAGTCTGGTGATTGTTGTGCGATGAACTCAAAAAACTCGCCCCAGGGAATCACTCGATCCGGCAGCACGAACCTGGTATACCCAGAGAGGAGGTCGTCCCGAATGCTGATGAATGCATCGTCATACCTCATTTTCCACCTTTTCGCTGTCGCTGTTGATTAAATTTCAAACGGGGGCGACGGTCTGGTGGATCAGTTGAAGCGATCCTGGGACCTGACCGAAAGCGTGGATAGAAGTTTCAGCCACTGAGAGCTCGTAACACGATCTTGTTGAACGGTCCTGGTCGGCCGTGACCGGTGTGACGATTCGGCCGTTCGGGAGGGTGTGACTACCCGGCCGTGGA
>NZ_JBVJPY010000056.1:0-4195 GCF_055609145.1 Streptomyces sp. NPDC036822
GGAATCAACACCGCCAACGACCGGGGGCTCTGCCACGTCACCACCCCAGCTGACCAGGCCTTATAGCCCTTCAGGGGCAGGATGAAAAAGGCTCATTGACTGCCGACCGCTGACCGCTGACAGCTGACAGCTGACAGCTGACCAAGTGTAACAACGCTTCAAGGGCAATATCCGGAGGACATTAGGGCAGAGTCATGCCCTGGTGGGGCCCAGGGTCTGTTCGACGTGACCTGCCGGAGATAGAGTTGGGCGATCTTCCATTGCCAGATTCGAGGTACTTCCTGTGACATACTATTCAAGCTGGCTGAGCCCCGTCGAGATAGGAGACTGGGCCAGTGCGATCCCCCTGTTCAAGGAGGGACTTCCGGATCACGAATGGACATCGGAGTCGATCTCGCATTTCATGCTAAGCCTGATGCCTGGATACCTAGGCCACCATAAGACCGACGCAGGAATAGCCGAGGAGCTGTTCAGTAAGACAGGGGGCTCCTTGACCTTGAGCCACTGCGAGCACGTAATTTCTTCCATGGAGTGGGCTGTCCAGCGGATGGAAGGGCAACGCTCTAAAGCCTTGGACACTATGCGGAAATCAGGCTGGCAAGAAGTCCCTGGTGAGACGCTGGATCTGTGGATTCTCACAGTTACAGGACGGCTACAATGGGGACAGGACGCTAGTCTACTAACTCCTGATGCAGCCAGCGATGCTGCGAGTGAGCTATTCCATGCCGTTCTTATAGGAAAGTATGGGCTTCGCGCCCTCCAGGATAGCTTGGCCGAGCACAGGAGCGAAGCTGATCGGCTTTTGGGAGAGCTAAGTAGAACCTCAGAGCACAAGCTTCCGGAACAGCCCCCCGCTCCCCAGCCCGCCCCCCGCCCACAGATTCACAAAGAGAGGAAGAATGAACTACAAACAGTCACAATTCCTGAATTTCTTAAAATAAGAGAAGCGAATCATACTCTTTATAAGGGAACGATGACCGGCGGGGTCGAGGACTTCTCGGTACACCGCAACGGCACTGCACTAATCTTCATATTCGACAGGGCAAGGCTCGGACAGCCGCTACAGCGTAAGGTCGATTCCCTCCCGAAGGTGCTTACGGGTGAAATTCGCCTAGAAAAGGCTGGTTCAACCTCGGAGAAATTGTCTAGAATTATCCGAAGGAAGAACTTGAAGAGCACGCATGGCGTAATGAGCATCAGCAAGTTGAGCGACTCCGGATTCCCGGACATCAGGAATATCGTAAAAAAATTTACGGGCTCAGATAAGGAAATCGTGTACGCGGAAAACGAGTAGTACGAAACGCGTCCGGTCGCCTGCTGGGGGTCCTTTACAATTGACAAAGTGCTGTTCGGTATCCTTACGATCTGCACGTGATTGCGGTGAGAAGTGATCGTGCTGGGTTGGGATGCATTGATACTCCGCGGACTTCTCGCAGCCGAGAGTATCGATGCCCTCGATCAGGTAGCGGTAGGCCAGTGGCCTACGAGATGCCGGCGTCCCGGGCCAGGCAGTGCACACACGCCCCGTCACGAATCCAGCGCAGCACCAGGACCGCCTGCCGGAATGGCTCCAGCGCTCGAGCTGCCAGCAGCCTCCCCCAGCTCTGAACGATGTTGCGCGGAACATCCAGCATGGCAACGTAGGTGACCAACGTGAAGCCCCCTGTGAACGGACAGACTCCTGAGAGAGACCTGTCCTACTCGTACTTCACGCCTATCGGCAGCCACCCTCAAGCCCCCGTAGCAGCGCGACAAATTTCGTTGATAAAGCCTCATTTTCGTTCTTGGCCGGGCAAAGTGGAGTCGCGCGCAAAGCGGCTCCACCCCGTCGGCGGTAGATCCATACCGGGCGCATCGGTGCTGCCTACACCGCTGCAGGGCTCGTGCGGCGGCCTGATCGAGAAGCTGGGTGCCCGGCAGCAGAGTCCTGCACGCTCGCCGCGGGGACCAGCACGGCGGGGAGGAGGCCAAGCGTGTCGGTGACGATGCTCCGCTTCCTGTCGACGATCTTTTTCCCGGCTTCGATGCCCTGACCTCGGACAGGGACGCTGGTGGAGGTCTTCACGCCCTGCGAGTCGATCACGCAGGCCGACGGCTCGCCGTCCCGCCCCTCCTTCTCCCGTAACAGCCGCTTCAACAGGCCGTTGTGCTGGCTGACACGCCCTCGTCGGCCCATTTGGCGAAGTAGCCGTAGACCGTGTTCCAGTGCGGGAAGTCGTGCGGAAGGTAGCGCCACTGCACCCCGGTGCGGTCCACATACAAGATCGCGTCCATGATGTCGCGCAGATCGCGCTCCGGCGGCCGGCCGAAGTGCAGAGCCCTGCCACGGCGCTCGAAACGCCAGGCCGAGAGCACGGGCTCGATCAACTCCCAGCGGGCATCAGACAGATCACTCAGATAGGGCGTCGCTTCGGCATGCTTAAGGCGTACCGCCCCGGACTGAGTGCGCCCAAGCGCACAGTGCCGACAACGGAAGCACTCAGCCACGAAGGCCGGGCATCCAAGGATGAGACAGGCGCAGCCACTTCCCCACCCACCTGGCCACCAAAAATCAGCCCGCATCTCCAACAGCACGAGCACCACAACCCGGCGACCCGAAACCACTGAGCCTCTTTCATCCTGAATAGTTGTGGGTCAGTAGGGTGTGGATGGCTTGGACGATGGTGCCGATGCGTCGGGTGGAGCATCGGGCTCGGTGGAGGATCCGCCAGGATTTGAGCTGTGCGAAGGCGCGTTCGCCGGAAGCTCTGAGTCGGGCGTGGTCGCGGTTGAACTGCTGGTAGTGCTCGGGTTGTTCGCGGTGGTTCTTGTGCGGGGTGCGAATGGTGGCGCCGGCGTCCTGGTAGGCACGGTCCGCCAGGACGAGGATCTGCCGGGTCAGACAGGCCTGCACGATGCCGTAAGCCCGGGCCGCGGTCAGGTCATGAGTGCGGCCGGGTGTCGCACGCGAGAACCACAGCGGTGCGCCGTCGGGCCGGGCGATGACCTGCACGTTCATGCCGTGCCTGCGGTGCTTCATGGAGTAGTACGGCTCGTCGGCGGCGATGGGGTCGATGGGGATCAGCGTGCCGTCGACGATGACGTGGTCGCCTTCACCGAGGCCGGTGAGTGCTTCGTAGAGGCCGGGTGCCCAGCCGGCCAGGACGTCCAAGGTCTCGTCGACATAGCGCCAGGCGGTGGCCTGCGATATCCCGAAACCCGTCCCGAGCTGCGAGAACGTCTCGTTCTTCCGTAGATGGACGAGCGTGAGCAGAGCCTGTTTGAAGCAGCCGAGCTTGCGCCAGCGGGTGTTGCGGGCCTGGCGATGCTCGTGGAGCAGCCAGGCAACGTGCTCGACCAGCTCGTGCGGGACGTCGAGCATGGCAGGATACGGAAACCTTCAGGGCCCCTTCGGTCGCCAACGTGTTGAGTGAGATCACCACGCCAACCGAGGAGGGGCCCTGCCTCGTCACCACACCTGCTGACCAGCTCATTTCACCCTCCAGTGTCGGTGTACTCCTCTGAGTGCTCCGCCAAGTACAGGCAAACGTGCACCGCTTGATGGTTGGCCGTGGGCAGTCTCGGGGTCTCTCCGTGGGCTGTCATGATCTCGGCCATGGACGAGATCACCAAGGTTCTGAGACGGGAGTTCGACGCAGAGGAGGGCAGCTTCCTGCTGCGGCTGCGTGGGGATCTGGAGTGGGACCGGGCGGCTTTCACCCGCCTGGAACGGGCAATGCGGGCCGCGTGTGAGCGATCTCAGTCCGACGAGAAGCTCGATCGATGGGTCGCTGAGGGGTTCTATGAGGTCGCGACCTGGGTTCCGTTGTGGACGTCACACTCGAACTTCCCCAAGCCGGCGCCCGATTCCTACTTCGCTGACTGCATCGAGCGAATCGGGGATCTTGCCAACTGGTATTTCCGGGGCTGGCACGACTACTCCGAGGGACATGTCTGGACTGACCTGTGAAAACTCTGGGGAGCTTGGTCAGGCTGCGTCGTCCCGGTCGCGTTCGATGGCAGCGAGCCGGTTCTTGAGCCGGTAGCTGGGGCCGTTGATGGAGATGACATCGCAGTGGTGCAGGAGCCGGTCGAGGATGGCGGTGGCCAGGACCTCGTCGCCGAACACCTGTCCCCATTCGCTGAAGGTCTTGTTCGAGGTCAGGATGATCGAGCCCTTTTCGTAGCGCTTTGAGATCACCTGGAAGACCAGGTT
>NZ_JBVJPY010000057.1:0-3186 GCF_055609145.1 Streptomyces sp. NPDC036822
AGGCTCAGGCGTACGCGGAAGGGCTGGAGCGTGTGGCGGCGAAGCTGCACGCTGACCAGCCGGAGAAGTACCCGGAGCGGATTTGGGCGGGGTGGCTGTGCGGGGAGCACGCCCCGGAGCGCCGGCGGGAGGTCCTGGACGGTTTCGCCCGCACGGCGCGGCGTGCGGTGGTGGCGAACTGCCGGGTCCTGGGTGAGGGCGTCGACATTCGGGCGGTGGATTCTGTGGCACTGCTGGATCCGAAGGGCGCGCCGCATGACATCGTCCAGGCCGTCGGGCGGGCTTTGCGTCAGAAGCCCGGACAGGGCAAGGTCGCCTCGCTGATCGTGCCGGTATTCCTCCAGCCCGGGGAGAAGCCGGAAGACATGTTCACCTCCGGGTCATACCGGCCCTTGGTCAAAGTCCTCGAGGGGCTGCGCGCTCACGACGAAGAGGCCGTGGAATTGCTCGCCATCCCCCAGGAGCCTCAAAAAGAGGTGGCGCAGCCGTCCGAGTACATCGGTCCGGCGCCCGAGGAGGGCGAGGACGAGTCCCGTCTGTTGCTGCGTTTCGCCGCGCCCAGGGATCCGGTGATGGTCGCGGACTGGGTGTCCTTCAACGTCATCGACACCGAGAAGCAGGACTGGGCACGCGGCTGGGCCAAGCTCAAGCAGTACGCCGAGCGTGAGGGTCACGCCCGCGTTCCGTACGGCCACCGGGAGGGTGCGACGCCCCTTGGCCAGTGGGTCGCGGAGCAGCGACGCGCCTACGCGGCCGGGCAGATGACCGGCCTGCGCGCCCGACGGCTGGAACGGCTCGGCATGGTGTGGTCGCCGGCGGATGAACGCTTCCAGGAGAACCTGGAAGTCGCCAAGGCGTACTACGAGGAGCACTGGACGCTGTGCGCGCCCCGGCCCGCGACGATGCTGGACCGGCCGATCGGGCAATGGCTTTCGAATTTGAGGCGGCCGGGTGCGCTGGACGGCAAGCCGCAGTGGAAGACGGCGCTGGACGCCGTGGATGCGGACTGGAACCCGGTGTGGCCAGCCGACTGGCAGCGGCACTACGCCGCACTACGCGAACTCGTACGCGACGAGGAGGGTCAGGCAGAGGTCCTGCCCGGGGTCACGGTCCACGGGATGGATGTCGGGAAGTGGCTGGCGCGGCAGCGGACGCCGAAAGTGTGGGAGGCCCTGACAGAGGGGCAGCGCGAGCGCCTGGAACAGCTCGGCATCACCCCGCCCGCCCCGGCCCCGGAACTGGAAGCGTCCGGGAAGCCGTCCACGACGCCGCTGAGCGCCTTCGAGAAGGGCGTTGCGGCCCTCGCGCAGTACAAGACCCGCACAGGCTCCGTGACCGTCCCCAGAGGTCACGCAGAACGGCTGGAAGACGGCACGGAGGTCAAGCTCGGGGTCTTCCTGAGCAACAGCAAGAGCCGCCGCGCCAAGCTGACCGCCGACAAACTCGCCGCGCTGGCCAGCCTCGGGCTGGAGTGGGCCAGGGCGTAGCTGCCGTCCGAGGGCGCACGAGGGGCCGTGCCGGAGTCGGCATGGCCCCTCGCTCCCCGCTCCAGAGCTCCAAACTGTCAGGTCACCAGCGCCGCGTGGAGCGCGTCGAACATTTCGCGCAGGTCCCGGGTGGCAATCGGATCAAGTTCCATCTGAAGGTGGCACACAGTGTCGTCCCCGTTGGGGGTCAACCGCACGAAGAAGGCGAAACCGTCCCCGACGGGCTGGGCCTTCAATGCCAGGGGATTATTGCGGCCAGGGGTCACCACGGCCGAGAAGCCCTCACCTGACGCCGCGTCCAGACACGAGAGCATCTGCCCCGCGAAGTCCGCGACCTCAGCATCACTGAGGTACGCGGTGAAGTCGGCTGTCAGCCGGGAGCACCAGTTGGCACTGAGTCGCCAGGTGTCACCACCGGTCCGAGTCAAGTCCAGCCACGCATCGTCGGCACCAAGGCGCATCTGCGGCTCTTCCATCCCAGCCCTCCGGGATCCAGTCATGGGCCCAAGATCCTATAGTGCGGATCACCGCACCGTGTCGCCGAGCGTGATCGACGGGCCACCGACTCGGTGAACCTTCCCGGTCAGAGCACTAGGAGTAGCGTGCCGCCTGCCTTCGTTCACCGGATCACGAAGTACGACCCCGCCGACCGTGACGAGCACGACAGGTACCAGGGCGCGGAGGAGGCGGTCAGTGACCACGGGCCAGTCGAGGCCGCGTACCTGGAGGCAATCTCCGCGTTCGCGGAAGCTGCGGGCATCGACCGGCTGGAGATCCGTGAGCCCTCCGTCCCCGGGCTCGTCCACTTTGGTGCCCAGCCGGCGGTCGAGGGACACGGTCTCAGCGGCCTTTTCCCGGCTGACCTCACCGGTTACTACGACGGGGCCGAGGTCCCCTTGGCGGTGGCCCTGGAGCTGATCCGCGTCATGCTCCGTGAGCAGGGCGCCTGGTGTCGGCTGGAGGCGGGAGACGTTTTTACCGTGCACGTCGGATGGGACCAGTACGTGTACGTGGGCAGCGACCGACCCTGCACGGACGCCGTGGCCCGTACGCGGGAACTCGGCCTCTTCGCGGAACCGCTGCCGACCTCCCCCTATGCTGCGGAACCAGAGGTGACAGAAGCCGCCGACGAAGGCTTCTGGGCTTCGGTATGCACCGAGCTGGCGACGCGACAAGGCCTGCTCCTGGAAGAAACCCACATCGTCAACGCCACACGCTGGCACCGTCTCACCACAGAAAACCTCAACGCGGTGCGCGCCGGCCTCGGCCCGCGCGCCCTGCTGACCGTCTGGCCCGACCTGCAACCCGACGTCGGCGCGGTCCTGACCGCACTGCCGTCCGAATGGCACATCGAGTTCGTCTGGGAGACGAAAGACGGAACGATCAGAGACGTGACCGCCGATGAGACCCAGTACCAGGAGCTCGCTGCCCTGGTAACCGACGCGCGAGCGGCCCGCGCCCTGTCCCTCTACACCGACGAACGCAGCCCACTGCTCCAAGCCGTTCTACCCGACAGCGACGGCGCGCTGCGCGCACGATGGTGATCCGATTCATGAGCCGAGCTCAGATACCGGGCAAGTATTTCCTGCTCAGAAGTCCAGATCTAAGGGCTGTCCCGCAAACGATCTCCGTCTGAGGGCCGTCGCGGGTAGGCGGGGTGATCGGCGTAGTGTGAGGCGAGGTCGAGCAGGTCGTCGCA
>NZ_JBVJPY010000058.1:0-2966 GCF_055609145.1 Streptomyces sp. NPDC036822
TCAACACCGCCAACGACCGGGGGCTCTGCCACGTCACCACCCCAGCTGACCAGGCCTTATAGCCCTTCAGGGGCAGGATGAAAAAGGCTCACTGATCCACGCGGCCGACTCGCCCAGCCTTCGAGGACCGCCCCTCCCTCTCCTGATTGCCGAACCGGAAGGCATAAGCGGGGGTGCGGTTGTCCCTCACTTGTGCTGAGACTATGGCGAGCGGGCCGGCGCCTGACCACGACGGGTGCCGGCCTGCCGACAGCGATCCTGACCGTCAGAGCCGCACTGCCCTCGCGCCGCCGGTGAAGCAGTCACGCATTACACCGTTTTCCCTCGACCCCTTGTGGCGCGGCGATCGAGTGAAACGGCCCCACCCGCCATCCGGCCAGTTGTCGCAGAGTGTCGTGTGCAGGCTGCCCGCGTGGACCGCGCTCAGTACTGGGCTGGGGCCGAGAAAAGTGCGGAGCCTTCGGATGGGGGCTCGATTCCTGGCGAGCGGTGTGGCCGTCCCGGGGTGATGGCTGTCCCTTTGAGAGCGACCGTGGTGGCACCCCTGGATCTGAGATCAGACGGTGTCACCAGCTATGGTGCACTGCCTCTACGTTGTTGCCATCGGGGTCGCGCAGGAAAACGCCGTAGTAGCCAGGGTGGTATTCCGGCCATACGCGGGGTGAGTGGAGCACCTCTGCGCTGATGTCCCGGGCTGCTGAGTGCACGGAGTCGACGGCCTCACGCGACGGTGCGACGAGGGCCAGGTGCACGGGGCGGTGGCCGGTGTCGACGAGCGGACCGAGCCATAGGCGGGGGAACCCTTCGGTCCCACCCAGGCCGATGACGGGACCCTCATCTGTCTCACGCCGCATGATTTCGGTGATCCCGAGCGGGGCGAAAACCCTCCGGTAGAACGACGACGACTCGTCCGGATCAGCGCACTGCAAGGAGAGGTGGTCAATCATGCGGCCGTCCTGTGTGTGTGGGGGGGGCAGTGTGCGCGTGTCAATTGTGGCGACCCGTGTAGCGCCGAACCGATAGATCCGAGCGCTCACCATCCCCCTGCGCCACACCTCCGGCACGGGATTACCGCCGGCATCACAGGGTGGTGCATTCCGCCCGGGGGACCTGGGCGTTCGCCGTCCTCGGCGCCGTCGCGATGACCTGTGACACCGCGGTCAGGACACACATGCGTGCGGCTTGACGGTAGGAGGCGCACGTGCGTCACTGCGCCGTTCATCCATCAGCATGATTTCGTACGGCTGCCTTGAAAGCCTCGGTGTTTCCCTGCCCTATCCAGGCCGGTCGTGACACACTCCGACCGCGAGCTCCTGCGTTTGCCCGTCGGAGGTCCTCGCCTGGCCCACCCGGTCACCCCCCCCCGCCCGGTGGGCCTCTCCATGTTCTGCGGCTGCTTCACAACCCGCCCGGGCCCGCGGCACTCATCCTCAACCGCACAGAACGGCGACCGTTCCAGAAGTTGTGGCGGTTGGCGATGCCCTGCCGGTGACGCGGACCGGCCGGGAGCATTCGAAGCGGGTTTTCACCGCATCAGGGTGCCCAGCGCCTGATCCAGGACTTTGACCAGGTGCTCGTGCTCCTGTGGGCTGTACAGCATGCGCAGCGACAGGCCGTCGGACAGTGCGATGACGGCATCAGCGACGACAGCCGTGTGGGTTTTGTGCCCGGCCGACTCCAGCCAGGCGGCCAGTGCCTCACGGATATCCTGGTCGACCTGCCGCCGGATCGCGGCAAGGCTGGGGTGGTGTGCCGCGTAAACCGCAAAGGCGAGTTGCGCGGTGGCCTCGGCGCGTCTCTCGGAGTCCAAGGGGAGCGTGGTCAGGATCAGGTCGCGCAGCGCCTACGCAGCGGCAGCGCGGTGTTCACCTGAGCCATCCGGTGCTCGATGCGCTCCCCGGCTAGCTCCGCGGCAAACGTGAGCATCTCGTCCTTGGTGCGGAAATACTTCTGAACGGCGCCGGGGGAACGGCCCGTTGCGGCGGCCACGGTGCGCACGCTGACCTCGTCGAGGCCGCGTTCGGCGAGCAGTTGGAGCAGGGCCGTACCGATCTGCCGACGCTGTTCCTCCCTGTCGACGGTCTTGGGCATCGGTCGCACTCCCATCTTTAAGATACAGTCGTATTCTAACCTTCCGTCAGGTGCGCTGCACGCAGCTGAAAGGAGGCATGTGGTGGATGGCCGACGTAAGCCTGCGGTGCCCGCTGTGCGGGTCTCGGACCGCGACCGCGACGAGGCGCTCGGCGTGCTGGCCGCGGCGCTGGCCGAGGGGCGACTCGATCCGCACGAGCACGAAATCCGTGCCACGCGCGCCCTGCGGGCACGTACAGCCGATGAACTTGCTGCGTTGACAGCCGACTTACCCGCACCGGCGCCGACCGGCTCGGAGCAGGACCGCAAAGATCTGAGGGAGTGGCTGGCCGAATGGCGCTACTGGCTCGGTGGAGCGGTGATCATGTCCGGGATATGGGGCGCACGGTGCATGCAGAAGGGAGAGCTGTCCCATTACTGGCCGGTCACGCCGCTGGGAGTGCGGGCCGCCGTGCTGATCGCCATTGCTATCTGGCCGCGAGACGAGAGACGACGGCCCTGAAGCTAGTGACCTGAGTCAGAGATTCGGTGGCAGTAGGCGGCGAGTTTGTCGAGGATTTCGTCGGTGGTCTTTGTCCAGACGAAGGGCCTGGGTTGGTTGTTCCAGTCGGCCGGCCATGACCGGATGTCGCGTTCGAGGGATTGGACGGAGCGGTGGACGCCGCGCCTGAGCTTCTTTTGCGTGAGCTCGGCGAACCACCGCTCGACCAGGTTCAGCCACGACGCACTGGTGGGTGTGAAGTGCAGGTGGAACCGAGGGTGGTCCAGCAGCCACTTCTGGATGTCGGGTGTCTTGTGCGTTGCGTAGTTGTCCAGGATCAGGTGGACCTGGAGGTCGGCCGGGACTTCCTTGTCGAGCTTGCCCAGGAACTTCT
>NZ_JBVJPY010000059.1:0-2375 GCF_055609145.1 Streptomyces sp. NPDC036822
AGGGCGATTCAGTAGCGCGCTCAAGACCCGAAGCGGAGTGATCTAGCCATGGGCAGGTTGAAGCGGAGGTAAGACTTCGTGGAGGACCGAACCCACCAGGGTTGAAAACCTGGGGGATGACCTGTGGTTAGGGGTGAAAGGCCAATCAAACTCCGTGATAGCTGGTTCTCCCCGAAATGCATTTAGGTGCAGCGTCGTGTGTTTCTTGCCGGAGGTAGAGCACTGGATAGGCGATGGGCCCTACCGGGTTACTGACCTTAGCCAAACTCCGAATGCCGGTAAGTGAGAGCACGGCAGTGAGACTGTGGGGGATAAGCTCCATGGTCGAGAGGGAAACAGCCCAGAGCATCGACTAAGGCCCCTAAGCGTACGCTAAGTGGGAAAGGATGTGGAGTCGCAGAGACAACCAGGAGGTTGGCTTAGAAGCAGCCACCCTTGAAAGAGTGCGTAATAGCTCACTGGTCAAGTGATTCCGCGCCGACAATGTAGCGGGGCTCAAGCGTACCGCCGAAGTCGTGTCATTGCAGCATGAGGGCCAACGCCCGCTGTGATGGGTAGGGGAGCGTCGTGTGCCGGGTGAAGCAGCCGCGGAAGCGAGTTGTGGACGGTTCACGAGTGAGAATGCAGGCATGAGTAGCGATACACACGTGAGAAACGTGTGCGCCGATTGACTAAGGGTTCCTGGGTCAAGCTGATCTGCCCAGGGTAAGTCGGGACCTAAGGCGAGGCCGACAGGCGTAGTCGATGGACAACCGGTTGATATTCCGGTACCCGCTTTGAAACGCCCAATATCGAGCCCATTAATGCTAAGGCCGTGAAGCCGCCCTGGATCCTTCGGGTGAAGGGGAGTGGTGGAGCCGCTGACCCAAGGTGGTAGTAGGTAAGCGATGGGGTGACGCAGGAAGGTAGTCCAGCCCGGGCGGTGGTTGTCCCGGGGTAAGGGTGTAGGCCGTGTGATAGGCAAATCCGTCACACATTAAGGCTGAGACCTGATGCCGAGCCGATTGTGGTGAAGTGGATGATCCTATGCTGTCGAGAAAAGCCTCTAGCGAGTTTCATGGCGGCCCGTACCCTAAACCGACTCAGGTGGTCAGGTAGAGAATACCGAGGCGTTCGGGTGAACTATGGTTAAGGAACTCGGCAAAATGCCCCCGTAACTTCGGGAGAAGGGGGGCCATCACTGGTGATCCGATTTACTCGGTGAGCTGGGGGTGGCCGCAGAGACCAGCGAGAAGCGACTGTTTACTAAAAACACAGGTCCGTGCGAAGCCGTAAGGCGATGTATACGGACTGACGCCTGCCCGGTGCTGGAACGTTAAGGGGACCGGTTAGTGACCTTTCGGGGTTGCGAAGCTGAGAACTTAAGCGCCAGTAAACGGCGGTGGTAACTATAACCATCCTAAGGTAGCGAAATTCCTTGTCGGGTAAGTTCCGACCTGCACGAATGGCGTAACGACTTCTCGACTGTCTCAACCATAGGCCCGGTGAAATTGCACTACGAGTAAAGATGCTCGTTTCGCGCAGCAGGACGGAAAGACCCCGGGACCTTTACTACAGTTTGATATTGGTGTTCGGTTCGGCTTGTGTAGGATAGGTGGGAGACTTTGAAGCCGTGACGCCAGTCATGGTGGAGTCGCCGTTGAAATACCACTCTGGTCGTGCTGGATGTCTAACCTCGGTCCGTGATCCGGATCAGGGACAGTGTCTGATGGGTAGTTTAACTGGGGCGGTTGCCTCCCAAAGGGTAACGGAGGCGCCCAAAGGTTCCCTCAGCCTGGTTGGCAATCAGGTGTTGAGTGTAAGTGCACAAGGGAGCTTGACTGTGAGACCGACGGGTCGAGCAGGGACGAAAGTCGGGACTAGTGATCCGGCGGTGGCTTGTGGAAGCGCCGTCGCTCAACGGATAAAAGGTACCCCGGGGATAACAGGCTGATCTTCCCCAAGAGTCCATATCGACGGGATGGTTTGGCACCTCGATGTCGGCTCGTCGCATCCTGGGGCTGGAGTCGGTCCCAAGGGTTGGGCTGTTCGCCCATTAAAGCGGTACGCGAGCTGGGTTTAGAACGTCGTGAGACAGTTCGGTCCCTATCCGCTGTGCGCGTAGGAATATTGAGAAGGGCTGTCCCTAGTACGAGAGGACCGGGACGGACGAACCTCTGGTGTGCCAGTTGTCCTGCCAAGGGCATGGCTGGTTGGCTACGTTCGGGAGGGATAACCGCTGAAAGCATCTAAGCGGGAAGCCTGCTTCGAGATGAGTATTCCCACCTCCTTGAGAGGGTAAGGCTCCCAGTAGACGACTGGGTTGATAGGCCGGATGTGGAAGCCCAGTAATGGGTGGAGCTGACCGGTACTAATAGGCCGAGGGCTTGTCCTCA
>NZ_JBVJPY010000060.1:0-2242 GCF_055609145.1 Streptomyces sp. NPDC036822
AACACCGCCAACGACCGGGGGCTCTGCCACGTCACCACCCCAGCTGACCAGGCCTTATAGCCCTTCAGGGGCAGGATGAAAAAGGCTCACTGATCGCTACCAGACCACGCTGATCGACCATCTCTTCCCCCGACGTCACGGTAGGGCCAACCTCAGCTACAGCCCCGGTCGCGGGAGCCGCCGCTGTCCCCGATGTTCGCCTCGCCCACGAGTGCCACCCAGGGGGACCTGGCTCTCCCGTAGCCTGCTCGTCCCCGTGTGCAGTGCCGCTGTCTGACCTTCATCTGCGGCACACGCCTGAGAATCCTTGTCATCGGTCGAACGCACTCTGTCGAACGGCGCCGGCGACCTCTACAAGATCAAAAATTTCGAGTCGGGGCTACGGAAATTGATCAAGCGGCGGAGTTTATCAGGCTGAGGGCTCCCATCGAGGAAACTCTTCACACATGTCTGCCCGTATGTGCATGACGCAAAAAAGAGCTTCCGGCGATACTGCGGTATCGCCCCCACGGGATAGATCAAAGAGAGGGTTCGAATGAACTTCGACGAATTCGTGACCGCTGATGACTACGAGATTTACGTAAAACAGGCGGCACCCTATCTTGCCGCTGAACTCGTCGAGCTTTCTCGGGGGTTGGTGGAAGATTTCGGGTGGTCGGAAGAGATGCCCGATGTCGAGTATTTCTCCTACTACCTGCTTGGAGGTCCTGCAGGAAGCGGCGAGTGGTGGTTGAAGCCCCTTCCGCATCACTGGGGTTTTGCTGCCGCCAATTTCGCAGACTATTTCCTTGCTTATGACTTCATGGGGGAGAGTGTCCAAGGCCGCGAATTCCGTGAAGTGTTCGTAGGTCTGCTCGGTGCGAACCAGGACTCCCATTCGCAATGGATGGCAGAGTTGTCCAGTCGAGCGAATTTGCTTGCCGTCTTCTTCACTCAAGCCATGATCTTGCACTCCAGGGAGGTTACGCTTAAGAACCCGCATTCCGCTCACGACCACACGAGCAAGGACACTCAGCTCCACGTCCAGCAGGCCGTGGGGGCCGTCCGGGACCAAGCTGTGAAGGAAGCTCGGTCGGCAGAGGTGATCAAGAGCCCTCAGGAAGTTCAAGAGTTTTGGGATGATCTGTACCGGAATAATAATGAGGTGCTCAAGTTCTCGCCGGCCAATGGAAACGACTGGAGATGGTTCAAGGTTTTCCGAAACGCGTACGGAGTGGAAGGCGTCGCGGTATTGAAAATGGGTGATGATCCCGGTCGCATGGAGGATTTTCTGCGAGAGTACGGACTGGTGGTTATCGGGTCAGGCCAGTCCGCGAAGCTGGAAGGTGGTGGCATTTCTGGTCCGGGGAAGATAGCCGTCTACTCCGACTACGATCATGCCAAGATCGCGGAACTGTTCAGGCGCTGGGTGAGTAAGAAGAAAGTCGTCTTTGACCGGAGTCCGCAGCTATATTCGGAAAACAGTCGTGCCGCGCAGCTAGCAGAGGCGCGGGCAATTGTGGAAAACCGGAAGAATCGCGACCCAGAAGAGGTCAAGAGGATGCTGGCCCGTCCGGGCGCAAGGGCGAAGCCTGTGCAGCGTATGAGTGTCCAAGAGGTGTCACGCCTCTTGGACGGAGGAGGGCCAGAAAGCGGTGAGAGCCATGCTCCTGTGGCGGGGAGTAGAGCGGACCATGTCCTTGCTGCGGGACGTGACCAGGAACTTTTGCCCTGGAAGGACAACAGCGCCCTCGGCGGTGGCGAGGACGACGCCACGGGCACCAGCTATGGAACGGTAGAGGAACGGTAGAGATCAACTGACAAGCTCGTGTACAGCTCTGCCTCTGAGGCACTGCTTCTGTGCGAATTCCCGTGGGGGTGTGCCCCTTGAGGCGCGTACAGGCGTGGCGTCGCGTGCGTACGGGCGCCCGGGCCGACGACCGCTCGGTCTCGGAGCCGCCGCCCTCGTCCCACACACCGTGCCCGCCGGAGCGAGGCGGAGCTCACGGCGGTGTTGCGGGTGCTGTCGACGGCGCCCGGTGAAGATCGCTCTTTCTGTCTGAGAGGTATCGGCGGTCTTTTCGTGCTGGTCGACGCGTCCGGAGCGGATCGGGAGTGTGCTGGCCGCGGTCCGCCCGGCCAACAGTATCGCTGGTCAAGCACGGCCGTTAGAGCTCGTAACACGATCATGAGTTGTGCTTCTTGAGACGTCTCCAGCAGATGAGGCTGCAGGCCAGGGAGACGAAGGCGTCGTGGAGTTCGG
>NZ_JBVJPY010000061.1:0-2012 GCF_055609145.1 Streptomyces sp. NPDC036822
ACCGACACACAAATCAAAATCCGCGGCTTCCGCGTCGAACCCACCGAAATCGAAACCCTCCTCACCACCCACCCCCACCTCACCCAAGCCACCGTGACGTACGGAGAGGGGCGGCTGACGGCGTACGTGACGGCCGCGCCGGAGGGGCCGGCGCCGGAGCCGGGCGCGGTGCGGGCCTGGCTGCGCGAACGGCTGCCGGACCACATGGTCCCCGCCTTCGTCGTCCCCCTCGACCGGCTCCCCCTCACCCCCAACGGCAAGATCGACAAACGGGCCCTTCCGGAACCCACCGCCCCGGTGGCCGGGGACGGCGGCCGGCCGCCCCGTACTCCGCTGGAGGAGATCGTCTGCGCCGAGTTCGCCGAGGTCCTGGGCGTCGAAGGACCGCCGTCGGCGGACGCCGACTTCTTCGAGCTCGGCGGGCATTCGCTGCTCGCCGCGCGGCTCGCGAACCGGCTCGCCTCGGCGTTGGACGCCCGGCTGGGCCTGCGCGAGGTGTTCCGGCACTCCACCCCGGCCCGGCTGGCCGCGCATCTCGCCGACGTGACCGGGCGGCGCCCGGCGCTGCCGCCACGGACGCCTCCGCGACAGCGCCCGGAGCGCATGCCGCTGTCTTTCGCCCAGCAGCGGTTGTGGCTGGTGAACGGGCTGGAAGCAGGGGGCACCGCCTACAACGTGCCGATGGCGGTCCGCCTGGACGGGCCGCTGGACGTGAGCGCGCTGCGCGCCGCGTTCCATGACCTGGCGGACCGCCACGAACCGCTGCGGACCCGGATCGCCGTGGCCGGCGGCGAGCCCCACCAGGTGGTGGACCCGGTCGGCGAGGTGCCTTTCGCGGTTCGTGAGGTCGCTCCGGAGGAGGTGGAAGCGGAGGTGCGGGCGGTGGCGGGGCACGTCTTCGACCTCGCGGCCGAGACACCGCTGCGGGTGACCCTGGTGCGTTCCGGTCCCGAGTCGGCGGTGCTGCTGGTGCTGCTGCACCACATCGCCACGGACGGGCAGTCGTTGCGGCCGCTGTTCGCGGACCTGTCCGAGGCCTACGCGGCGCGGCGGGACGGCCGCCGCCCCGCCTGGCCGTCGCTGCCGGTCTCGTACACCGACCACGCGCTGTGGGAGCGCTCCGCGGTCGCCGGGCCGGTCCTGGACGAACAGCTGGCGTACTGGCGTAAGGCTCTCGCCGGGCTCCCCGAGGAGCTGAGGCTGGTGCACGACCGGCCGCGTCCGCCGGTGGCCGGGCAGCGCGGCGGGGCGGTGGAGGTGGACTACGGGCCGGAACTCGGCCGAGCGGTCGCGGAGTTGGCGCGGGCGGAGCGGTGCACCCCCTTCATGGTCGTGCAGGCGGCGCTCGCGACCACCCTGTCCCGGCTCGGCGCGGGCACGGACATCCCGCTCGGATCGCCCGTGTCGGGACGCTCGGAGGAGGGCCTGGCCGGGCTGGTGGGGTTCTTCGTCAACACGCTGGTGCTGCGTACGGACACGTCGGGCGATCCGGAGTTCCGGGAGCTGCTGCACCGGGTGCGGGCCACGGACCTCGACGCCTTCGCCCACCAGGACGCGCCCTTCGACCTCGTCCTGGAGGCCGTCAATCCGGTGCGCTCGCTGGCCCGTCATCCGCTGTTCCAGGTGTGCCTGGCCGTGGAGCGGGGCCCGGCGCCCGCGCCGGAGTTCCCCGGAGTGCGGACGGGGGCGGCCGAGCCGGTGGTGACGGGGGCCGTCAAGTTCGACCTGGAGTTCCTGCTGCACACCGGTGCCGGCGTCGGCGGCCCGGGAGCGGCCGGGCTGGCGGGAACGGTGCTCTACAGCGAGGACGTCTTCGAGCGGGCCACCGTGGAGCGGATGACCGCGATGCTCCGCCGCACCCTGGAGCAGGCCGTGTCGGCTCCCCGTACGCGGCTGTCCGAGCTGGAGCCGATGGCGGACGACGAGCGGCGGCGGGTGCTGGAGGCGTGGCCGGGCACGCGGGTCGCGGTGGACGACAGGCCGCTGACCGTACGGTTCGAGGAACAGGCCCG
>NZ_JBVJPY010000062.1:0-1893 GCF_055609145.1 Streptomyces sp. NPDC036822
GTGTCGGCGTACAAGTGAACGTGCACCACCGCGTACGGATGAAAGTGCACCGTTCTTGATGCGGTGAGGTTGGTGTCGCGCGAGTCTTCTGTCGTCCTGTTCGGGGTCGGTGGAGGGCGGCGAGAGTGGTCTTGGATCCGCATCGCTGGTTGGAGTTGAGGCGGTTTCGCGGCCTGTACGAGTCCGGTGCGATGAGCCTGCGGGAGATCGCGAAGGAGACCGGGCTGAACCGGCGCACGGTCGCCAAGTACCTGTCGGGCGAGACTCCGGTCGCGCCACCGCGAAGGGCTCCCAACGGGCAGCCATACCGGCGGATCGTGGATGAGGTCGCGCCGTTGATCGACGCGATGCTGCGGGCCGAGATCCTGCTCAAAGGGGCCGTGATCCACGAGCGCCTGGTGGCCGAGTACGGGTTCACCGGCAGCTACCAGCGGATCAAGATGTACTTGCAGGAAGCCAGACCCCGCATCGCGGAGGAACTGGGCATCAGCCCGAGCGAGCTGGCCGGTCTCCACCGCAGGTTCGAGGTAGTCCCGGGGGCTCAGGCCCAGGTCGACTGGGGTGACGAGGGAAAGATCCTCGCCCACGTCGGAATCCCGAAGGTCTACTCGTTCCACATGACCTTGTCCTACTCGCGTGATCCGTTCTGCTGCTTCACCACCAGCCAGGACCTGGCCACCTTCTTCGACTGCCACCGCCAGGCGTTCGCCCACTTCGGCGGTGTCCCGATGTCGATCGTCTACGACCGCACCAAAACGGTGGTCCGCCGGCATGTCGCACCAGGTGAGGCCGTTCCGCTGCATCCGGAGGCCGTCGCCTTCGCCGGGCACTACGACTTCGATCCCGACGTGCTGGCCGCCTACCGGCCCACGGGCAAAGGTCGGGTCGAGCGACAGGTGCTGATCGTCCGCGACCACGTCCTGGCCGGACGGGCCTTCTCCTCGGTCGAAGAGCTCAACGCCGCGTTCACCGCCTGGGTGCCGCTGCGGCGGGCGAAGGTGCACGGCACCCACGGCGAGGTCATCGGTCTCAGGGCGATCCGCGACCACGTCGCCCTGCGCCCGCTGCCGCAGATGCCCTATGTGGTCACTCAGCGGCATCTGCGCCACGTCGGCAAGGACTGTCTGGTCGCCTTCGACGCCAATCTCTATTCGGTGCCGGCCCGCAAGGTCCGCCCCCGTCAGCTGGTCGAAGTCAGGGCCACGAAGTCCCAGGTCATGCTGCATGCCACCGGCCCCGACCGCAACGGCGAGACCCTGCTGGCCGTCCATCCCCGGGCGGTTGGCCGAGGCGCCCGGATCGTGGATGAGAAGCACTGGGACGGCCTGCCCACGGGCGCCGGCCGTCGCGTCACCACCGGTGAGGGGAGCCTGCCGCGGCCCCGCCGCCGCGACGCCTCGGCCTCGCAGGCAGGGCCGCTGGCGGCACTGCTGAACCGGGCCGCGGTCACCCAGGTCGAGGTCGGCCGCCGGCCTTTGTCGGTCTATGACGAGCTGACCGGCACCCGCCCCTTCACCACCAAGCCGAGCACGAAGGAATCGTCTTGAGCGAGCTGGTCTCCACCCGCATCCGCAACACGGCCGGCAAGCTGGGACTGCCCCACCTGGCCGAGGCCCTGACCCAGTACGCCCAGCGGGCCGACGAGGCCAAGATGGGCTACCTCGACTTCATCGACCTGGTCCTCTCCGAAGAACTCGCCGTCCGTGACGACCGCCGCTTCCGCACCGGCCTACGGATTTCGAAACTGCCTCACCACAAGACGCTGGACGACTACGACTTCTCATTCCAGCCCGAGCTCGACCCGCGCAAGGTCAAGGACCTCGCCACGTTGTCGTTCGTCGAGGCCAAGGCCAACGCCGCCCTGCTCGGGCCGCCGGGAGTGGGCAAGACACA
>NZ_JBVJPY010000064.1:0-1381 GCF_055609145.1 Streptomyces sp. NPDC036822
GGGACTGTAAAACGTTCGGTGTAACTCCCGATCATGGAAGATGCATCGATGACCAGCAGCAACGTGACCGAGATCGAGTCCGACGAGCCGTCTGAGGCCGCTTCGGTGAAATCCGTGGATGACAGGCTGATCGACGAGCTCGTGGGTCGGGCTCAGGCCGAGGGCCTGCAGCTGACCGGCGAGGGCGGCCTGCTCCAGCAGCTGACGAAGCGGCTCCTGGAGTCCGCTCTCGAGGGTGAGATCACCGACCACCTCGGCTATGACAAGCATGATCCGGCGGGGAAGAACGGCGGCAACTCACGCAACGGCGCCCGGGCCAAGACCGTGCTGACCGATGTCGGCCCGGTGGAGATATCCGTGCCCCGCGACCGCGAGGGCTCCTTCGAGCCGAAGATCGTCAAGAAGCGGCAGAAGCGGCTGTCCGGCGTGGACGAGATGGTCATCTCACTCGCCGCGAAGGGTCTGACGACCGGTGAGGTCCAGGCCCACCTCGCGGAGGTCTATGGCGCCGAGGTGTCGCGCCAGACGATCTCCACGATCACCGACAAGGTCCTCGAGGGCATGGCCGAATGGCAGAACCGGCCCCTCGACACCGTCTATCCGGTGGTCTTCATCGACGCGATCCACGTGAAGATCCGCGACGGTGCGGTCGCCAACCGGCCCATCTACGTCGCCCTGGCAGTCACGGCCGAGGGCCGGCGGGACATCCTCGGGCTGTGGGCCGGCGACGGCGGCGAAGGCGCCAAGCACTGGATGCACATCCTCACCGAGATCAAGAACCGCGGCGTGAACGACGTCCTCATGCTCGTCTGCGACGGCCTCAAAGGCCTGCCCGACGCCGTCGAGACCGTATGGCCGAAGACGATCGTGCAGACCTGCGTGGTCCACCTGCTGCGGAACTCCTTCCGCTATGCCGCCCGCCAGGACTGGGACAAGATCGCCAAGCTCCTCAAGCCCGTCTACACCGCCGCGACCGAGGACGCCGCACTCGAACGGTTCGCGGAGTTCGCCGACCAGTGGGGCAAGAAGTATCCGGCGATCGTCCGGCTCTGGGAGAACGCGTGGGAGGAGTTCACCCCGTTCCTCCGGTTCGACACCGAGATCCGCCGCATCGTCTGCACCACCAACGCGATCGAGTCCGTGAACGCGCGGATCCGACGGGCGGTGAAAGCCCGCGGCCACTTCCCGAATGAGCAGGCCGCCCTGAAGTGCGTCTTCATGGCGATCATGTCGCTGGACCCGACCGGCAAGGGCCAGGCCCGCTGGACCATGCGCTGGAAAACCGCCCTGAACGCCTTCGACATCACCTTCGACGGCCGGCTCTCCGCAGCCCGACAGTAACTCTCAACAACCCGAGTTACACCGCTCGTTTGACAGACCC
>NZ_JBVJPY010000065.1:0-1328 GCF_055609145.1 Streptomyces sp. NPDC036822
CGTCCATGATGTCGCGCAGGTCATGCTCGGGCGGCCGGCCGAAATCCAGGGCCCTGCCACGGCGATCGAAACGCCACGCGGCCAGCACCGGCTCGCGCTGCCCGACATCGTTCCGCTTGCCGCGTCCCCGGCCGACTGGCGCACCCCAGCTTCCTTGGCAGCGCTGATCACGCCGGGCCGGCCCGCCCCGCTCACCTCCAGCTGTGAGCCCGCCCCTGCGGTCCCCGACGGCCCGGGCAGGCACGTCGCACATTTCACCACCGCCGAAGACGGAGACGCCTCGTGACCGCGGCCACCTACTAGTACGTCGATCTGCCTGACGCATCCGTGGTCACCACCCGGGCTCTGCTCACTGCCCGGGAGCACCTCCGCGACAAGGTCGCTGCCCGCGCGATGGTGCGCATCCACGGCGGTCCCGGCTTCGGCAAGACCCTCGCCATCAACACCTGCTTGCTTAAACTCGAACCCGGCGAGGCCGTCCGCAAGATCACCCTTCCGAGCCCCGCCCACCGCCCGAGCGGTGCCCTAGCTCAGCAAACTGGTCTTGCTGGTTCCTGGTTTGCTGGGGCCGGGTGCCTACGGGGTCCATCGCCACTCGTCGTGGAAGGAGGGGTGGTCGGCCCATTCTGTCGCTGCCCGGCTCAGGGATTCCCAGAGCGAATCGGCGCGGTGCCTGTTGCCATGCTGCAGTTCGAAGGTGAGTTGTCCGGCGAGGTTGGCAAGGGCGATGTCGAAGGCATTGGTGAGCCGGCGGACGCCGTCGTAGAGAGCCGGGCCGGTGTCCTTGACGGTGCTGCCAGCCTGGTTGCGCGCTTCAAGTGAGCGTGCCCGTACGAACTCGACCAGGGCATCGAGGTCCTGCTGGCCGTGGAGAGTGATCTTGTCGTTCACGGGTGGCTCCTGGAGATGTGTCGTCGAACGTGCATGATCAGGTCGGGGATGAAGAACTTATCGCGGAGTGCCATGTCCGGGTCCGGACTCCCGCGCGAGACTATTGATCACGAGGGGTTCTCTCCTGCCGTGCTACGCCCACCGCATGCCGATCTCGGACAGCTGCTCCACTCGGTCCGGGGTGCGCGCCGCGGCTCTGCTGCGCTGGTTGTCGATCCATGCCCCCCAGCTCACACCCCGACCGGGCTCGAACGCACAGGCCGGGACCATCCAGACAGGGAAGTCCTTCACTGAGCTTCTTCAGCGGTCACACCAGGGGGTGGACGGCTCTTCTCGGTTGAGTGGCTTCTGAGCTGCGACAGCAGTCGGCGTCGCGAGACGCAGCCGTCACCCGATCGGAGCCGTTCTGAAGAAGCTCACTGAGCCTTTTTCATCCT
>NZ_JBVJPY010000066.1:0-1163 GCF_055609145.1 Streptomyces sp. NPDC036822
ACTCTGGGTCGGCGGAGGCTTGTTTGTTAGTGTGATCGCGTTCGGGGGCCCCGGATGGGTCGTCCCGAGCGGAGTATCGCCACGGACTTGGGAGGCCCCTCACGTGTCGCAGTCTTTCCTCTACCACTTTCACGGTCTTGGTGAGGTCGACTTCTCCGAGATGAGCGCAGCCGACCTCCCGGTGCTGGAGACGCTGACCGAGGAACGCGGGCTGGAGATCCTTCCCACGGTGTATCTGCGCCGGCCGGCGATGGACGCCTTCGAGGAGCTGGTGACCGCCTACGGCGCCTACCGGGCCGAGCTGCCCTCGACCCGGATCCGCGGCTTCGCGGTGGAAGGGCCGATGCTGGGCCCCGAAGGCGGGATACCCCGCGCCGGAGTGTGGACGCCCACCGCCGGGGAATGGCGCCGCCTGGCCGCCCTGGGCCGGCACGGCCTGCGCTACATCGTCATGGCCCCCGACGCCATGGAACTCCACGACGACATCGCCCCCGGCTTCACCTTCGCCGACCTGCTGGTCGCCTTCTACGACAACGGCTGCCGCATCGCCCTGGGCCACTTCCACCGCGACGCACCCCAGCGCAGCGCCCGCCGCATGCGCGACGTCATCGACTTCCTCCACTCCCGCTACACCTCCTCCCCCTTCCTGATCCTGACCGACCACCTCTACAACGACATGCCGCGCAACTTCCGCCACGCCTACCGCACCCCCGAAGAACAGGCACTGCGCGCCACGGAACTGCCCCGGATCCTCGATGCGGAATGGAACCGCCGGACACTTCCCGACCTCCTGGGACCCGTCCCGGCGGAGATGATCCACGCCGCCCAGGAAGGCAAACTCTTCCCCTGCATCAACTTCGACGGCTACCACGTCGACATCGACATCGTCCGCAAGACCGTCGACTACCTCGGCGCCGACAAGATGATCGTCCTGACCGATCACACCGAGATCGCCACCATGGCCCGCGAACCCCTCGCCGACGACGGCAACCTCCTCTGGCGCCGCGACGACGGCAAAGTCGCCGCAGGCCAGAGCGGACCCGACCGCCAACGCAAGAACATGACCTCCATCGGCCTCACCGACCACCAGATCGACACCATGTTCTGGGACAACCCCCGCGCAGCCATCCAACACACCGTCACCAACCGCTGAATCGAGGCGA
>NZ_JBVJPY010000067.1:0-1080 GCF_055609145.1 Streptomyces sp. NPDC036822
CTAGGGACTGTGTGATGTCGTGATCAGCTTCTGAGTTCTTCACTCTGCGCGGAGTGGGATCCGGTAGGACTGTGGTCGTGACCCGGAGGCAACTCACTAATGCTCAGTGGAAGTTCATCGAGCCGTATCTGCCGATTGGTAGGTACGGCCCGTACCCGGAGCGGTTGCGGGAGCAGTTCGAGGGCGTGATCTGGCGGTTTCGGTCCAGTGGTCAGTGGCGGGAGATGCCTGCCGAGTTCGGGCCCTGGGCCACTGTCTACGGACGCTTTCGGGTGTGGCGGGACGCCGGTGTCTTCACCGCCCTGCTGGAAGGCCTGATCGCCGAGGCTGCCCGCGCGGGCAGAACGGACTTGTCGCTGGTCAGCGTGGACTCCACCACGGTCCGCGCCCACCACGACGCCGCAGGGCTCCGCGTCAGCAAGCACCTCATGTCGGCCCTGGAAGAAGCCGCGCAGGAGCAGGAGACAGCCCGACAAAAAGGGGCAGCACGGAGGAACGAAACGGACAGGCCGAGCGTCGGCGCTTGCGGCGCCGACGCAACCTCCGCCTGAAGGAGGCCCTGCTCGGCCGGTCCCGGGGCGGACTGACCAGCAAGATTCACCTCGCCGCCGACCGCAGGTGCCGTCCGCTCGCGCTGGTCCTGACCGCCGGGCAGGCCGGGGACAGCCCGCAGTTCATCCCCGTCCTCGCGAGGGTGAGGGTCCGCCTGCCTGTGGGCCGTCCCCAGACCAGGCCCGGCGCGGTCGCCGCGGATAGGGCCTACTCGTCCCGAGGCAACCGCTCCTACCTGCGCAGACGCGGTATCAAGGCCGTCATTCCCGAGAAGAAGGATCAGGCCGCCAACCGCAAGAGGAAGGGCACACGAGGCGGCCGGCCCGTCAGCCACGATGCCGACCTCTACAAACAGCGGAACACGGTCGAACGCCTGATCAACAAGCTGAAGGCCTGGCGAGGCATCGCCACCCGGTACGACAAGACACCGGACAGCTACCTCGCCGGTCTCCACCTCCGCGCCGCAATGATCTGGATCGACGACCTGCTCAAGAGCACCCAATGATCACGACATCACACAGGCCCTAG